>NZ_CP021235.1:3407692-4089231 GCF_003585765.1 Pontibacter actiniarum
TTGGCATAAGCGACGCGTCAGCGTCAACTTTCAGGCATTTTAAACTTATCCCGGCTGTTGTGGGTTTATTTAAAATATTAACCCTAATTTTGTAGCACACTTTAAACATTTAAAGACATGGGTATCACCAACATTTTCTTATTCATTGGAGGCTTAGGCGGTACAGAAGTTATCCTGATTCTTTTCGCGATTCTGCTGCTTTTCGGCGCGAAGCGTATTCCTGAGCTAGCTAGAGGCATGGGCCGCGGCATCCGGGAGTTTAAGGACGCCACCAAAGAGATTAAGAGCGATATCGAAACCTCTGTAAAGGACGATAGCACTACCAAGTAGTACTGACTGACATATTGTAAGGTCACCCTATGTACCTTAACACCGTTTTCCTTTTCCTGGGGGATCTGGGGGGAGGAGAAATGATGGTCATTATGGCCGCATTTCTTTTGTTGTTTGGTGCCGACAAGATACCCGGCGTTGCCCGTTCCCTGGGCCGCGGCATCCGGGAGTTTAAAGACGCAACAAACGAAATAAAACACGAACTAGAGCAATCCATCAAAGACGATCCTAAGTCCAAAAAAGATTGAGACAGTATAATTCGCTACGTGACATCCGCACGGACATAGCCAGTGGCCAGGTTTCGTGCAGGCAACTGGTGGAGCAGTATCTCCATAACATAAAAGAGAAAGCCAACTTAAACGCTTTTCTGGAAATTTTTGAAGAAGAGGCACTGGCGCAGGCCAATGCCGTCGATCAGAAGTTAGCCAACGGAACAGCGGGCAAGCTGGCGGGCATGGTAATAGGCATAAAAGACGTGCTGGCCTACGAAGGCCACAGCCTGCAGGCATCCAGCCAGATCCTGAACGGCTTTAAGTCGCTCTACACTGCCACGGCGGTGCAGCGCCTGCTGCAAGAGGACGCCATCATCATCGGTCGCCAGAACTGCGACGAGTTTGCCATGGGTGCCTCAAACGAGAACTCCTCCTTCGGTAACGTACTGAACGCCGACGACCATGCCCGCGTACCGGGCGGCTCTTCGGGTGGCTCGGCCGTGGCCGTGCAGGCAGACCTCTGCCTTGCCTCCATTGGCTCAGACACAGGCGGCTCCGTACGCCAGCCAGCCTCGTTTTGCGGCGTAATCGGCCTGAAGCCCACTTACTCCCGCATTTCCCGCTACGGCCTCATCGCCTATGCCTCTTCTTTTGACCAGGTTGGCCTGATCACCAAGAGCGTGGACGATGCCGCTCTGCTGCTGGAGGTAATTGCCGGGCAGGATGGCATGGACAGCACCGCCAGCCAGCGCGAGGTGCCCGCTTACAGCGAGCTACTGCAGACAGACAAGAAGTATAAGATAGGGTACATCCGCGACTGCTTTGAGCGCGAGGGCCTTGAATCAGAAGTAAAAGACGCCATACTTGGCGTAAAGGACATGCTGCGCGATGCAGGCCATGAAGTAGAGGCTGTGGAGTTCCCCTACCTCGACTACATGGTACCGACCTACTACATCCTGACCACCGCGGAGGCGAGCTCTAACCTCGGCCGCTACGACGGCGTGAAGTATGGCTACCGCTCAGACAATGTTACCGACCCTACATCGTTGTACAAAAAGACAAGAGCCGAAGGCTTTGGCCTGGAAGTGCAGCGCCGTATCGTACTTGGTACGTTTGTGCTCAGCGCAGACTACTATGACGCTTACTATACCAAGGCGCAGAAAGTGAGGCGCCTGATTAAAGAGAAAACCGACGAGTTGCTTCAGCAATATGATTTCCTTATATTGCCTACCGCTCCTACTACCGCTTTTAAAATAGGAGAAAACACAGCAAACCCGTTGGCCATGTACCTGGCCGATATCTTTACGGTTCAGGCCTCACTTGCCGGCGTACCAGCCATCTCTATTCCGGTTGGTCGCGATGCCAACGGCCTGTCCATCGGGTTGCAGTTAATGACCCGCTCATTTGAGGAGCCGCAGCTGCTTGCTTTCTCAAATTACATCCTGGACAAGATAACCGTTGAAGCATAAACCTTGACATGACTTACAGCAAATTCTTTACATTGCTTGCGGCTATGGCTGGCAGCATCTGGACATCTGACGCCAGTGCTCTCGGCCATAGCCGTTTGCTTGACGCGCCCACCAAAGACTCGCTCGCACTGGCTGCAGCCGACCCGGTTAAACTGCAGCAGACCGACACCACCACCGTCTCCGTGCTAACGCCGGAAGAGCTGGCACTCCTGGTGGAGGTAATTCCAAACGAGCCCAACGACGTGATCGCCGACAGACTTAGCTGCATCGAATCGGACATCCCGCTGGTGTTCAACGACTACGTAAGGAATTTTATCGATTACTTCACCATCCGCAACCGCAAGTATACGCGCACGATGCTCACGCGCGAGAACGTGTACTTTCCCCTTTTTGAGAAATACCTCAAGAAGCACAACATGCCGGATGAGCTAAAGTACCTGGCCATTGTGGAGTCTGGGTTAAACCCGCTGGCGCAAAGCCCTGTGGGGGCGGCCGGCCTGTGGCAGTTCATGAAGCCTACCGGACGCGAGTACGGCCTGCACCAGACCCAGTACATTGATGAGCGCCTGGACCCGGAGAAATCAACGGAAGCCGCCATGCGCTTTCTGCGCCGCCTGCACAATTACTATGGCGATTGGGAACTCGCGCTTGCCGCCTATAACTGTGGGCAGGGCAACGTGAACAAGGCTATCCGCCGCGCAGGGGGAGGTAAAAAGACATTCTGGGAGATCTTCCCCTACCTGCCGCGCGAGACACGAGGCTATGTGCCAAGTATGACCGCCGTGCAGTATGCCATGAACTATGCCGGCGAGCACAACATCTTCTCCGACTCCATTCTGTACCAGCCCGAGGTAGCGTACCTGGAGGTAATGCAGGCGCTGGACCTGGAGAAGCTGGCGGAGGAACTGCACCTGGACCCAAAGGAGCTGATGGCGCTTAACCCTGAGCTGAAGAAAACGAACCTCCCCGACCATATGCGCAACTATAAGCTGCGCATACCGGCCAGCAGGAGCGCCTTGCTCGCCACAGCCGACGACAAGAGCTGCATTATGCTGGCGGCGGCCCCGGTAGTGCCGCACACAAAAGATCCGGAGCCGGAAACACCGGTGATGTTTGCCTCCGCAAAAACGGAGCAAGCCGCAGAGAAGAAGGAGGCACCAGCCGTTGCCAAGGTTACTTATACCGTACAGCCCGGCGATAACCTGACGCAGATTGCCAAGCGCCACGATGTGACCGTGGAGCAGCTGAAGGAGTGGAACAACCTGAAGAGCAGCAGCCTGATGCCCAAGCAGGAGCTACTGGTGATGCAACAGGCGGAGGCGGGAGCCGTGCTGGCCCTGAACACAAAAGGCAAGCCAGAGGCGAAGTCTGCCGTGGAGAAGAAAGAGCTGATTTACCACGTGCAGCCCGGCGATACCCTTTGGAATATTTCCAAGAAGTATAACGGCATCTCCGTAGAGCAGATCAAGAAACTGAACAGACTGAGGTCAAACGAAATAAAACCCGGCCAAAAGCTGATTTTGAGCTAGGCAAGCCACGTACGGCTTACCTTAGGAGCACCTTCTGCACAAGAGGGTGCTTTTCGTTTATAGCATGTTACACTTTAATTACCGAGTTAAAAAAAGTATAAAATCTGCCTTGATAAATATTGCACCACTTATCTTTAAGGCTCAGCTTTGGATTAACGGTAAATTCTTGCAAAATTGGTCTTTAGCCAGATTAACTTGGGGAAAAGTTAAAGACATGTTGACCAAGCTGAGTTAGCTACACTACTACATACAATACAACCACAACATGATCAAAGTTAACAAAGAGGACGCCCTGAACTACCACATGGAGGGGAAACCCGGTAAGATTGAGGTCGTGCCAACCAAGATGGTGAGCACACAGCACGATTTAGCGCTGGCTTACTCTCCGGGTGTGGCAGAGCCCTGCAAAGAAATTTACGCAAACAAAGACAACGTATATAAGTACACCGCTAAGGGCAACCTGGTGGGCGTCATCTCCAACGGCACAGCCGTGCTGGGCCTGGGGAACATTGGCCCGGATGCCTCTAAACCTGTGATGGAGGGCAAAGGCGTGCTCTTTAAGAAGTTCGCCGGCATCGACGTGTTTGACATTGAGATCGACAGCACTGACCCGGAGGAGTTTGTGCGCATCGTAAAGTCGCTGGAGCCTACCTTTGGCGGCATCAACCTGGAGGACATCAAAGCGCCGGAGAGCTTTAAGATTGAGAATGCGCTGAAGACGCAGATGAACATCCCGCTCATGCACGACGACCAGCACGGTACGGCGATCATTTCGTCTGCCGCCCTGCTCAACGCGCTGGAACTGGTTGATAAGAAAATCGGGGAGATTAAGATTGTGGTGAACGGCGCCGGCGCCGCGGCCATCGCCTGCACCAAGCTCTACGTGGCACTGGGTGTGAAGATGGACAACATCGTGATGTTCGACAAAGACGGCATCATCCGCCCGGAGCGCGACGACCTTGATATTTACAGAGCGCAGTTCGTTACGACCCGCAAGATCAACACACTGGCCGAGGCCCTGACCGACGCCGACGTATTTGTGGGCCTTTCGGCCGGTAACGTGCTGGCACCGGAGCTGGTGAAACTTATGGCAGCCGACCCGATTATCTTCGCGCTGGCGAACCCGGACCCGGAGATTCCATACGACGTGGCCATGGCAACGCGCGAGGACCTGATCATGGCAACCGGCCGCTCCGACCATCCGAACCAGGTGAACAACGTGCTGGGCTTCCCATACATTTTCAGGGGTGCCCTGGATGTGCGCGCCACCGAGATAAACGAGGAAATGAAGCTGGCCGCCGTGCACGCCCTGGCGAAGCTGGCAAAAGAGCCCGTACCGGAGCTGGTGCACAAAGCCTACGGCGACAACACCATTAACTTCGGCCGTACTTACCTGATCCCAAAACCGCTGGACCCGCGCCTGATCACCACCGTGTCACCGGCGGTTGCCAAGGCTGCCATTGAAAGCGGCGTGGCCCGCCAGCCGATCACGGACTGGGAGGCGTACGAGCAGGAGCTGAAAGAGCGCATCGGCATCGACCAGAAGCTGATGTCGCGCATTACCACGCAGGCTAAGAAAGACCCGAAAACCGTGGTATTCGCCGAGGCGGACCACTACAAAATACTGAAGGCGGCGCAGATCGTAAAAGAGCAGCGCATCGCCAACCCTGTACTGCTAGGCAACCCCGAGCGTATCGAGGCCATTATCGCCGAAAACAACATGGACCTGCAGGGTGTCACGATCATCGATCCGTTTAAGGAGGACGCCAAGCGCGAGGAGTATGCGCAGATACTGTTTGACAAGCGCCAGCGCAAGGGCCTTACCCTGTTCGACGCACGCCGCCTGATGCGCGACCGCAACTACTTCGGAAGTATGATGCTGAACACCGGGGAGGCCGACGCGCTTATCTCCGGCCTTACCCGCGACTACTCTAAAACCATGCTGCCGGCACTGCAGGTGGTAGGTGTGGAAGAGGGCATCAACAAGGTGGCGGGCATGTACATCATCCTTGGGCAGAAAGAGCCATACTTCTTTGCAGATACCACGGTAAATGTGAACCCAACGGCCGACGAATTGGTTGACATCATCGGCCTGACGGCGCGCACGGTCCGCTTCTTCGACACGGAGCCGCGCGTGGCGATGCTTTCGTACTCTAACTTCGGGTCAGTGCGCGGGGAAATCCCAAACAAAGCCACCGAGGCAGTGCGCAAGGCCAAGCAGCGCTACCCGGAACTGCTGATCGACGGGGAGATGCAGGCAAACACTGCCCTGAACCGCAACCTGCTTCGCGAGCACTACCCGTTCAGCGAGCTGGCCGATAAGGGCGCAAACACGCTGGTTTTCCCTACGCTTGCTTCGGGCAACATTGCCTACAAGCTGCTGCAGGAAATAGGTGGCGTTGAGGTGATTGGCCCGGTACTGATGGGCATGCGCAAACCAGTACATATTCTGCAGCTTGGGTCTTCCATTCGCGATATCGTGAACATGGTATCCATTGCTGTCGTAGATGCTCAGAACTATAATAATCAACATATATAGATGATAGCCTATATAGATGGCAAATTAACGCACAAAGATCCCACCTACGTCATTATCGAAGCGAATGGCGTAGGTTACCAGATCCGCATTTCACTGAGCACGTACTCCTCGCTGCCCGCCGGTGAGCGCTGTAAACTACAGACTTACCTGCACATCAAAGAAGATGCCCATACCTTGTATGGCTTCACGACGGCAGCCGAGAAAGACGCGTTTCTGCACTTGATATCCATTTCAGGCGTGGGCCCCAACACGGGGCTCATGATCCTGTCTTCCCTGTCGGTTGAGGAGGTGCAGCACGCCATTATCCGGGAGGATGTGCGCACGATACAGCAGGTGAAAGGGATAGGTGCCAAAACAGCGCAGCGTATCATTCTGGAGCTGAAGGACAAGATGAAAAAAGAGGCGCTGGTGTCGGATGTCACCATACCTGCCGCCTCACACAATACGAATCGGGCCGAGGCGTTATCAGCACTAGTAACCTTGGGGTTTGCTAAGAACGTTGCCGAAAAAACGCTGGACTCGATTATCAAACGCGAGGGTGGTAACTTAAGTGTTGAGGAGTTGATAAAGTTTGCGTTGAAGTCTTCATAAGAGATATACCCAATTTTGATCTGGAAAAGTAAAAAGCCCAACCTGTTCCTGGCACTGGTTGCTTCTATTTCTATGCTGGCGTGGTGGTCGCAGGCGGAAGAACTGCGTACATCACGCCGGTCTAAACTTACTATTCTCCAAAATCTCCTATCCTTACAAGATACCCTGCGCCAGGACACGGCCAAGTATATCCCCAGCCGGCGGCCTACGTTTACCCCCTCCGACCGCTACGGCAGCCCGTTTGGCACCCGCTCCAGCACCTCGCCCCTGCTGTTAGGCCAGCCAAACAACGTACAGCTAAACGTGGAGCTGGACGACAGCCTGCAGCAGTATAACATTACCGAAACCCTCGGCGATAGCGTAATGTACCGCCCGCCGTCCTCTATGTCGATGCGGGAGTACTCGGAGTGGCAGCAGCGCGAGGCCATCCGCAACTACTGGCGCGCCAAATCCGCCGGCCTGGACGGCGAGAGCGTGGTGAGCAGCAACCGCCTGATCCCCAAAATATACATCAGCCCTGTGTTTGACCGCATCTTCGGCGGCAACTACGTAGACATTCAGCCGAACGGCAACGTGGGGCTAAAATTCGGCGCGCGCTTTAACCGCAACGAGAACCCCACCATTCCGCTTAGCCAGCAGCGCACCGGCGACTTCGACTTTGAGCAGAACATCTCCCTGAACCTGGTGGGTAAGATAGGCGAGAAGATGCGACTCAACTTTAACTGGGACAACAACGCCAACTTCGACTTCGAGAACAACATGAAGCTGGACTATACCGGCTACGAAGAGGAGATTATACGCAAGGTAGAGGCCGGTAACGTAAGCCTGCCCCTGAACAACTCCCTGATCACGGGTGCGCAGAACCTGTTTGGCGTAAAGGCGCAGCTGCAGTTTGGCCGCCTTGGCGTTACCACTATCGCCTCCAGCGTACGCGGCACCAACGACGAGGTGATCATCCAGAACGGAGGGCAGAACAAGCCTTTTGAGATCCGGGTGGACAGGTATGACCGCGACCGCCATTTCTTCCTGTCGCAGTTTTTCAGAGGCCGCTACAACCAGGCTCTCCGAAGCCTGCCGCTTGTGAACTCCGGCATCGTGATTCGCCGCGTGGAGCTGTACGTCACCAACAATAACCGCTCTACAGAGAACCTGCGTAACATCGTCGCCTATATGGACCTGGGCGAAGCAGACCCGTACCGCGACCGTTTTGACACCAGCAGGCCTGCCACGGCCCCTGCCGACAATCAGGCCAACGCCCTCTACAGTCTTATCTCTCCGAAAGACAGCAAGGCCCGCAACAACTCCGCCGTAGATGGCTACCTGCAATCGCTGGGGCTGGAGAAAGGCATTGACTTTGAGCACGTGCGCGCCCGCAAGCTGGAGCCAAACGAGTATAAGTTTAACCCGCAGCTAGGCTATATCTCGCTTAACTCTGCCCTGCTGCCTGACCAGGTGCTGGGCATCGCCTTTGAGTATACTTACAACGGCAAGACCTATCAGGTGGGGGAACTCATAGACGACTACCAGAACCTGGATTCGGAGAAGGTCATCCACATGAAGTTGCTGCGCGCCACGAACCCGTCTCTGAACTACCCGACCTGGGACCTGATGATGAAGAACGTGTACGCGCTGGATGCAACACAGGTAAACCGGGAGGACTTTAAGCTGCAGATCGTTTACAAGGATGACGAGTCTGGTGTGGACCTGACAAGTATAAAGGAGCCGAGCCCGATCCAGAATATCCCGCTGGTAGAGGTTCTGAACCTGGACAACGTAAACTCTAACAATGACAAGCCAAGCGACGGCAACTTCGACTTTCTGCCGGGCATCACCATCGACACGGAGTCGGGGCGCATCTTCTTTCCGCAGGTAGAGCCGTTCGGCGACTACCTGGCCAGCAAACTGGAGGGCTACCCGAACCTGGTGGATCAGTATGTGTTTCAGGAACTGTACGAGCAGACGCAGACAGATGCACAGCAGAACAACGTAAAGGCAAAGTTCTACATCAAAGGCAGGCTACAGTCTACCTCATCTGATGAGATCATGCTGCCGGGCTTCCAGATTGCGGAAGGCTCTGTGGTGGTGTACTCTGGCGGCACCAGGCTGGTGGAGGGCACCGACTACCAGGTGTTCTATGACCTGGGCCGTATCAAAATCCTGAACCCAAGCTACCTGAGCTCCGCCAACGACCTGCGCGTGACCTATGAGAAGGCCGAGCTGCTCAACATTCAGCCGCGCACGATGCTGGGCGCCCGCTTCGACTACCGCCTGAACGACGATGTGAACATCGGCGCCACGGTGCTGCACCTGAGCGAGCAGTCCTACATCAACCGGGTAAGTATAGGCGATGAGCCTACGAACAACACCATGTACGGCTTGGACCTGAACATGCAGAAGGAGTCGCGCATGCTGACGCGGTTCGTGGATGCCATCCCGCTGATACAGACCAAGGCCCCATCGCTCGTGACCTTCAGCGGGGAGTTTGCCCAGCTCGTGCCAACCAAGTCTAAGTCGAACGCCAATGAAGACGGCGCCTCCTACCTCGATGACTTTGAGGGTGCGGAAACACCGTACAGCCTGGGCGGCTTTAACAACAGCACCTGGCGGCTGGCGGCTACACCGGCCCCACTTGTGCCCGGCGCGGGCCTTGCCTATTCCTACAACCGGGCAAAGTTTGCCTGGTACACCATTGACCAGATCTTCTACCGTAACGCCGACAACCTGAAGCCAGACAACATTACGGACGAAGAACTTAAGAACAACTACGTGCGTGGCGTGTACCGCACAGAGATATTCCCGGGCCGCGACTCCGAAGTATCCAACACCTACGAGTATACCTTTGACCTGGCTTACTACCCGCGCGAGCGTGGCCAGTACAACTATAACTATAACCTAACCCAGGAGGGCTTGCTTGCCGGCGACCCGCGTAACAACTGGGGCGGTATCAGCCGCGAGATCTCCTTCGACACCGACTTTGACAATGCCAACATCGAGTACATGGAGTTCTGGCTCATGGACCCGTTCATTGCCGGGCCTAACGGTAGAGACGGCGCCTTTGGCGGCAATGTGAACCCGCGCGACCCGGGCCAGCTGGTGCTGAACCTGGGCAACGTGTCGGAGGACATCCTGGACGACAACGAGTACGCCTTTGAGAACGGCTTGCCAACGGGTGCCAACGATGTGCAGGACCTGGAGGAAACGATCTGGGGCCGCATTACGCAGCAGCAGTTCCTGACGGATGCTTTCACCGGCATCCCGGGCGGCCGTAAATTTCAGGACATTGGCCTGGATGGTTTAAATGACGCCAGTGAGACCACTTTCTTTCAGGACCCGTTCCTGAGCCGCATTCCGGGTGCCGTGCCGCAAACAGTGCTGGACGACCCCTCTGCCGACAACTTCCTGCACCACCTGGACCCCGTGTACGACCAGCGCAACGCCGGTGTACTGCAGCGTTACAAGAACTACAACGGCATGGAGAACAACTCCCCGGAAAACAGCCGCTTCGCCAACTATGCCTTCCCGGATAAAGAGGACCTGAACGGCGACAACGTCATCAACGACCTGGAGCAGTATTACGAGTACAAGATCAACCTGAACCCAGACCAGCTGAATGTGGGCCAAAACTACATCGTGGACAAGGTGGAAGGTCGAAACGGGGCAACATGGTACCAGTTCCGGGTGCCGGTGCGCCAGCCAACAGGCACTGTCGGCAACATCGACGGCTTTAAGTCGGTGCGGTTTATGCGCTTGTACATGACAGGCTTTGCCGACCCGGTAGTGCTGCGCATGGCGCAGTTCCAGTTTGTGGCTAACCAGTGGCGTAAGTTTGAGCAACCGCTTACCGAGGGCACCCCTTGCCTTACCTGTACCGACGACGCCCGCAGCTTTACCGTATCAACCGTAAACATTGAGGAAAACAGCCAGGTGGTAGAGGGTGTCAACACGATACCGTACCAGGTACCGCCGGGCATCGAACGCCTCCGCGACTATTCCTCAACCAACGAGCGCCGCCAGAACGAGCAATCGCTGCAGCTGTGCGTGGAGGACCTGAAAGACTCTTTCTCCAAAGCCGTATTCAAGAACATCTCCCTCGACCTGCTGGCCTACAAGCAGCTCAAGATGTTTATTCACGCGCAGTCTGACGAGCCGTCCATCCAGGATGGCGAGATGCAGGCCTTTATCCGCATCGGTACAGACTTTACCCAAAACTACTACGAGTATGTGGTGCCGCTTAAATTCACACAAGCGGGGGCCATTAGCGCAAATGAAATCTGGCCAAACGAAAACGAGGTGAACGTAAACCTGCAGGAGTTGGTAGACGCCAAAGTAAAGCGCAACACAGCAGCGCCAGGCAACATCTATGTGCCGTACACAGTCACTACCGCCGACGGGAAGCTGATCCGCGTGGTGGGTAACCCGGACTTTAGTGAGGTAGAGGGCATCATGATTGGTATCCGCAACCCTTCTGACAGGAACTCGGATGCGCGCCCGCATTCGGCCTGTATCTGGGTGGATGAGCTGCGCGTGACTGACTTCGTGAACAAGTCCGGCTGGGCCTCTACTGCGCGCATGAACGCAAAGCTGGCAGACTTTGCCAACATCACCGCCACAGGCGCCTACACCACGGTGGGCTTCGGTGGACTGCAGCAGCAACTGTCGCTGCGCTCGCGTGAAGACATTTCCCAGTTTGACGTAACAGCCAATGTGGTACTGGACAAGTTCCTTCCGGAGCAGTGGGGCGTAAAGGTACCGTTAACGGTACAGTACGGCGTAACAAGTGCCGAGCCGCAGTACGACCCGCTGGACAAAGACGTGCCGCTGGAGCAGTCGCTCTCCAAGTTCGACAACGACGAGGCCCGCGATGCCTACAAGAAAGAGGTGATCACGCAGGAGACCCGCCGCAGCATCAGTTTGCTGAACGTGCGCAAGGAGCGAACCGACCCGGAGGCCAAAGCACGCATTTACGACATTGAGAACTTTGCCGTGTCCTACTCCTACGCCGAGCGCCTGTACACAGACGTGGAGACAGACCGCGACTATACCAAGACCTATACGGGTGCACTGGCGTATACCTACACCAACACCCCGAGGAGCTATCAGCCGTTCGCCGACAGCGAAAAGCTAAATTCGCCGTACCTGCGCCTGATCAAGGACTTCAACTTCTCGCTGTTGCCGAGCACCTTCTCGTTCCGGGCCGACCTGAGCCGCTTCTACAACGAAACGTACCTGCAGCGCCCAGACCCGGAGACGCGCTTTGTAACAACCAGGGGCATTGAGCCGGTATTCCAGAAAAACTTCTTCTTTAACCGCATCTACGACATGCGCTGGGACCTGACCAAGAGCCTGTCGCTGGACTACACCGCCACCAACCGCTCCGTAATAGATGAGCCGGACGGCCGCATTAACAACGAGGTGGATTCGCTGGCCTATAAGAACAAGAGAATCTGGGAGAACCTGAGAGAAGGAGGCCGCAACACCAACTTTAACCAGCTGGTAGCCCTAAACTACAAGCTGCCGCTCGACAAGTTCCCGCTGACCGACTGGATCAGCGCCGACACCCGCTATGCCGCCACCTACATCTGGACGGCAGGCTCAACGGCCCTGAACCAGGATACAACGTTCAGGCTGGGCAACACGGCGGAGAACAACATGGAGTTTAGTATGAACGGCAGGATTGACATGGTGAAGCTCTACAACAAGGTGAAGTTCCTGAAAGAGGTGAACTCCCCTACGCCGGCCAAACCTGCCAACCTGATCCCGAACGACACCAGCGCCACCGAAAAGAAGAAACCGGACCTGAAGTTTGTGAAGTCGCTGGCCCGGGTGCTGATGATGACGCGCTCCCTGAACATGACCTACCAGGAGAACCGCGGCACACTGTTGCCGGGCTACCTGCCGGACACTAAGTTCTTCGGTTTTGACGATGCCTTCGACGCACCAGGCCTGCCGTTTATACTTGGCAAGCAGTATGAGCTGAGCGAGCTGTACGACCGCGCCAACAGCAACGGCTGGTACACCGACAGCAGCCAGTACTTAAACACGCCGTTCAGCGCCGTCCACACCGAAACCTTTACCGGCCGTGCCAACCTGGAGCCGTTCCGCAACTTTAACGTAACGCTGGACGTGCGCCGCACCAAGTCTGAGATAGAGGAAGTGTTCTACCGCAAGGAGTTCGACGATTTCGGGGACGTAAGCCAGGAGGACCAGCGCCAGAACCCGTTTACCTCCGGTGCCTTCAGCACCTCGTTTATGGCCTTGGGTACGCTGTTCGAATCCACCGACGATGGGGTTTCTGCTGCTTTTGAGGAATTTATCCGTAACCGCCATGTTATCCGCGACAGGCTCACAGCTGCCAACCCGGCCGCAGGTGACTCCGGCTATACCCTAAACTCGCAGGAGGTGCTGCTGAAGTCCTTCCTCTATGCCTACCAGGGGCGGGAGGTAAACGGATACGAGGCCAAGGCGGAGAGCCCGTTCAGCCGACTGCCGATCCCGAACTGGAGCATAACCTACAACGGCCTGGAGCGCCTGCCGATCTTCCAGACCTGGTTCAGCCAGATCAGTATTTCGCACGCGTACAGCTCCAGCTACAACATCACCAGCTACACCACCTCGCTGGCTTACAACCAGGAGCCGTCGGGCTTCCCGACACAGCTGAACGAGTTCGGGCAGATTGAGCCGTACTACATCGTAAACCAACTAACGGTAATGGAGCGACTGGCGCCACTGCTGGGCATCAACTTCCGGACAAAGAATAACCTTACCGGGCGGCTTGAGTATAAGATGGAGCGAAACCTGTCGCTGAACCTGACAAACGCACAGATTACGGAAACAAACGTGAAGGATTACGTAGTGGGCTTTGGCTACAGCACGAACCATTTCAGGCTACCGTTTAAGATCGGCGGGGAGCGCATCACACTCGACAACGAGCTAACCATGCGCCTGGACCTGCAGGTGCGCGACAACCAAACCGTGCAGCGCGCCATCTCCGACGACGGTACCGGTAACGAGCGCAGCCAGAACCAGATCACGAACGGTACGCGCCAGCTGCAGCTGCGCCCAACGATAGACTACGTACTGAGCCAGCGCCTGAACCTGCAGTTCTATGTGCTGCGCACCGTGTCAGATCCCAAAATATCCACGTCGTTCCGCAACAGTGTAACGGAGGGAGGCATTCAGCTGCGAGTTAGTCTGCAATAAACTTTTGGCATTGCGAAAAAGACCGTATTTTTGACAAGTAATTTAAAAAATACATAACAAATGAACTTACCTGAGAACCTGAAGTATACCAAAGACCACGAGTGGGTACGCATAGAAGGCGATACAGCTATCATCGGCATCACTGACTTTGCTCAAAGCGAACTGGGTGACATCGTGTACGTTGACATCGATACAGTAGACAAGCAGATCAACCAAGAAGATGTGTTCGGCACAGTAGAGGCTGTAAAAACAGTGTCTGACCTGTTCAGCCCACTGAGCGGTACTGTACTGGAGTTTAACGAGCAGCTGGAGAACAGCCCGGAGCTGGTAAACTCTGATCCTTACGGCGACGGCTGGATCATCAAAATGTCTATCGACGACGCAAGCCAAGTTGACGGTCTGCTTACGGCAGAAGGCTACCGTGAAGTAATCGGTCAGTAAAACAGAAGCAGATAGGTTTGATTTTTCGTTACAACCTATTTACGATAATGTGGGCAGCAGTGATCTTACTGATGACACTGCTGCCTTCTTCCTCTCTTCCTGCTCTCTCAGTCTGGGAGCTCTTCTCCTTTGACTCCTTTGCACACGCCTTCATGTTCAGTGTGCTGTGCTTTCTGATGATTGTGGGCATGTCGAAGCAGTTTACCTATCCGCACCTGCACCACTTCGCCATCCGGAGCAGCCTTTTTATCAGCACCATGTTCGGCATCTTCATCGAGCTGCTGCAGCACTTCTTCATCTACGGCCGCCAGGGCGATATCATCGATGTAGTGTCCAACACCCTCGGGTGCCTGTTTGGCATCGTGCTCTTTAAGTGGATTTACATCTGGTAGCACCCGCTGCCTTTCGGCAAGTATAACTCACAACCTTTTGGTGCACCCGAAGAAGGCTTTTGCAGCTTTTGCCTAAGCTACCGTAGCTTTGCCGGCACCTTTCCCCTGTGGCTTTTCATACACAAGCTTTGGCTTATGAAGGCTGGCGCTCCTTTCCTGCCCGTTCGCCGCAGCTATCGTATTCTGCCCTTGCGCCTCGGGCTGCCTCACTAGCAACACCAATCGAGTTACATTCTCAAAAGATCATAGCTTATACTTTGTACTGGCAGGCAAGGCCAGGTGCACTCACCCGGGATAGCTTAAAGTTGGTTGGTTTCGGAGTTCATGCTATTTTAGAAGTATGAACAGACTCCCTTTCCTTCTGCTGCTGCTGTTGTGCCTTTCCGCTCCGGTTACCCGGGCTCAGGACATGACGCGTGTGCGCCACACCATCGACACACTTACCTCTAAGAGCATGCATGGCCGCGGCTATACGTTCAACGGCGACCGCAAGGCGGCCGAGTATATCCAAAACAGGTTTGAGGAGATGGGGCTACAGCCGGTGAACGGCTCCTACTTTCAGCAGTTCAGCTTTCCGGTAAACCGCATTGTACAGACGCCCCAACTACAGGTGGATGGGCAAAGGCTGGTGCCGGGGCAGGACTTTGTCGCCAGGGCCTCCTCTGGCTCCGGTGCGGGCAAGGCAACAGTGCTCCCCCTCGATACGCTGATCTTCTCAGATGCCAGGGCATCTCGCAAGTTCTTCCGCCGCGACTTCTCAGACAAGGCACTGGTGTACCCGCAGCGAGAGCAGCAGCGCCTGCTGCAACTGCCAACCGCCTACCAACAGCAACTGCAACAGGCAAAACTGCACCTCATACTGCAGCCCAAAGCGTTGCTCACCACCGTAGCCCGGCAGCAGACAGCTATGCCTATGCTGGAGGTGCTGCAAAGCGCATGGCCACAACAGGCACAGCAGGTAAACTTTGACGTACAGGCAGACCTTAACCAGCAACACCAGGCCCGGAATGTAATCGGCTTTATCCGCGGCAGCCGGCAACCGGACTCCGTGCTGGTATTCTCCGCCCACTACGACCATCTGGGCAGCCAGGGAGAGGAGGTATACTTCCCCGGGGCCAACGATAACGCCAGTGGCACGGCCATGCTGCTGGAGCTCGCGCAGCACTACAGCAAGCCCGAAAACACGCCCGCCTACAGCATGGCTTTTATTGCCTTCGCCGCCGAAGAGGCCGGGCTGTTAGGCTCATTTTACTACGTGCAGAAGCCGCTTTTCCCGCTGCAGCAGATTGCTTTCCTGCTTAACCTGGACCTGCTTGGCACCGGCGGCGATGGCCTGATGGTGGTAAACGGCCAAGTACACGAGCAGGAGTTTAACCTGCTCCGGCGCCTGAACGAGCAGCACGGCTACCTGCCACAGCTAAAGAGCCGCGGGAAAGCCGCCAACTCAGACCATTACCCTTTCTCTGAGGCTGGCGTTCCGGCTTTCTTTTTCTACACCCTCGGAGGCACCGCCGCCTACCACAGCACCCAGGACTATGCTGCGCAGTTGCCGCTCACAAAATTTCCGGAGGTGTTTGCCCTCATTACTGATTTTGCACGCGCGCTCACGGCAGGGGCGGCACAGGAAAACTAGCTTTGAGGCAGCTAAATTCAGCCGTTATAAGTTGTGTTTGAGGGGGATATTGCGTAGCTTTCTTTAGCCTATGTTCCCTATTTTACACTGATCGCTATGCGGCACCGGCTCCGAAAACCTGCTGCGGCTTACCTGCTGCCCTTTCTGTTGCTGTTTTCCGCAGCTGCTCCGCTACAGGCACAGCAAAAGCCGGTACAGCCGTTCAAAATAGCAGCTCCCCTGCTGCAGAACAGCCAGCAAAGCACACCACAACAGGTGCGCGTGCTACCCAAGGACCGGGAGCAGCTACACGCATGGCTACAGCAGCGTTTGCCGCATGTAAAGCGGCAGCAAACTACGGGGCAAAGTATAACGCTCACCAACCTGCAGGCGCAGGACCTTGTACAGCTGCAGCAGTGCCCTTGGGTCAGGTACATAGACCGGGCAAACCGGCAGGCACAGGAAGAGCTGGAACTGAAAGACACCGATCTGAGCGCAAACAACATCACGGCCGTACATGCCCTTTACCCGGAGCTGAACGGTGCCGGGCTGGCCGTATCCATCAAAGAAAGCCCTTTCGACACGACAGACATTGACCTGAAAGGCCGTATTCTTCCGGCACCAGCTTTTGAGGAGGCGTACTCGCTCCACGCCACCACCATGGCTACCGTGGTCGCCGGCGCCGGCAACACCTCGCCTGACGCCACTGGTGTAGCCCGGGCCGCGGCAGTTACCTCTTCCAGCTTTGCCAACCTCATGCCTGACGACGCCGCCACGCTGGCAGCACAGGGCATCAGCGTGCAGAACCACTCCTATGGTGTTGGGCTGGAGAACTACTACGGGCTCGAAAGTATGGCCTACGACGAGCAGGCACTGGCGCAGCCGCAACTACTGCATGTGTTCTCGTCAGGTAACAGCGGCGACGAAACACCCGAAACGGGCCGCTACGCCGGCATAAGCGGTGTTGCCAACCTGACCGGGCAGTTCAAAACATCGAAAAACACGCTGAGTGTGGGCGCACTGGATGCCGATAGAACCGTTGGCACCCGCAGCTCCACCGGCCCTGCCTATGACGGCCGCGTAAAGCCCGAGGTGGTGGCGCACGGAGTGGGCGGCACTTCAGAAGCAGCGGCAGTGGTATCAGGAATAGCGCTGCTGGTACAGCAGGCCTATGCACAGCAGCACAACGGCAGCTTGCCGCCGGCTGCACTTGTAAAGGCTATCTTAATAAACAGTGCCGACGACGTGGAAAACCCACACGTGGACTTTAAAAGCGGCTATGGCAATGCCGATGCCCTGGGAGCTGTGCAGACGGTAAAGGAGCAGCGCTTCTTCTCTGGAAGTGTAGCCGCAGGTGCCGTGGATAAGTTTACACTCCGGGTTCCGGCAGGGGCACAGGAGCTAAAAGTGACGCTGGTGTGGCACGATGCCCCCTCCTCCCCAGATGCGCCCACAGCCTTAGTTAACGACCTGGACCTGCGCCTGCAGCACACCGCTTCCGGCGCGAGCTGGCTGCCGTGGGTGCTCAACCCCTACCCTCACCCCGACTCACTCCACCAAACGGCCACCCGCCAACCGGACCACCTCAATAACGTGGAGCAGGTAACACTGCAGCAGCCCGATGCAGGCACCTACGAAGTACAGGTGCAGGGTTTTGCAGTGCCGCAGGGCCCGCAGCTTTACAGCATCGCCTATGAGTACACCTCCGGCCTCACCTGGTCCTACCCCAGCCAAGGCAGTAGCCTGAAAGCCGGCCACAGCAATCGCCTGCGCTGGAGTGGCGTGGGCAATGGCACGGGAGAGCTTGCCTACAAATGGAGCGGCAGCAACGACTGGGTTCCTATCTCTGACAATATCGACCTAAGGCAGCCTTATGTTGACTGGCTTGCCCCCGACACACTGGCACTGGTGCAACTGCGGCTTAGCACGAACGGGCAAACCTTACTCTCCCCGGAATTTATACTTGCCCCCACCACGCAGGCCGCCGTTACCTTAAACTGCGGCACGAAAGTACTGTTGCAGTGGCCGCAAGTGAAGCATGCAAGCAGCTACCAGCTCTACCGCCTGGACGGCCTGTACCTGCAGCCGCTGCTTACCACTGCAGACACCGTGGCCGTGCTTCCCAAAACCGGGCAAACGGCAGGCGCCTATTTTTCTGTGGCCCCCGTAGTTTCAGGGGTAGCAGGCGAACGCAGCGATGCCGTTACCTTTAACCCCCAGGAGGAGCGATGTTACATCTACAGCTTTTTGCCGCAGCAACTCGCCATGGATTCTGTGCTGTTTAACCTCCGCCTAAGTACCGCTTACAAAGTACAGGAGGTAGCGCTGGAGCGGTGGGAGCAGGGCGCTTACCGCACTGTGCAAACCAAATCCGAGGAAGGGCATACTAGTTTTACGCTTTCTGATGATGCCCCGGAAGCCGGGCTGAACCGTTACAGGGCACGCGTTACAGCACATGGGCAGCAATACTACTATAGCCAGCTGGAGGATGTGTTCTATACCCGGCGGGGTTTTATACAGGCAGCTCCGAACCCGGTGGTGGCAGGGCAGGAAGTACAGGTAGTCGCCCACGGGGAGGGCCTGGCACAACTACAGCTCTACAACCTTACAGGCCAGCTCCTCCACAGCTCAACCGACGGGGGTGTCGTTAAAACGGTACCGACTGCGGGCTTGCCTGCCGGGCTCTACGTGTTGCGCCTCATCACAGAAAAGGGGGAAAAGCTGACGACACGGCTGCTTGTGCTCTAGCAGGCTTTCAGCCATGTCGCCTGTAAAGGCACGAGACAAAGCTGCCAGCAATCACCCACCGCAACAGCTAATGCCACTGTTGCCACAGCGCCATTAACGTAACCGAGAAGGGCTGGCCATACCTTACCAGCTGGAGCGCTATGCCTTAACAGCAAAAAAACGGCCTCTGCAGCTGGTGCTGCAGAGGCCGTAACCTTATATCTTACTGTGTTAGTATTGCTTTGTTTTAGGAAATGTTGGGTTAGTAAAGGTAGTTCAGCGCTACTCTGTCGTTTGAGTTAAACGGACGGTTTTGGCCGGTGCCAATGCAGGCCAGCATCCAGGAAGTTGGATCTGGGCCGGATGGTGTGCCCGGGATGTATACAGCACCTACTGTGCTGGCGCCTTCGTTGGTGTAACCACCGCCGCAGCTATAGCTTCTGTCCATATAATCGGTGTGGCGGAAGCCAATGCAATGGCCCAACTCATGCGCCAGAATGGTGGCCAGGTAGCTTGTGCCAGGGTTAGAACCCAGGTACGCAGAGTTTACCTGCACCTTGTTGTACGGGTTGCCACCAGACGGGAAGCCAGCGGAAGCCAGGTAGGAAGCGCCGCTCGGAGCCTTTGTAAACAGCACGTCATACCCGGAAGATACGCGGCGGAAGTTCAGCTTCAGGTTCTCGGCATTGTACCGGCGAATCACCTCATCAATGGCAGCCACATAGCTAGAAGGAAGCGATGTAGAGATTGCAATATCAATGGTGCGGGTTGTACCCACGCTTACAAGGTTATTGGTGCGGTACTGCTCAGACTCTCCTACGCGCAGGGCTTTCTGCTCGTGGTAGCCGCTCAGGTCGCTTTCTGACAGCATAATGTCGCCTTCCACCAGGTAGCCGCCTTCCATACGCTGCACGTTGTGGTTGCTAAAGCCCATGGCTGCTATTTGCGACAGGGCATCGGCTGACACCTCGTTCTGTGTTATTGCCTCTTCCTCTTCCTGCTGGCAGGAGGAGAAACCGAA
The DNA here is from genome assembly GCF_003585765.1 of Pontibacter actiniarum. Classification (NCBI taxonomy): domain Bacteria; kingdom Pseudomonadati; phylum Bacteroidota; class Cytophagia; order Cytophagales; family Hymenobacteraceae; genus Pontibacter; species Pontibacter actiniarum. Next base: position 3,427,756 of record NZ_CP021235.1, read on the forward strand.
TACAGCTGCAAGCGCTGCAAGAGCAAATAAACGTCTCATTTTCATACGTTAAATAATTTTGGGTTAGACATATGGTTTAGTAATCTATAAGGTGTCAGTAAGCCTGTAAGTATAGGTTGTTGGCTGCTACACGGCATACCCCTCCAGCGCACCTCCTGATATTAGTGCAATCACATCAATGTTAACACAATCAATACAAATTGACCATATCTGACAACACAACAGATACTTACGCTATAAACATAGCATATATAAAACTCATAAATAAGGAATACACACTGCAGAAAGTAACATTTAAAAGTGCCATAAATCGCTGCTGTAAAACGCTTGGCTTGGCCTGTTTCTCACTTATAACACCGCACCAACGGCATAAAAGTAACATCTGATGTAGGTCGTGCTGCGCAAAAAAAATGGCTCCAACAGGGGCAGGGTACCTCTTGGAGCCAAAAGAAACGCTCATCATCGGGCAGAGCTCGCCGACTTTCGCGCCGTTATCACAGCAGAGACTTTCCGAAGCGGCTACTTTAACAAGGCAGACCAGCTACAGAAGAGCGACAGCCATACCGTTCCCATCGCGCAGCACGGCAACGGCAACTCCTTAACCACACTGCAGCCTAACACCGGGAGTTGCTGACACTAATCCTGCTCAGGCGGCAGGTGTAAAACGTAAAAAGGCGGGGCCGCTGCAACATCTGCTGCAGCGGCCCCGCCTTTTCTAAGCTGTACTTATACTTAGAGGATGTTGTTGATCTGCTCCTTTATCTTCTCCAGTTCCTCTTTCATTTCCACCACATGGTGCTGAATGGTGGAGTCGTTGGCTTTGGAGCCGATAGTGTTAATCTCCCGGCCTATCTCCTGTGAGATAAAGCCCAGCTTTTTACCGGTTGGCTCCGGCAGGTACACTGTTTCGGTAAAGTAATGCAGGTGGTTCACCAGGCGCACTTTCTCCTCGGCAATGTCCAGCTTCTCCATATAGTACACCATCTCCTGCTCAAAGCGGTTCTGGTCAAAATGCTCTGAGTTGGAGAGCTCTGCGATGTGGCCACGGATGCGCGTGCGGATATTCTCCATGCGCACCGGGTCGTGCTTGTCTACTTCGGCCAGCAGAATACGGATGCGGTCGATGTAAGACATGATTTCGGTTGTAAGGGCTTTCCCCTCATCTGCCCTAAAAACGTTGATGTTCTGCAGGGCCTCCTGCAGCAGCGGCTGCACCAGGCTCCAGTCTGCCTCGGCGGCGTCCTCGTCCTGCTCCTCCTGCTGCAGCACCTCGGGCATGTGCAGGGCCAGCCTGAAGAGCTCTCCTTTTGAGGCTCCGAGGTTATCGGCCACCTCGCTCAGCTCCGTATAGTATGCCTTCAGCAATTCTCTGTTTACTGTGTTGCGTGCTTTCTGCGTTTTGTTTTTCACAAACTCAATTGAAACACTCACCTTCCCACGCACCAAGGCCTTCTGCACCATGTTCCGGATCTCGTACTCCTTGTCTGATAGAAACCTGGGGGTACGCACGCTCAGGTCCATGCTCTTGGAGTTAAGCGAGCGGATCTCCACTGAAACCGAATACTGGTCGGCATCGAGGCGGGCACTGCCAAAGCCTGTCATTGACTGCAACATAAGCTCTTTATAAAATGATACTTTGGCAAATTAGGGATAATTATTCACTTTTGTACAGCAAGCACATGTGAAAGCTGTAAAAGCCGCACTTTGTGTATGTAGCCGAAGTATAAATTACTTAACTTTGAATCATGAAATTTGGTGTAGTCGTTTTTCCGGGGTCCAACTGCGACCAAGATCTTGTGGATGCCATTAGCGTTGGCATGGGGCAAGAATGTATTAAGCTGTGGCATAAAGACCACGACTTACAGGGCTGTGATTTTATACTGCTGCCTGGTGGCTTCTCTTATGGCGACTACCTGCGCTCCGGTGCTATCTCGCGCTTCTCTCCTATTATGCAGGAGGTGGTGCAGCATGCCAACAAAGGCGGCTACGTGATGGGCATTTGTAACGGCTTCCAGATCCTGACCGAGGCTGGGCTGCTGCCGGGGGCGCTGCTGCGCAATGCCAACCAAAAGTTCATCTGCGACAACGTGTACATCAAGCCGGCTACCACAAACCTGCTGCCGACACGCCTGCTGGACATGGACAAGGCTTACAAGATTCCGGTGGCGCACGGCGAGGGCCGCTACCACGCCGATAAGGAAACCCTGAAGCGGCTGGAAGACAACGAGCAGATCATGTTCAAGTACAGCAGCAATGTGGCCGACACCCACGAAATCTACAACATTAACGGTAGCTTGCTGAATATTGCCGGTGTGAGCAACGAGCAGAAGAACGTGTTCGGAATGATGCCGCACCCGGAGCGCGCAGTGGACCCAGAACTGGGAAACACGGACGGCCGCGCCATCTTTGAGTCTATCCTAAACCTAGTGAACGCCTAAGGCTGCTTACGCCAGCCTTTCCTGCATAAAATAACACGCCGGATGACAGCTGCTAAAGCCGTCATCCGGTTTTTTTGTACCCGTGCCTGCCGCTGTATCACCCTCAGCGCCAGCTGCACTGTTACGTTTAAGAGAAAAGCCGTACCTTTGCACCCGCAATGAGAAAAGCAACCCCATTTATATCGCTTACTCCACCCTGAAGCAGCTGCCTGGCAGGCCGTTACCAGGTTTTGCTATGCTTAAATGGCATAGCTAGCAACTGTGGTGCAATATACCTGCTGCCACCCCTGCTGTATGCGGCATAGCGTAGCCTATGCTGTACTTTATATCCTTTTTATACTTAAAGAGCGAACCGCCAACACACAGGCACTCGTTTAGAAGGACGCAAACCCGCCTCTCCCGGCACCTATGGGAGCGGCGCTGGCTTACCGGCTGCCGTACGCACCGTATAAGCTGCCCGGCAACCGGATAACTGCCCCGCCGTTTCCATTCTATGCGACGCTGGCCTGGCTGATGGCTTCGCGAACCTTACAATACGCTGTTAAGAAAATGAAGCAATACCTCAGACTCTTTGACTTTAGCCAAAAGGTCGATTATAAAGTAGAAGTGCTGGCTGGCCTTACCGTAGCCATGACCATGATCCCCGAGTCACTTTCGTTTGCCATTCTGGCTGGCTTCCCGCCACTGGTGGGCCTTTATGCCGCCTTTATCATGGGCTTAGTTACGGCTGTGCTGGGTGGCAGGCCCGGCATGATTTCCGGTGGGGCGGGCGCAACAGCTGTCGTCCTGATCGCCCTGATGCAGTCGCACGGGCTCGAGTACGTTTTCGCGGCCGTGGCGCTGGCGGGCGTGCTGCAGATACTGGTCGGCCTTTTTAAGCTGGGCAAGTTTATCCGCCTGGTGCCGCAACCCGTTATGTACGGTTTCGTGAATGGCCTTGCTGTGATCATCTTCATGTCGCAGGTGGGGCAGTTTCAGACAGAGGTAAACGGGCAGCTGGTCTGGCTGTCCGGCAGCTCTTTGTACACTATGGCCGGCCTGGTGGCGCTAACTATTGCCATCATTGTTTTACTGCCTAAAGTAACCAAGGCCGTTCCTCCGTCGCTGGTGGCCATCATCGTTGTTTTCCTGGTTGTTCTCGGCTTTAACATCGATACCAAAACTGTGGCAGACATTGCGGCCGTTAGCGGTGGCCTGCCTCCTTTCCATGTTCCGGCAGTGCCTTTCACGCTGGAAACGCTGGAGGTGATATTCCCTTACGCCCTGATCATGGCGGGAGTGGGCCTAACAGAAAGCTTGCTAACCCTAAACCTGGTTGATGAAATTACAGGCACCAGAGGCCAGGGCAACAGAGAGAGCATGGCCCAGGGTAGCGCAAACCTGCTGAACGGTTTCTTCTTCGGGATGGGCGGCTGCGCCATGATCGCTCAAACGCTGGTAAACCTTTCTGCCGGTGCCAGAGCCCGCCTCGCGGGTATTGTGGCAGCCTTTACCATTCTGGTGATCATACTTGTTGGCGCCCCTGTTATTGAGCTCGTGCCGATGGCGGCCCTGGTGGGTGTTATGATCATGGTGGCCGTTGGCACGTTTGAATGGATCAGCTTCCGAATCATCAACAAAATGCCGAAACAGGATGTTTTTGTGGGGATTCTGGTGGCTGTGATTACGATCTGGCTGCACAACCTGGCGCTGGCCGTGCTGATCGGTGTTATCATTTCGGCACTGGTGTTTGCCTGGGAGAGCGCTAAGCGCATCAGAGCCAGAAAGTACATCGACGCAAACGGTGTAAAGCACTATGAGATTTTCGGCCCGCTGTTCTTCGGCTCTGTAACGGCATTCTCCGAAAAGTTCGATGTGCTGAACGACCCCGAAGAGGTGGTGGTTGATTTCAAGGAAAGCCGCGTAGCGGACATGTCCGGCATTGATGCGCTGAACAAGCTGACGGAGCGGTACCAGAACGCCGGTAAAAAACTGCACCTGAAGCACCTAAGCGAGGACTGTAGAATACTCCTCAAAAACGCGGAGGAGGTCATCGATGTCAATATTATGGAGGACCCACATTACGCGGTAGCCACAGATAAGCTGGCGTAAACTACATACACTTAAAGTATAAACCCCGCTGCTGTTTCATTGAGTGAACGGCAGCGGGGTTTTGCTTTCAGTCCTGGGCTGCATTTAGCGCACAACAACGGCCTAAGCTGTCAGGGGTAAGGCACAAACCGCTTGTCCCCAAGTATAAATTACATTACCTTTTTATACTTCTACTCCACCATCTTATTAACCGCGTCAATCATCGCCATTACTTCGCTCGGATGGTTGTTGATGCGCTCACCACGCTCTTTGCCTAGGCGCACGATAATCAGGTCCTTTTCAGGGATCACAATAATATACTGGCCCAGTATACCACGGGCATAGAAGATGTCCTGGCCTTTGTAATCAGGCAGCAACCACCATTGGTAGCCATAAAAGTTGACTTTCTCGCCATCGGTGGCGGCAGGAAGGCCGTTGGGGGTAAGCGATGCTTTAACGTAGGATGGTGGCACAATGGTGTCGCCGTTCCAGATGCCGTTCTGCAAGTATAGCTTTCCGAGGCGGGCAAAGTCGCGGGCGTTGGAGAAAAAACAGCAGTATGCCTTTTCAATACCAGCAGGGCGGTCCACGCTCCACTCCGCGTCGTGGGCTGCACCCAAAGGCTTCCAGAGCTTCTCCTCCGCATACTCACTCAGGCTTTTGCCGGTCGCCTCCTGCAGCACAAAACCCAGCACCTGTGTGTCGCCACTCTTGTAGCTCCACTGCTGGCCGGGTTCCTCCTCCGCTTCCAGCCGGTTAATCACCTTTTCCAGGTCGGTGCCATAGTAGGCCTCGGTGGTCATGGAGAACGGGTTGCTGTAGGACTCGTCCCAGTTCAGGCCGGAGCTCATCCAGAGCAGGTGCTTGATCCGTATCTTTGCCTTATCGCCTTTCCGGAACTCGGGCAGGAAATCGCCTACCGGCTGCTCCACGCTCTGGATCTTGCCTTCTTTTATCGCCACGCCTACCAGCATGCCCACAATGCTTTTGGCCATCGAAAACGAGTTGCTCAGCGACTCATCCGAATAGCCGCCCCAATACTGCTCATAAAGTATGGAGTCATCCTTTATCACCAGAAACGCGATCGACTCCAGGTCTTCGTGCAGCCGCTGTAGTTTTTTTGGGAGCTGTAGCTGGTTGTATTCTTTGGCCAGTGGCCAGGGCTGCGCCTGCGGCGGCGCGTCTACTTCGCGTTGCTCAAATATGTCATTGTCGTCAATATCAGCGAAGTTGTAAACAACGGCTTTGTACACGTAGCTCCTGTCAGACATCTGGATATAGGCGGCCAGCAGCCCCAGCAGCAGCAGAGTGCCCAGCCCAAAGCGTTTGGCTTTGCGGTTCATGCAGTGTGGTTTGTGTTAGAAATCGTACCCCAGCGTTACGTAGAACTTAGGGCCTACGCGCCTGTCCTCTTCCTCGCCCCAGGCCACATCCAGCTTGCCGTACACGCCCAACAGGGTGGTGCGGGCACCGAAGCCATAGCCCAGCAGGAACGGGTTACGGTAGTTAATTACGGTAATATCGAACTTGTCCACGTTCAGCGGGTCGGTCGTGCCGCCGGTTACGCGGGTGTTAATGGAGTTATTGCCTGAAAAAGGGTTATCGCCGCTGTACGCAGAGCCGGCATCGGCAAAGGCGCTTAGCTGCAGGTTACGGAAGAAGCCGGAGGCGATAGGCCCGTTGTACAGGTACTGTATGATCGGGATGCGCAGCTCAGCGTTGGCCAGCAGGTGGCGGCTACCACTTCTCACGTTAAAGTTAAAGCCCCGCAGCGGTGTGATGTACTCCAGGTAAAACAGGTCGGCGGGCGAGTTGATCTGCACATCGTTCAGTTCCGCCTCTTCGTCCTCATCGGCCAGAAGCCAGTTATCCATACCGCCGATCAGGAACTTCTTGGGAGAGTTGCCGAAGAAGGCGCCATAGCTTACGTGGGTGGCCAGTATGATCTGCCTGTGAATTTTGAGGTAATGCCTGAAATCCGCGTAAAATTTACTGAAGTTCCCCTGCGACCCTTCTACCCCTTTCAGCGACAGCAAGCCTACTTTAAAGCGGGTGCCCTCGCGCTGGTTCACCCCGGTGATCACGCTGTTATCGTACACCAGCTCGGCGTTGCCTCCCCAGAAAGTGCCCACCGTGTCCGGAATGGAAAAGTCATTCTTGTACGTGAAACGGGTGCTCACAAACTTGGGCTTCAGGTGTAGGCTGGTGCTGTGGCTCAGCGGGTACTTCAGCACTGGCGTCAGCTCGTTCTTGGTGAAGCTCACAACCGATCCCGGCGCATTCAGCAGGCTTCCGACCAGGGTGGAGCGCTCAAACTGCACCCCCAGGTCTACCCGGTTTGACAGGTTCATGTACTCCGCGAAGAAATTGTTCGTCTCAAAGTCGGTGCGCATGAAGGCCGCGCCCCGGATGTGGTGGTTCTCAAACAGGTCGCTCATCTCCACACCGGCCACTATACCAAAGCCCAGCAGCGGATCGGCCTGCACCGAGGTAATGATCTCCTGCACACTGAAGCGCAGGTCATAGTCCAGCGGGCCTACCAGCTCCGTACCGCCTCTGCCGCTACTGGCCCGGCGCACCGGCGCTGAGGCCTGCTTCGGCTGTGCCGCCTGCTGCTCGGTTTTGTCGAACTCATAGTCCTCTATGTTGATCTCACCTTCCCGGCGCGTTTCATTTCCGCTGGTTTGCTTCTCTTCTTTATCCAGTAACTTGCGGCGGGCCGAGACGGCGTTCTGGGCTGTGCGGGCACGCGTTTCAAGTATAATCTGGCGCGATGTCTTGGGCAGCTCGCTCAGCGCGGTTGGCGTAAAGTTAGGCAGCAGGTACACAAAGTCGTTTGCTTCGTCGCGGGCTACTACTGCCAGCACGTTGGCCGACGGCACATAGTCATACTGCTCTATGCTTTGCAGGAAGTTGGTTACCGGCGTGCTGGTGCCTGTGCTCAGGTCATAGCGGTACACATTGCGGATACCGCTTTCTTCGCTTAGGTATACCAGGTTTCCGTCCTGCGTCGGGCGCGGCTTTACTTCGCTGGCAATGTCGCTGGTAAGTTGCCGGATGCTGTTTCTTGCCCCCTGTTGCTGCAGCAAGAAGATATCGTAGTTATTTACGATGCTGTTAAAGTCGGGGGTAAGGGAGGTGGCGGTGGTATCGTCCCAGCGGTTGGAGCTGAAGGCAATGCCTCCGTTGTTGCGCAGGTACACCGCGTCTACATCATCGAATATATCGTTGGTAAGCTGCTGCTGCAGGCGGCCGTTGGCCCGAAGCAGGAACAGGTCTGACTGGCCGTTGCGCACGGCACTCACCACAATGGTCTGCCCATCCTCGGCATAGTCCATGCTGTTTACGTAGGCAAACTGTTCCAGTATGGCGGCAGGCGTGGTCAGGTTCTCTATGAAGGGGATGAAGGAGTACCTGTCGCGGGCGTCAATCTGGCGCAGCATCATTTTCCCGCGCCTGGCCTCAATAAAGCCCAGCTGTGAGTTAGAGCGCCAGGCCAGCACCGGCATGCTGTAATCCACCTCCTGGTCCATGTTCTTGTAGCCGGCGCGCCACACCACGCGGTCCTTCTTTGTGCGCACCTCCTGCACAAATATTTTGTAGATGCCGTTATCGTTCTTCACGTAGGCCAGCAGCGTACCGTCCGGGTTCAGCACCGGCTTGCCGTAGAAATGGCCCTCTTTGTTTTTCTTAAACAGCTTCGCCTCGTCGGGCAGCTGCACCAGCGGGTTATCAGTAGCCGTGTTTATCTGCACGTAGTAATTGTACCAGTCCTGCAGAAAGCGCTTGTACGGCACGTTCAGGCTGCTGGTAATACCAATCTCCACATCCCGCGTGATGCGGGTCAGGTTCAGGATGTTTTGGATGGCGGTATAGCCGTAGCGCTCGGCAATATAGTTCCAGACGCTCTGGCCTGTAAGCTTCGGGTTTTTGGCGAAGAGCTTCTCCGGGCGCGGCTTGTCCTGCTCGAGCAGCATTTCGCGCATGTAGCTGTCCATCCGGATTCCCCAGCCCTCTGCCGTATAGGCGGCCACACCGCTGATAAACCACTCGGGCAGGCGCAGCAGGTAGCTGCTCTGCAGGGCCTCTTTCAGGCTGCCGCCATACATCATGTCGTTCATCAGCAGCTCCGTCAGCTTAAAGCTCAGGTTCTGCTTAAAGTCGGTTTGCGTGCCGCCAAAGGCCAGCTCCACCTTATTTTTCAGGAAAAGCGTTTCGCCGCCGGTCTGGTAAAGGTCATTGTCGAGGCCGATATTGCTTTGCAGCAGGTCGGAGGGGGAGTTGTAAAGGATAAGCGTGACCTTGGAGTAGGGGTAGTACCCGATCAGGCTGGTGACGCGCTTCAGCTCCTTTTCTGCATACGCTGCCGCGCTGATAGCCTCCTCCTGGCCGCCCTCATAGAAGTATACATTGAAATTCTGCGTGCTGTAGAGCTTCCAGTCGAAGCTTTTATACTGTATCCGGCTCTTGCCGAACGTTTCTGCATTTCGCTGCGCCTGCAGGGCAGTGGCAGACAAAAGGCCAAGTATGAGCAGAGGCAGAAATCTTGTATAAAAACGCATGCGCTTAGGGTTGCTGGTTTTGTTCTTTTATGTAGTCGTAATATAACGATAAATATCTTGAAATCTGTACATCCGGCATCACTTCCCCTTCTCCGACCAGCGCTGCAGCAAACTGCCGGGCCAGATAAGGGGCCATCAGCACGCCTTTAGACCCCATTCCGTTGAACACGCTCAGCTGTGGGTACTGCGGGTGCGTTCCGGCCAGCGGCCGACGGTCGCGTACGGCCGGCCGAATGCCTGCCCAATGGTGTATCACGTGAAATGGCTGAGAGGTAATCTGGCTAAACCGCTCCGAAAGCTCCTCCTGCCCTGCCGGGCTCGGCTCCTCGTCGGGTTGGCGCCAGTTGTAGGTAGCCCCAATCTTAAAGCGGCCACCTCCTACCGGAACAACGTAAACGGCTTTATTATAGATGCATTCCGGCGTAAAATTCTCCGTCTGCACCTCCAGCACCTCCCCTTTGGTCGGTTGGATGGGCAACCACCTGAAGTACGGGTTGTTCACCACCTGAAAGCCCTCGCAGAACACCAGGTGCTTTGCCTCTTCCCCCTTATAGCGCACACCGTTGCGGGTTAGTTGCAGCTGCTCCATCTCGAAGCGCTCCGGCAGCATCAGCTGCTGCGCCAGCAGCTCCTCTGCCAGCAGGTCCAGCATCTCCGCCACCTGCAGGTAGCCTCCCCGCCCGATCATGATGCCGCCGTGCGGGTCCTCAATGCCGGGCTGGCCTGTACTTTGGGTGTGGGTGGCCAGGATGTAGTCATTCCAGTTGGTGCCGGCGCTCTTGGCCATCCAGGTGTTCTGCTCTTCTACAGAGGAGAATATCTTGTAGATGGGCTTGTGCACAAACAGCTCCTGCCCGAAGCGCTCCTCCAGCTCATCGTAAAAGGCATCGGCGGCAGGTATAAACTCATCGGCCAGCCATGATTTTGCAAAGCGCTTGCCCGCCACGGGGTTCAGCAAACCGGCGGCCACGCGCGAGGCGGCGCTGGGGCGAGGCTCGTCAACCACCAACACCCGCTGCCCCCGTTTGCGTAGGGTATAACTCAGAATGGCACCGGCAATGCCGTGGCCAACCACTATAAAATCGTATTTCATAAAGGCAAGTTACGAGATGTACGGCGTAAATTCTTAACTTAGAAGCCGATTTTGTGCTTGCCTAAACCCCAGGAGAAGAAGCTATGGAAGTTACCTGCCTTACATTTAATCCGTTTCAGGAGAACACGTACCTGCTGCACGACGAAACCAACGAATGCGTGGTTGTGGACCCCGGCTGCTATGAGCGCGGGGAGCAGGAGCAGCTAAAGAAATATATTGAAGAGAAGGGCCTGCAGGTGGTGCGCCTGCTCAATACCCACTGCCACATAGACCACGTGCTGGGCAACAAGTTCGTCGCCGACACCTACAACGTAGGCCTGGAGATACACCCGGAGGATGAGCAAACGCTGCGTGCCGTGCCTGCTTATGCGCCTGTGTATGGCTTCCCGATGTATGCCGAGCAACTCCCGGCCAGCTTTCTGAGGGAGGGCGACACGGTAAAGTTCGGTAACACGGAGCTACAGGTGCTCTTTACGCCGGGCCACGCCCCGGGGCATGTGGTGTTCTACAACGGCCCCGAGAAGATCTGCATTGGCGGCGATGTGCTGTTCCAGGGCAGCATCGGTCGCACAGACCTGCCCGGCGGAGACTTTGACACGCTCATCACCAGTATAAGAGAGAAGATGTTCGCCCTGCCTGATGACGTAACGGTTTACCCCGGCCACGGCCCGGAAACCACCATTGGGTACGAGAAAAAATATAACCCATTTCTGCGGTAGCCGCTGTTGCCGCCACATCCTTACATGAAGAAACACATCCCCAACGTTATTACCTGCCTTAACCTGCTTTCAGGTTGCCTGGCGCTGTACTTTGCCTTTAAAGGTGAGTTGGTAACCGCAGCTTACCTGGTGGGCATAGCCGCCATATTCGATTTCATGGATGGAATGATCGCCCGCCTGATAGGTGCCTACTCGGAGATTGGAAAGCAGCTCGACTCTCTTGCCGACATGGTCTCTTTCGGTGTGGTGCCGGGCACGATCATGTTTATGCTGCTGCAGCGCATCGAGGCGCCTTTCTGGGGTATACCTGCAGACGTGGTGCCGTTTGCCGGCTTTCTCATCACTATCTTTTCGGCGCTGCGCCTGGCCAAGTTCAACATCGACACCCGCCAGACCACCTCGTTTATCGGTTTGCCCACACCGGCCTGCACGCTGTTCGTGGCCTCCTTGCCGCTTATCCTGGAAACCGGCGACCTCATCATGTTTGAGATCATCCTGAACCAGCCGGTGCTGCTTGTGCTCACGGTCATGCTGTCTTTCCTGCTGGTGGCGGAGCTGCCCCTGTTTGCCCTTAAGTTCAAGAACTTTACGTGGCAGGATAACTCTATCCGGTTTATTTTCCTGGGGTTGTCGGTTATCTTGGTGGCTATGCTTAAATTCGCAGCCATACCACTGATTATAGTGCTGTACGTACTTTTGTCCATCATCAAAAAAACATCCCATACATCATGAAATTTGTTGCTGAAATTGACGTAATGCCTCGCCCTGAACTACTGGACCCACAAGGTAAAGCCGTATTGCTGGGCCTGGAGCACCTCGGGCTGGACCAAGTAGACGACGTGCGTATCGGTAAGCACATCACCCTGAACCTGGAAGCCGAGACAGAGGACATCGCCCGCGAAAAGGTAGAGAAAGCCTGCAGCAAGTTGTTGGCGAACCTCATCATGGAGTCTTATACCTTTGAGCTGAAGCAGGCATAAAAACCTGCTGTAGTACAATAATTTACCTTTATCTTTGTTGAAAGATAAGGTTGCTGCCTGCCCTGCTGAAACGAGTGGTGCAGGCAGCTTTTCATTAATTCTGTTTGCTTATGATGTGGCCCAGGCGATTGGTAAATGCATGTGCGCTGTTTCTGTTGAGCCTGGCCTCTTCAGCCGCCACGGCACAAGCCACCGCACCCACTCCCGCTACCCCCGCCCGGCAAAGCCAGGCTGCTGCCATCGCGAGCCATAGCCCAGCCGTAGTAGCAGGCACCACGCCAGCGTACGCTACCCAAAACACCACCGCGCGCACCACGGGCTTTTCCGCTACCTCTGTTCTAAGCTCCGGCGACTGGTACAAACTGGCAGTCACTGAAAGCGGCATCTATAAAATTGACAAAGGCGTGCTGCAGGCGCTGGGCGTCAGCCCCTCCGCCATAGACCCGAAAAAGATACAGCTCTTTGGCAACGGCGGCGGCATGCTGCCCCAGCCTAACAGCGCCCCCCGCCCCGACGACCTGCAGGAAAACGCCGTAACCGTGGTAGGCGAGGCAGACGGTAGATTTGATGACGGAGACTACGTGCTGTTCTATGCACAGGGGCCGCATACCTGGCGCTATGATGCCGCAGAGGAGCAGTTCAGGCATGCGTTTAACCTTTACTCGGACACGGCTTTTTACTTCCTGCGGATTAACCACAGCCCCGGCGCCAGGGTAGCCACGCGCGAACAGGCTTCAGGGGCCACACAGACCATCAGCAGCTACAACGAACACACTTTCTATGAAAAGGACCTGAAGAACATGGTGTTCTCGGGCCGCGAGTGGTATGGAGAGGAGTTTAACTCCTTCCAGCCCTCCCGCGAGTTCAGCCTGCCCGGCTCAGACGCCGTGCCTGCCTCCACGGTGAAACTGACGGCTGCCCTGATGGCCAACTCTTCTTCCGATTGCGCCTTCAGTGTTGCGCTGAACGGCCAGGCGCTCGGCTCACAGCCCATCTCAGGCCGCGGTAACTACAGCTACCATGCGGAAGGCGTTAACAGTACCAGCACCTACAGCATATCTCAACAGAAGCTCGGCTCAGACAGCAATTATAGGGTTACACTTTCTTTTACAGGCGGCAGCTCCACCTCAATGGGCTACCTGAATTACCTGGAGCTGAATTATGAGCGGCAGCTAAAGCTGTATGGCGCGCAGACGGCTTTCCGCTCTATCCGAAGTATAAACCAGCCGATCAGTACCTTTTCGGTGGCAGAGGTCCCTGCCGGGGCCACGGTGTGGGATGTTACGACCCTGGGGCAGCCTGTGGCGCAGCGGCATAGCAATGGCAGCTTCAGCACGGCAACAGATGTACTGCGGGAGTTTGTGGTGTTCCAGGCCAGTAACATCAGCAGAACGCCCGTAGCCGTAGGAAAGGTAGCAAACCAGAACCTCCACAGCCTGAATGCAGGCGGTGCGGTGGACTTTGTGATCGTCACGTATCCGGGCTTTTTGCAGGAGGCGAACAGGTTGGCGGCGCATCGTGCCCAGCACAGCAACATGCAGGTAGAAGTTGTTACCACCACGCAGATATACAACGAGTTCTCCTCAGGTGCCCAGGATGTGACGGCCATCCGCGACTTTATGCGCATGCTCTATGGCCGCAGCAGCAAGTCCGGGGGCGATGTGATGTACTTGCTCCTCTTCGGAGACGCCTCCTACGACTATAAGGACCGCATCCGCCAGAACACCAATTTTGTTCCTATCTATGAGTCGCGGCAGTCGCTGCACCCGATCGCCAGCTACTCTTCTGAAGACTATTACGGTTTTCTGGATGAGGACGAAGGCGAGTGGGCAGAAACAACAGCGGGTGACCACCTGATGGATATTGGCATCGGCAGGCTCCCGGCCAAAACAGCCGCAGAGGCAGCCACGCTGGTTAACAAGATCATCGCCTACGACAGCCCAAGCCACTTCGGCAGCTGGCGCAGCAACATAACGCTGGTATCGGACGACGGGGATTACAACGAACACCAGAACGATGCCGAGTTTCTGGCCGATTACCTGGTGGAGCATCACCCCAAGTATAACCCGAACAAAGTATACACCGACCTGTACCAGCAGCAGGCCGTGGCCAACGGGCAGCGTGTGCCCGATGCCGCCGCCGCTATAGACAAAGCCGTGGAACAGGGCTCGCTGATCATCAACTACACCGGGCACGGAAACGAGGTAAGCTGGGCCAGCGAGCAGATCCTGGGCCTGCAGCAGATCGCCAACTGGAAGAACCGGAACAACCTTGCCTTCCTGCTGACCGCCACCTGTGAGTTTGGCCGCTACGATGACCCGGGCAGGCCGTCCGGTGCTGAGATGGCGCTGCTCCATGCCGAAGGCGGTGCTATCGGGCTTATCACCACCACCCGCCCTGTTTACTCAAACAGCAACCGCGTACTTAACCGCAACTTCTTCAGGAGTGCCTTCACGCCGATCAATGGCCGTATGCCGCGCCTCGGCGACCTGGTGATGCTCACCAAGAATAACAGCATCACAGAGAATGCAGGCGGCTCTACCGGCGTCAACAACCGTAACTTCTCCCTGCTCTGCGACCCTTCGCTGCAGCTGGCCTACCCTTCGCTGGAAGCCAGCATCACCAGCATTCAGAGCCAGCTTGCCCCCACCGACACGCTGAGCGCGCTGGGTAAAGTAACCTTAAAAGGGCAGCTGCAGGATAACGCCGGTAACATAGCCAGCGACTTCTCCGGTATGCTGCAGCTCAGGGTTTATGAGAAACCGACAAAGCGGCAGACCCTGGGCGACGAAAACGGGCTGAAAACGGCGGTGCAAGTGCGGGAAAACATCCTCTACGACGGCAAGGCAACCGTTAGGAAGGGGCTCTTCGAGATTAGCTTTGTGGTGCCGAAGGACATTTCTTACAGTTTTGGCCAGGGCAAGATCAGCCTGTACGCCAGCAACGATACGCAGGACGCTTTGGGAGCCAACCAGGATATTGTTATCGGGGGTACAGCCAAGGACGTAGCCACGGATAACACTCCGCCCACCGTGCAGCTGTACATGGACGATGCTTCGTTTGTTTCCGGCGGCTTAACCGGCCAAAGCACGATGCTGTTAGCCAAACTCTTCGACGATAATGGCATTAACACGGCTGGCATCGGTATCGGCCACGAGATAACAGCGGTACTCGACGAGGACCCAAACACCCTGGTCATCCTTAACGATTACTATACGTCCGTACCCGACAGCTACCAGAAAGGAGAGCTGCAGTACACCCTCAAGAACCTGGAGCCGGGGCCGCACACCATCCGCTTCAAAGCCTGGGACACCCATAACAACTCTGCGGAAGCTTATATAGAGTTTTATGTATCAAATGATGCCCATCTTGCGTTAGAGCATGTACTCAACCATCCGAACCCGTTTTCTACAGAAACAACTTTCCAATTTGACCATAACCGAGCCGGCGAAGACTTAGATGTACAGGTGCAAATATTCACTTTATCTGGACAACTGGTAAAAACACTGCAGACCACCTTCTACGGCAGCAGTACGCGCGTGGGAGAATTAACCTGGGACGGGCGAAGCGAGAGCAATGATGTGCTGGCACGCGGCGTTTATGTTTATAGAGTGAGTGTGCGGTCGCAGCAGGACGGCTCCAAGGCCTCCAAGGTTGAGAAACTTGTAATCTTGAACTAGAATAGTACTACAATTTTTCTATATTTGATATAGCTATCAATACCCTTCATATGCATAAAAATAGTAAGACATGGAAGGCCGCCGCGTTGGCGCTCGCCTTAATCTCAGCTCCGGCAGCTTTTGCACAGGCACAGTCAACTACAACAGGCTCCGATCTGAACGCTGTAACCACCGCCGTTCCGATCCTGACCGTTGGCCCAGACTCCCGCGCCGCAGCCCTTGGTGACGCCGGTGTAGCCTTGTCTCCAGATGCCAACTCATCTTACTGGAACCCAGCAAAACTTGGTTTTGTGGAAAACGACCTGAGCGTGGCTTTCTCTTACTCTCCGTGGCTTCGTAACATCGTGGACGATATGTCGCTCAACTACCTGTCTGGGTACAAGAAGCTGAACGAGACATCTGCCATCTCCCTTTCCCTGATGTACTTCGACCTGGGAGAAATACAGTTCATAGACATCAACCAGAACCCCCTGCAGAACTACAACCCGAAAGAGTACGCTGTTACTGTTTCGTACGGGCAGGCGCTGAGTGAGAACTTCAGCCTGGGTATCTCGGCGCGCTTTATACACTCTAACCTTGCCGGTGATGTGAACGTGAGCGGCAGCAATACGGAGTCGCAACCGGGTAACACAGCCGCCGTAGACGTAGGCGTGTACTATAACAGGGACCTGAGCCAGAACCTGAACCTGGCGTTTGGCGCCAACATCTCCAACATCGGCGGCAAGATCGCTTACTCCGAAAACGAGGATAAAAGCTTCCTGCCTACAAACCTGAAAGTTGGTACTGCTGTAAAGTATAACCTCGACGCTTACAACTCGCTTACCTTCCTGCTGGACGCCAACAAACTGCTGGTGCCGTCTCCTGGTGCCGACACAGACCAGAGCGTGGTTAGCGGTATCTTCTCTTCTTTCGGAGATGCTGAAGGCGGTGGCAGCGAGGAGCTGAAAGAGGTCAACCTTTCTGCGGGTGTGGAGTATTGGTACAATGAGCTCTTTGCAGCGCGTGCCGGTTATTTCTATGAGCACCCGGATAAAGGCGGTAGAAAATACTTTTCAACCGGTTTAGGTATACGTTACCAAAAGTTCGGGTTAGATGCTGCTTACCTCATCCCGAACGACCAGAGCAACCCACTCGCCGACACATGGCGTTTCACGCTTGCTCTTAACCTGGATTAGTAAACAAAACAATAAGAATGCTTGATAGAACAAAAGCTCCTGAAATACATGAAATAGATGCCGTTAACATCCAGATCGCCGAGGTGACACACCTTAGCAACGGAGCACGACTGCATGCTATCAAAAGCGAAACCCAGCCTGTTATCAGGCTGGATTTTGTTTTTAAAGCCGGTAAATGGTTTGAGGATAAGAAAGGCGTCTCGGATATAGCGGCAAAAATGCTGCTGGAGGGGAGCCTCAACCATACGGCAAAACAAATTGCTGACAAGGTAGCCTTCTACGGCGCCTCGTTTGAGAATAACCACGGCTACGACCGCTCTGAGTTTACGCTGTACTGTTTGGCTAAGTATACCTCTGAGCTCCTGCCACTTGTACTGGACGTGCTGCAGAACCCTGTGTTCCCGGAAGAAGAGTTTAACCTGCTGAAGCAGCGTACAGTACAATCGCTAAAAGTGCAGCGGCAGAAGAACAACTACCTCGCCACCCACAGCTTTACGCAGCAAGTATATGGCAAAGGCCATGCCTACACCTTCGGGTTTGACGATGGCGTACTGGAGGCCATTAGCAAGGAGGATGTGGAAGCCTACTACCGTAACAGGTTTATCACACAAGAACTGGAAGTGTTTGCCTGTGGTGCTATAGATGACCTGATGCAGCAGGACCTGGTAAAGGAGATTTCAAACCTCCAGCTGCAGCCTTCGGCCACATCGGCTACTACTCCTTCCCATAGTATTAGTGGTGCTGCCAGCAAGTTCAACCTTGTTCCGGTAGAGGAGAGTCTGCAGTCTTCCATACGTATAGGAAAGCGCTTCCCTGAGATCAGCCATCCGGACTACCAGAAGCTGCTCGTGCTGAATGAGGTGCTGGGCGGGTACTTTGGCTCCAGGTTGATGCGTAACATACGCGAAGATAAAGGCTACACATATGGCATCTACTCTGCCATGTCACCCAAAGAACAGGACAGCCTATTCTTTATTGGCACAGACGTGAACTACGCGGTAACTGAAAATACCATAGAAGAAGTGCTGAAGGAAGTAAAACTGTTGCAGCAGGAGGAAATATCAGCCTCTGAGCTGGAAACAGTGAAGAACTACATGCTTGGTAAGTTCCTGAACGACATTAACACCATCTTTGATCAGTGTGACAGGTATAAGCGCATTGTACTGCACCAGCTGCCTCAGGAGCACTACAACAATTATGTTACCACTGTCAGGACTGTGACAGCAGCAGAATTGCAAGCCTTGGCTACGACCTATCTGAAGGAAGAGGACTTTTATACTTCCGTTGCAGGTAGAAAAGCATAGAAGCTTCTATTGAAACAGAAAAGCTCCGGCATTAGTCGGGGCTTTTTTTGTGCGAATTACTTTGTACTTTATTTTAAGACAAGTACAGGAAGAATGTATATAATGAGCGCGGCAGGATCACGCAGGCGAAGTGGGACGAGGTGTTCTCGGTGGAGAACCTGATCCACCCGCGCTTCATCAACAGCTAACCCGTCCGGCCCTGAAAAAGGCAAAGGCCCCGGCGCTCTTTCGCGCCGGGGCCTTTGTGTTTGTTTCCGTTTGCTCTCTGCCACGGGCTTGTTGCTCTGGCGGCTGCTTGCTGTGCTGCTGCACGCGCCACCGCTCCTCCTTCAGGCCCTGCCTGGTGCGGGTGGTGCGGTTTCGGGACGGGGGTAAAAAGGGAGCGCCCCGCTCCGCGGCTGCGGAGGGGGCGCTCTTTGTTGGGGTTGGCGGCCACCTACTCTCCCGGGTGTGACCCCAGTACCATCGGCGCGCCCGGGCTTAACTTCTCTGTTCGGGATGGGAAGAGGTGCTCACCGGGGCCATAGCCACCATTATCTTGCGCACGGCTGTTATGCGTGCCGGATGCTTTATGACATGACTTGTGGGGGAGAAACAAAATCGAGAGCGGCGGGCCGGTGCTGCTGACCGGACGCGCTCGGGCAATTAGTACCGCTCGGCTTTGCCATTCCTGGCTTTACACCTGCGGCCTATCGACGTCATCGTCTTTGACGGCCCTTAAGGGAGATCTCATCTTGGGGCGGGTTTCGCGCTTAGATGCTTTCAGCGCTTATCCCGTCCGAGCGTAGCTACCCTGCGCTGCGGCTGGCGCCACAACAGGTCCACCAGAGGCTCGTCCAACCCGGTCCTCTCGTACTAAGGTCAGGACCCCTCAAATCTCCTACGCCCACAACAGATAGGGACCGAACTGTCTCACGACGTTCTGAACCCAGCTCGCGTGCCACTTTAATCGGCGAACAGCCGAACCCTTGGGACCTTCTCCAGCCCCAGGACGTGACGAGCCGACATCGAGGTGCCAAACCTCCCCGTCGATATGAGCTCTTGGGGGAGATCAGCCTGTTATCCCCAGAGTACCTTTTATCCTTTGAGCGATGGCCCTTCCATGCGGAACCACCGGATCACTATATCCGCCTTTCGGCCCTGCTCGGCTTGTGGGCCTCACAGTCAAGCGCCCTTATGCTATTGCGCTCTGCGCACGGTTACCAAGCGTGCTGAGGGCACCTTTGAAAGCCTCCGTTACTGTTTTGGAGGCGACCACCCCAGTCAAACTACCCACCAAGCACTGTCCCCTGTCTTACAAGGTTAGGCGCCAAGCAACTCAAGGGTTGTATTTCAAGGACGGCTCCACGACGCCTGGCGACGCCGCTTCAAAGCCTCCAACCTATCCTACACATGAGTTACCCAGCGTCAATGCTAAGCTATAGTAAAGGTTCATGGGGTCTTTCCGTCCCGTTGCGGGTACTCGGCATCTTCACCGAGACTACAATTTCACCGAGCTCACGGCTGAGACAGCGCCCAGATCGTTACACCATTCGTGCAGGTCGGAACTTACCCGACAAGGAATTTCGCTACCTTAGGACCGTTATAGTTACGGCCGCCGTTTACCGGGGCTTCGATTCAGAGCTTCGCCTTACGGCTAACCCCCCCTCTTAACCTTCCGGCACCGGGCAGGTGTCAGGCCTTATACTTCATCTCTCGATTTCGCAAAGCCATGTGTTTTTGTTAAACAGTCGCCTGGGCCTTTTCACTGCGGCTTCTGCTATTGCTAGCAGGAAGCGCCCCTTCTCCCGAAGTTACAGGGCCATTTTGCCGAGTTCCTTGGCCGTGATTCACTCGAGCACCTTAGGATTCTCTCCTCGACCACCTGTGTCGGTTTGCGGTACGGGCGGCAAGCCATTTAAACGCTTAGCGGGTTTTCTAGGGAGCCTGATTAGGGACGATCTCCTTGGCCGGGGCCGCGGAGTACTTTCGGGTTTCAGCTAGGTCGGCGTACTTCACAACCGTCCTACTACCTACGCCCTTAAACGCGCTATTCCGTCAGCGCGCCGTCCTTTCACTTCTCCGTCACCGCATCGCTATGACGTGCCGGTACTGGAATATTAACCAGTTGTCCATCGACCTGCGCTTTCGCCTCGGCCTTAGGACCCGACTAACCCTGATCCGATTAGCGTTGATCAGGAAACCTTGGTCTTTCGGTGTGCGGGTTTCTCGCCCGCATTATCGTTACTTATGCCTACATTTGCTTTTCCAAGCGCTCCAACGCCCCTTGCCGGGACGCCTTCGTCGCCCTTGGAATGCTCCCCTACCAGTGTATAAATACAATCCGCAGCTTCGGTGCTGTGCTTGATGCCCGATTATTATCGATGCCCTGTCGCTCGACCAGTGAGCTGTTACGCACTCTTTAAAGGAATGGCTGCTTCCAAGCCAACCTCCTGGCTGTCTAGGCAACTGGACCCCCTTTGTTCAACTTAGCGCAGACTTTGGGACCTTAGCTGGCGGTCTGGGTTCTTTCCCTCTCGGCCTGGGACCTTAGCACCCCAGGCCTCACTGCCGTGTATATCAAATGGCATTCGGAGTTCGTCAGGATTCGGTAGGATGTGACTCCCCCTAGTCCTATCGGTAGCTCTACCTCCATATGACTCCACCACGACGCTGCCCCTAAAGGCATTTCGGGGAGTACGAGCTATTTCTCAGTTTGATTGGCCTTTCACCCCTACCCACAGGTCATCCAAATACTTTTCAACGTAAACTGGTTCGGACCTCCAACTGGTTTTACCCAGCCTTCATCCTGCCCATGGGTAGATCACAAAGTTTCGCGTCTACCCCCCCTGACTGCGCGCCCTGTTCAGACTCGCTTTCGCTGCGGCTCCGTGCTTTCAAACACTTAACCTCGCCAGGGAGGAGTAACTCGTAGGCTCATTATGCAAAAGGCACGCCGTCACCACACGAAGTGGCTCCGACCGCTTGTAAGCGCACGGTTTCAGGATCTGTTTCACCCCGTTATTCACGGTGCTTTTCACCTTTCCCTCACGGTACTGGTTCACTATCGGTCTCTCAGGAGTATTTAGCCTTACCGGATGGTGCCGGTGGATTCAGGCGGGATTTCTCCGGTCCCGCCCTACTCAGGATACCACTAGGGCCAAGCAGCTTACGCACACGGGACTATCACCCCCTATGGTCAGGCTTCCCAGCCTGTTATGCTTCAATACTTGGTCCCACGACGTGGTCCTACAACCCCAGGGCTGCCGTAACAGCACTGGTTTGGGCTAATCCGCGTTCGCTCGCCACTACTTGCGGAATCACTGTTGTTTTCTCTTCCTCCGGGTACTTAGATGTTTCAGTTCCCCGGGTTCGCCCCCCGTAGGGTAGTGTATCTTCAATACACTGGGTTGCCCCATTCGGAAATCTTCGGATCAACTCGTATGTGCCGATCCCCGAAGCTTATCGCAGCTTGTCGCGTCCTTCATCGCCTCTGAGAGCCTAGGCATCCCCCGTGCGCCCTTCTCTGCGTCTTCGGCCGGCCCCACAAGCGTGGGCCGGCCCGCCTCTCTCGCACTAGGGCCCTATCGCTAGGGCCTAGTCTATTTCTTTTGTCTCTCTCCCATCATGTCAAAGAACTTTCTCCTGAAGACGCTGGACATTAGACGCTAGATGTTAGACATCTAGCCCTTTTGCCAACTCTTTAAGATATGAAGCAAGAACCTGTCGTTCCTGCCTTGTGTTTACTCTCGGTGTGGAGAATAACGGAGTCGAACCGTTGACCTCCTGCGTGCAAAGCAGGCGCTCTAGCCAGCTGAGCTAATCCCCCAGGTAATTCGCGGTGGGCCTGCGTGGACTCGAACCACGGACCTCTACATTATCAGTGTAGCGCTCTAACCACCTGAGCTACAAGCCCGCTTCTCTGGCCGGGCCTGGCCGCCCGAGTAAGTGAGTTTTGAGCAATTGCCGAGACAGACGTTAACGTAAGCCTTAGGGGAGCCGAGGGCCGTCCCTAGAAAGGAGGTGATCCAGCCGCACCTTCCGGTACGGCTACCTTGTTACGACTTAGCCCCAGTTACCAGTTTTACCCTAGACGGCTCCTTTGAGGTCACCGGCTTCAGGTCTCCCTGACTTCCATGGCTTGACGGGCGGTGTGTACAAGGCCCGGGAACGTATTCACCGCGTCGTTGCTGATACGCGATTACTAGCGATTCCGGCTTCACGGAGTCGAGTTGCAGACTCCGATCCGAACTGAGACCGGCTTTTTGAGATTGGCGCCCCATCGCTGGGTGGCAACCCTCTGTACCGGCCATTGTAGCACGTGTGTAGCCCTAGGCGTAAGGGCCATGATGACCTGACGTCGTCCCCGCCTTCCTCGCTCCTTGCGGAGGCAGTCTCTCCAGAGTCCCCACCATGATGTGCTGGCAACTGAAGATAGGGGTTGCGCTCGTTGCGGGACTTAACCCAACACCTCACGGCACGAGCTGACGACGGCCATGCAGCACCTTGCTTTGTGCCCCGAAGGGAGGCTCCATCTCTGGAGCGGTCACGCGCATTCTAGCCTAGGTAAGGTTCCTCGCGTATCATCGAATTAAACCACATGCTCCACCGCTTGTGCGGGCCCCCGTCAATTCCTTTGAGTTTCACCCTTGCGGGCGTACTCCCCAGGTGGATGACTTAACGCTTTCGCTTGGACGCTGACAGTGTATCGCCAACATCGAGTCATCATCGTTTACGGCGTGGACTACCAGGGTATCTAATCCTGTTCGCTCCCCACGCTTTCGTGCCTCAGCGTCAGTTTCGGCCCAGCGAGCTGCCTACGCAATCGGGGTTCTTGGCGGTATCTAAGCATTTCACCGCTACACCGCCAGTTCCGCCCGCCTCGACCGAACTCAAGCCCGCCAGTATCAACGGCAGTTCCACGGTTGAGCCGTGGGATTTCACCGCTGACTTAACGGGCCGCCTACGCACCCTTTAAACCCAATAAATCCGGACAACGCTTGCACCCTCCGTATTACCGCGGCTGCTGGCACGGAGTTAGCCGGTGCTTATTCGCATGGTACCGTCAGTTACCCCCGCAGGGGCGTTTTCTTCCCATACAAAAGCAGTTTACAACCCAGAAGGCCTTCTTCCTGCACGCGGCATGGCTGGGTCAGCCTCTCGGCCATTGCCCAATATTCCCTACTGCTGCCTCCCGTAGGAGTCTGGTCCGTGTCTCAGTACCAGTGTGGGGGACCATCCTCTCAGAACCCCTAGCCATCGTAGCCATGGTGGGCCGTTACCCCGCCATCTAGCTAATGGCACGCATGCCCATCTTCCACCGCCGAAGCTTTTACCACGGTCGGATGCCCTCTCGTGGTCACATGCGGTATTAATCCGGATTTCTCCGGGCTATCCCCCTGTGGAAGGTAGGTTGCATACGCGTTACGCACCCGTGCGCCACTAACCAGGTCCCCGAAGGAACCTGATCCGTTCGACTTGCATGTATTAGGCCTGCCGCTAGCGTTCATCCTGAGCCAGGATCAAACTCTCCATTGTAAGAATATGCTTCCTGCGGCATAAAACCGCAAAATGTGTCTGTCCGACCCCGGCTCCCCTTGTGTCTGGCCCCCGAGGGGGCCGCAAGGTCTTACCTTAATTTCTGTCTCAAGCAATCTCTCAAAGAACTTTCCGAGGACCTGTTGTCCTCGCTTGCCGTCCTGCGACGTTATCTTCCTTTCTTTCCTCTTTCCCCTTCAGAGCCGTTCGCTCCGTGGCGGGGTGCAAAGGTAGCGGCTTTATTTCGAACCGCAAAACTTTTTTTGAACTTTATTTTCCCGGCCTCCGTAGCGCGGCTCGCGTTGGAAGCGGCTGCAAAGGTAAGGGGAAACTTCCGGAAAACAAGAAAAACTTTCTTTCTTTTTCTCTCCCCGGCCCGTCCCTCCAAAGGGGCGGAAGCCGGTGGCCGTCTCCTTCCGAGGCGGGCTGCAAAGGTAAGCAAAGCTTTCCGTTCCGCAAGGCCCCGGCCAAGTTTTTTTTTTCAGTCTCTCTTTCTCCGCCGGGGGCCCAAAACCGCGGCCGCAGCCTGTGTTAGCGTCCCCCCTTCTCTCCCGTCCCTGCTGAACCGGGATGCAAAAGTAGCAAACTTTCCCCGGCCCGCAAGCGCACGCCGCCAAATAAAACCGGAAAACCCGCAACAGCCTGGAGCTGAAGGGGATTATTTTTGCGGCTTTTCAAGTAAAGTTCCCTTTTTCTCCGGTCGTAGGTAATTAACACCCACTGCAACGGTGTTTGTTCCATCTAACCAGCTAAAATTTCAGCTTTTTTATCTGCCTCTTGTCTGTCTCTACTTTATACATTTGGATAGTACGCCCATAAAAAAACAGAAGGGGAGCAGAATTCAACTCATTCTGCTCCCCTTCTGTCTGGCATTTGTTTTTACACTACGCGCCCTTTGGCTTCTTATATAAAGGGACTGTACTGCACGGCTCCCCGTACATAATGCTGGCGGCAACGGGTAAGAGCTTTCGCATTACTTCCACATAGGCATAGGTTGGTACGGGCTCACTGCCACAGCCTTTCACTACAACTTTAGCGTCTCTGTACTCTTCTATGTCTACTTTGGCAATTGCCTCCTGCATTAACGCCTGCTCAAGTGCTTCCAAATCGCCGAACACGTAGTAGTTGGCATGCCCCTGCAGTTTAGACGCCAGAAGCATGTACGCCCAGGTTGGCACTATCGCATCCACAGAGCAAATGATGGCGACATTCTTCCCAGCATACTGCGACCAGTCGTGCTCTTTTACAAAGGCGCGAAAATCCTTCTCCCTCAGAATTAGCCCCTGAAAGAGGTTATCTTTTATATCATACACCACGCGCTCGCCTGGGTGCAGCAGCAGCTCCAGGTTCAGCGTAACCAGCGCACTTTGCGCCACTCTGTTTACTATTTCTTCTGACATGGTTGTTCTCCTTTTTATTTAGCGCCTTTCACGGCACTTGTTATATAAACATCCTTCAGGTAGAAGGGTTCATAATAGGCTACGTCCTCAAACTGCTTTTGCTCATACTTCGGCAAGGCCAGGGCTCCGATGGTTTTAGCCGATGGCAGCACCCCGTCTACGAACAGAGCGTTTGTGTTTGCCCCCACCATACCTTTATACTTGGAGGCACCGCTCCCGAAGAAGATAACCGGTTGCTCCTGTAGTCTCTCTCTAAACGTGTCCTCCTCCAGCACCACCGGCGCAATGGGCTCTACCTCCTGCAGCTCGTGGGTCAGCATGCAGGTGTATACTTCCATACGGCGGGCGTCCAGCATCGGGCAGAACAGGTAGCGCTCCGGGTTTGGTGTAGCGGCTATTACCTGCGCCGCCAGTCCGTACAAGGTGGACACCTCCAGCAGCGGAATGTTGAGGGCATAGCACAACCCTTTTGCCGTGGATGTGCCGATCCGAAGGCCTGTGTAGGAACCAGGGCCACCAGAAACGGCCACAGCGCTTAGCTCTTGCAGTGTGGCCCCGCAGTTCTCGACCAGCTGCGCCACCATAACGGTTATGTGCGAAGAGTGCGATTTCTCTATTTGCAGCTCAGAGGCTCCCAGCAGCTGCTGACCCTTATATAGTGCGATAGAGCAGACGGTGGTAGAGGTTTCGAGCGCGAGCAACAGTGGCATGTGCAAGTATGGTTATGGTTTAAAATCTACACAAAATTAAGCTAAGCCGGCGAGGGCACCAAAAGTATGGCCGCCGGAAAGCAAAAGAGGGAGGCACTGCTGCACCTCCCTCCCCTGCTTGTGTGTTTTATACTTTAGTTGGCCTTTAAGTACGCGTTATACTTAACCGGATCGTTCAGTACTTGTTTTGCCATCAGGATATCCGGGTCATCATCGAAAGAAGACTCAATATATCCCTTTTGCAGATAGTAGCGCGAGGCAATCTCCGCCTCCAACACCTCCTGGATCTCTTCGCGGAAGCGCATCAGGTCGTTTGCCTTGTTATGAGACACTTTTTGCTTTATCGCCTCCAGCTCTGCCTTTATATCATCGTAGTGCTTGCCCTCTTTGGCAGTTTCCGCTACATCTTTCAGTTCATTCTCTATGCCTGTTGTATAGGAAACGTCTTTATTCGCCAGGTAAGCCACAAACTTCTTGTACTCCTGATCCGTCAGCTGAAACTCCTTGGCCGCCGGAATGCTTGGGTGCTCCAGTTTATACTGGTTCGCATAGTCATAGAAGTAGCCCTTGCCGGCAATGGTTCTGGTAATCTCTGAGAAGCCCGTCTGCTTTACCTCTACATCCGGGCTCACGCCGCCTCCGTCATACACCACTCTGCCTGCCGCGGTTTTAAAGGCCACGCGCAGCGAGTCCGGTATTTTACCCACACTGCCGTCTTCGTTGCGATGCGTGTAGTCGATCGCCTGAATGCAGCGCCCGCTTGGGATGTAGTATTTGGCTGTGGTTACCTTTAACTGGGAGTTATAAGAGAGCGGACGCGTTACCTGCACCAGGCCCTTCCCGAAGGTGCGCTCCCCTACCAGCACGGCACGGTCGTAGTCCTGCATGACGCCGGCCACAATCTCGGAAGCCGACGCGCTGCGCGAACTGGTAAGTATCACCAGCGGCATGTTCTTGTCCAGCGGCTCGTCGAGCGCCTTGTACGTTTTATTCCACTCCTCTACCTTGCCCTTCGTGCTGACGATATCCGTGCCCTTGTCCACAAACACGTTGGAGATGTTCACCGCCTCATGCAGCAGGCCGCCCGGGTTGTCGCGCAGGTCAAACACAATCTTCTTGGCGCCCATCTCCTTTAGTTTCTGGACGGCCGTTCTCACCTCTTTGCCCGCATCCATGGTAAAGCCTGAAAGCTGGAAGTAGCCAATCTCGCTATCCAGCATACCATAGTAAGGCACATTATCCACCACGATATTCTCACGCATCAGCTCCACGTTCCGTGATTTGGCCTGGCCGTAGCTGCGCACCTCCAGTTTAATGGCCGTGTTCGCCTGCCCTTTCAGCAGCTTGCTCACCTCCTCTGAAGACTTACCCTGCACGTTCACCCCGTTCACCTTCAGTATCTCGTCGCCGATGGCCAAACCAGCTTTGTGCGCCGGGGAGTTCTCGTAAGGCATCTGCACCATCACCTTGCCGTCGCGGGCACCGATAATAGCACCGATTCCGCCGTACTGACCGGTGGTCATGGTGCGGAAGTCTTCAATATCGTCTTCGGGAATGTAGTTGGTGTACGGGTCGAGCGATTTCAGCATGGCATCAATGCCGGTGCGCATCATCTGTGCGGGCGGCACATCGTCCACATAATAGGTGTTTACTTCCTTAAAAAGCGTGGCAAAAACGTCGAGGTTCTTGGCTATTTCGAAGTATCGCTCAGAATCCGTTTTAAAGGAGAAAAGGCCGAGGGCAAAAACGCCGACAAAAAGGCCAGCGATGGATTTCTTATACATAATATCAGGCTTAAGAGACGAGGTGAGTCTATTTATTTAGACAACGCTCTAAACCTGAAATTAGTTTTTTTTGAATAGACTGGAAGGATTTTTTTTCCTTGCCGATGTACAGGATACCCAGCAGGCGGGGTGCCTGCTCAGGGTGCTGGTACAGTATGTGCTTGTTGAGGCGGTAAGCCTCCCGTATTTGCCGTTTCAGGCGGTTACGGTCTACAGCGCGCTTAAAATAGCGCTTAGACACAGAAATGAGCACCTGGGTGGAGCCAGGCGGCAGGTTCTCCGGCGTGTAGTACACAAACCGCAGCGGATACAAATTAAAAGAAGAACTCTTGGCGAAAAGCAGCGAAATAAGCCGCTTACTGCACAAGTGTTCTTCTTTCGAAAATGTATAAGTGTTAGGCTGGCCGGCTTGCTGCTCGTTAGCTGCTGCTGAATCCATTAGCGGCTGTATACTACTAGCGAAGCCAATTCCTGCATCAGGAATTAAGCTGCCTTATGTCTTTTCTCGCTAGAAACTGTCAGTCTCTTTCTGCCTTTGGCTCTTCTGCTGGCCAATACTCTTCTACCGTTTGCGGTCTCCATTCTAGATCTGAAACCGTGCTTATTTCTTCTTTTTCTCTGAGAAGGCTGGAATGTTCTTTTCATCGTCTGCCAATGGTTTTATTATGGCCTGCAAAATTAGTAAACCTTTGTAAAATAGCAAAGTCTGCCTCAGAAATTTTGCAAAAAGATGCAGAGAGGCTGCGTAGTGGCTGCTCAAACGGCTTTTGCAGCCGCCGCTGCTTCTCCTGTTGCTGGTGCAAGTCTCCAGGTTTGGGGCTTACTGTAGTGCCGGGCCTTTGGCTCGGCTAGCTCAAAAAGCCGCACATCCACCGCCTCGGCTGTACTTTACGCCGTTATACTTCTGCAGCCGTCGGCTGCGTCTTCACCCAAGCGAACCTTCCTGGCTACGTTCACCCTGCAGGCCTAGGCACCGGATCTCCAAAGCCCGGAGGAACATACCCAGGAGTAGCGGGCAACTGGGTGCAGGGCAGTGTTGCCCTCCTTGTTTTAGCAGAGCACCTTGCATGCCGCGCCTTTGACTTTCCGTTCCGGCTACTTTATACTTGTATCACTTTTAGGCACTCCAAAGTATAACCGTACTTCACCAGCATCCATACCTATGATCTACTACCACCTCTCCTTCCAAAACCCGCTCACGCATTTTCTCGACGTCAGGATTACTGTAAAAGACAACCAACAGCAGGAGCTGTACCTGCAGCTGCCTGCCTGGCGGCCCGGCAGGTATGAGCTGCAGCATTTTGCACAGAAACTGAGTGCCGTTACGGCAACGGCCAATGGGGAAAGCTTGAACATTGAAAAGGCCACCAAAGACCGCTGGCAGGTACAGGCCGGTGGCGCCACGGAAGTAGAGATCCGCTACCGTTTCTTTGCCAGGCAGATGGACGCCGGGGGCTCGTGGCTGGACGAGCAGCAGCTTTACCTGAACCCGATCAACTGCCTGATGGCCGTAGAGGGCAGGGAGCAGGAGCCTTGCCAGCTTAAGCTGCAGCTACCGCAGGAGTGGCAGCTTGCCTGCGGGCTGCCGGAGAAAGAGAGGCACACACTACAG
The DNA here is from genome assembly GCF_003585765.1 of Pontibacter actiniarum. Taxonomy (NCBI): domain Bacteria; kingdom Pseudomonadati; phylum Bacteroidota; class Cytophagia; order Cytophagales; family Hymenobacteraceae; genus Pontibacter; species Pontibacter actiniarum. The sequence continues at coordinate 3,456,800 of NZ_CP021235.1, forward strand.
GCTGCCAGCTTTGACGAATTGGCAGACAGCCCTTTTATCGCCAGCGACAGCCTCAGCCGGGAAACCTTCAAGGTGGGCGGCTATACTTTCCACATCTGGATGCAGGGCGACTGCCAGCCGGACTGGCAAAAGCTGACCCGCGACTTCGAAGGCTTTACGCGCGAGCAGCTGGAGGTATTCGGCGAGTTTCCGGTGCCGGAGTACCATTACCTGAACGAAATACTGCCTTACCGCTTCTACCACGGCGTGGAGCACAGCCACTCCACCGTTATTACACTGGGGCCGGGCGAGCTGCTGATGGCACCCAGCCTGTACAAGGAGTTCGTGGGCGTGAGCTCGCACGAGCTTTTCCATACCTGGAACATCAAGAAGATTCGCCCAAAGGAAATGCTGCCCTACAACTTTGCGCAGGAGAACTACTTTAAAACCGGTTATGTGGCCGAGGGCATCACCACCTACTACGGCGATTACATGCTGGCCCGCAGCGGGTTCTTCTCTGCCGAAGCATATTTTGAAGAGCTGAACACGACCCTGCAGCGCTACTTTGCCGACTACAGCCGCCACAACCTCTCTGTGGCAGACTCCTCCTTTGACCTGTGGCTCGACGGCTACAAGCCCGGCATCCCCGACCGTAAGGTGTCTATTTACATCAAAGGTGCCTTAACCGCCCTGCTCCTGGACCTGCAGCTACGCCAGGCCACCGACAGCAAGGCCAGCCTGGATGTGGTGATGCGGAAGCTCTGGGAGCGATACGGGAAAGGGAACGTTGGCTACACGGCGCAGGATTACGCCCAATTAGTTGACGAGGTGGCTGGTCAATCATTTCAATCCTACTTTGATAACTTCATAAACGGCACCGCGCCTATTGAGCAACCGCTGGATGAAGCCCTGCACTTTGTTGGCTGCACGCTTAAAGAGCAGCAGAACCCGCTACGGCACGAAGGCAGATACGGCTTTAAGGTATCCACCGAGGGAAGTGCAAAAGTGACAGCCGTGGCGCCAGGCTCACCGGCCAGTGAGTTGCTAAGTATAGACGACGAACTTGTGGCACTCAATGGCCGAAAGCTGGAGAACAACCTGCAGCAACTACTGGCACTGGAGCCAAAGGAGGTGGAGCTGGTGCTGTTCAGGGACAAGCAACTGCGCGTGGTAAGGCTGGAGCAAAACCAGGAAAGCTACTACAGCAAGTACACGGTAGAGAAACGGGCAAACGCAACAGCAGCAGAGAAGGAGAACTTCAAACGCTGGCTAAAGCAGGAGTTTTAGTTTAGATATTAGACGCTAGATTTTAGACGTTAGATTTTGGACGCCAGACTTACTTCTGGCTTGGCTGCTGATACTATCATTCCCAACCTCATACTTGAATATTAGAAAGCGGAACCTAAACCTGCCGTCAAAGCGGCTTTTTACTTTACGTCAATAGAAAAGTCTTTTGTCTTGATACTTATGTCTTGTGTCTCTCAATTAAACAGCAATCTCATGTAGAATGAAGGCTGGCGCAGGCGCTGGCGCATGTCTATGTCGTTGAACATACAGGAGATGGTTTCGGCGAGCGCCTGGTTTTTAGAAGCCTTGCTGGCAAGTTGGTTAAAGAGCCAGGGGTACTTCAGCAGCTTCTGCATCTGGCGGCTGAGCCGAAGCTCCTTCCAGAGGCGGTTGTACACCGCTTTATCGTAGCCGCGCATAAAAGCAGCGGAGAAGTCCTGCTGCTCCAGGCACTGCGCCGCCTGTGCCGCTGCCCAGCGGCCACTGATCATGGCATTGCTGATGCCTTCGCCGGTAAAGGGGTCAATCAGCGCCCCCGCATCCCCTAAAAGCATGTAGCTATCGCCGGAGATCACCCGCTTCCGGGAGCCCAGCGGCAGGCCATACCCCCGGATACTGTCGATCAGCTCGGCGTTGGCAAAGCGCTGCTTCAGGTCGGGGTGCGTCGCCAGCATCTGGAGCATTTCCTTTTTCAGGTTGATTTTCTTACGGCTCACTTCGCTGCTCAGCATGCCTACCCCCACGTTCGCCTGCCCCCCCGGCAGCGGAAACACCCAGAGGTAGCCCGGCAGGAAATCCCTGAAGAAGTGCAACTCAATAAAATTGTCGGCATCCATGCCCGCCACACCCCTGTAATAGGCCCGCAAGCCGGCGCAGTAGTGCTCCGGCTCCTGCTCCAGCCCCGCCACATGGCGCGTAAACCCAGACTGGGCTCCGTTTGCCACCAGCAGCAGCCTCGCCTGCACCAGCGGCTGGCCCTGCTTGTCAGAAAGTACAAACCCGCCCTGGGCCGTACGCTCATACTTATGCAGCGCCACCCCTTCCCACAGCTCCACCTCCGGCCGCTGCCGTACCTGCTCTATCAAAAAGTTGTCGAAATCAACACGCTTGGAGATATAGCCTGCCGGCACGTCCTGCTCCGGGCGGTAGTCATACTTAAAAGGCACGCTCAGCTTCTGCCCTCCCGGCGAGATAAAGTGTATCCCCCACGACGGCAGCGCCTCCTGCTGCGCCCCCAGCAAGGCCGGCAGCTCCGGAGAGATCCGCCTCAGCTCATTTACCACTTTGCCGCTCAGGGCGTCGCCGCACACCTTATCGCGCGGAAACACCGCTTTGTCTATCAGAAGCGATGGGATGCCTTTAGTGGCAAGGTGAAGGGCGGCAGTGGCACCGGCAGGGCCGGCTCCCAGGATACAAACGTCTGTTTCGTGCATAGCGTGTTCAAATACTTCTTTAAATATAAACAGAAGCAGCCAAACGGCACAGAGCAGACATAAAAAAGAGGAAGCCCTTCTACAGGACTTCCTCTTCCGTTGTTTTCATAGTTTATTCTGCTTAACAGCCCTACTTTTTATCGTAAGGCATGTTGTTACCGCCTTTTGCTAAGTTACGGTTCGGGTTCTGCACTTTCGTAGCGTCTTTGTTCAGTGCGTTGCGGTTAGGATTATCGTCGATGTTGCCCATCGGCTTCTTTGGATCCGCCTCGTTGGGGTTATTTTTCTTCAACTCATCCAGGTTTTTTTTATTTTGATTCTTTATGCTCATAGTTCGTTCTCCTCATTAGTCTATACTTAGTATACCCTGCCAGGCAGCACTTTGTTGCACCTTGATGCTGCACCTCCTGTGTAATTACTGCAAATACAGCGATTCTAAAGAATATTTATAGTACTATATCTAAAACAAAAGGGAAGACCGAAGCCTCCCCTTTTTTGTTTTATCCTGTATACTTCCTGTACCTACTGCAGCACGGTATCAAAGGCCACCAGGTTTACGAACTGCTGCACGCGGCTATCGATCTCTTCCTGTGTCAGGCTCTTCAGGCGCTCTGTGCCGAACTTCTCTACGCAGAACGATGCCAGGGCAGAACCGTGGATCACGGCGCGCTTCATGCCCTCGAAGCTCGTGTCGCCTGTGCTGGCGATGTAGCCGATAAAGCCACCGGCAAAAGTATCGCCGGCTCCGGTTGGGTCAAACACCTCTTCCAGCGGAAGGGCCGGCGCGAAGAACACCTTATCCTCGTTGAACAGCAGGGCACCGTGCTCCCCTTTTTTGATGATCAGGAACTTGGGGCCCATGCCCATGATCTTCTTAGCCGCTTTCACCAGGGAGTACTCGCCGCTCAGCTGGCGTGCCTCCTCATCGTTGATCGAAAGCACGTCGACCAGTTTAATGGTTTCTTTCAGCTCTTCCAGGGCGATATCCATCCAGAAGTTCATCGTGTCCATCACGATCAGCTTCGGGCGCTTCGCCAGGCGCTCTATTACCGTCTTCTGCACCTGCGGCGCCAGGTTGCCCAGCATCAGGTACTCGCATCCCTGATAGCTCTCCGGGATGATCGGATCGAAATCGCCGAGCACGTTGAGTTCCGTTGCCAGCGTTTCGCGGCTGTTCATGTCGTTAAAATAGCGGCCAGACCAGAAGAAAGACTTTTCGTTCTCCTTTACCTGCACACCTTCGGTGCTGATGTTGCGCTCGTGCATCAGCTTGATGTGGTCCTGGTCAAAGTCGCCGCCCACTACCGAAACCACGTTTACCGGCTTCACAAAATAAGAGGCCGACAAAGAAATATAGGTCGCCGCGCCACCAACAATTTTATCTGTTTTTCCGAAGGGAGTCTCCAGCGCATCAAACGCCATCGAACCAACTACTGTTAAGCTCATATCTTTAAATTTTGAATGACTGATTTTTGCACGGGTGAACGCCCAGGCCTTGCGAACAAGGCAAGCCGGCCACCCAACCATGCAATATAAACAAAAAAGCCCTTGAAGTTTCAGCTTCAAGGGCTTGGGGTGGAAGATGGGGCTCGAACCCACGACCCCCAGAATCACAATCTGGTGCTCTAACCTACTGAGCTACAACCACCGTGTCTCGTTTGAGTGTGCAAATATACGTAGCATTTGACACAATGCAATAGCTGGCGCATATTTTTTAGCTCAAAAAAGCCCTTACAACTATAAACAACTATAAATCAGAAGCATATTTTTCCTGAATATATAGCCTCCGCTATAGTACTGCCTGCGGCTATTTGCTGAGCCTGTGCCCGCACCACGGGCAGTAGTTGATTACGACCATGGAGGCACCGCCATCGTGGATGGGAATACCGTACAGCCCCTCGTCCCATTTGTTGATGATTACTTCCGGGTCGCCGTACCTGGTTTCCCCTTCCTCATCTAGGCTCTGGAATACTTTATCGGCTAGCATCATGCAGCAGTAGCGCTCGTAGTCGAAGCCCTGGCTTTTTAATTTCTCGGCTGTGGCCCAGTTGTAGCAGGCCTCATCCTCATGCACGGCATCAACATAGGCCTCATACTCTTCTGAAGCCATTACCTCCTCCGGCAGCTCCTCCCCGGAGAAGCGGGCATGCAATTCTTTAAATTTATCCAGCTCCATTGCGCTCTGTAACTCTCTTGTAAAACCTGTGCCGGCAACGCGCTTGCTTTGCATGAAGGATAGAAACCCGTTCTAAGGCTAGCGCATAATGTCTGTGTCAACCGGCGTATACCCCAAATGCCTGCTCAGCGAGAGCACCTGCCCTTTATGATGGTACTCATGCGTGACCACGTGCGTGAACAGCTTCAGCGGGCTTGCCTGGGCAGGTGTGTTGTTTATACTTAATTTGATCTCGGATAGATAGTCCTGCGAAAAGGCGTCGAGAAAAGCCGCCACCAGTGCATCAACGCTTTGGAAGAAGCTGCGGCAGGCTTCCACGTTTCCGATGGCCTCTGGCGCTGTAAGGCTGGCTTCCCGGCGCAAGGCCCGCTTCCCCAGCCAGAGCTCATAGGTGTTGCCAACATGCACCAGCAGGTTCCGCATACTCCCCCTCCCGAAGGAGCTGTTCTCCATACAAAAGTCGGCAGTCGTTATCGTGTCGCAGTACTGCAGCAGCACCTCACGCGACTGTTGCACCATTGCATACTGCTGCCTTAAAGTGGCTTGCGGTTCCATCGGCACTGGCTCTAGCTCCCTACTTACCTGTCGAACAGCAGGCGCTCCCCTTTCTTGCTCTCATCAAACGCTCCGTTGGCAAAGGCCAGGTGCCCGGAAACCAAGGTGTGCGTAATGCTGCTGCTGAAGGTATGGCCCTCGAACGGCGACCAGTTACACTTGTAGTAGGTGTTCTCTTTGGTAACCGTGTACGGCTTGTTCAGGTCTACCAGCACCAGGTCGGCCCAGTAACCTTCGCGTATGTAGCCGCGCTCGCGCACGTTAAACAGTATAGCCGGGGCATGCGCCATTTTCTCCACCACTTTCTCCAGCGTCAGCTTGCCCTGCTTCACAAACTCCAGCATCATCTGCAGTGAGTGCTGCACCAGCGGCACCCCAGACGGTGCTTTTTTATACTTGGCCTGCTTCTCGTCCCAGGTGTGCGGCGCGTGGTCGGTGGCAATCACATCCAGCTTATCTTCCAACAGCCCCTGCAGCAGTCCTTCTTTGTGGCGATGCTCTTTTATAGCCGGGTTACACTTTATCTGGGTGCCGTACTTCTCGTAGTCCTCCTTATCAAACCACAGGTGGTGCACACATATCTCTGCTGTGATGCGCTTCTGCTTCAGCGGGATATCGTTGCGGAAAAGCTTCAGCTCTTCTTCGGTGGAGATGTGCAGGATGTGCAGGCGCGTGTTGTGCTTCTCGGCCAGCTTTACGGCCAGGTACGATGATTTAAAGCAGGCGACCTCGTTCCGTATCTCAGGGTGGCAGCTGATCGGAATGTCTTCGCCATACTTCTCTTCGTACAGCGCCATGTTGTCGCGTATGGTCTGCTCGTCCTCGCAGTGCACCGCAATCGGCAGTTTGGCTTTCGAGAAGATCTGCTCCAGCGTCTCCTCATTATCCACCAGCATGTTGCCCGTAGACGAGCCCATGAAAATCTTGATGCCGCACACCGTGTTGGGGTTGGTAAGCAGCACCTCGGCCAGGTTATCGTTGGTGGCGCCCATGTAGAAGGAGTAGTTCGCCAGCGAGGTCTCAGCGGCTATTTTATACTTGTCCTCCAACAGCTCCTGCGTGGTAGCGTTGGGCACCGTGTTGGGCATCTCCATAAAAGAGGTGGTACCGCCTGCCACAGCCGCACGGGCTTCCGTTTCTATGTTGGCCTTATGCGTCAGGCCGGGCTCCCGGAAGTGCACCTGGTCGTCGATCACGCCGGGCAGCAGGTGCAGCCCGGTGGCATCTATGGTTTCATCAGCCGCGGCACTTATACCTTGGCCTACACGGGTGATACGGCCTTCTTCTACCAGTACATCGGCAGTAGTTATACTTCCTTCGTTTACGAGTTGTGCGTTTTTTATGAGGATAGACTTCATCTGCATATTTGCTCTCAGGTAACCTTAATATCGGCTAAGATACGGCATCTGCCCGTCATTTGCTTTCTATCCGCCCAGTCTTTACCTCTCTCCGATAAAAAAGCCGTACTTTTGTATGTTAACACAAAGTATACATTACCATCATGGCAGAAGAAGCAGAGAAAGAGATAACCACCTTCGAGGATTTTAAGCTGAACAAGCAGCTGCTGAACGCTATAGCCGATGCCGGGTACGAAAAGCCGACTCCCATCCAGTTGCAGGCCATCCCGCTGATCATGGCGGGGCACGACATCCTGGGTATCGCCCAGACCGGCACAGGCAAAACGGCCGCTTTCCTGCTGCCGCTGCTCATGAAAGTGAAATATGCCCAGGGCCAGCACCCGCGCGCGCTCATTATTGCCCCTACCCGCGAGCTGGTAATGCAGATTGAGGAGAACATCACGCTGCTGGCCAAATACACCGACCTGCGCCACACGGCCATCTACGGCGGCCTGGGCCCCAAAACACAGATCGAGATTCTGAATAAAGGCATCGACATACTGGTGGCCACGCCCAAGCGCCTGATGGAGCTGTACTTTAAAGGAGAGCTTGTGCTCAAAGACCTGAAGACGCTGATCCTGGACGAGGCCGACAAGATGATGGACATGGGCTTCATGCCGCAGATCCGCCAGCTGCTGGAGGTGATTCCGCGCAAGCGCCAGAACCTGCTTTTCTCGGCCACCATGCCGAACAAGGTGGTGGAGCTGTCAGAGGAGTTCCTGGAGTTCCCGACGCGCGTGGAGATCACACCGCAGGCCACACCGGTTGAAACCGTAAGCCAGACCCTGTACAAGGTGCCTAACCTGCGCACCAAAATAGAGCTGCTGGAGCACCTGATCCAGGATGAGGAGACCTTTAAGCGCGTGATCATCTTTACGCGCAGCAAGAAGAACGCCGAGAGCGTTTCCAAGTTCCTGGAGCACCGCGACTACGGCGACGTGCGCGCCATCCACGGCAACAAAGGGCAGAACACGCGCATTAACTCGATGGAGGCTTTCAAGGGCGGCGAAGTGCGCTTCCTGGTCGCGACGGATGTGGCCGCAAGGGGTATAGACGTTACCATGGTGAGCCACGTGATTAACTTTGATGTGCCGCTGATTTACGAAGATTATGTGCACCGGATTGGCCGCACGGGCCGCGCCGAGAACGAAGGTGCCGCAATCACCTTCGCCACTGACGCTGAGCTGTACCACGTGCAGAAGATCGAGAAGATCATCCGCATGCAGATACCGCAGGTGCCGATGCCAGCCAGTGTAAAGTTGTTTAAAACACCTTTTGAGGAGCAGCAGGAGATGGCCCGCGAGGTAGACCGCCAGAAGCGCCGCGAGAACCCGGACTTTAAAGGGGCCTTCCATGAAAAGCAAGGCAAGCACAAGTCTAACTTCGCCAAGGGCAAGAAAAGCAAGGGCGACCCGAAAGACTCTTACTGGCAGAAGACGAAGAAGAAAGGCAGCCGCAAGAAATAACCTGAAGTGAGATAGTCAAGATATAATCTGACAGTTTAAGTAAATTGAATGTGACGCATTTAATTATTTAAACCCGCTTATATCATGACCACTCAAGACAAAATTATCAAAAACAAGTTAGGATTGCTAAGCTTGGCCGAGATGCTTGGCAACGTATCCCAGGCCTGCAAGGTGATGGGCTACAGCAGGGATTCCTTCTACCGCTTCCAACAGCTCTATGAACAGGGCGGCACATCCGCTCTGCAGGAGATAAGCCGCGCAAGGCCCAACATCAAGAACAGGGTAGAGCAAGCCGTGGAAGAAGCGGTAGTAGCACTGGCCACTGAGCAACCAGCCTTTGGGCAACTCAGAGCTTCCAACGAACTCAAAAAGCAAGGCCTCTTCATTTCACCTGGCGGGGTACGTTCTATTTGGCTGCGCCACGCCCTGGAGACCTTTCCCAAACGTTTAAAAGCATTAGAAGCGAAGGTAGCTCAGGAAGGTTTGATCCTGACCGAGGCGCAGATCGTAGCCCTGGAAAAAGCCAAAGAAGAGAAGACGGCGCACGGAGAGATCGAGACACACCATCCTGGCTATTTAGGTGCGCAAGACACTTATTACGTGGGCTACATCAAAGGCGTAGGCAAGATCTACCAGCAGACCTTTATTGATACCTACACCAAGGTGGCACATGCTAAAGTGTATGATAGAAAGAATGCATTGGTGGCAGCCGACATGCTCAACGACAGAGTATTGCCATTCTATGAGCAGCATGATCTGAAGCTACTGCGCATCCTGACCGATCGCGGCACCGAGTACTGCGGCGCCAGAGAGCACCACGAGTACCAGCTCTACCTGGCTATTGAAGACATTGACCATTCTAAAACCAAAGCCAGGAGCCCGCAGACCAATGGCATCTGCGAGCGTTTCCACCGCACCATGCAGGACGAGTTTTACGCGATCGCTTTCCGTAAAAAGGTGTATACAACTCTAGAGGAGCTGCAGGAAGGCCTGGACCTGTGGCTGGAGCATTACAACAAAGAGCGTACCCACACAGGCAAGTACTGCTTTGGCAGAACACCTTACCAGACCCTGCTGGAAACGAAACCACTGGCACAGGAGAAAATGCTCGACACTCTTCGGCAAGATCCTGTCAAACATTTTTTTTCGGAACCAGTCCTTACACCTGCAGACGAAGGGGTGGTGCAGAAAAAAAATGAGCCCCACGACGCGGGCTCATGGAACAATACGTTAAGGCAGACCACTGTCAGCTAAACCACAGCTGTCAGACTATATCTTGACTATTACACCTGAAGGAACAGCAACTGGCAACGGTTGCTGTTTTTGTTTCAACTGTACTTGCTACCTATACTTGCTACTTGCCAGCCCTGTACGTCTGCCTGTGTCTTCCTATTCCCCGCTGGCGCAAGCGTCCGCCTGTGCCTCCAACTGCTCCCGCTGGCGTAAGTCTTCCTCTGCTGGCGCGAGTCTTCCCCTGCTGGCGCGAGTTTACAACTCGTGTCTTACTATGATGTTGAGTTTGTAACTCAACTGGCTTGTAAAGCCACACCTGTTACTGCCTTGGCTATACGTGTACCTTTCTGGCGCAAGCGTCCGCTTGTGCCGCGACTGCTCCTGCTATACTTCTATCATAACTGCTTACCGCATCTTCAGCCAAGCTATCCTTTCTAGCTTCCGTTTATCCTCCAGCTCCCACAAAGCTTTCGTTTCACCTTATACTTTGGAGCGCTCAGGCCCGCGAGGGCTCGTGCCTCGGGCATCGCGTTGTATGCCTGAAGCTGCTCCGGGGGTAGGGGCCCTCTATTAGCTCCGCTACGGGATGTTCTTACGGGCACCGCAACAGGCACAAGGCGTCCAACCCAAAGACTGGGATCAATTTCAGTAGCCACTGCTTTTACTATAGAACCTTTTACTGCTCATACTTCAGAAGACCTTTTTTTAAGAACCCAGGGAAAAGGCCTTATACTGCTCAGGCTACAGCGTTTACACTTTAGAAACGGTAACTGCAGTAGCAGTAGGCTTCCTGTACTTAAACAGGGGGAAGTGAGCGGTTGGGCAAACCGTGGCGTAGAACAAGAACAGCCACAAACTACCCTCTCGGGAGGGTGGGGCACTGGTGTTGCTCTGCTACAGTTTTATACCTGAAATAGGGGAAAAAGCCGTGCCTCATCATCGGCAAGGATATGATTTGCTGCTACCAAAGGTTGGTGATGCTCAGCAAGAGCCCTTCGGCCATCTGGCCGAACTCAAATACCATGAGGTTAAGAATGGCGCTCCAGAAAAAGGCACTCCAGAGCATGTGGACAAAGATAAGTTTGCGAGGTGCCCCGAACAGCGCAGCTACAATGGTTCCGAATATAGGAGTAAGCAGGATGGGGGTCAGGAAGGCAACGCCTGGTATGCCAAAGCGGCACCACACCTGCACAATGCGGCGGCTCTTCTTTGTGAACACAGGCTTCTGCTTTGCTTTACGGCGAGCCGAGAGCCATTTAGACGCAGCCCTGCCCAGGATGGAAAATATGATAACACTCGTCATCATACCTGCCACGGTAAGCAAGACAGTCTCTACATAGGTAAGACCCAACGAGACCCCTGTGACAGGGCCACCAAAGAACTTGACCATGCTGATCAAGTACACCGTCAGGTATTTCATTATCTCTACGAACACAGTATTCTTAAATTAAAATTGCACTCGCTCAAAGGCAAAGGTTGGCATACTAATGTATACGCACACCACACGATTAAAACGTATAAACATTTTAACAATCTATTAAGCTAATCACTTAAATAGCAAAGCGTTGCGAAGGCAGAGGTGTAACAGCCCGCAGAGGGCAAAGGTTCAGGCTATACTTTAGGCCCAAAGGCCAGATCACCGGCGTCGCCGAGGCCCGGCACAATGTAGGACTTCTCGTTCAGGTGATCATCCAGCGCCCCAAGCCATACATGGGCCTCCGGCACCTGCTCCCGCACATAGGCCAAACCTTCCGGTGCGGCAATGGCTGCGGCAAAGTGCACCTGCTTCGGCTTGCCGTGGCGCAGCATTCCCTCATACGACCTCACCAGGGAGCGGCCGGTGGCCAGCATCGGATCAGCCAGGATCAGGATCTTGTCGTGCAGGTTGGTAGAGGCCAGGTACTCCATGTTGATCTGCAGCTGCGTGTTCTCCTCCTCTACCCGGTAAGCACCCACAAACGTGCTGTAGGCCTTGTCAAAGTAGTTTAACATGCCCTGGTACAACGGCAAGCCAGCCCGGAGGATGGTGGCCAGCACCGGCTGCTCCGTCAGCAGGAGCGTGTTTGTCTGGGACAGGGGCGTGATGATGGTTTCCTCTTTGTACGGCAGCGTTTTAGATATCTCGTAGGCTAATAACTCACCCAAACGCTCCAGATTCCGGCGGAAGCGCATGCTGTCGCCGTGGACCTGCACATTCCGCAGCTCAGCTACGTAGTGATTGGCCAGAGAAGGTGTGTTAGTCAGGATGTGTATGTTGTTATTTTCCATGCGAGGCGCCAGAGCGTATGTTATTTTGCCCTAAAGATACAGAAGACGCAGGGCATGCACCAAAGTTGACGGCAAATTTTACCCTCGGCGCTCCCCTGCAACCGGCCCGCAGCAGAAGCAAGCCTTCTTTCTCACCGCACTGGTATGGCGGCGGCAAGCGTTAAACAGACCTGTAAAACTAGTGTACGTTCCTGCTAAAGTATAAATTAGGCCTGCCCACCTAAACTTTAAGCTCCAAAAGCAGTACATTCGCACCTAACCAGATCAAATTAGTTGCACTAAACTAGCCCACATGAAACGCATACTCGGTGCCTTTGCCCTGGCGCTTGCCGCTTTTGCTGCACAAGCGCAGGATGTGTACATGCCGTACAGCCGCGACACCTACCACCTGATAGACCGCTACCAGATAAAATATGGGGAGCAGGTGCCTGAAATGCATACTGCCGTGCGCCCCTATGGCCGCCGCGATGTGGCGGAGCTGGCCGAGATCAGCGCCCGCAACGCCCGTACAGCCGTAGACCAGTTCAATACGGGTTACCTGCTTAACGACAACTGGAACTACACAAACCAGGAGAACAACGACAGCCGCAAGCCTGTGCTCACCTATTTCTACCGCAACAAAACCGACCTTTTCCATGTGGAGTCGGAGGACTTTACGCTGCGCGTGAACCCGGTTCTCCACTTCGAGCTTGGCCTGGACAACGAGTCAGACGGCGTGCGCTACATTAACACGCGCGGTGTGCAGCTGGAGGGCAGCATCGACAAGCGCTTCGGCTTTTACGCCTTTGTGGGCGAGAACCAGGCGCGCTTCCCCGAGTACGTCAACCGCCGCATACGCCGCGACGGCGTGGTGCCGCACGAAACGCTCTGGAAAGACTTTAAAGAGGACGGCTACGACTTTATCACGGCCCGGGGCTACCTGAACTACGCCCTGAGCAAGCATGTGGAGATACAGCTGGGCCACGACCGCCACTTCATCGGCGACGGCTACCGCTCCCTGGTGTACTCCGACTACGCCCCGCCGGCATTCTTCCTGAAGCTCAACACCAAGGTGTGGAAGCTGCACTACATGAACCTCTTTCAGGAGCTGATCGCCACCGCCGACCGCAAGGACGAGTTGCTGCCGAAGAAGTACATGGCCCTGCACCGCCTGGGCATCAACATAACCGACAACTTTAACCTGGGCCTGTTTGAGCAGGTAATCTTTGCGCGCGGCGAGGGTAAGTTTGAGCTACAGTACCTCAACCCGGTTATCTTTTACAGAAGTATAGAGCAGGGCCTGGGCAGCTCGGACAATGCCATGCTGGGAGCAGACTTCCGCTGGAACATAGCCAACCGCCTGCAGTTGTACGGCCAGTTGCAGCTGGATGAGTTTGTGCTGGATGAGGTGAAGTCCGGCAACGGCTGGTGGGCCAACAAACAGGCTGGCCAGATCGGCGCCAAGTACATCGACGCCTTCGGCATCAGCAACCTCGACCTGCAGGGCGAGATGAACATTATCCGCCCGTACATGTACCAGCACGAGGACCAGTTTACCAACTACCAGCATTACCGCCAGCCATTGGCGCACCCGATCGGGGCGAACCTGCTGGAGTTTGTAGGCATCGTGTATTACCAGCCCATCCCGCGCCTGATGCTGACGGGCAAGGCCATCGCCACACGCTACGGCCAGGACATCGTAACGCCAACAGACACGCTGAACTACGGCAACAACCCGCTCCTCTCCTACCTCGACCGCGTGTCCACCTACGGCAACGAGATCGGGCAGGGCGTAAAAACAGACCAGCTGTACCTGGACCTGACGGCCTCGTTCCAGCTGCGCCACAACATGTTCCTGGACCTGAAGCAGATCGTGCGCCGCACAAACACCGAGGGCGAGGCGCCAGACTACAGCACCTACTTCACCTCCTTTGCCTTCCGCTGGAACATTCCGCAGAGGCTGCATGAGTTTTAATCGGTCACGTACCACTCCGGCTGGCTTAGTGCCACCAAAACGGAAGAGACGCAACCAGTTGCGCCTCTTCTGTTTTGGTGGCTTTTCCGCCCTCAATTCTGTCCGTCACAATTCTTCGTTCTCCATTCTATTTAAGTATCTTTGCAGCGGCTGGTGCGGTTAACCGCCTAACAGCCATAGTATAAACTGTTTAACTTTGATTTGTGATGGCTGCAACGATGGCCGTCCTTGTTGCCGGCCTGCAGCAGAAGCGCGTGCGGAAGAAGCGGCTGGCAACCCCAGATACACCATGAAGACCTACCTTCGCATACTGCAGTTTGCCAAGCCCTACAGCCGGTTTGTGCCGCTGTACACCATTTATACTTTTCTGGGCATCATCTTCGGCCTGTTTAACTTCACGCTCATCATACCGCTGCTGAACGTGCTGTTTGGCGAAGTTGGGCAGAAAGAAGCGGTAGTTATGGCTGCTACAAAGCCTGAATTCGCGCTCAATATCGAGTTCTTTAAAGAGTTCTTCAATTACTACTTCGGGCAGATCATTCTGCAGGAGGGGCGTGAGGGGGCACTGCTGTTTGTCTGCGTCATGGTGATCATCTCCGTGTTCCTGGCGAACCTGTTCCGCTACCTGGCCTTCCGGATTGTGGGGGCGCTGCGGGCACACGTGGTGCGCAACATGCGCCATACAGTGTACCAGCGCGTAACGGAGCTGCACCTGGGCTACTTCAGCAATGAGCGCAAAGGCGACCTGATGACGCGCCTGACCGTGGACATACAGGAGGTGGAAAGCTCCGTGGTTAGTACCTTGACGGTGGTGGTTCGTGAGCCGATCTCCATCATTGCCTTCTTCATACTGCTGTTCAACATGTCGGTAGAGCTGACGCTGTTCTCGCTCATCCTCCTGCCTTTGTCGGGCGGTATTATTGCCGGCATCTCCAAGCGGTTGAAGCGCAAGGCGAAGGAAGGCCAAAACTCCCTCAGCTTTATACTGACCATTATTGATGAGACCCTGAGTGGCATGCGCGTGGTGAAAGCCTTTAACGCTGAGCCCTTTATACTGAGCAAGTTTCAGGACCAGAACAGCCGCTATGCCCGTATTCAGCGTTCTATCGCCAACAAGCGCGACCTGGCCTCCCCGCTATCGGAGTTCCTGGGCGTATCGGTGGTGGCGGGGCTGCTGCTGTACGGCGGCACACTGGTGCTGAACCAGGAGTCGGACCTCTCAGCCAGTGAGTTTATCACCTATATCATCCTTTTCTCGCAGGTGCTTGTGCCGGCCAAGGCCATGTCGGCGGCCTTCAGCAACATTCAGCGCGGCCTTGTTTCCGGCGACCGCGTGCTGCAGGTGATCGATACGAAGCCGCAGATCGTGAACAAGCCGAACGCCAAAGTGCTGCCTGCCTTTAAAGAGGAGATTGAGTTCCGTAACGTGTCTTTTGCCTACGGCGATAAACCGGTGCTGCAGGACATCAACATCCATATAAAGAAGGGTACCACCGTGGCCTTGGTTGGCCCATCAGGCGGCGGCAAGTCCACCATGGCCGACCTGCTGCCGCGCTTCTACGACCCAACCGGCGGGGCAATACTGCTGGACGGCCACGACATCCGCGACTATACCATGGAATCGGTGCGGGCACAGATGGGCGTGGTAACGCAGGAGTCTATCCTTTTCAACGACACGATCTTCAACAACATCGCCTTTAACAAGACCGAAGCCACCGAGGAGGAGGTAATAGCGGCGGCAAAAATCGCCAACGCGCACGAGTTCATCATCAACACAGAAGCCGGCTACCAAACCATGATCGGCGACCGGGGCGGCAAGCTTTCGGGCGGGCAGCGCCAGCGCCTGAGCATTGCCCGCGCCATCCTGCAGAACCCGCCTATCCTTATTTTGGATGAGGCCACCTCGGCCCTGGACACGGAGTCGGAGAAGTTGGTGCAGGAGGCGCTAAACAACCTGATGAAGAACCGCACCTCTGTTGTGATTGCCCACCGCCTGAGCACCATCCAGCACGCAGACCAGATCCTGGTGCTGCAGCAAGGCCGGGTAGTGGAGCGCGGCACCCACGATGAGCTGCTGGAGAACTCCGGTTTGTACGCCAAGCTAACGCAGATGCAGCTGACGGTGTAGCGGTAAAATAGCGTTACATACTATACCATACAGCCTTCATGACCGGGTTAGGGCACAACGGTTCGGTAAAATCATATTTTATTTTTACTTTTATCGAAACAGTTGTTGCACCCAAACCCCCTATTTCAGCATGAAAGCTCTTAAGGTATTACTCGATGTACTGGTAATTGGCTACGTACTCTTTACAGCGTTACTTTTGGCGGGAGCCATGGACGAGAACGCTGTTCTGGCTACCGGCGGCGAAGACCAGGCATTGACGCTTTACAAAATACTAGTAGCCGTGGGCGGCGTTATTATGCTGGCCAGGGTACTGATGAGCAGCGTGTACATTGCCAGCATGAAGCACGACAGGTACCGCGCCCAACTGAAGATAAACGAACTGAAGGCCAACCTTTACGAAAAGCGCCAGGCCTTCCGGAGCAATAGCCACAAAGAAGCCCCCGCCCAAGAAGAGGTGGAGGCACTGAACTAACACAAACATGACAGCTACTACCATACTGACGGAACTGACGCAGGCACAGGAAGTGCTTACTGCGTTTCTGTCTGACGAGAAAAATATCGCCGCCATAGAACTGGCCGCCGATACCATGGCCGGAGCCGTGCAAAACGGCGGCAAGATATTGAGCTGCGGCAACGGCGGCTCTATGTGCGACGCCATGCACTTTGCCGAAGAACTGACCGGCCGCTACCGCAACGACCGCAGAGCCCTGCCGGCCATCTCCATCTCAGACCCGAGCCACATGAGCTGCGTCGGCAACGACTACGGCTACGACTTTGTGTTCTCGCGCTACCTGGAGGCTTTAGGCAACGCGGGCGATGTGCTGCTGGCCATTAGCACCAGCGGCAACTCTGCCAATGTACTAAAGGCGGCAGAGGCTGCCAGGGCGAAGGGCATGAAGGTGGTAGGCCTCACAGGCAAGGACGGCGGCAAACTGGCTCCGCTCTGCGATGTGGAGGTGCGCGTACCGCACTTTGGCTATGCCGACCGTGTGCAGGAAATCCACATCAAAGTCATCCACATCCTGATTCTGCTGCTGGAGCAAAAACTGGTGTAGCTGCTTTACACCACGGCAAGTATACCAGAAAGGCCCTGCAGTCGGAAAATGCTTCCGTTGCAGGGCCTTTCGCTTTTCACCGCAGCCATGTTGCGAGCAGCGCGTTTGCCGTACTTGCATTGCCACTCGTATACGGGCAGATAATAAATGAACGAACCCTATGAAACAGTTTACCCTACACTGCATCCTTGCAGGCACGCTTTGCTTCGCCTCCTGCCAGAGCCAGGAGAACAATAACGCGACAACAACCGAACCGGCCGGCAACGGCACTGCCACAGCCGCACTCCCCCCGGAGCCGCAGGCCCCCGACTCTGCCCACCTGATCGTGCCCGGTGAGCGCATCGGGCCGCTCACGCTCAACATGCCGCACACAGCCATCAGCGATGCGATGGGTGAGCCTGACAGTGGCAACGCCGCCATGGGGAAGTCGCTGCAGTTCTGGCTGAACCAGGGGCAGCCACAGGATTACCTTGCCGTGTACATTGTTAACAACTTCGACGGGACCGGCAGTCCGGCCAAAGTAAAGCAGATACAGGTTACCTCCCCCAACTATAAAACCAGCAACGGCATTAGCACAGGCAGCACAATGCCTGCCATTCGGGAGCAGTTCGGCTCCCTTACCCCTATCGCCTACTACACCAATAAGCAAAACAAAAAGGTGTACATTTTCGATGATCAGGCCGAAGGGATAACCTTTGAGGTGACACCGCCCGACAGCACCTGCGTTGCCATTACAGTGCACGAAAAAGGCAAGGACATAACCGCCACTTACCTGCCCATTCACCCGGACACAACGCGCCTTCGCCAGCCACAGCAGCCCCGGTAAAGCAGCAGCAGGCGGAGCATGAGCGGTAGCCGATCATTATTTCTTTATTTAATGCAATGCGCAGAACTTTGTAGCTTTGCCCGGTGTTGCCGCACAAACGTCACGTTACCTGTTTTAGATCGGAAAAAGTTTACATAAATGCTCATCAAGACATTTGGCAGCGCCGTGCAGGGCGTTAATGCCTATACCATTACAGTGGAGGTTAGCGTAAGCGCCGGCACCAAGTATTTTCTGGTTGGCCTGCCCGACAATGCCGTAAAGGAAAGCGAGCAGCGCATAGAGTCTGCGCTGAAGCAGCACGGCTATAAAATACCCCGCCAGAAGATCGTTATAAACATGGCGCCCGCCGATATCCGCAAAGAGGGCTCCTCCTACGACCTGACCATCGCCATGGGCATTCTGGCTGCCTCCGGCCAAATCGCGCCGGAGAAAGTATCGCAGTATATGATCATGGGGGAACTGTCGCTGGACGGTTCGCTGCGCCCAATCAAAGGAGTGCTTCCTATTGCGATACAGGCCCGCAAAGAGGGCTTCAAAGGCATCGTGCTTCCGATCCAGAACGCTCAGGAGGCGGCTATTGTCAACAACCTGGAGGTGATCGGTGTGGAAAACATCCTGGAGGCCGTCGAGTTTCTGGACGGGACCCGCGACATAGCGCCGCTGGAGATTAACACGCGTGACCTGTTCAACAGCGCCGTAGACCAGTACGCCGCCGACTTCGCTGACGTGCAGGGGCAGGAGAACATAAAGCGCGCCCTGGAGATTGCCGCTGCCGGAGGCCACAATGTCATCATTATTGGTCCCCGTATTTTCGCTTGACTAGCGCCTCCTTAGTAACCATAGCTACCCATAAATAAAAGTCAGTTTATAAGCTACTCTTGAAGCTTCCTCTTCAAAAGTAGTAAAACTTATCATAGTGGTATTTCTGGTTTCTTATGGTTACATATGAGTTTACAGTACCCCAATGGTACCCGAAGAAGTTTCCGTTTTAGCAGTAGCTCAATGCACACATTTACTTTGAATGTTCACTTACCCATCTTATAACAAAGTTGCCGAGTCTCAAAACAATGTAAGAACATAGTAGGCCAATAAATAATAAGGCAAAAAGCTCTTTGTTCAAGTTTGCATATAACTCCTTCTGTTCTTCCTCACGCTGGTAATCGGGTATCAACGAACTAAGGTTACTCGTCATAAATTGTCTTTCATAACTATTACCTAAGCTGTTAACGAGAAACTTGCTATACTCGCTACACTGTAAGTATTCTAGGCTTGTAGAACGAGATGCACCAACAAATCCTGCTTCTAGCAATGCTAAATCATGTCTTAGATCTTCTTCGCTTTGAGTTGCCATCCATTTGTTTATATTTTCCAACTCACAGTCTATGTTAGCTATACTTGCTCGATAGCTTATAGATGCGAATACTGCCGCAAGGACTAGCACAACTACTACAGCTTTTACAAACCTTACTATTTCTGTTGCAATAGCTCTCTTAAACTTAATAACAGAAGTCTGCCCCTTAGTATGTAATACAGGAGGAATGAGAATGTCATCGAACTCCCTTAAGTCAGACATTTTAGACCAATTTGAGAGCCCACTATACCAAACAAGAGTTTCATTATTTATGTTCTCCTGTTGCATTTCCTCCTTGGTCAGAGGCCCCTTTTTCACTCCGTTACAAGTAATGAAGTACTTCTTCATATAGCTTAACTTAATCTAGTGAATTGTAAATATATCAAAATTACTTATTTCAATAGCATCGGCAAGAGAAGTGTCGATTTGCCTTTGAACACAACTAGTACTACAAGCTTAGAAGCTCCAGATCAATAGTAAAAGAGGCTTTAGATTTATATGCTAAAAACTGCACCACCAAATTTTCGTTTTTTTTTCGTCTAGTTAGATACGGTTGTTAACGGTTAATTAGGGACCAACTAATAGTCCTGCAACTTCATTTAAAAGTTATTTAAAAACGAAAACGAGTAGGGTTATTAGCTGTACAGACTAATAACAACCACAGACAATGGCTAAAGTAAACATCGTTGAAAAGAAGCTTACAGGGGGTAAGGTATCTTTACTGTTGGACTACTACCAACACGGGCAGCGAAAGAAAGAAACTTTAAAGCTCTATGTGTATCCGAGCGACAAAAGGAGCAAAAACCCTATTCTTAAAAATGCCTTTGAAGAGACCTATGCTAAAGCCCTGTATCTAAAGCATAAGAAAGAAATGCAACTGGCGCATGGAGAGCACGACTTACCTACCAAGACGGATAAAACCGCCTCCTTCATACATTACTTCGAACAACTGGCGGAAAGCAGAAACCAAAACTGGCAAAGTGTAAGACGCCACCTTTATGATTACACTAAAGGTAAATTAACCTTTGGGAACGTAACAGAAGAATGGCTTCACCGCTTCCAAGAATATCTGAGAACCAAGATAAAAGATGTTACTGTGTGCTCCTACATGGGCATCATCACAACATGCCTGAATCAAGCTGTAAGGGAGAAGGTTATCCTTGCAAATCCGGCTACCAACATCAGAAAAGTAAGGGGAAAAGAGATTCCGCCAAAGTACTTAACTCGTGAGCAGATAGAGGTCTTAGAGCAAAACACTCAAAACATACCACAGTGGTTTACAGACCCTTTCCTGTTCAGCTGCTATACAGGCTTGAGGCTATCAGACGTGGAAAGCCTGACTTGGGCGGAAATAGTACCTACAGCGGGGAAGCACGGGCAGTTTACACTTATAAAGGAGCAGACCAAAACGGGGGAAACAGTCGTAATTCCCCTCTCCAAGCAAGCGATGAGTATTTTACAGCGACAAAACTTAGAAACTAAAGACACTCGGGCACATGACCTAGTATTCAAGCTAAAGAGCCGCACCCAAACCAAGAGGTACATCCACAGATGGCGCACACAGTCAGGTATTTATTTTACCTACCACTCTTCCCGCCACACCTTCGGTACCATGCTACAGACCGCTGGTGTAGACATCAACACCACGAGCAAATTAATGGGTCACAAGAGCATTAGCATGACACTTAGATATGCCAAGGTAGTGGACAGCAGGAAGGAGGCCGCAATCAGTCAACTCAACAGCTTTTTAGGGTAAAATCACCCTAAAAAGGGCAAAAAAGCAGCTAAAAAAATTCTTAACAATTTCTTAACATTGGTATTAAAGGAGGGTTAATAACCCTCCTTTTGCTTTATAAAACCCAGTTTATATAACATTTCAAACCCTACACAAATTAACCGCTGCTCTATACCTAAAATTTGCTCTAGTGACGAAAGTGAGTACAGTTATCTAAACCAGAACAAAAATTTTGAACATTAACATGAGACAAGAAGCCAAAGTAGAAATTGTTCTGGCAAACCCATTCTTAAGCTTCAAGCAGGCTATAGAGTACCTAGGAAACATTCCAGAGTCCACACTGAGGGAGTGGACAAGCACTAGAAAAGTAACCTCCTACCGACCGGGAAAACAAGTAAGGTACCGGAAGTCGGATCTTGACGAGTTTATGGAAAGGCATGTAAAGAGATCCTACGAAAGTATCCTAAAGTAATATGGGCTATAAATTTCTCCTAAGAAACTTAAGCTAGATGTAATCTATCGAAATGTAAACACTAAAAAAATGCGCATACATAATCCCCACTATCTGTACAACAGCAAGACCAAGACGTACGAGTTTAAAAAGAATTCTAATCCATTAACACAACACAAAACAGTAATTAATAGAAGAAAAACAGGTAGTGCTACAACAGAGAATATAAAGGATAAGAACCTACACTATCCGGCAGCATTTAACTACTTACACTTCCAGGATCACCTAATCGTGGCAGATCATAGTATTAAAAACTTTAAAAAGGCTCTTTCGCTTGGATCGATAAAGAAAAGGCTACTTGTAAGTAGAAATGAAGCAATGATGTTAGAGTACATGATAATGCTAAGTAGGCATTACTTCAACAAAGGGTACCCAAACTTTTACCATTCTAACAAAAGAATTTGTAGGGACACAGGATTTAGTGTGGCTACTGTTAAAAAGATATTGTTGAGATTCGAGATAAAGCTGAAGATACTATCGAGTTGGATAGGAGGGAAAAAGATTTCCGGCACAACTATTTATCAGCTGAATTATAAACGACTGTACCTACTGCTTCCTGCTTTATTTATCAGTGACAAAAAAAGCCATCCCCTCGCAGAGCCTGAACACCTAGAAAGATACAAAGACAGGTATAATCACTTTGTGCACATGCACGAAGAGCAGCAAAAGCTTTTGAAACAAAGTGGTGCAGATAATAATGAGGATGAAGACCTGTATAATGATGACTGGGATTAGGTCGTTTCTATATATACAGGTATGTTAAATTTAATTACAAAGCATACTAAAAACTGTAGGGGGGGTAGTTAAAATTAACTTACCTATACCTAAAATTACCCCCCTTAAGTAAAGTAAATAAGTAAAGAACTAAAGTAAAGTAAAAAGAGCTAGCAGCTAACGCTGCCTGTAACTAGCGTTACAGTTAATTTTTAGTAGTATACCTGCAGTACTACCTTTTTAAGGTGCTTGGCTACAGGTATACTATTTTATTATTTGTACTAGGGGTAGTACAGGTTAACAAGGTATGTTAAAAAGGAGGACTTTAACGCAGTGTTACCCCAAAGGTAGGTACAGCTTAGGTTTGTAGGTAAGGAGCGCCCAAAGTCGCTTAAAATGGGCCAAAGAAGCACTGTTACACCTGCGCCTGTAGCTAGGCTTACAAAGCTGTAAATTAGCCCTACAGCACAGCTATAAACTACACATCAATGTCACTGAAGAACTCCCTTAAAGTGATGTTGTGGATGTCAGCAATTCGCAGCAAACTGGCCATGGTTAAGTTGCTACCCTTTTCGTGGCGCCCGTAACCAACGCGAGGCAGGCCATTGTCGAAGGCAAAGTTTTCGTAGGAGCTGTACCCCTTTTGCAGCCTTAGCTTTTTTATTTTTTCCCCGATTACCCTGAGCCTTGGGTCTACTTCCTTTTCCTGCATGACGAGCAAACTTTCGGGAAAATTCAGCATTATGCATATTAAAGTTTACCTATTATATTGCACACATAATATTAAACATATTATAGTATGCTTTTGCAGATGTTGATTGAGCGCCTCTGCTACAGCAAACCCAACTGACAACAACTAAACTAAAGCCTATGAACAAGTTTTTACCCCTGTGCTTTACAGCACTTGCAATTGCTGGCTGCGAGAGCATGCAAGGCAACAGCCTAAAGGGAACATACAAGCTCTTAGATGATGGCCAACTGAGGGATGAGTATGTGCTGGAGGTAGGCGAGACAATGGCAACCTATACTATGACTGTGCTTGCAGCGGCAGAGGTTAGCAGTGAGTACAGGGTTGAGGATGGCTACCTGTACCTGACAAGCCCGCAAACGCAGGTGCGCTTTAAAATCACCGACACTGACACCCTCACCCTAGAGAACAGTTTTCTAATTCCCAGCGGGAAGTATGTAAGGGCTAAATAAGGCACATAGATAGTCAACTAGCCTTACCACAAAAAGAAAATGAAGAATTAATACAAGACAAAGGTTAAAATGAAAAAGCTGCTAATACTACTGCTGTTTACAGCCTTCTCTTACTCTGCCTTTTGCCAGAGTAACGTGATAGGGAGAAGTAAAAAAGAGGTGATATGGATACTGCGAGACAATGACATAGCCTACCAAACGGCCAAAGATGGTCATATAGCTTACAAGGTAGGGGAGGTGTACATGTACAACTACTTCGACAAGAACGGCAAATGCATATTGAACAAGTCTATCACAGGGGTTCGGAGCGAAAAGGACAAGCAGTGGATTATTCAAAACTTTTGTGACGGTAGCAAAAAGGAAGTAACCAAGCAGGGTACAGTATGTTACTCGGCAGCATGGAAGTACACGATTACCTTCAAAAGGTCTAATGCTTTTAAGGAAGGATGGGCATGTATAGTTAAGGAAGAATTGATTTAAGCCGCTAAAGCCCTCCAACTACTAATGCCAACCTCATTACAGTGGTTGGCATTTGTTTTTATGGGTAAAGGTGAGGCTTCGTTAGCATAGCTTATAATAGCATAAAAGTACATGCTGCAGCTGGTGCTACAGCTCAATGGTAATATCAATTTATTTGCATGTACTTGTATTTTGTGCCAACTTACAGTTGCAACGGCAATTGCGTAACTGTTCGCTCCTGACTGCCTAGCACATCACCTTACTTGCACGAAAACAAATGACTGTACAGGACTATTTAGACCGCATCACTACCCGCTATAACCAAGGCATATCCAGAGAACACAGCTACCGTGGCGACTTACAGAACCTACTAGAAGCGTTAGCACCAGAAGTATTGGTTACAAATGAACCTGCGCGGGTGGCTTGCGGTGCTCCTGACTATATTATAACCAAAAAAGAGATACCTGTAGGCTACATTGAAGCCAAGGACATAGGTGTCCCCCTCAACAGCAAGAGCTTAAAAGAGCAGTTTGACCGTTATCGCGCCTCGCTGGATAACCTACTTATTACAGACTACCTAGACTTCCACCTGTACATTGATGGAGATTTTAAAACGTCTGTTAAAATTGCTGAGCTGCAAAATGGCTTAATTAAACCCTTGCAGGACAACTTTACGACCTTTACTAACCTAGTCAAGGACTTCTGCACTTTTAGCGGGCAAACTATAAAAAGCTCCCGCAAGCTTGCAGAGATGATGGCAGGCAAGGCGCGTATGCTTGCAGATGTGATAGAGAAGGCACTGAATAGTGACGTGGAAAACCAAGAGAACAGTACGCTGAAAGACCAAATGAATGCCTTTCAGCAGGTGCTTATACACGACATTAAAAGCAGGGAGTTTGCAGATATTTATGCCCAGACAATAGCCTACGGTATGTTTGCGGCACGTTTGCACGACCCAACCTTACCTACATTTACTCGCCAAGAAGCGGCAGAACTTATACCCAAGTCAAACCCTTTTTTGCGTACCCTTTTCCAGTACATTGCAGGCTACGATCTTGACAGCCGCATTAAATGGATTGTGGATGGTTTGGCAGACTTGTTTAGGGCAACAGACGTAGCCGCATTGCTGAAGAACTTTGGCAAGGCTACACAGACGCATGACCCTATTATACACTTTTACGAGACCTTTCTGGCTGAGTACGACCCTAAGCTGCGCAAGGCGCGTGGCGTATGGTACACGCCAGAGCCTGTAGTAAACTTTATTGTACGTGCCGTTGATGACATATTGAAGACAGAATTTGACCTGCCACAAGGTTTAGCCGATACGGCTAAGACTAAAGTAAGCCTGAAGATACCAACACATGACAAGCGATACAAAGCAGGCCAACGGGAGATTGAGCAGGAAGTACACAAGGTGCAGATACTTGACCCAGCCACAGGCACAGGCACTTTCTTAGCAGAGGTTGTAAAACATGTTTATGATAAGTTTAATGGACAGCAGGGTATTTGGAGCAACTACGTGGAGAACCACCTTGTACCACGCTTAAATGGCTTCGAACTGCTTATGGCATCCTATGCTATGGCACACCTAAAGCTGGATTTACTGCTGTCAGAAACGGGCTACAAGCCCACCAGAGATCAGCGATTTAGGGTATACTTAACAAACAGCTTGGAAGAGCACCACCCTGATACAGGATCTTTGTTTGCTACAGCCTTAGCAAATGAGGCAAATGAGGCAAACCACATTAAGCGTGACACTCCTGTTATGGTAGTGATAGGCAATCCTCCTTACAGCGGTGAAAGCGCCAACAAAGGAGAGTGGATTATGAGCTTAATGGAAGACTACAAGAAAGAGCCAGGAGGCAAGGTAAAGCTGAAGGAGAAGAATTCTAAATTCATCAATGATGACTACGTAAAGTTCCTGCGCTACGGGCAGCACTTCATTGAGCGTAACGGTGAGGGAGTATTAGCCTTCATCAACCCGCACGGTTTCTTGGACAACCCAACCTTCAGGGGAATGCGCTGGAACCTATTGAAGACCTATGACAAGGTTTACACTATTGACCTGCATGGAAATGCAAAGAAGAAAGAAGTAGCACCTGACGGTTCTCCTGACGTAAATGTGTTTGACATTGAACAGGGGGTGTCCATCAATTTCTTTATCAAAACAGGAAGGAAACAGAGTGAGTTAGGGCAAGTCTTTCACTTTGACCTTTTTGGAAAGAGGGAAACCAAGTATAGCTTTCTCTTAGAAAATACATTAAGTAGCACACCTTACAATCAAGTGTACCCTACTTCACCACATTTTTTTCTTTCCCCGAAAAATTTTGAAGACCAGAATCAATACGAAAAAGGTATTTATCTCCTAGACTTGTTTCATGAAAGCTCACTAGGTGTGTTATCAAAAAACGATGAAGTGACTATTGATTTTGATAAAGAAGAGTTGCGCCAAAGGATTAATTTTTTTACACAATACAATGAAGCAGAGGTAAAGAAAGCCTACAATGTCAAAGATGATAGCAGGGATTGGGCTTTATCAAGAGCTATTCAAGACCTTAAGGACAATCACAAGGAAGAGAACTACAAAGTAATATCATACAGACCTTTTGACTGTCGTTGGACTTACTTTACAGGAAAGCCTAAAGGCTTTTTTGCATACAGTCAAAACCGAATCATGCGAAACATGAGGGGTGGAGACAATTTTGCTTTGGTTTCAGGTCGGCAAGGGCAAGCTGTAGGTAGTATGGCTTGGAACTTATCATTTATCACAGACACTATTTCAGACCAAAACATATATTATAGAGGTGGAGGTACTGTTTTTCCGCTGTACATTTATCCAAATAATACTTTACAAGTTACTACCGAACCTGCTCTGCTACGTGTTCCAAACCTGAACAAAGAGATTGTGCAGAACCTTCAAGAGAAGCTAAGTTTAAAATTTACTTCAGAGAAAGAAAACACGCCAAGCACTTTCTCACCTGTTGATATTTTAGACTATATCTACGCAGTGTTGCATAGCCCATCATATAGAGAGAAGTACAAGGAGTTTTTGAAGATAGATTTCCCACGTGTGCCGTACCCAACGGATGTCGAAGAGTTTAGGTCACTGGTAGAGTTAGGCAGTAAGCTGCGCCAAATACATTTGTTGGAAAGCCCAATAGTGGATAACTACATTACGCAGTACCCTGAAGACGGCAGCAATGTGGTTGAGAAGCCAAAATATGATAATGGCAACGTCTACATCAGCGATACGCAATACTTTGCCAATGTACCCTTAGTAGCTTGGGAGTTTTACATTGGAGGGTACCAGCCTGCCCAAAAATGGCTTAAAGACCGCAAAGGTCGCCAGTTAAGCTTTGATGACATAATGCATTACCAGAAAATTATTGTTGCCCTGAATGAGACAGATAGGCTAATGCAGGAGGTAGATAAGGTAGGGGTAGTGGAAGAAAATATAAAAGTCGCAGCGACTGAACAATAAAAACGAGTGAATACTTATAATATAAAAATATCTATATGCATAAAGTGTAATGTTGCCGACTTCCTTTCAGGAAATATCCATAAATTTATAAGAACATAATAAAGCAGATGATAGATAATAGTGTGAATGCAGGCCCAAGAGCCGAAAATGGATTTGCTTTGCAAAGAAACACTGCATTATACATTCTCTTAACAGATTATGATTCTAAATTTAGGCACAACAAATACTTCATTTGTTTAGAACACCACGACGATTTTCTTTTCTGCTTTTTAGATGATAATGACAACGCTAAAAAGATAGATGCTTATCAGTCTAAAAAGAAATCTCCTACCAACTGGTCGATAAATAATGAACTTGCAGAAATAATCAATAAGATATTAGATACAGGCAACAAGTTAATCAAAGATTCAATCCCAAAATCTACAGATTATGCTCATGTACTTCATTTTTCAACCAATTCTTCAATAAAGTTAGAAGATAAGAAATCGAAAAAGAGCATATCAATTAGTGAAGAAAATTGTTTGGTGGCTTTTAAGGACTTAGATGATGACTTAAAGAAGAAGATAAAAAAAAGTTTAACTACTTCTTCGATAATTGATAATGAAGCAGAATTAGAACATCTACATTTTCTTTTTGTGGATTTACCCAGAACTGATGAACAACAAAGAAAGATCCTAAGGAGTGAATTAGAGGATATTTTTGGAACCGATATAGTGGATACAAAAGCTGCGATTGATACACTTATATCATTGTTTGAAGTGATTGAGAAGACATATAATCAAGGAAACACAGCTAAACTGCTTGATAAAACTAAAAGAGTTTCAAGCGATAAAATAGACCAAACTATAAGGGTCATTACAACTAAATCCAAGGCATTTGATTTTTGGAGAAATGAAGAAAGAGGGATAAGGAAAGTGCTTGGAATTAAACCGTATGAAAAAGAGGAGTTTGAGTTTAGTTTTCAATCGGCTTTTGATTTATTCAAAAGTAAATTAGAGCAAGAGCATAAAAATGTACTTCAATTTGTGGGAGTAAACTATTTAACTTCTTCGAAAACGCAGGAGGAGGAGGTCGTCTTAGAATTGTATGACAAATTTAAGCTAGAAAAAGCCACAACCTTAAAAGAAATTGACCTGAAAGCTGCTATCTATGCTGCTTATTTTGAAGTGATGTATAAAAAGGCTTAATAAATAATGAAAGCTACAATTGAGTATAAGAGGTTTTTTGCCTATTCTGAAAGTCAAAATAAATATTTCAACACAGAATTCAATTCAGGAATTAATTTAATCCACGGTAAAAACACCTCAGGTAAAAGCACACTAATACAGGCCATCCTCTATACTTTTGGTATTAATGATGAAAAATACAAATTAGATGAGGTCTTAAAAGAAAGAGTGATTTTCAGGCTTGACTTCATTTTGAAAAAGGATTCTCCTGAAAGAATAACATTCATTAGAGATAATGAATTTATAGTTGTAAGAAGAGAAGATAAGCCTATCAAGAAATTTATTGGAATTAGCGGTGATAGGTCAGAAGAACATAAGGAACTTAAGGAATACGTAGGAAATTTAATTGGATCTTCTTTACATTTAGAGAGTGCAGGGACATATAAACCAGCATCTATTGAAGCTATGTTTTTACCATATTATGTGGCGCAGGATGTTGGATGGGTGTATAGGCACAAATCTTTTAGAGGATTAGACTTTATCAAAAATTTTAAAACTGATTTTTTCGATTATTATTTAGGTATAGTAAATGACTTCGATAGAGCTGAAAAGCATATTTTAGAAACGGAAAAAACTAAACTTGAAAGCGAACTAAAGTTTTTAAAGGAGATTGAAAAAAGTAATGACGAGTTTAGACTTTCTAGAATGAAAGACGAAAGGTTTATTTCTACATCTAATGAATACATTGAAAAATATAAGAATAACAAAGCGAAGTTAATTAAGTGGGAGAAAGAGTATTTATTAGCTTGTAATAAACTAGCGTTTTTAGAGGAGCGTAGAAGGGTTTTATCAAGAGTTAAAAAAGCATTAACTAAGCAGCAACCACTAAAAAACAACTGTCCTACCTGTAACCAACCTCTACCTAACACAATTGAATATATTTATGACCATCTACAGGATGTCAATGACACAAATAAACAACTAAGTGAAATAGGCAAACAAATAGCTGAATTGAAGAGACTAAAGGGCTCTATCAATTCATTAGAGGATAGAATTAATGAACGTAAAAAATTAATTTCAGAAGAATACTCTACTTTAACTAGATATGAAGTAGACGGCTTGACTTTCAACTCTTGGATTGATAATAAAGTAAACGTTCAACTATCTGAGAATGCATTAAATAAAATAGGAGAGATAAGCGTCAAGCTGGATAAGAAAATTGAACAGCTAAAAGCATTCAAAGCAGATGAGGACATCATAGAAGAAAGAAAGACAAAGGAATATGAATTTAAAAGATATTTTGGGAGCTATCTTTCTGAATTAGGGGTAAAAGAGTTTGACAATGATAGGTTTCTATTATTGTATAGAATACCTGCATTCCCGAAACAAGGTGTAGAATTACTGAAAACTTTATTAGCTTATAATTTTGCTTTCAACAAGATAATTAAAAAAACTGAAAATGTACATAGACTTCCTTTTATGATGGATGCCATTTTCAAGGAGGATATTGATGACGATAATAGAGGCTCTATATTAAAGTTTATTTATAAAAATAAGCCAATAGATACTCAAATAATAATGACTATTGCAGATTCGAAAGAAAACAAGATATCTGCAGCAGATTATAATGAAACATACCTTAATAACGAAGCAAAGCTAATTTGTATCAACAATACCTTAGAAAGAGCCTTCCTCTCGGAGTATAAAAATGAATACCCTGAATTTTTAGAAGAAACTTTAAGTTTGCTTGAATAATCATAAATAAGCAGGATACACTCATGCCAAAATTTCCTTTTCCAGAAAGCAATTTTGCGATGAACTTAGCAAATTGTAAAGACAATGGGTATAATTAGTCACCACTTGGTAACCCGTACTATTGATTTAGTGCTCAAACCTGCTCTTTTTGCCTAAAAAACCACATTTTAGCTACTAAGGACCAACCTCATCATGATCGGCCCGCCGGGCGCCGGAAAAACCATGCTGGCCAAGCGCCTGCCGTCCATACTTCCGCCACTCTCGATGCACGAGGCCCTGGAGACAACAAAGATACACTCCGTGGCGGGCAAACTGGGCGAGACCGGTTCGCTGCTTACCACACGGCCGTACCGCTCGCCGCACCACACCATTTCGGATGTGGCGCTGGTTGGCGGCGGCGGTATTCCACAGCCCGGCGAGATATCGCTTTCGCACAACGGTGTGCTGTTTCTGGATGAGTTGCCGGAGTTTAAGCGCACCGTGCTGGAGGTGATGCGCCAGCCGCTGGAGGAGCGCCGCGTTACCATTTCGCGCGCCAGGACTACTATTGACTTCCCGGCGAACTTTATGCTGGTGGCAAGTATGAATCCCTGCCCCTGCGGCTATTACAACGACCCCAACAAGGAGTGCGTGTGCGGCCCCGGTGTGGTGCAGCGTTACCTGAACAAGGTAAGCGGCCCGCTGCTGGACCGCATAGACCTGCACGTAGAGGTGACGCCGGTTACGTTTGACGAAATGACGGCCCTGCGCAAAGCCGAGGACAGCGCCTCTGTACGGGAACGGGTGGTACAGGCCCGGGAGCTGCAGACGAGCCGCTTCAAAGAAGTGCCGCAGATTCACTCCAACGCCATGATGCCCTCCCAGATGGTGAAGGAGGTTTGCCAGATAAACGAGGCCGGGCGCACGCTCCTCAAAACGGCGATGGAGCGCCTGGGGCTATCGGCCCGCGCCTACGACCGCATCCTGAAAGTAAGCCGCACCATTGCCGACCTGGCCGGTAGCGAGGAAATTAAAATTGAACATTTAGCAGAGGCTATTCAGTACCGCAGCCTCGACCGCGAGGGCTGGGCAGGCTGAACCGGGCACAACACAAACCGTTATTTAACAATAACTTAACATAACAGGCAGCTACAGACAGCAGCCTGTTTTTTGTTGCCTTTGCGCTGGTCCGGCTTACCTAAAATGTACTCTGCAGTCGCTAAAATAGCTCTGGGCTGCTATACTTTTCTAAAACCCCTGCGTAATAGGCTTACATTAGGCAGCACGGTGTTTCCGCGCTCATCCTATTGTTCTATTAAGTTACAAATGTTTAAAATTATGAAGAAGGTCTTATTACTTTTTGCATTTATACTGACTACTGTTTTTGCCGCCCAGGCCCAAACCCGTTTCGGAGTAAAGGTGGGCGCCAACTATTCTGGCTTTGAAGGAGACGATGCCGACGGCGCGGACAGACGGTTCGGCTTCCACGCGGGCGTTACGGCCAATTTTCCTGTAGTGGAAGATTTCTTTTCGATAAAGCCTGAGATACTGTATTCTCAGAAAGGTGCCAAGCTGGAAGACATAGATGAGGTAAAGTACAGGCTAAGCTACATAGATGTACCTGTGCTTGCCCAGATCAATGCCGGCCCGTTATACTTTGAGGCAGGCCCGCAGGTCTCGTTTCGGGTACAAGACAAGCTGGAGATTGATGACAGCAGCATTGACGTAGACAGCGACGGCCTGAAGCGTACGGCTATAGGCTACGCAGCCGGTATTGGTCTTGCCTCTACCCCGCTGGGGCTAAGCATAGGCGTGCGCTACAACGGCGACTTTTCTAACCTCTATGACGATGACGACGCTGCTGACTTTAGGAACGGGGTATTTATGCTCACGCTGGGCTATATGTTCCCGAGCCGATAGAATATGCCTTAGTACAAACTAACTCTGTGAAAAAACTGAAAGTCCGGACCTGGTCCGGACTTTTTATATGCCTCTCTACCATACGTTAAGTATAGCCTGCCTACATATTTCGCCCTTCTATATATTCTTTGGCTATGTTTTGGCCCGCTTGTTGCTACCGTTTCCGGTACATGCATGTGAGGGCGCCAGGGGTGTTAGCGACAGTAAAAAATTTACACTTTCAGTAACAGCCTGTTGCGCCGATTTAAGGACAATATTATAAAAGCTTAAGAACACAAGTATCCTAAAACCTGTATGCTGCACGTTTAAGGCACATACGACTAACGAACACGATTATGAAGAAGCTATTTTTATCATTCGCATTTGCGCTGGCTGCCTTTGGAGCGGCTCAGGCACAGTCTGGTTTAGGCATCAGAGCGGGCGCCAACCTCTCTAACCTCTCCGGCGACCTAAAGGATGAATCGCGCTACGAGAACAAGATTGGCTTCCATGCCGGTTTAACCTATAACATTCCGGTAGTGGGCGAGTTTTTCTCCATCCAGCCAGAGCTCCTGTACTCCAACAAGGGCTTTAAGTATGAAGACACCGAAATAACCCTTCCCCTGGGAGGCGATTTCCGCAGAGAGGGCAACATGAACTATAACTACCTGGAGCTACCGGTGCTGGCCCGCATCAAGGCAGGCCCACTTTATTTTGAAGGCGGCCCGCAGGCGTCGTACCTGCTGAGCGTGAACAACAACATCAAAGAGTACATGAACGGTGAGCGCACCAGCTCCGCCACCACCAACCTGGATAAGGATGATATGAAGGAGTTTGAGGTAGGGTACGCCGCAGGAGTCGGTATTACAAGCGGCATGCTGAGCATTGGCCTGCGCTACAACGGTAGCTTCACCGATATTGTCGACAAGTCCTCCAACGAGTACTTCGACGATGAGAACTTTACCGATGCCCGCCACTCTACTGTTATGCTGACACTCGGCCTGAACTTCTAAACCTCCGGGTAAGAGAACATTATTTTTTTCTGTCTTCCTAAGCCAGCCCCATCATTTTGGTGGGCCTGGCTTTTTTTATGCCCGCCAACTATTTCATACCTGCGGCAGTAAATGTAAGCATCAAACCTACTGCCCAACGCTATGAAAAAGACACTCCTGTTCCTCCTGTTTATACTTGCCCCCGTACTGCTGGCACAGGCGCAGTATACCCGCTTTGGTGCCAAGGTGGGCGGCAGCCTCTACGCTGTACAAGGCGACGATGGCTCCTCGGATGTTACAGATAACCTGGCCGGCTTCCACGGAGGCGTAGTGCTGTGCTACGAGTTTGTGTCGCGGCTGGCCCTGCAGGCGGAGCTGCTGTATGAGCAGAAAGGGTTTGTATATGATGAGTACCCCCTGAACGTAGCCGAGGCGCTGGCAGACGACCACCGGCTGCACTACCTCACGCTGCCCCTGATGCTGAAACTGCAGAAAGGAGGCTTGTTTGTGGAGGGAGGCCCTTACCTGGGCTACCTGCTCGCTGAGAACACAGAAGTGGTGCGCGTAGAGCGCAACTCCGGCAACACGGAGCCCGCCATACTTGGCGACTACCCCCTCAGCATGGATGACTTTGAACGCTGGGACTACGGCTACACGGTAGGTATCGGCATCGAGATGGACAACGGCTTTTCCTTTAGCCTACACAACACCGGCGGCCTTACCTCCTTCTCAAAAACGCTGGACCAGAAAAACTTCGGGTTTAAGCTGAGCATCGGTTACCTTATCCCCAGCCCGTCTCCGGACGATATGATGCGCTGGTAAACGCAAAGCGGCCCGGCTGTTATCGCCGGGCCGCTTTGCGTTTGGGGCAGGCACACCTGCTATTTCATGGCAGCAAAATGCTTGTAGAACAACGGGATCGTTTCGATGCCCTTCATGTAGTTAAACAGGCCGAAGTTCTCGTTTGGCGAGTGGATGGCATCCGAATCCAGGCCAAAGCCCATCAGCACGGAATCCAGGCCCAGCTCAGACTTAAACATGGCCACAATCGGAATAGAGCCTCCGCTGCGCACCGGTATCGGCTTTACACCGAAGGTTTCTTCGTAGGCTTTAGCGGCAGCCTGGTAGGCCGGCGAATCGGTTGGCGTTACCACCGGCTCACCTCCGTGGTGCGGCTTCACCACCACCTTCACACTCTTCGGTGCAATGCTCTCGAAGTGCTTCTTAAACTTCTCGGTAATCTCCTCTGAGGTTTGGTGGGGCACCAGGCGCATCGAGATCTTCGCATAGGCCTTAGACGGAATAACCGTTTTGGCTCCTTCGCCGGTATAGCCTCCCCAGATGCCGTTCACGTCCAGCGTCGGGCGAATGGAGTTACGCTCCATCGTTACATAGTCTTCTTCCCCGTGCACATCGCCGAGGTCCAGCGCTTTTTTATACTTGTCCAGGTCAAACGGCGCGCGGGCCATCTCGGCTCTTTCTTCCTGGCTCAGCTCATCTACATTATCATAGAAGCCGGGGATGGTGATGTGGTTGTTCTCGTCGTGCAGCGAGGCGATCATCTGGCAAAGTATATTGATCGGGTTTGCCACCGCCCCGCCGTAGAGGCCGGAGTGCAGGTCGCGGTTTGGCCCGGTCACCTCTACCTCCAGATAGCTCAGGCCGCGCAGGCCCGTGGTAATGGAGGGGGTGTCGTTGCCCAGCATGCCTGTATCGGAGATCAGGATCACGTCGCCCTGCAGCCTGTCTTTGTTCTCCCGCACAAACGTACCCAGGTTTACGGAGCCAACCTCTTCCTCGCCCTCAATCATAAACTTAACATTGCAGGCAAGCGTGTTGGTCTTCACCATAGTTTCAAAGGCCTTCACGTGCATGTACATCTGCCCCTTATCGTCGCAGGCGCCGCGGGCGTATATCTTGCCGTCTTTCACCACGGGCTCGAAGGGAGGCGAGTTCCACAGTTCGTAAGGGTCTGCAGGCTGCACGTCGTAGTGGCCGTACACCAGCACCGTTGGCAGGCTTGGGTCCACCATTTTCTCCCCGTACACCACAGGGTTGCCCGGCGTCTCCACCAGCTCTACATGGTCGGCCCCGGCCTCCAGCAGGCGCTCCTTCAGGAACTGCGCATTGCGCATTACATCGGCCTTAAACTTAGGGTCAGCGCTCACAGACGGGATGCGCAGCATGTCGAGCAGCTCGTTTAGAAAGCGGTCTTTGTTGTCGTTGATATATTGGTTTATCATAGCGTAGTAACTAGGTTTCGACTTAAAGTTACAAAAAAAAGCCACCCTTGCTTAGCAGGATGGCTCTTCGGTAGTATTTTGTACCTGTTCGGGTGCCTTAGCGCTTGCGCCCTAGGTTGATGTTGGCTTTGCTTTCCTCGCCGGCTATCAGGCGGTTTATATTCTTACGGTGCGTGAGTACCACCACGGCAAAAAGTATAAACCCGAAGATGATCAGGATCGGGTTCTCCGGGTGAAAGCGCGGCACCAGCAGCAACAGCATCGGGAAGGCCAGAGCGGCAATCATGGAGCCCAGCGACACATACTTAGAGGCAAAGAGCACAATCACGAAAATGGCGATGCACATCAGGGCCACCACCGGCTCAATAGCCAGCATCATACCCAGCAGCGTTGCCACTCCCTTACCGCCCTTAAAGCGCTCGTACACCGGGAAAATATGCCCCAGCACGCCTAAGGCACCATAAATTAACTGAAACACGATCAGTTGCTCCGGCTCAATGGCATTGAATATCACCAGGAAACCGGCCAGGGAGGTGGCTGTCCAGCCTTTGAAAATATCGAGCAGCATCACCACGGCACCTGGCTTTTTGCCCAGCACGCGAAACGTGTTGGTGGCGCCGGAGTTCCCGCTGCCGTGCTGGCGCACGTCGATGCCATAGTATGCCTTGCCTATCCAGACGGCCGAGCAAATGGAGCCGATCAGGTAAGCAGCTATGGCAAATACAGCTATCAGTAAAATATCCATTGATGTAATCTTTTAATTCCAGGGATGCTTTTCCACCAAACGCCTTTGGGTAAACAGGCGCAACCAATGGCAGAAACAAGCCCAAATATAGCTAAAACTTAATTATCTGCGAAAATTAAGTTACCCGGTAACTGTATACGCGATGCTTATAGTTCCTGGTTATTTCCCTCCGTTTCCGGCTCCGCCTCAAACGGGTCTTTCTTGTTCTTCTTCTTTTTCTTCTTTTTATCCCCTTTAGCCGCGTCGTCATCGGAAATAAAGTCGAAGTTGCCGGTCGGCTCGTTTACCACTTGTTCTGAGGCTGCCTTAAACCCTTCCTTGCCACCCAGGTAAGTCGTCTGGAAGTAGTTCAGGAACTCGTTCTTCTCGATCGGCATGCCCTCGTAGATGCCGTAGCTGCTGGTGGAGCCGCGCCCGCCCTTCGACTTGGAACGCACCGCCTTGTTGAACTTATCATCCGAGGAGGCCATCGTTAAGCCGTTCTCAAAGTAGCTAAAATAGTACCAGGTAAAAGGATCGGCCTGCAGGTACAGGTTCACCACAGGGTCTCCGTACATGTCCTGCTTCATCTCCAGGTAGCCGTTCATGCGGGCATTGATATCCTCCTTCATGCTACTGGCCAGGCTGATGCCGCCTACGCTGTACCAGGCGTTCTGCTTGTTTGACCAGCGCAGGTCCACATCGCTCAGCACCAGGCTGCGCTCCAGCTTCTTAGACAGCTTCGGCAGCGGCACGTACTCCACCATCGACTGCTCTTTATACTTGCGGGCCTCTCTGTCTCCCACAAACTCCGCCAGTTTGTACACCATGGCATCGCCTGTGTTATCCACGGCCTCCACAGCACCTACAGCGTTCCCGCGCAGGTTCCCCGCCATGGCCTCCAGCGTCTGCTTTGGCACATCCAGGTCAAACACCAGCATGGTATTCAGGTTGTAGCGGCTGCTGTCTACGTTAGCGTCTCCACTGCCAGAGGCCTCTACGTTAAAGCTTTTCTTAGGCTTCAGCAGGTTCAGCTTGCCCTCGAAGTGAATCGTGTTGGTCGCCTCGTTGTAGAGCAGCACGTTGCCTTCGTAAGCACCGCCATAGGCCCGCTCTTCACGCCCAAGCTTAAACTCTGATTTCTCCTTGTTGTAAGACAGCAGGCCATCCACCACAAACAGGTCCAGGTCTTCCTCCGCCTGCTTCTTCGACACAAAGGTGTTGTAAAGCTTGCCGGAGCCCGCCGAAACGTGCAGGCCGGTGTGCAGCGCTGTTCCGTCAGCAGCCTTTGACTTGCTGATCGGGATACGGACGTTTTTGGGGTCCAGCGTGTCTTTTTTGTAAGAGAACCAGTCAGAGTCGGCCGGGTTGCCCGTAAAGTTCAGCTTCAGGTCGCCGTCAAAGTCCAGGTGCTCGTTTGGCGCGTTCATCGTTACCTTGCCGCGGTACAGGATTCTCGGGAAGATGTAGAACGGCTTCCCTTCCTCCATACTTGCCGTGGCGTACGTGAACACCGGCTTCTTCTTCTCCTTCGGGTTACCGTAGATAAAGTTCGAGAACTGCAGCTTAAACGAGTCGCCGGCGGCGTTGTAGTAGTCGTGCAGGGCATCGCCTTTAAACGCCATCCTGGAGAGCACATCAATGTTGCCCTTGTACAGTTTGTGGAACTGCTGGGCAGAATCGGCCATTACCTTTGCGTTGCGCAGGGTGCGGATAGTTGCATCGGCAGCCACAGCCACCTTACCGCTGTCCGGCAGCACGTACACATCGGCCACGGCAATATAGGGCACACCACCGGCACGCAGGGTGTTGTCTTTTAGGTTATACTCTCCGCTGGCAGCCATAAACTTCAGCCCGTCCTGCTCCGGGTGCTGGGAGAAGAACCAGTTCTTCCCGCCGTTCTCGTCGGCCTGCAGGCTTACCTTTTGCTGATTCATGTCCCAGCGGGCACTGCTCATGGAGGTCTTGTACTGTGCCTTCGGGAACTCCAGGCTGGCTACCCCCTTCTGCTCACTCTCAAAATCCACGAAGCCCTTGGTCATGTCGTAGGTGAAGGCCACATCCTGTGCCTTAACGGCCGGGCGACCCGCCACATCCGACTTCACCAGCATCTGCGCGTTGTTACCGCTGAAGCCCCGCTGCTTGAACCGGAGCTTTGGAGAAGTTACGTTGGCATTGGGGTTATCGAGTACGCCGCTACCGTACAAGCCGCCGGGAGAAAGCTTGGCGACACCTTTAAAGGTATACCCTTCCTTGTAAACAGACATGGGCTCTTTCTGCGTTTGCAGGTACATGGTGTCGGC
Organism: Pontibacter actiniarum; assembly: GCF_003585765.1. Classification (NCBI taxonomy): domain Bacteria; kingdom Pseudomonadati; phylum Bacteroidota; class Cytophagia; order Cytophagales; family Hymenobacteraceae; genus Pontibacter; species Pontibacter actiniarum. Next base: position 3,495,069 of record NZ_CP021235.1, read on the forward strand.
CTGAGGCTGCCAGTTCATATCGAAGTCTTTCAGGCTAGCCACCGGAAACGCGGTGCCGTTGAGAGAGCTCTCCGCAATCACGACCTCTTTGCCTCCCTTAACCGTCGCCCCGTTCTTGTAGAACGTGTAGGCCGGGGCCTGCAGCGTAGCCGCCAGGTAGGTAAGTCTTCCTTTGCTCTGAATACCGGCTGAACTCATCATGATGGTATCGTACACCATTCCTTTGCCGCCGTAGGCTGGCAGGCCTTTGGCGGGCGGCTGGTAGTAAAAGCCTAGGGTTTCATCGGGCATCATCTGCATCTTCGCCTTAATTGGCGGAAAGATGCCGCCGGAGTTAAAGGTACCGTCGAAGGACACCACGCCTTTTCCGGAGCTCAGGCTGTCGAGCTTAAACGGCGGCATGTCGAAGTACACCGTGCTGTCGTAGGCGCCGCCTGCCACATCTGGTCGCGAAAAAGCCACCTGTGCACCGGCCACGGCATCGAATTTAGGGTACTCGGCATAGTGTTTCTCTCCAGATTTGTTGCTTGGCTTGTTTATGTAGAGTTTACCGGAAAGCTTCCCGCTGTTGCCTGTCAGTACCTGGTCCGACACCTCGTTGCTCCTGGACCTGCGCTTTTTGGATACCAAGGCGATGGTGTCCAGCTTCGCCAGGTCTATCGCGAACTCATCGTAGCTGAACCTGAACTCGCGGCCCTTAAAGGCAAGGCTGCTGGCAAACACCTGCCCGTCAAACTCAATGTCGCGGTTTTTCAGGATATGGATTTGCTCGCGGCGCGGCAGTACATAAACGCTCGCTGTATCGTTGTTAAAAGCGATCCTGTTCACCCCCCGAACCGTCAGTTTGTTATCCTCCAGGTTCAGGGTGGCGTTACGGCCCGAGGGCACCACAGACTTGATCACCAAGTGGTCGTAGTCCTTCAGGTCGCGGGAGGCGCCTACATAGTGCCAGGCTTTGGGCTTCAGCTGGATGTAACCCGAGGCAGGGTCGTAGTCCAGGAAGCTCTGCTGCGACATGGCTGCCGCAGCCTCCCGCACGGCTGTTTCGTTTAAACGGGTAGCTTTGGCCACATCGGCCGCATAGAACGTGCTGGTTTTGGCCTTGGCTCCGTAGCCCACCAGTATCTGCAGCGGGTGAAACGGCGCAATGCCCACCAGTTGCTGGTAGCGGTTGTTTGAGTAGTACTCCGTTGATTCCAGCTGCACCGGGATCAGTGTCTTCGTATTCAGGATGGAGAACTCTATTTCTGGTTGGTTCAGGTTCCAGTGCACGCGCTCCGCTGTGATCTCCAGCCTGTGGTAGGTATCGAAGAAAGGGGTGCGGGCATAAGGCCCTTTGTCTTTTGTGAGCGTCAGGTTTTGGTTGGTGCGGGCGTAGCGTAGCTGCATGGCCGGGTGCGTGATGGAGTCCTGGCCCTGGTAAATCGCCACGGAGGCACGGTTTGCCAGCACCAAGGAGTCTTCAAAGGTATAGTTGCGGGCCATGGTGCGGAACTTGCGCGCGCCCTGGTGTGTCACCACCAACTGCGACAGGCTTCCGTCCAGCGGACGGCTGCCTACCACGTTGCCCGTTAACGAAAAGCCGCCTGTGTAGGCTATGTTAGGCCCCAGGCTGTTGAGCCTGGCATCGCTGGTAAATGAGACAAACCTCGGGTAAGGGTAGTTGCCAGACTTGCGCTTACTGCTGATCCACTCCAGCATTCCGTCCACGGGTGCGGCCAGTACTGCGGGGTAGCTCACTTTTACGTCCGGCGCCTTGAAACCGGCAAAGCTTGTGTTAAAGTTATACTTGCCCAGGTCTGCCGTTGCAGGCTCGCCCTTCGCTTCCCACTTAAAGGAGCCGCCCTCGCCCACAAACATGTTGTTGACCAGCATCAGCTGGCCGGCAGTGTTTTGGATGGAGGTGGAGTCCCAGGGGGTTACGAACGTGAGCGCCACGCCCTCCAGCTTCAGCACCGGCCCCGACACCTTGGGCATCTCGGGCACAAACTGGCGCTTCAGGCTCTCTTTGCGCTTCTGTGCCGTTTTCTGCTTGTCTTCCTTCTTCGGAGCGCTCGTTACAGTGCCCCAGCCGTCATCCTCTACCAGCTCCCCCTGCTCGTTTACCTCGTCGTCCCAGGACACGCTGCCCCAGCCATCGGCCTCTTCCGCTTTCTCCCCGGTTTCTTTGCTGGCTCCTTCGTAGGCAAAGCTAAAAGAACCGCCGGAGGCGTTCAGGCTATAGTAGGAGTTCCTGAACAGGCGGTTTTCGCTTAGGTAGAGGCTGGCCGTGCTCAGGAACTGCTCCAGGCTCTTGGTGTTCTCCTGCTTTACAGCTTTTGACGTCACCTCCAGCAGGTTGTTCAGCTGGTTTGCGCTCAGGTTCTGCTTCCGGGCCCCTGCCGTGAGCATCGTGAAGAAATTGGCAAAGTGCGGGTTGCTGCGCATGCGCTTGCGGTACATGAGCTGGGCAATATCAATCACCTCCTTCTTTTGCCCGGACGAGAGCTTGCCGCTGCCCCATACTTCTTCCAGGTCTGCGGAAAGGGCTTCGGCGTTCTCCACCTTCCCCGCAAGTAACATGGCTTTTACATCTCCTACAAAATCGTCAGGCTTATCCGATAATTTGGTTTGCGCCTGCGTCGTCAGAACCGTCAGAAATAAGATGAAGGGTAGAAGCTGTTTCATAAGGGTAAGGGTTGGGGATTAAAGAAGGGAATGTACTCTGAGGCAGTGGTTATGCTTTAAACAAAGCCGACACCCAGTTATTTTTAACGCGGTGCGATAGGTAGGTCAGGCCCAGCTCCTGGGCGCGCTCCTGCAGCATGGGCAGGTCTTCGGTGTAAAAGCCGCTTAGCAGCAGCCAGCCTTCCGGCTTCAGCACAGCCTTGTAAGCAGGCATGTCTTCTAATAGAACGTTTCGGTTGATGTTAGCCAGTATAATATCGAAAGGTTTTTCTCCTTCGATGGTCTCAGCTCCGCCCAAACGCACATCTATACTTGCATAATTGTTCAGCTCGGCGTTTTCGCGTGCGTTTTCTACCGTCCAGTCCTCAATCTCCACTGCCACAATCTCGGTGGCGCCCAGTTCTCCGGCCATAATGGCCAGGATGCCGGTGCCGCAGCCCATGTCCAGCACGCGCTTGCCCTGGTGGTCCAGCGTCAGCTGGTTCTCTATCATGAGGGTGGTGGTTTCGTGGTGGCCCGTGCCGAACGACATTTTCGGGTTGATCACGATATCGTACTTCGCGGCGGCAGGCTTCTCATGGAAAGAGGCACGCACCGAAACCTCCCCACCGATAAACAGCGGCTCAAAGTTGCGCTCCCACTCCTCGTTCCAGTTCTGGCGCTCAATCTTCTGCACCGCGTACGTTACCTCCACAAAGTCGGCGTAGCGGCTCAGGGTTTCCTCCAGGTCCTGCTGGTTATACTTGTCTTCCTCAATGTAGGCACTGAAGCCATTTTCTGTCTCTACAAAGGCATCAAAGCCCAGCTCTCCGAGCTCGGCTGTCAGAATGTCCGCAAAATCTGTGTTTACGGTAAGTGTTACTTCTATAAAATCCATGGTAGTTGTTATTCGCGGCAAGTGGCAAAAGAGCGCGTATCGGTAAAATGTACAGTAAAATCGGCCTGGTAACGCTGCTCCGTTACATACAGCACATGGTCAGCAAAGGCTTTGTTAGGAGTGACGTACCAGATGGCCGCTGCGTCGGCAAACAGCTTGTTGCTCTCGCGGTACACCACCATGTTGGCAAAGGCCTCTTCCTCCCCCAAATACACCACATGCGAGGCGGTGTTTTTATACATGGGGTTTCGCTCCAGGTACACCGATCCGTAAATCTGGCAAAAGTTACGCCCTGCCGTGGCTGTGGCAGGCGCGGCAGGAGAAAGGTGCGGCAGCAGTGCCATCCAGATCATGAATAGTATCTGCATATATAATTTTGTTAAAATACAGGGCAAGATACAAAAAAAGGTTGCTAACCCCGTAGGCCAGCAACCTTTTTTACAGTATGCTATTGTATTTTAAAAGGACTTAATCACGTCTGTAAAGTCTCTGGACTTCAGGGAGGCTCCCCCGATCAGGCCGCCGTCTACATCCGCCTGCGCGAACAACTCCTGCGCATTGGCCGGGTTGCAGCTTCCGCCGTACAGAATCGGGGTTTTATAAGCCGCCTCGGCATCAAACATGCGGGCCAACTGCTCCCGGATGTACTCGTGCATTTCCTGCGCCTGCTGGCTGCTGGCCGTGCGGCCCGTGCCAATTGCCCAGATCGGCTCATACGCCACTACCACCTGGTCAAACTCCTCGTTGCTCAGGTAAGACAGGCTGTCGTGCAGCTGTTTGCCCACGTAGTCGAAGTGGCGGTCGGCATCGCGCTCCTCCAGCGGCTCGCCGCAGCAGAAGATCGGCTTCAGGCCCTGTGCAATAGCGGCTTTCATCTTCTTGTAAAGCGTCTGCGCGTCCTCGTGGTGGTACAGGCGGCGCTCGCTGTGGCCAATGATCACGTACTCCACGCCCACCGACTTCAGCATGGCCGCTGACACCTCTCCGGTAAACGCGCCGCTGTCGTGCTCGCTCACGTTCTGGGCAGCCAGGTGCATCTTATCATTACCTTGTGTTAGCTTGCCCACGCTCTGCAGGAACGGGAAAGGAGGAGCCACCACTACGGTCACGTCGCCATTCACCTCGTCTTTCACCATGTTGTCGATTTCCGACACCAGCGAAAGCGCCTCCTCAGCGGTTTTGTTCATTTTCCAGTTGCCTGCAACAATCTTCTTTCTCATGCTTTATACTTTGTGTTGATGATGGTTATACTTGCTTTAGCTTGCTCAGAAGCTTTACGGCAAGATAGTAATTCCTGATGTAGGATAACAACTGTATGGAATACAATAGGCATAAGCGAGAGAGGAGAGCAATATTGCTCTCCTCTCTCGCTTATGCCTATTGTATTGTGCTACTGTTTTGCTTCTTTTGGAAGTCTCATTACATAATAATATCCAATGAAAGGGACGAACCCAACTATCAATAAAGTTTTAAAATTATAGGGATATTTACCGGTTAAGGCTCCAAAACAATATCTAGCAACCAACCAGATGTGTATAAAAACAAAAAGAACCCAAACATCTTCGAAATCGATATTTAAAAATGTCATTGCCATACTTGTTTAGTTATCTCTAATTAATTGCCTTCCCCAAGTACTCCCATCACCACTCACAACACCAGTATATTCCGCAACATATGAACTACCGTACACATTACCATCGTAGTTCATTCCAGTGTAAAGTAACCCACTAAAATTAAAAGATAAACTACTACCAGAAACATGCGCTGAAGCACTTAATGCATTGAAATCAAACCCTCCAAAAGAACTATCTGTGGTATAAGTAGATATAGCCCACGATGTAATATTTCCATTAGAATCAGTTGAATACGCTATTTCAACTGTTACATTAGAGTAAGGCCAATCATTTTCAAACGTCATATATGATCTTCCTGTATAACTTGCAGACCCACCACCTCCACTATCATAACCACCTCTCTCAGTATCAGAAACGAGATCAGGTCTGGTTGCGTATAATTCAATTTGTTGAGACGTTTGTTTATCTACAGTTTTATTTGCTTTTAGCTTAAGAGTTTCTTCTCCTATTTCAAAAGATTCAGGCTTCGACTTTTCTAAACTTTTGAGAAAATCATTTGCTATCCTATCATCTTCAACAACTTTGTATTCCTTTATAAGCTGCTGCTTTAAATTACTTAATTTGTGCGTTGAAAAAATTTTACTCCCTGTGGGAACAGGGAGATCGGCTTGCTGATCTTCGCACGAGCTTGCACAGGATGCTATAAGGATTAAAATTGTGGACTTAACTAAATTAAGTTTTGCTTTCATATTTCTAGTTTAGTTTGAATGCATCAAACATACATCAACTAATAAATATATATAAGGAAATAACTTCAGTTAAAGCAACCATAAACAATATAACAAATAACAAGATTATAAGATTAAGCTAAAAAATAAGCAATGACAAAATTAGCATATTCTATACTTTAACCGAGACACTAATTTTTTATGGATAAAAAGACTACGAAATTATTTTCAGCAAAACATATATAGCCGCTGCAAGTGTGCTTGCAGCGGCTTTTTCTTACTTTATACTTCTCTTACAGCTTCTCCTTCAGGAACCGGGCGGTGTCGTTGTCTTCCAGCTTCGCCATCTCTTCCGGTGTGCCTTCAAACAGCAGGTGACCGCCGTTGGTGCCTCCTTCTGGGCCAAGGTCTATGATCCAATCGGCACATTTCACGATGTCCATGTTGTGCTCGATAATCACCACCGTATTGCCGTTTTCGATGAGCGCGTTGATGGAGGTGAGCAGCTTGCTGATGTCGTGGAAGTGCAGGCCGGTGCTCGGCTCGTCGAAGATGAACAGAATGTTTTCCTGGTGCGGCTGCGCACCCTTCGTCAGGAAGGAGGCCAGCTTCACGCGCTGCGCCTCGCCACCGGACAGGGTGTTGCTCGACTGCCCCAACCGGATATAGCCCAGGCCCACGTCGTTCAGCGGCTTCAGCTTCTCGATGATCTTCGGCTGGTCAGCAAAAAAGTCAATGCTGTCGGCAATGGTCATCTCCAGCACATCCGATATGCTCTTGTCTTTATACTTGATATCGAGCACATCCTGCTTAAAGCGTTGCCCGTGGCAGCTCTCGCAGGTCAGGTAGATATCGGCCATAAACTGCATCTCGATCTTTACCTGCCCCTCGCCCTGGCATACTTCGCAACGGCCACCCTCGATGTTAAACGAGAAATGCGACGGCTTAAAGCCGCGCGACTTGGCCAGCGGCTGGTCGGCGTACAGCGTACGGATAGCATCGTAAGCCTTCACGTAGGTTACCGGGTTAGAGCGCGACGATTTGCCGATCGGGTTCTGGTCCACAAACTCCACGTGCTCGATCTTGTTATAGTCGCCCGCCAGCTTGTCGAACTTGCCTGTTGCCTCAGCCGTGGAGCCGTGGAGCTTCTGCATGGCCGGCGCCAAAATCTTCTTGATCAGGGTAGACTTCCCGGAGCCGCTCACGCCGGTCACCACCGTCATCACGCCTAGCGGCACCTTCACGCTCAGGTTTTTCAGGTTGTTTTCGCGCGCCCCGATAATTTCGATGGCATTGCGCCACTTGCGGCGCTGCGCCGGCACCGGCACTTCCATCTTGCCCGACAGGTACTTGGATGTGTACGTGTCGGCACGTTGTGTCATCTCCTCGAAAGAGCCCTGGAACATCAGGTTGCCCCCTCCCGAGCCTGCTTCAGGGCCAATATCGATGAGTTGGTCGGCCGCTTTCATCATTTCCTCCTCATGCTCCACCACAATCACCGTGTTACCGATCTGCTGCAGCGAGCGCAGCACTCCGATCAGCTGCTCAGAGTCTTTCGGGTGCAGGCCTATACTTGGCTCATCCAGAATGTACATCGACCCCACCAAAGCACTGCCCAGAGAGGTAGCCAGGTTAATCCGCTGGCTCTCTCCGCCAGACAAGGTGTTGGAGAGGCGGTTCAGCGTCAGGTAGCCCAACCCCACGCGCTGCAGATAGCCCAGGCGGTTGCTCACCTCCGTTACCAGGCGCTCCGCCACGTTATGCTCGTGCTCCGTTAGCTCCAGGTTCTGGAAAAACGGCAGTACCTGCGTGATCGGCATCAGCACCAGGTCGGTTATACTTTTGCCGCCTACTTTTACATAGCTGGCATCTTTGCGCAGGCGCGAGCCCCGGCACTCCGGGCACGTGGTGCGCCCACGGTAACGCGAGAGCATTACCCGGTACTGGATCTTATGCGTCTGCGACTGGATTTCTTTAAAGAAGGCATTGAGGCCGGAGAAGTACTTGTTGCCCGTCCACAGCAGCTCCTGCTCCGCCTCTGTCAGCTCATTGTAAGGCCGGTGAATCGGAAAGTCGAAGCGGATGCCGTTCTTGAGCAGCGGCTGCAGCCACTCATTCATCTTGTCGGTGCGCCACGGAGCGATAGCCCCTTCATACACCGTCAGGCTCTTGTCCGGAATCACCAGGTCCGGGTCTATGCCCAGCACGCTGCCGAAGCCTTCGCAGGTCTGGCAGGCACCGTAGGGGTTGTTAAAGCTGAAGAAGTTGACCGACGGCTCCTCGAACACCATTCCGTCCAGCTCAAACCTGTCGGAGAAAACGCGCTCCTCCCCATTGCCGTACAGCACGCGGCACTCGCCGTGGCCCTCGAAAAAAGCCGTCTGCACGGAGTCGGAAATGCGAAAAGCAAGGTCCTCGTCGGATTTATAGATCACCGCGCGGTCCACAAGTATAAATACCTCCTTGCCCAGCTTGGGCTTCTTCTCCTCCAGCAGCTCTTCGATAAAGTATACCTGCTCATTTGCGTAGATGCGGGAGTAGCCTTTCTGCAGCAGCAGGTCCAGCTCTTTGGCCAGGGTGCGCTCCTGGTGCTGGTGCAGCGGCGCCAGGATCATCACGCGGGCCTCATCCTCCAGCGAGAAGATAAAGTTCACCACATCCGTTACGGAGTCCTTCTTTACTACCTCCCCCGAAACAGGCGAGTAGGTTTTGCCGATGCGGGCATAAAGCAGTTTCAGGTAATCATAAATCTCGGTGCTGGTGCCCACAGTGGAGCGGTTGTTCTTAATGCTTACCTTCTGCTCGATGGCGATAGCCGGGCTGATGCCTTTGATGTAGTCCACGTCGGGCTTGTCCATACGCCCCAGGAACTGGCGGGCGTAGGAGCTCAGGCTCTCCACGTACATGCGCTGCCCCTCGGCATACAGGGTATCAAAAGCCAGGGAAGACTTCCCCGAGCCGGAGAGCCCTGTGATGACGATAAATTTATTGCGCGGCAGCGCCACGCTCAGGTTTTTAAGATTGTGTACCCGTGCTCCTTTTATAATGATGTTCTGGCGAGCGTCTAACTCGTCAAGTTTATCTGCAGATGTGTTTGCCATAAATTTTGCGGCCTCCCCGGCAGGTATTACTACCTCTGGCAGAGGCCATTTTTATGCTGGTTGTTAATTGGTAAAGTTACGAATAGATAACCTCATTTTGAAGGGCTTTGTTGCAGTTACAGCACTGGCCGCACGTGCAGCAGGGAAACAAAGCCGGCGCGGCCTCACAAGCCCCCTCACTACCTCCACTTTTTTGCACACTTCACACAGCTTCACAGGCATTTAAAGGCGCTTTACTAAAATCGCGACCTCCCAGCTCCCTCCCAGCTATCGCACTCGTACACAACAGTATAGCATGGCATGCTGTAGCAACTGCGCAGCCGTGTGCGTAGCAGAAACTGCACTGCAGGCTCTGCTGCAACGAACCAACCCCTCCAAAGATGGCGCTTTGCCTGTTCCCTCACCCTCCGGGGCCATCGCCCTCCTGACTCCTTGTTTACCGCTGGGTACGCCTCCTGTTGCACCGTGAGCTAGAACTTAACGCGACCCTATTCATGAAAACATCTACGCTGCTTACCTTCCTGATACCGATACTTTTTTTACTCCTGATGCCTTTTGGCAGGGCCAAGGCACAGACCGTTGCCGTTTGCGAGTACGCTGACGAATGTATTTTTGTGGCTTACGAGGCCGTACAGGAGTCAGCCCCGAACGCCGGCACACTACTGGTGGTTTTAAACGCCACCCTGCTAAACAGCGGCAACTGCAGTAACATCGACGGGATGATTTTCGTGCCCGTGGGCGGAGTACCCGTTCTGCGGACCAGGGCGCAGCTGGCTGCCAGCCCCTTTGTGGAGCTCCTGGTGAACAGAGACCTCTTTGTGAGCACGCCCGATGTGGTAGTCAGCACTTTCACATACCTGCAGTTCTTCGGGTTCAGGATTCCCATCCCGACCGAGATCGTGGACCTGCAGGCCCGCCTGGACTCCAACGACCCCTGCCTGTCCATCACGCCGCTTCCCGTGGAGCTGATCAGCTTTAGCGGGGTGGCCAGTGCCAATGGCGTGGCGCTGCAGTGGAGCACGGCCAGCGAGGAGAACAACAGCCATTTTGAGGTGGAGCGCAGTGCCGACGGAAAGCAGTTTGAGCAGATCGGCTCCGTGCAGGGCCACGGAACCTCCTCCGTAATGCAACGCTACCGCCACCTGGACAGCCGCCCGCTGCCAGGCCAGAACTACTACCGCCTGAAACAAGTGGACTACGACGGCCAGTTCGAATACTCCAAGGTCATCGCTGTAGCAACCGCTGAGGGACTGGCGAAACAGCTGCAGATCATGCTTTCGCCTAACCCGTGCCGCAACGGCGACTGCAACGTTAGCTTAATAGTGCCTTACCAGCAGCGGGAGGTACTGGTACAGCTGCAGGACCTCTCCGGGCGTGTACTGTTTGAGCAAAATCTGGCCGGCGAAGACGCTGAGCTCCAGCTCAGCCAGCAGCAGCTGCAAAACCTGCGGGGCATGTTCATTCTATCGGCCAAATCAGGCCAGGAGGTGGTGCGCCAGCGGGTAGTGCTGGAGTAGCGAAACAGGCGGAAAAATATCGCTCATAAACCTAAACCACAGCCTTTTACGCGCGTATGCGCAAAGGTTCATCATCTAACCTAACGCTTTATGGGAAAAGGAGATAAAAAATCCAGAAAAGGCAAAATCACGAAGGGCACTTACGGCAAAAGGCGCCCGCACAAGGACTACAACCAAAAGATGAAGCCTACAGACAAGGCGGCCACGGCGGAGTAGCGCCGCCGCAAAGCAAAACGCGCCTCCCCCGGCCTTTGCTGTGCGGGGGAGGCGCGTTTATATTTCTGCCATTTGGCTCGCCGGCCAGGCTACACGGCCTCCTCTGGCGTCAGGTCCAGCACCCGTAGCTTATCGGCTTTTACAGAGGTAAAGGCTACCACCACCAGGGTCATGATGCCGCCGAAGACCACGGCTGGCACTGTCCCCATCAGCTTTGCCGTAAAGCCGGATTCAAAAGCGCCTATCTCGTTGGAGGAGCCGACAAAGATGTTGTTTACCGACGACACGCGCCCCTTCATGTACTCTGGCGTTAATGTGTGAATAAGGGTGGAGCGGATAATCATGCTGATACTGTCAAACGCCCCGCTCAGGGCCAGCAGCACCAGCGAGAACCAAAAGTTCCTGGAGAGGCCAAACAGCACCATGCACACCCCGAAACCTGCCACGCACCACAGCATTTTTTTGCCGGCATCCACATTGATCGGGTAGTAGGCCATGAGCATCGCCATCAGCACAGAGCCCACCGCAGGCGCCGCACGCAGCATGCCCAGGCCCTGCGGCCCCACCAGTAAGATATCGGAGGCGAAGATGGGCAACAGCGCCACTGCCCCGCCAAACAGCACGGCAAACAGGTCCAGAGAGATCGCGCTAAGTATGATCTGGTTCCCGAACACGAACCGTATCCCCGACTGCAGGCTCTCCTTCAGGTTCTGGGGGTTTGCGTTTTCTGGCAATGGTTTTCTGCTGATCATGCTAAAGAAGAGCAGGGCCAGCAGCACCAGCACGGCATCGGTCATATAAGAGGCTGTAATACCGTAGAAACCGTACAGCAGGCCTCCGATAGCCGGCCCCGCCACGGAGGCTGCCTGCCAGGTGGTGGTGCTCCAGGTAATGGCATTGGCGTACAGCTGCTTGTTAGGCACCAGCTGCGGCATAAACGAGAAGATGGCCGGCCCCATAAAGCCCCGGGCAATGCCGCTCACAAAGATAACCCCGTAGATGGGCAAGGCACCGTACAGGAGCAGCACCCGGCTTATGTCCAGCGTAAAGTACAGGAGAGAGGCAGAGCAAAGCGCCAGCACGGCCACCACCACCAGGATGATTCGCTTCCGCTCCACGATGTCTGCCACATACCCGGCATACAACGACACGACAATAGAGGGAATGGCCTCGGCCAGCCCTATCAAGCCAAGCGAGAGCGGGTCCTGCGTCATGTCGTAGATCTGCCACCCTACAATAACAGCCTGTATCTGCATGGCCAGGGTAATGCAGAGCCTTGCCGAAACGTACAGCCTGAAGTCCGGCAGCTTCAGAACGGCATAAGGGTCGTGCTTGCGTGTTTTACTCATTTTTCTGCTTTGTACACTTTCGGCCCAAAGCTACGCCAAAGAAGCATCTCTTAATAGCGCTTGTCCGCTAATACTTAAAAAGTATAGCTTTACCAATATCTATTATAACTCATTACCGTATAACAAGTACCTCAGTCTCTGACTTTCGGATCCGTAGTTTCTGGTCTGCGGGGGGTGGCGTTAGGCACAGCACTTTACAGTACAGCAGGATATTATATGGCGTTAGCATACATCTGACATAACGGCAGAGGGTGCTCCCTTTTGCCTAAACACTAACCAACGACCGATGACAGCCATTCACAAACAGGACCTCCCTTTCTTGACTATTACTTTTCGGCAGGACCTGGATGTGCTCTTCTGTAGATGGCGTGTGGCGGTGGAGGGCCCACAGTTTACCGAGGGCTACCTGGCCGCCCTGAAGCTGGCACTGCAGCATAGGTCGCGCTTCTGGCTCCACGACCTGCGCATGCGCAACATCTCCTCGGAGCAGGAGCGCAGCTGGTTTATCGCCAACATGTCGCCGCCGGCAGCCACCATGGCTCCTGGCATCTTTATTGCATATCTTATGTCGCCGCTGCAGCGCCAGAACCTGGTATCGGAAACTAAGCCCATTTCGGAGGTGATTCATTACAGCCCTCACCTGCATGCGCGTTATTTCATAAGTGAGCACAACGCATTGGAGTGGCTTGAGGCGTGCCGCCTGCAGGCAGTGCCGTAGCAAAGGGCTCCTTGCCGGCCCTTTCTTGCTAACTATCAATAACATCCAAAAAACTTACTAAAAAACAGAGCGGCTTCTGTAACTATGTCTCTTAAACAGAAGTATAAAAATTCACCTTTTTTAATCTTGGGCCCTGTTTATCAAAGGCGCTGCAGGCCAGCAAAAGTTAGCCCAACGTAATTTATTTATTACCTCTCTGTTAACAGGGAGGCACACGTATTACGAATACAAAAAGTATACTTTTCTTAGTCAACGCGCGTCGTTCTGGCTCGTATCTTGAGGACTGTAAGACGTTGATAAAATTATCTATTTCACAATTAAAGATTATTCCATGCAAGCACTGGACATCAGAGATTTGTTGGAGAACATCGAGCGGAAGGTGTACCAGCAGGAGATTACAACTGACGACGCAGTAACGAACTACATAAACACAGAAATCGCAAAAGCCATCAACCTGAAGTATAAAAAGGAGAATGAGGCTGAAGAGGATCTGCTGAAAAACGTTTCGTGCACCACGTTGGAATGTTACCTGGACCACCTGAAGAATGTGGAGGCTAAACTGAAGCAGCCTTGCAACCTTTCGGCTCAATGCAACCCGGTAGAGGAGCGCGATATTAACCGTCGCCTGCTACTGATTCTGAACCGCCTCAAAGGCTACAGCAGAAGGTAAGCCTTCTGCCTTTACTAAACTTTAAAGATTATCCTTCGCAAGATTCCTCAGCTCTTTCGAAGGATTTTTTATGTCCGTACCTTTCCGGGCCCCACAGCGGCTCTCCCTCCTGCCCCGGCACTCGCGGGGCCTATCAGAATAACTGCCAGGGGCTATACATGATGCAAGTCATTTTTTAGGAGGCGGTTAGTGTGTAAACTTGCATAGGATACAACACGAGTAAGAGCAGCCATGGATACCGATAACCAACCCCTACAGCAGCCACTGACCGACCTGTGTGGCCAGATAGCCTACAGCGCGAACAGCTTCCGGAGCCAGGTTATACTGGAGCACGAGAAGCAGAAGGCGATTCTGTTCGCCTTCTCAGAGGGGCAAGAGCTTAAGGAGCATAAAACCAGCCATGATGTGCTGCTGATTATGCTGGAGGGAGCCTGCGAGTTCAGTATTTACCTGTCGCCACAGGTGCTGAGGGCAGGGCAGGTCATCAGGATTCCGGCCCATGAGCCTCACGCTCTGAAAGCGTTGACAAACTTTAAGATGGTGCTGATAAAATAACCTTATGAAGAGAGACCTCGCGACCGAAGAAGATATCAAACTGCTTGTAGATACATTTTATGACCACGTGAACCAGGACGACCTGCTTTCACCGGTTTTCAACGGCTTTGCCAAAGTAGACTGGTCTCGCCACCTGCCGGTTATGTATAACTTCTGGAGCTCCGTTCTGTTCGGCAGCATCGCTTACAAAGGCCAGCCTTTCCCGAAGCACATGCGCCTGCCTATTGAGCGGAAGCACTTTTCGCGCTGGGTGAGCCTGTTTCTGCAAACGGTGGACGAGCTGTTCGAAGGCACCAAGGCGGAGGAGGCAAAGCACAAGGCCAGCAGCATCGCCCGTGTTTTCCAGATGAAGATGGGCCTCTTCAGTTTCCTGGACCAGGAGGCCGACGTGGTGTAGCCGCATCCTGCGGTCAAAAAGAGAAGGGCAGTGGCGCTAGCGTTACTGCCCTTCTCTTTTTAACCTGTTTCGCACTGCCTGGGCCTGCTGCTTGTGCATGCCCAAGCAGTGCCGGCCTATCCGCACGGCATCTTTTTTTTACCAGAAAGGCAGCAGCTCCAAAATACGTCGCCGGCAAGCTAAGCAGAAGCGCAGGCACAGCAACAGCCTGGCTACCTGCACCATTTTTCTCAAGCTGCCGAAAAAGCCCTCACTAAACCCGATGCCACGGCCGGCCAAAAGCATAGCACACGGCTATATGTGGAAAAATAAATCTACTGCGTTTCACCACCCATTTTATACCCTTTCGTATATATAGCCCATATAGACGCAGCGTAACGCGAAAAGACAAGAGCAAGTATAGAAGCTCCTATTTTTTTCACGGAATACATGTGGCAGCTCTTGCACATCTAAAAGGCGTTCTATATATTTGATTTACACTTCTGAAAAAATCTGTTATAACCTAGTAAACGCAACAATATGATATAAAGCTCTACGTTAACTTAATGTGGCTTTACGATGAATACAACTACCCAGATGAGCGACTCTGCATTAGTCTCGCTCTACATCGCAGGTAATGAAAGTGCGTTTGAACAGCTAGTAAACAGACACAAAAACAAAGTCTACACTACTATTTTAATGATTGTGAAGGACTCGTACACGGCCGAGGACCTCATGCAGGATGCATTCATAAAAGCCATCCATACCATGAAAGGCGGCCGCTACAACGAGGAAGGCAAATTTTCTTCATGGATATGCCGCATTGCCCATAACCTGGCAATAGACCATTTCCGTAAAGAGAAGAGAAGCCCGGTGATCACACTGGAAGACGGCAGTAACGTGTTTAACACGATGTCTTTCTCAGAGGACTCAGCCGAGTCGCTGCAGATAAAGGAGGACACCCATGCCCGTCTACGCGAGCTGATCCAGACGCTGCCCCAGTCGCAGCGTGAAGTGCTGATGATGCGCCATTACGCAGACATGAGCTTTCAGGAGATAGCCGACGCTACCGGTGTGAGCATCAACACTGCCCTGGGTCGTATGCGCTATGCGCTGATCAACCTGCGGAAAAAGATGCTAAACGGTAACATTGCGTATGATAAAAACCTCTACTCAGAATGAGCTGATCCAGTATGTATATGACGAGTTGGCCGAAGACGCCCGCGCGCAGCTGGAATCAGCATTTATGCAAGATGACGAACTAGCCGAGGGCTGTTCTGAACTGCTCATGTTCCAACAGCTACTCGATGAGGCAGCCAAGGCGCCAAGCGCACGCTCGGTTCAAGATATTTTAAATTACTCAAAAAGCTTAAGTTTGCAGTCTTAACTGATTGCAAACTTTTTTTATGCAGAAGAAGGAACGTTACAAACTCCTGATTGAGTACTTTACCCAGCACTTTCCGGAGCCCGAAACAGAACTGGCTTACTCCAACCCCTACGAGCTGATTCTGGCCGTGGTGTTGAGCGCCCAGTGCACGGATAAGCGTGTGAACATGGTAACGCCTGCCCTTTTCGAGGCTTACCCTAGCCCCGAGGCACTGGCTACTGCCACGCCGGAGGAGGTGTTCCCGTACATCCGGAGTATCTCCTACCCGAATAACAAGGCAAAGCACCTGGCCGGCTTGGGCAAGATGCTGGTAGAGAAGTTTAACTCAGAAGTGCCCAGCACAGTAGAGGAACTGGTAAAGCTGCCAGGGGTGGGCCGTAAAACAGCCAACGTTATTGTGTCTGTTATCTGGAACCAGCCAGCCATGGCCGTGGACACGCATGTGTTCCGGGTAAGCAAGCGACTGGGCCTGGTAACCAAAGCCGCCAAAACCCCGCTGGAGGTGGAGAAGCAGCTGGTGGCAAACATCCCCAATGAGCTTGTGTCTAAGGCACACCACTGGCTCATCCTGCATGGCCGCTACATTTGTGTGGCTCGCCGCCCGAAATGCGAGGAATGCCCCCTCACCCACTTCTGCGCCTTTTTTCAGAAGAACTTCCCCAACATTCCGGATGACCCGGAGAATAAGCTGGGCGGCCTTGCCTAGAGTCGCGTCGCTGCCGTGGCTACAGAACAGCACAAAAAAACAGGCAAGCCGTTCGCAGCTTGCCTGTTTTAGTTCTGGGTGTTACCGGGATTGAGCGGCTTCTCTAGCATGATGGCCTCGTTTGCCACTGTCGGCTCTTTCTTTATGCCTGGCCTTCATTTGCTCACGCTGCTCTTCATACTTGGCGTACTGCTTTTTGTTGAGGATTTCCTTCATGGCTTCGTTGTGGCGCTTGTGGCTATCCATCATTTCCTTGCGGAAGCTGGCGTCTCTTTTGTCTCCCTTCTTAAACCTCGCCCGCATGGCATCTTTATCTTTTGCATGCTGCAGGCAAAGGGCCTCAACCTTCCTGGCCTGCGATTTATTCAGGTCAAGCTCCCTGGTCATGCGCTCTGCTCTGGCTTTGGCTCTTTCTTTAGGGCTTTTACGCGTGCCCCTTTCCTTGTGCCCCTGCTTTCTTACTTCCTGGCGTGACTTCTCATTGCTTTGTGCTACTGCGGGTGCTACAGCGCCTCCTGCTATCAGCACGCCGAGGGCCAGCATTAGTATGTGCTTTCTCATCTTCTTCTATTCAAGTAGTTAAATAAACCGGCAGTAAAATCCAGGCCTGGTGGCTTTTGCCTGCTCTATGGCAATATCCAAACGGCGTGCCACAATTTTACCGGCCCGTGGCTCGCCCGAAGCAAAACGCTACAAGGCATTGTGTATCAAAACGCAAAACTTACAGAAAGAAAAAGAAGGTTGATTGATGCACTCCTGCAAGGGCTGGAAAATAGGTGGGAGGCAAGCAAAGGAGATGTGGCAGAGCAGCTACTTCACAACGCTTAGCAGTACGTTTTCCACTTGCTGCACCAGTTGCTTGCGGTCGAATAGCTGGCGGGCGATGGCCGCTCCGTTCGCCGCACATGCCCGTAGCAGTTCCGGCTGCGCCAGCACCTCCTGTAGCAGCTGTACCATGGCATCTGCCTGGCCGGCAGGGGTATACCAACCGCAGGCATGCTTCTCCACAAAGGATTTCGTCCAGCCGGGGTTGGTTACCAAGGCGGGAGTGCCACAGGCAAGGCTGTCGTAGAACTTCGCCGGAGAGTTGGTGGCAAGCACGGGCAAATCGTTAAACGGCACCAGCGAGATATCTGCCAGCTTAAACCATTTAAACACCTCGGGCCGGGGCTGCGGTGGCAGCAAGAGCAGGTTCGGCAGCCGCTGCGCCAGCTCCTGCAGCTGTGCCTCATAGTAGCCGTTTCCCGTGAAAACAAACGTTATACTTGTATTTGCGGCCATCTGCTCCATTACCTGCATTAGCATGGGTATACTGTTGGCGCGGCCATAGGTGCCGGCGTATAGGGCTACTTGCTTTCCCTGCAGCCCGTACTTCTGGCGCAGCAGCGCAAGCTCGTGCTCCTGCACAGCGGAGACCATGTTCAGGTCAGTTCCGTTATAGTTTGTCGTGATCTTCTCACGCGGGATGCCTAAGTCAGCCACGTAGTCCGACATGTCGGGCGAAAGGGTGATGATGTGGCTGGCACGCTCGTAGAGGCTTTTCTCCATGCTGTAGAGGCGCTGCTGCAACCATGTGTTCTGCACAGCCCCCATTTGTATCGGGAAGCTCGGCCACAGGTCCTGCACCTCAAACACCCACGGCACCCCGCGCAGCCTTGCCACCTGCGCCGCCACCCACGGCGTGCTCAGCGGAGTGGAAACCGCCCACAGCACATCCGGCTTAGGCATCTGCATCGTCTTCTTAAAAGCACTACCCGCAAAGCCGGCAAAAGACTTCAGCCGTTTGCGCACCCCCATCTTGTTGGTGTAGGGTGCCTCACACTCCAGCAGCTCCACCCCTTCCGGCACCCAGCTGTACGCGTGGGTCACACGCGTGCGCCGCCACCCGTCGCTCGTTACCAGGCTCACCCGGTGCCTTTGCACCAGTTCCTCCATAAAGGAGTAGTGGCGGCAGGTGGCAGGGCAGTCCGGGTTGTGGTGGTGTTGGTTCAGTAGGGCGATGTGCATGCTGTAAATTTTGTTCGCGAAGAGGAGGCCTGGCGACTACCGGTGAAACGTTTCGTTGCTATACTTCGTGCTGCTGAAACCGCAGCCATCCGTTAACGCTTCTTCTCAGGTTTATACTTCGACTCGCTGAAGATTTTGCGGTAATCGGTTTCGGCCATTAGTTCCGGCAGCGTTACCTCCGGGTTCCGCTCCATGTATGCCCGCACAATCTGCCAGCCTACCCACGCACCGATGCGCCCGGGTGCGGTGGCATCAATCTCCGGCGTGTTCGGGCGCTCGCCAATGTACTTGTTCACCACAAAGGGCGCCTTCTCAAATAGCAGCTCCTTCTCTACAAAATGCGCCCAGATGCGCCCCTCATTATGAGACACGTCGGCTATTTCCTTTTCGGTGTAGGACATAATGTATGCGTCCGGCACGCAGGGCAGCACAGACTGCACAAAGTAGTAAGCCTTGCCTATACCGATCATCTCGGCCAGCAGCGTGCGATCTGCAAAGCCGGTTTTGTTAAAGCGGTCTGAGAGGAGCAGCATGGCGGCAGGCACCATCTTCTCTGGTTCATAGCGCTGCAGAATGTACTCATAAGCCTGCGGGCGGTATGTAGCCTTCGGACCGATAAAATAATCAAGGCCAAAGACCAGAAGGCTGTCCGACACAAAGAGGTCGCTGCCTAGCGTGCCAAGCCCGGTCACGAAGGTCATCACCTGCGGCACCTGGTACTCCGGGTAGTAGTACTTTATTACCTTGAAAGCCCGCTCCAGTTGCTGCTCCTGCTCCTGCATGCTGCCAAAAGTTTGGATTGCCTGCTCTGCCAGCGAATCCAGCGCAGGGTTAGTGGCCAGGCCGTAAAGCGGGGAAATCAGGGCGGAGTCTGAGGGGTAGTTATCCTGTTGCAGGTACTTGTCGGCGAACACCGGGTGGTTCTTCAGAAAGTCGGCCATTTCAGCTTTGGAGCTCACCGCAAAGAAAGGCTGCTCCAGGCGCTCAATCTGCACGTCCACGGGCACCTCAGCTATTTCATCCGGAAGTTCACATCCTTTCTCGCCGCAGCCGAAGGAAAACACTACTAGCGCAAGTATAAGTAATCTGTAATACATTGTTTCGTATCTTTGTACAAAAATAGGGGGTTACTTCGTATTAGGGTAACATAAAGTATAATTTAAGCTATGTTCATGAAGAAAATTGCACTCTTGATGTTGTTTTTGTGCGCTGGGTTCACCTCCATGGCACAGATAGAGATTGGCCTCCAGGTTTCGCCTACCATCTCTGGTAATCGCTTCGTAGCCGAAGACAGGTATCATTTTGAGAAAGAGAGCAACAACCTGCGTTTGGGTGTCGGGGTGATTGCGGACTACTTCTTTGCTCAGAACTATGCGTTCAGCACCGGTTTGATTTACCGTGGCAAGGGTGCGGAAATCTCTTACAACTACACCCGCGAGAATGCCGATGGCTCTGTGGAGCAGATCAAAGATAAAGATGACCTGACGATACAGTACATTGAGTTGCCGCTGACGCTGAAGCTGTTTACGAACGAAGTGGCCCCGGGCACCATTGTGTACTTCCAGGTGGGCGGCTCCCTGAACACGAAGGTGGCAGCGCAGGTGGACGACAAAAAAGTGATTAACAGCGAAAAGGTGATCAAGCGCTTTAACATATTCGAGGCAGACGTGCTGCTCGGGGGCGGCGCCGAGTTCCAGATGGGGCAGAGCACCAAGCTGTTCGCTGGCCTCACCTACCACCGCGGCCTGACCGATATCGATGATTTTTACGAGGAGCGCCTGAACGACAAGAACATCTCTTTGAAGAACAACGGCGTTTCGCTGGACTTCGGGGTGAAGTTCTAGGCAAACCCTCTTCAACAGAAAAAGCCGCTGCTAAACAATTAGCAGCG
The DNA here is from genome assembly GCF_003585765.1 of Pontibacter actiniarum. NCBI lineage: Bacteria > Pseudomonadati > Bacteroidota > Cytophagia > Cytophagales > Hymenobacteraceae > Pontibacter > Pontibacter actiniarum. The sequence goes on from NZ_CP021235.1 coordinate 3,515,408, forward strand.
GCTTTTTTCATTCAGAGCAAACCGTCTTACTCCTCTTCTTTATCTTGCACGCCGTTCACATCGCTGAAGGCGGTTCGCAGTTCGATTTCCTCTCCTCGGCTATCCATCACTTTAAAGTCCATGATGCCCAGGGAGGTGTCTTTTATGAGGCTCACCCACTTGAAGTACTTGAAGAACCACTTCACCTGCTTCGATAGCAGCCCCTTGGTATAGTAGGCGTGCACGAACGGGTGTAAGTATACTTGCAGACTCTTGTGGTTGTGGCTCGTCAGCAGGTCGTCTACCGCTGCTTCAATTTCGTCCGTCACCAGAATACTGGCCGTTATTTTACCGGTGCCGCCGCAAGTAGGGCAAACTTCGCCGGTTACAATATTTTGCTCGGGCCTTACACGCTGTCTCGTGATCTGCATCAGGCCGAATTTCGAGATGGGGAGAATGGTAGACTTGGAACGGTCTCGCTTCATTTCCTCCTTCACCACCTCATACACTTTCTGGCGGTTTTCCGGCGACTTCATGTCAATGAAGTCAACTACTATGATACCACCTATATCCCGGAGGCGCAGCTGGCGAGCCACTTCTTTGGCGGCCATCATGTTAACATGCAGCGCTGTTGCCTCCTGATCGGTTTCGGTATTGGATTTGTTCCCACTGTTCACATCAACAACATGGAGCGCCTCGGTGTGCTCTATCACCAGGTAACCGCCACCTGGTATTGTCACTGTTTTTCCGAAGGCAGCTTTTAGCTGTTTCTCGATGTGGAAGTGTTCAAAGGTCTTTGTTTTACCGGTATAGTGCTTCAGAATCTTAATTCTTTCCGGCGCTATACTCTGTACGTATGCCTTAATGTCGTCGTAGAGATGCGTATCGTCTACCACGATGTTATCAAAGCTCTCGTTTAATAGATCCCTCAAGATGGAGGAAGAACGATTGAGCTCGCCAATGATTTTATCGTTTGGCTTCGCTATACGGAGGGTTTTAAAGCCCTCCTCCCAATTCGCAAGCATGTTGCGCAGGTCTCTGTCGAGCTCTGCCACATCGCGGCCTTCTGCCACTGTCCGGATGATCACGCCGAAGTTCTCCGGCTTTATACTTGTGATCAGGCGCTTCAGGCGGGTTCTCTCCTCTTTGCTGACGATCTTCTTGGATACACTTACCGTGTTTGAAAACGGCACGAGCACCAGGTAGCGTCCGGCAAGGGAAAGCTCGCAGGATAAGCGCGGCCCTTTGGTAGATATTGGCTCTTTTACGATCTGCACCAACAGCTGCTGCCCCTTCTTCAGGACGTCAGCTATTTTGCCGAGCTTATCTATCTCAGGCTCAGACTTAATCTGGTTTAGCTTGGGTGTTGCGTTCTTCTGTGTTTGCGCCGCCTTCACGTACTTGTTCAGCGTTTTGATGTTGGCTCCCAGGTCATGGTAATGCAGAAATGCATCCTTCTGGTAGCCAATGTCAATAAAGGCGGCGTTCAGTCCGGGCATTACCTTCTTTACAGTCCCCAGGAAAATATCACCTACAATGTAGTCCGTGTCTTTCGACTCGAAGTGATACTCTACCAGTCGCTTGTCCTGTAAAAGCGCAATGCGATCCCCATCTTGAGTAGAATTGATGATCAGTTCGTTACTCAATTTCTCTCAAATGGTTATGTTGGATGTATAAGACCAAAGCCCACTTTAGCAAATGCAAAGTGGGCCCTCGTTAACGCAGAAGAAATTACTTCTTCTTATGTCTGTTCTTTCTTAAGCGCTTCTTTCTCTTGTGTGTAGCGATCTTATGTCTTTTTCTTTTCTTTCCGCAAGGCATAGTCTTGTTCTTTTGTTTTATGGATGATTTCTTTAATTCTCTAGTTGAGTCTTGCCAGGTACTCGTCTACCGAGGCAGTCAGGGCCGGGTCGCTGCTCATTCCCTTCACTTTGGTAAACAGCGCTTTAGCATCTTCCTTCTGCCCTGTCTCAGCCAACGACACAGCCAGGTAGAAGGTTCCTTCTACGTGGGCCGGGTTAACCGACACCAGCTTCTGGAAACGCTCTGCGGCCTTATCGTACTGGTTAGACTGCATAGACAGAATACCGAGGTTAAACAGGGCCTTCTCATTGTTCGGGTCTGAGGCGATCACCTCGCGCAGCAGCGTAATTCCCTGCATCGGATTGGTGGTCGCGATATAGGTCATGGCTACGTTGGTTTTCGCGTCCAGGTCCGTCGGGTTGTTCTTCAGCACCTGCTCATACATACTGCGGGCCTTGGCTCCCAGCTCGCTGGCGCGTTCCTGCGTAGCGGCAAAGGTAAAGGCTTCGTAGTAAGCATCACCTGCTCGTTTATAGCTTTTCTCACCACCGCGGGCGTTTGCAGCTATTTCATAGTAGTAGCCAGCACTGTCATACTTGGCAGCGTTGGCATAAGCTTCGGCCAGCTCGGGAGCCACACGGTTGCGCGTCTGCTCATCGGATGCCTTGTTATACTTGGCACGGGCCGTTGTCAGGGCCAGCAGTTGCTCAGGGCTGGCTGTCATGTGTGCCTCTGTCGCAGCGCCTGCCTCTGCTCCGTGGTCGTGGCCATCATCTTCTGAGTGGCCCTCCGGAGTTGCGGCAGGAGATTCGCTTTTGGCAAGATTGCTTTTGTCTTCCTCGTTTACAACTACTTTAGGTAAAAAGAATAGAACGCCCACCAAGACGATGGCTGCAACAACGATCAATATTTGGTTCCGTTTCATTCTTTTTACCTAAGTGGCTGTTTCGATTTAACAAATTTAGATCAGCAAAGATACAAAAAATTAAGAATGTGCTACTTCCTGAATTTTCTTGCTGTTTTTGATCTTCTGGATGAAGGTCTTAGACGGCTTAAAGCTAGGGATAAAATGCTCGTCGATGATGATAGATGTGTTTTTAGAAATGTTACGAGCTACTTTTTTCGCACGCTTCTTATTCACAAAGCTACCAAAACCCCTCACGTAGATGTTATTGCCGTCAGCCATTGAGTCCTTCACTACTTTGAAGAAAGCCTCGATTGTGGACTGTACATCTGCCTTATCGATCCCTGTCTTATCAGCAATTTCTGATATTACTTCTGCTTTAGTCACTTTCTTAGATTTTTATAAAATTAATAATAAGTTAACTTTCTACTCTTTGGAAATCAGCGCCTTCGCTCTGTCCCTGAAATTCGGGGCACAAAGGTAGTTTTACTTTTCGAATAGTAAAAGCTTTAGCGCTAAATTATTAGGTCTAAAGCAGGCTCCTTTTTCGGGTGCCTCCGTACGATTTGTGCAACTCCCGCGCCGTGCTTACCACCCCTTAACGCAGCCTCCGAAATTATATTTCAATGTTCCCCCATTCATCCAGGGTTTGCCCCCGCACCGAACAAAGCCGTACTTTTGCCTGTTCCCGCAAACGCAACAACACGTACCCATGAAGGAAACCGCACATCCGCACTTTGCCCAAACCCTTATCCGCTGGTATGGCCAGCACAAGCGCTCCCTGCCCTGGCGCGATACTACCAACCCTTACTATATATGGCTTTCCGAGGTGATTCTGCAGCAGACGCGGGTGGCACAGGGGCTGCCCTATTACCAGCGCTTTGTGGAAACCTACCCTACGGTACAAGCTTTAGCGGCCGCCCCACAGGATGAGGTCCTGCGCCTCTGGCAAGGCCTGGGGTACTACTCCCGGGCCAGAAACATGCACCACACCGCCCAGCTGGTGGTGGAGAAGTATGGCGGCAGGTTTCCTGACACCTACAGTGAGCTGCTGAAGCTAAAGGGGGTGGGGAGCTACACGGCGGCCGCCATCGCGGCGTTCGCCTTCAAAGAGCAGGTAGCGGTGCTGGACGGAAATGTTTTCCGGGTGCTGGCCCGCGTTTTCGGCATCCCGGACGACATTGCGGCCCCGGCCTCGCGCAAGGTTTTCCAAAAAGTGGCAGATGAGCTGGTGCCTGCCGACGAACCCGACACCTTTAACCAGGCGATCATGGAGTTTGGGGCCATACAGTGCACCCCTCTCATGCCGGACTGCCTGTTCTGCCCGCTGCAGCAAAGCTGCTTTGCCTTTAACCACGGCATGGTGCAGGAGCTACCGGTAAAGTCGAAGGCCAAGGCTGCCCGCCCGCGTTACTTCCATTATGTCGTTTTTGAGCTGAACGGGGCTTTTTATATGCGCAAGCGCTTAGAAGGTGACGTCTGGCAAGGGCTTTACGATTTTTACCTGTACGAGAGCGAGAGCAAGGACCTGCCGGAGGAGCAGCTTTTACAGGAGCTCCGGCAGGCGGGCGTGCCAGTGCAGGACGCTCAGGCCATGCCTGTCTCCAAAACCTACAAGCACATCCTGAGCCACCAGAAAATAACGGCCCATTTTCACCGCATTAAGCTGCACGAAACGCTAAAAAATGACGTGCTAACAGAAACAAGGCTAGGCCTTTACAACGTTGAAGAAATAGAAAGCCTGCCTAAGCCAGTTCTTATCAGCAGCTATTTGAAAGATGCCAGGATTTTAGTATCTTTATAATACTGAAACTAATTTTGCAGGCAAAAGCATTATCTGTTTTAGTAAGCCATATTTGCCTCCAGCTTGGTTGCTGGAGTAGCCCAATTAACTTAATATTATCGTAAAAAGACATGGCAAGTGTTAACAAAGTAATCTTGATCGGAAACCTGGGCAAAGACCCGGAGGTTCGTCACCTGGAAGGTGGTGTGGCTGTAGCCCGCTTCCCTATCGCCACTTCCGAAACGTTTAAAGACAAGCAGGGCCAGCGCCAGGAGCGCACCGAGTGGCACAACATTGTGCTGTGGAGAGGCCTGGCCGAGGTAGCGGAGAAGTACCTGAAGAAAGGCAACTCTGTGTACATCGAGGGCAGACTGCGCACCAACAACTACCAGGATAAAGACGGCATCCAGCGCTACAGCACCGAAATCGTTGCAGACCAGATGACCATGCTGGGTGGCCGCAACGACAACGGCAATGGCGGCGGCGGCAATTACCAGGAGTCGGCAGCAAGCAGTGGCAGCAACTACGGTGCAGGCGCAGCAGCCGGCAGCGGCAATAGCGGCGGAGCATCTGCGTTCCAGAACGACGAGCCGGACGACCTGCCGTTCTAACCTATGTTTCATTAAACTGAACAATTTTGGAAAGTACAGATCCCGGAGACCCCCTGAGTTATACCTTACTCCAACTTCTGCAAAGTTCATTAACCCAGCTTAGGGTCGAATACATCATCGCCATCCTCGGCGGTGTTATTTTACTGCTGCTCTCTGCCCTCACTTCGGGGGCAGAGGCCGCTTTCTTCTCTCTCTCGGAGCAGGAGCTGGAGCAGTGCAAAACGAGCAAGCGCCCCGCTGAGCAACGTGTGTACCGCCTCCTCCAGAACCCGCGCCAGCTTCTTACCACCATTCTTATTGTTAACAACGGCATCAACGTAACAATCATTACGCTGTTTGCTTATGTGGCCTGGCAGGTTTTCGGCAGCATGACCTTACCCGCCAGCGTGATGGTGCTGTGCATGCTTTTTGCTACTTTCTTTATCGTGTTTTGCGGGGAGGTCTTGCCCAAAGTGTACGTGCAAAAGCGCCGGCTGCGCCTGGTGGGGCACATGGCCGGCCTGCTGGACAGGCTGCAGCTCCTCATCCGCCCGCTTTCGTGGCTGCTGATATCCATTAACGAGCACATCGAGAAGAAGTACATTGCCAGGGGCTACACCCATACCATGGAGGACCTCCATCACAGCCTGGATGTGGCTCTGATCAATGCCGATACCTCCCCGGAGGAGCGGAAGATTCTGCGGGGCGTGGTAAACTTCGGCGCCATCAATGTAAAGCAGATCATGCGCCCGCGGGTGGATATTATCGCGTTTAACACTGCCAAGACACTGCCGGAGCTGATGCCGGAAATCGTAAAATGGGGCTACTCACGCGTGCCGGTCTATACGGAGAGCACCGATCAGATTGAGGGAATCCTGTACGTAAAAGACCTGCTGCCGCACCTGGGCAAGGGCGCTGGCTTTAACTGGCAGCAGCTGGTGCGCCCGCCGTTCTTTGTGCCGGAGGGTAAGCGCATTGCCGATCTTTTCCAGGACTTTAAGGAAAAGCACGTGCACATGGCAGTTGTGGTGAATGAGTACGGCGGCACCGTGGGCCTGCTAACCCTCGAAGATATTGTGGAGGAGATTGTGGGCGAGATCAACGACGAGTTTGATGACGATGATGACATTATCTACTCCCAACTCGACGAAAATACCTTTATATTTGATGGCAAGACCTCTCTGCACGACTTCTGCAAAATTGCGGAGGTGCCATTTGATGCCTTTGACGAGGTAAAAGGCGAGAACGAAACAGTGGCAGGCCTTATGCTGGCACTGTTCTCACGCATCCCTCGGGTGGGCGAAGACGCAGCGTATGGCCGTTTCCACTTTACGGTGGAGTCGGCAGACACGAAGCGTGTAAAACGAGTTAAGATAAATGTCGCAAGCAAAAAAGAGCAATATCATAAAGCAAGCTAAACTGCAGGTGTTCTTGTGGGTAGGCCTCGCTGCAGGCGTGGCTGCCTGCAGCGCCGAGTATACGCCCAAACCGAAAGGCTACAACCGCATTGACCTGCCGTCGCAAACATATCAGCAACTGCAGGAGGAGCACCCTTACACCTTTGAGTTCTCGAAGCACGCCAAGATCCGCCCTGACTCCTCTGGCCTTGCACAGCCGCACTGGATTAACATTATCTATCCCTCGCTTGGTGCGAATGTGCAGCTAACGTACAAGGATATCCGGAACAGCGACAAGATGCTCAACAACCTGGTAGAGGATGCGCGCAAGCTAACGGCCAAGCACCAGATTAAGGCGTACGCCATTGAGGAGTCGGAAATAAAGATACCCTCCGGCGATGTGGCCGCAGTGTTTGAGCTGCAGGGCGAGGTGCCGAGCCAGTTCCAGTTCTATGTAACAGACTCTACAGAGCACTTCCTGCGCGGCGCTTTATACTTCAAAACAGCTACGCAAAACGATTCCTTGGCTCCGGTAATAGAGTTTGTGAAAAAGGACATCATCCACCTGCTGAATACGCTGGAGTGGAAGGATAAATAGATGTTGCTGCGCTTGTGGCTTTCCAGGTTATCCTCTGACACCAAGTGTACTTGTGAGTTCGAATGATTCTGAGCTTCTTCCACCTCCCCTTTTACCTGACCTCCAGCTATTATCGGAATGATAGGGTTAACCCGCAGTATGGAGCAGTTCCTGCTTTAGTTCTTGTGCTAGCTGCACAAGAATTTTGCCTGTACATAGTTATTAGAATACTTCAGAACCCTTACTTCTATGGCATTGGGTTTTCTAGCTCTTATGCTCTTCTGATAACCTTTGTTAACTGTGTATTAGCCTACTTTATATATATCAAGGACGGAAAACCGTTGAAGGTGTACCAGCATTATCAAGATAAGCCTTGGGCCAACACAAGATTAGCAAGAGTACTGGGTTGGCTGTATGTTTTACTATCTATCTTGTCTCCGTTTCTTCTAGCTATTGCCAGAAATGCAGCCATAGGGCGCCATTTGGTTTAACAGCTGTAAAAGGTTTTTACCCGAATGTGTAACCAGCAGGAGAAGAAGATAAACTGCACCGCCCGCCTGGCATAAACAGACGCTTATACCACAAAGTATAAACTATGTACTTAATCCTGTCCATCCAAGCATCCTGAAAATCCTGATTCAGACTAACAACCCCAAGTATAAAGCCCCGTCAGCGTTTACACCTGTCGGGGCTTTTGCGTATTTTTGTAATCTATACTTTCACCCTTAACACGAAAGCAAGCCAAAGCGTGAGCAACTTCTTCAACACCAAAATAGAATTCCTGAAGGGCGTGGGGCCAATGCGGGCGGAGCTGTTGCAGAAAGAACTCAACATCTACACCTACGGCGATTTAATCCAGCACTACCCTTTCCGTTACCTCGACCGCACCCAGTTCTACAAAGTAGCAGAGCTGGACGAGAGCATGCCTTACGTGCAGGTGCGCGGGCGCATCCGGGGCAAAGAAGTACTAGGCGAAGGCAGGAAACAGCGCCTGTCGGCTACTTTGGTGGATGAGAACGGTGACCAACTGGAACTGGTATGGTTTAAGGGGGTGAAATGGATGCAGAAAACGCTGAAGAACCACACCGACTACATCGTATTTGGCAAGCCGACGGAGTTTAACGGACGCTTTAACATGGCGCACCCGGAGCTGGAGGAACTGGCCGAGGAGAAGCAGACAACAGCCTTTCTGCAGCCAGTGTACCACACTACCGAAAAGCTCAAAGCCCATCGCATCGAGAGCAAAGTAATCAGCAAGATGATGGAGCACCTGCTGAAAGTGGCGTTGCCACAGGTGCAGGAGTCGCTGTCGCCGGAGCTGATTGATACATACAAACTGATGGACAAGCGCAGTGCCTATGCCAACATCCACTTCCCCGAAACGGCTGATAAGTATAACAAGGCTAAATTCAGGCTAAAGTTCGAAGAACTGTTTTACATACAGCTGCGCCTGTTCCGCCAGAAAGTAGTGCGCAAAGCCGACTTGAAAGGGCAGATCTTCAAAAACACAGCTACGCTCACTGACTTCTACAAAAACCACATGACCTTCGACCTTACCAATGCGCAGAAGCGGGTGGTAAAGGAAATTTACGGAGATTTAACAGCAGGCAAGCAGATGAACCGCCTGCTGCAGGGCGACGTGGGTTCGGGCAAAACCATCGTGGCTTTTATTACCATGCTGATTGCGGCAGACAATGGGGCACAGTCGGTGTTAATGGCTCCTACCGAGATTTTGGCTGACCAGCATTATGTGGGTTTAAAAGCCTTTGCCGACAGCTTAGGTATAAACCTGGGCAAGCTAACAGGCTCTACAAAAGCAAAAGACAGACGAGTACTACACGAGCAGCTACGCTCTGGCGACATGAAAATGATTGTGGGCACACATGCTTTACTAGAGGACGTCGTGCAGTTCCAGAACCTGGGCCTTTGCATTGTGGATGAGCAGCACCGCTTTGGTGTGGAGCAGCGTTCTAAACTGTGGCGCAAGAATCCGCGCATCATCCCGCACGTGCTCGTGATGACGGCCACTCCTATTCCGCGCACTCTGGCGATGACCTTGTATGGCGACCTGGATGTATCGGTAATAGACGAACTACCTGCAGGCCGTAAAGAGATCGTGACAACCCACCGCTTCGATTCGCACCGCCTGCGCGTGTTTCAATTTGTGCGCGACCAGATAAACTTGGGTCGCCAGGTATACATTGTGTACCCGCTCATAGAGGAGTCGGAGCAGATGGAGAATTACAAAGACCTGATGGACGGCTACGAGAGCGTAAAGCGTGCATTCCCGGAGTTTAAGGTAAGCATGGTGCACGGTAAAATGAAGGCACAGGACAAGGATTACGAGATGCAGCGCTTCGTGAAAAACGAGACACAAATCATGGTTGCTACCACCGTAATTGAGGTAGGCGTAAACGTGCCGAATGCCTCTGTGATGATTATAGAAAGTGCCGAGCGTTTTGGTTTGTCGCAGTTGCACCAGCTGCGTGGGCGTGTAGGCCGTGGTGCCGAGCAAAGCTATTGTATCCTTATGACAGGCTATAAGCTGAGCAAAGACAGCAAAACCCGCCTCGAAACGATGGTACGCACCAACAACGGTTTCGAAATCGCTGACATCGACTTAAAGCTGCGTGGCCCCGGCGACCTGATGGGTACCCAACAAAGCGGTGTACTGGACCTGCTCATTGCCGACCTCTCGAAAGACGCACCTATACTACAGGAGGCTCGTGCTGCCGCCCAGCGCGTACTAAACCAGGACCCGCAGCTGGAGCAACCAGAGAACATGAACATCCGCCGCCACATTCAGTCTCTGAGCGTGAATACAGTAAACTGGAGCAGAATCAGCTAGAGGAGCTCTGAGTCTCGAGTGCTGAGTGTTGTAAGAAGACAAATTTGTGAGCTGAAGAAGCAGGGCAAGTATACAATGCCGCTTACCAACTCCCCCACCTGGCGCAAGCGTCCGCTTGTGCCTCCGACTGCCTCTGTTTATACTTCCCCTGCTGGCGCAAGTCTTCAGACTTGTGACTTATTATGATGTTGAGTTTGTAACTCAACTCGCTTGTAAAGCCAAACGTGCTACTGCCCTGGCTAAACGTGTACCTTGCTGGCGCAAGCGTCCACTTGTGCCGTTGGCTGCCTCTGTTTTTGCATCTTCAACCTAGCTATTCTTTCTAGCTCCCGTTCATCCTCCAGCTCCCAAATACCTACTGGTTCACTTTATACTTTGGAGCGCTCATGCCCGCGAGGGCCCGTCTTCCCGCATCGCGCTGGGAGCTTTTCCTGCCGGGGGTAGGGGCCCTCTTACTCATGCCTCGGGCTACCTCGCTCGCGCTCGTCACCGGAAAAACTCATATAGGCGCTCAGCGGAAAGACTGGAAACGATTTCAGTAGCCAAAGCTGACGTGGCTCCTGCAAAGCTTTGTAGGAACAGGTCATGATCTGTCCGCGCGATGCCGCTCGCAATGAAACGTATACTTGTGCCCCGGCATCACAAATAGGCTGCAGTCTGAGATAATTGTTCCTCAATCCTGCAAAACCATTACCTTTACAGCGTTTGCGGTGCCTCACCCTTGCTTGGTGTAGGTTTAAAAAGGAACCGTGTGTGAATCACGGGCTGACGCGCAACTGTAAGTAACGCTGATTTGCTGCCACATAAGCCCATTGTCCGGGAGAAGGATGAGAAGGGCGGCAGCAAGGTTACAAGCCAGGATACTTGCCACAAACATCATAAACGCATGCTTTCGCGCCTAAAGCCTGTGGTCTGGGTAGTATAAACCTGCCGTAGCACTATTGCTGACGGCCCTGCTGTACTCCTGCTCCACCGCCTCTTTGTGCAGGCATGCCATACATAAACCATGTGCCATGCCGCAACCTAATCACAGTTGTACTTTATGCTGCCACCACAGCCCCGGCTGCCAGTCTGCTGCACCAGCGCATGCTATACTTCAGCAAATCAAAACGTATACTTATGAACTTACAAGAACGTATTGCCCAGTCCGAAACCCGCATCTTTAAAGCTGTTTTCCCGAACACCACCAATCACTACGACACCCTCTTTGGCGGCACCGCCATGCAATTGATGGACGAAGTGGCCTTTATCACAGCCACCCGCTTCTGCCGCAAAAGGGTCGTTACCGTGTCCTCAGACCGAATAGATTTTACGCAACCTATACCTGCAGGCACTATCGTGGAGCTAATCGGGCAGGTAACAAGCGTGGGCAACACCAGCTTAAAGGTACAGGTAGATATTTATGTAGAGGAGATGTATTCTGACACACGCATGAAAGCCGTTAGCGGCAGCTTCACCTTTGTAGCCATAGACGAGCACAAGCAGCCGGTTCAGGTCCTGGCCAAGGAGGCGCAAGCGTAAGGCATCACCAACCCCACGCTCTGTCTCGGGCTTGTTTACACCCCAAGTTCCACGAGAAACAATAGCCGCGGCCTAATACTGCGGCTATTTATACTTTCTCCCTTTACGAAAGCTGGTTTTCTATCAAAACGTAGTATATTCAGTAGTCCCGTGACGGTTAGCTGCCACAGCGACAAGAAGGGCAGAGTTTAGATGATACTGTCTCCGTTAAACTTCAGACAAAGATGTTTGCAAAGCAGCTAAACAATACTTTTCAGGGCCTTTGGTAGTATAAACAAAGCCTAACTTTACTCCCGCGCCAAAACCTCTACTCTACTGTCTGAAAAGGAAGTACGGCTTTACCAAATAACTCCTTTACAGGCGCCGCAGCTATACGAGGCTTTAATTATAGGAATTCATAAAGATAATTGCCCTGGGTTTACCCCTTCTGTCTTGCCTTACACGCTTTCTGTACTACCACAGAACTGAAAGCCTTTGTAAAAAGGATGAAGAAGAAAGCCGGGCAACAGGAGTTAGAGTTACAGCCAACGGCAAAGAGACGCTGTTAAAGGGAGGCTTGAAGTCGAAAAGAGGAAGCTTAATTAGGCTGGACGATGAGAGTGACAGGATAGGAAATAGGGCTGATGAAAAACAAACCCATCTCACCACCTACCTAGTATAGTATTTGGCTGCGCCATACCCACATCAGGCACAAGCCGTACTGTTAAACAATTAACACCTTGTGCCACCGTTTATCATTAATAAACTTTGTATTTACCGTGAAAAAGCATTTCATCCTACCGCTTTTGTTCCTGGGCCTGCTGTGCCAGCCACAGGCTATACTTGCCCAGTCTAAAACAAAGGCAGCAGTTGCGTTTAGCTACCAACCCGACGCGAGCGAAGACCACTACAACCAGCGCATCACCCACAAGTCTATACCAGTGGGGGCAGATGAGTTTGTGCTGCTAAACCGGAGCAGCGCCGGCAAGTACACACTGGAGAAATACACAGCAGACCTGAAAAAGCAGTGGACCGCTGAAATACCTTTGGCAGAGGGAGAAACCATAGATGCCTTTACAGCAAGCCAGGAGGCGGCCCTGGTGGTAACGCACCGGAAAGACGGCCAAAACCAGTTACTGCAGGGCCACCGCATCAACCTGAAGAGCGGCAAAAAAGAACAGCCGGTGGCGCTACTGCAAGCACCAGGCAAAGGCCGGCGTGCAGGCGTTTCTGTGTCCGCCGACGGCTCCAGGGTGCTGGCCTACCGCTTCCATACCGACAACAGCTTTCAGATACACGACATCAGCGGCACCTTGTATGACGGCAGCCTGCAGCAACTGCAGGAGGTACACTATAACCTCAACGACCTGGCCGGCATCCTGACAGCCGACATCCAGTTGGGCAACGACGGAACGCAGTACATAAGCTTGATTTCGGACCAGATGAACCGCCTGAGCGTGCGCCAGTATAAACCCGGCACCAGGGAAGCCAAGGTAATGTCGGTGCTTGTGGGGGGCGTGTTTGATGGCCAGAAAGTGTATATCCGCGACACCAGGTTTAAGCTGATGCCAAACGGCCTGCTTTATGGCGCGGTGCTCACTGCGGAGGAGAACGGCAACGGCTACCACAGCCTGAAAGCCGTGAAGTATGATTTCGAGAATGAGGACATGGTTTTTGCCGAGGAGTTTAAGTTTACCCCCGCCTATGTGCGCCAGGTAAACGAGCTGGATAAGAGCAGCAACAGCAGCAAGCTACAGGACATCTACCTCACAGACCTACTCCTGACCCCGGAGCAGCAGTTGGTGCTGATCGCTGAGAAGAAGTACACCGAAGGCGGTGAGAACGCCCCCTACTTCGCAAAAGAGCTGCACCTGTTCGCCTATGACCAGTTCATGAACAATGACTGGAACTCAGTGCTGATGAAGCAGCAACAGGCCCCTGCCTCCGAAGGTTTCTCCAGCATCTCCTACAGCTCCTACCTGAGCGGCAACACGCTGAACCTGCTTACGCTGGAAGAGCTAAACGGCAAGTATGATTTGTACCTGCGCCAGATAAACACCAGTAACGGTAACGCTACAGCCCCTAAAGCACTGGGGCTGAACATTGCCAAAGATAAGAGGCCAGCCTACGTTAAGGATTTTACAGCCTGGCTAGCCGACAAAGACATTGTAGCCGTTTTGCGTACAGGCAAAAAAGCCGACCAGCTACAGTTAAGCCATATCCAGGTTAAGTAAAGCACGATACTTCCCATAAAAAAAGCGAGGCTGCGGAGCCTCGCTTTTTTTGTTACTGTTGCGCTAAGCCGCCGTGGAAGAGCGCGGCAAGAACAAAAGCAAAAAGGCTGTTACCTGGGGTAACAGCCTTTCATAACTATAAATGGTCAGAAATTAATACACGTACTCGTTTGCCTCGATCAGCGTAGCGGCGATGCGACGGCGTGCCTCTTTTGCGTTGAAGAGGTCTTTCTTCGTGAAGCGCTTCAGGCCCATGAACAACAGGCGCTGCTCATCACCTTCTGCCATGGCAGCTATGGCCTCTTTACCAGCTTTGAAAGAAGTGTCAACGGCATCGTTTACTACTACGCGTACAATGTCGATCTCATTAGACACGGCTTCCTCGCCTTTCATACCTACCTGCTTCTCTACGCGCAGCAGCGTTGATTCTGCCACATACGTTTTGATAGCCATGTCAGCGATGTTCATCAGGATTTCCTGCTCTTTGGCCAGCGAGTTCATATACTTCTGCACTGCTGTACCGGCCACCATCAGAATTGCTTTCTTCAGGTTCTTGATCGCCTTGTGCTCAGCTGTGAACAAGCCTTCCTCCTCTTCACCAAAGTCCGGAATAGCCATCAGCTCCTGCTGCACTGCCTGGGCAGGGCCCATCAGGTCAAGCTCGCCTTTCATGGCTTTTTTCAGGATCATGTCTACCGTCAGCATACGGTTGATCTCGTTGGTACCTTCGAAGATGCGGTTGATACGGGAGTCGCGGTACGCACGGTCCATTGGGTAGTCGGCAGAGAAGCCGTAGCCACCGTAGATCTGCACTCCTTCGTCTGCCACATAATCCAGCACCTCAGAGCCCTCTACCTTCAGCATGGCGCATTCTACGGCAAACTCGCGGGCAGCACCAAGCAGCGCCTCATTCTCGTTTGCACCGCCAGCCATCAGTTCCTGCTCTTTGCGGTAGATATCCATACCCGCACGGTAAATCGCAGACTCTACTGCATAAATGCGGATTGCCTGCTCAGCCAGTTTATACTTAATGGCACCGAACTTGGCGATAGGCAGTTTAAACTGGTGGCGCTCATTTGCATACTTCACCGACAGGTCTGCCACTTTCTTAGCGGCACCCAGTGTAGCAGCACCCAGCTTGATACGGCCAATGTTCAGGATGTTAAAGGCAATCAGGTGGCCTTTTCCGATCTCACCCAGCACATTTTCTTTCGGCACTTCGCAGTCTTCGAAGAACACCTGGCGGGTAGAGGAGCCTCTGATACCCATTTTGTGCTCTTCGTTGCCCAGGCTCACGCCTTTAAAGCCACGCTCTACGATAAAGCCTGTAAACTTGTCACCGTCTATCTGCGCAAACACCACAAACACATCAGCAAAGCCAGCGTTCGTGATCCACATTTTCTGGCCGTTCAGGATGTAGTGTGTACCTGCCTCGTTCAGAACAGCTTTGGTCTTGGCAGCCAACGCATCAGAACCAGAGCCTGGCTCCGTTAAGCAGTAAGCTGACATCCACTCGCCGCTAACCAGCTTTGGAATATACTTTTGCTTCTGCTCTTCTGTACCGAAGTATAAAATTGGAAGTGTACCGATACCCGTATGCGCTGCAAAAGCAACCGGGAACGAGTGGCCACCACCTACTGATTCTGTTACCAGCAGCGACGTGTTAAAGTCCATGTTCAGGCCGCCGTACTGCTCAGGAGCAGACACCGCGAACAAGCCCAGCTCACCTGCTTTCTTCATCAGGTTCTCCATCAGGCCCTCTTCGTGGTTATCGAGGCGCTCCAGCAGCGGAGATACTTCTTCGCGCACAAAATCCTTACAGGTTTGCGCCATCATCAGCTGCTCTTCATTAAATTCTGCAGGTATAAATACGTCCTGCGGGTTTGTTTCCTTTATCAGGAATTCACCACCTTGGATGGTAGCGTTTTGAGTTGATTTTTCCATTGCTATTGTCTTTTATCTTTTAGACACAAGACGTAAGACCCAAGACACAAGACTTGCTCTTATTCTCGCTTATTTAGTTTTTTCTTAAATCCATCAATCATTCTCTGAATCTTCCGGAGTTGCGTTAGTAGCTCATTTAGCTTGTCTTCATTTATGAATCCGAAAGCTTGAGCCAAGAGCAACTGGGTTTCTAACTCAAAAGCTGACCCCAACGCAATATTCAGAAACTGATTAAACTCTTTATCAGAACCTCTTCCTGCTCCCTCTGCAATATTTGAGGGAACTGACACAGCAGACCTGTTTATTTGAGAAGTAAGACCGAACTTTTCATTTGCAGGAAATGAGGAAGAAGCTTTGTATACTGCTTTCGCTAACTCCATTGCCTCTTTCCAAATAATCAATTCCTTAAAATTGTGCATTAGAAAAATCTTGTGTCTTACATCCTGTGTCCTGTGTCTATTTAAGAAGTTCAAACACCCCAGCTACACCTTGGCCGCCGCCTACGCAGGCAGTTACGATGCCGTGCTTGCCGCCGGTGCGACGCAGGTCGCTGAAAAGCTGCACGGCTAGTTTGGCACCAGAGCAGCCCAGCGGGTGGCCAAGTGCGATGGCACCACCGTTGATGTTCAGCTTATCCGGGTTGAAGTCCAGCTCACGCATCACAGCGATAGACTGTGCGGCAAAGGCCTCGTTCATCTCGATCAGGTCGATGTCGTTCAGCGTTAAACCCGCTTGCTTCAGCGCCTTTGGAACGGCTGCGATTGGGCCCATGCCCATAATGCGTGGGTCTACACCGCCGGTGCCGTAGCTTACCAGGCGCGCAATTGGCTCCAGGTTCAGCTCTTTTACCATGCGCTCGCTCATCACAACCACAAAAGCAGCACCGTCTGATGTCTGAGAGGAGTTACCGGCTGTTACCGTACCACCTGCTGCAAACACCGGCTTCAGTTTCGCCAAACGCTCCAGCGAGGTATCGGCACGAGGGCCTTCGTCCGTATCCACTACATACGTGCGGGTCTTCTTCTTGCCGTTATCGTCCAGGTAAGTTTCCTCAACCGTAATCGGCACGATCTGATCTTTGAAGTAGCCTTTCTCGATGGCGTTCAGTGCCTTTTGGTGCGATTTGAAGGCAAACTCATCCTGGTCTTCACGTGAAACATTGTAGTCGTTGGCTACGGCTTCGGCCGTTAGGCCCATGCTCAGGTACCAGTCAGGGTTCTCTTTTGCAATTTTGTAGTTTGGCGCTGTTTTCCAGCCAGCCGTTGGCACCATCGACATCGATTCAGTACCACCAGCCACGATACAGTCGGCCATGCCTGCTGCAATGCGGTTGGCAGCAATGGCAATGGTTTCTACACCGGAACCGCAGTAGCGGTTAACCGTCATACCGCTTACCGACATTGGCAGCGCCAGCAGCGAAATCATGCGGCCAATCTGCAGGCCTTGCTCTGCTTCCGGCACAGCGTTACCGACAATCAGGTCGTCTACGCGCTCCGGGTCCAGGGCAGGCACAGAGGCCATTAAGTGTTTGATGACATCAGCGGCCAGGTCATCAGGTCTGGTGAACCGGAATACGCCACGCCCAGCTTTACCCACTGCGCTACGAAATCCGGCTACGATATATGCATTGTTCATTTTGATGCTCTTTTATAGTTTATACTATAGAATTAGTTTCTCAGCGGCTTGCCTGTAGTCAGGATGCTCTGGATGCGCTCCAGTGTCTTGCGCTCACCTGTCAACGACAGGAACGCCTCACGCTCCAGGTCCAGCAGGTACTGCTCGCTCACCTCCGTTGGGGCAGACAAATCACCGCCGCACATCACGTAAGCCAGTTTCTGAGATATCTTCAGGTCATGGGCAGACATATAGCGGCCCGTAAACATGGCGTTCGCACCTGTCAGGAACATACCTAGTGCACCTTTACCCTGCACCTTCACGTTGGTGCGCTGCACTGGCTTCGTGTAACCCGCATCAGCCATAAGTATAGCCTGTGCCTTGGCATCGGCTATCAAACGGTTGCTGTTGATCGTGATGCCGTCGCTCTTGCGCATATAGCCTAAGTCTACTGCCTCTTTAGCTGAAGTAGAAACCTTAGCCATACCAATGTTCAGGAACACGTTCTTCAGGTCGTTGTACTCAATGTCGCCGTCGGCATACATATCGGCTGCACGAAGCGTCATCTCTTTTGTACCGCCACCGCCTGGTATCAGGCCTACACCAAACTCTACCAAGCCCATGTAAGTCTCGGCAGATGCCTGGATGTGGTCGCAATGCAGGTTCAGCTCACAGCCGCCGCCCAGGGTAAGGCCATGCGGAGCACCTACTACCGGTATACCCGAATAGCGCATGCGCATCATGGTGTTCTGGAACTGGCGGATGATCATGTTCAGCTCATCGTAATCCTGATCCAGCGCATACATGTAGATAAGGCCAACGTTGGCTCCGGCAGAGAAATTAGCGGCATCGTTGCCCACTACCATGCCACGGAAATCTTTCTCAGCGAGATCAATACCTTTGTTCAGGGCCATGATCACATCGCCGCCAATAGTATTCATCTTGGTATGGAACTCCACGTTCAGGATACCGTCACCTAAGTCAATAAGGGAGGCTCCGCTGTTTTTCCAGACAACCTTGTTCTCACGCAGGTTGTTGAGGATGATAAAGTTCTCGGCACCTGGTATGGCTTTGTATTCTTTTGTGTTGATGTCGTAGTAGCGGCGTGTGCCGTTTTCTACGATGTAGAAGGACTCCTTGCCATTGTTCAGCATTTCTTCCACCCAGGCAGCAGGCTTATAGCCGGCTTCTGTCATACGCTGCACACCTTCGCGGGCACCGATGGCATCCCAGTACTCAAACGGACCAAGCTCCCAGCCAAAGCCGGCACGCAGGGCATCGTCGATGCGGTACAGTTCATCGGAGATTTCCGGAATACGGTTAGAAACGTACTGGAACAGGCCGAACAGCGTCTCGTTGAAGAACTGTGCTGCCTTATCAGACTGGCCGGAGAAAACTTTGATGCGCTTCTTCAGATCATCGATTGGCTTCAGCACCTCCAGGCTCTGGAACTTCACCTTCTGCTTCGGCCCGTACTCCATCGTGTTCAGGTCCAGCGTCAGTATCTCGGTTTTGCCTTTGGCGTCTTTGGTCTTTTTGTAGAAGCCCTGGCCGGTTTTATCACCCAGCCACTTGTTCTCCACCATCTGCTGCACATAGCCCGGAATCTGGAACAGGTCGCGCGACTCATCGTTCTCGCCGGACTGGTACAAGCCGTTGGCTACATTTACAGTGGTATCCAGACCAACTACGTCCAGCGTGCGGAACGTGGCAGACTTCGGACGACCAACAATAGGACCCGTGATTTTATCCACTTCATCTATGGTCAGACCTGTTTTCTCCATAGCCTTCAGCGTCTGCATGATGCCATAGATACCCACACGGTTTGCGATAAAGGCAGGCGTATCTTTTGCTAATACGGTAGTCTTACCCAAGTATAAATCACCGTAGTGCATCAGGAAGTCTACTACCTCACTGTCTGTCTCTGGTGTAGGTATAATCTCCAGCAGTTTCAGGTAGCGCGGCGGGTTAAAGAAGTGCGTACCGCAGAAGTGCTTCTTAAAATCGTCGGAGCGACCTTCCAGCATCAGGTGGATTGGAATGCCCGATGTATTAGAGGAAATAAGTGTACCCGGCTTGCGGTGTTGCTCCACCTGGTCGTACACGATTTTCTTTACTTTCAGATTCTCCACTACCACCTCAATGGTCCAGTCGGCGGTGGCGATGTCCTTCATATCATCTTCGAAGTTACCTGTTGTGATCAGGCTTGCATCGGACTTGCGGTAAAGCGGCGACGGGTTGGAGTTAATAGCTGCCTGCAGGTGCCCGTTTACCAGGCGGTTGCGTACGGCTTTGCTTTCCAGCGTCAGGCCTTTTTTCTCTTCGTCAGGTGTTAGCTCTTTCGGCACGATGTCGAGCAGCAGCACCTGCACCCCGATATTAGCAAAGTGACAGGCAATTCTGGAGCCCATCACTCCGGAGCCTAGCACCGCTACTTTCTTAATTATTCTTTTCATAGAATAGCTATAGTTGTCTATGGGTTAAAATATTTCCTTGTTTTCGATCATTCCCTGTATGCGCTCGCATACTTTAAAAAACACATCCAGGTCTTTCTGCGGTATCTCCTCGCGCACCTTCAGGTTAAATTGCTTTACCGTTTGCCGCGACACTTCCTTTTTCTCCAGCCCTTTTTCCGTCAGGAAAATGCGCACCAGGCGCTTGTCGCTGGGGTCCGACACCTTATAGATAAGTCCTTGCTCTTCCATGCTTTTCAGGATGCGGGTGAGGCTGCGCGCCTCCAGCCCAAGCAGGGATGCTATTTTGGTGGCGGGGGTGCCTTTCTGTTGGTCTACATTCAACAGTACAAACCCAATGGAGGTTGTAATATCGTTCTGAACGGCCTCAGCGTTGTACATGCGGGAGATGGCATGCCAACATACTTTAAAGTGATAGTCTACTGTTTCTTCCGGCTTCATCATCTGTACTGGTGTATACCAAATATAACAAATAATGTTATGCTTGCATACCTTTTCTGACATTTTTTTTATTTCCCCTCCAGGTACAGCCGCAGGAGGTAATGTTATAAGAGGTACAGATATAGTTATACTATAATCCGGCGGATGGGATTTACTATCCTCCCAGAAAGTTCGGCAAGGGCACAAAAAAGTCCTTGCCGTTGAGGGATAGGGCCTTAAGCAGCAGATTTCTGCCTCTAGAGCAGCAGGTAAAGGGCGCTTATACTTACAGTTAAGAGGCTTCATAACTGTGGCAGCAGGCAAGCCTCCCGTCCGAAACTAATGCCAGTTCTTTTGCTGCAGTGGCAGCGCAGGAAACAGGCGGGGCAAACGCAGCAGCCGGCAAAGCTTCCGGAGAACCAGGAAGCGGCGGTTTATATAGTAGTGGGGTACGAGCAAAAAAAATCCCCCTGGGATGTTCCTGCAACTGGCGCAGGAGCTTCCCAGGGAGATAAACCAGCTTCACGAAACGCGGTTACCAGCGTTCGCCCTACATGGCCGTTAATACATACTCTCGATCACGTCGTGGTAGTTCTCCTTGATGACCTTGCGCTTCACCTTCAGGGTTGGCGTCAGTTCCCCGCTCTCTACCGTCCACATATTCGGGATAAGCGTGAACTTCTTGATGGTTTCGTACTGCGCCAGCCCTTCGTTGGTCTTCTCTACCTCGCGCTGGAACTTCTCAAGCACCTCTGGGTGCTTAATCATCTCCACATCCGAAGTATACTTAATGCCCTTGTGGGTAGCCCAGTCCTGCAAACCGACGAACGATGGGACGATGAGCGCAGAGGCGTACTTGCGGCCCTCGCCGACAATCATCACCTGCTCTATCACCACCGACTCCTTTAGCTTGTTCTCGATTGGCTGCGGCGCCACATACTTCCCGCCCGACGTTTTAAACATCTCCTTCTTGCGGTCTGTGATCTTGAGGTACTTGCCCTCTACCATTTCGCCGATATCACCGGTGTGGAACCAGCCGTCCTTATCGATCGCTTCATCCGTCAGGTCCGGCTTTTTGTAGTAGCCTTTCATCACATGCGGGCCGCGGGTCAGTATTTCGCCGTCTTCAGCGATTTTGATCTCCACGCCATCAATCGCCATACCCACTGTGCCGATCATGTTGTTCTCGGGCTCATAGCGGTTAACCGAAATCACCGGAGACGTTTCTGTAAGCCCGTAGCCTTCCATCACGCGGATATGGGCAGACCAGAACACGCGGGCCAGGCGCGGCTGCAGAGCCGCCCCGCCTGATACGATGGCAATGACATTGCCGCCCAGGGCCTCGCGCCACTTGCTGAATATGATCTTGTTCGCCAGGTCAAGTTGCTTGTTATACCACCAGCCCTGGTCCTTTTGGGTATCGTACTTCAAACCAAGCTCCAGCGCCCAGAAAAACAGCCGGCGCTTCACGCCTGTCAGTTCCATACCGGTCGCCACAATCTTGTCGTACACCTTCTCCAGCAGGCGCGGCACCGTGGTAAACACGTGCGGCTTCACCTCCTTCAGGTTCTCGGCGACTTTCTCGATACTCTCGGCATAGTAGATAGACACACCGGCTCTGAAGTACAGATACAGCAGCATGCGCTCAAAAATGTGGCAAAGCGGCAGGAAGCTCAGCGCACGGTGGTTCTGGTTAACAGGCACGTAAGGGAAGGCTCCCTCAAAGTTGCTCACCAGGTTGCGGTGCGTCAGCATAACGCCTTTCGGGTTACCGGTGGTGCCGGAAGTGTAGATAATCGTCAGCACGTCGTCGGGCTGCACAGCGGCCTTCAGCGGCTCCAGTTGCTGCACGTCCTCGCCTTTGCCCAGTTCCAGCACCTCTGACCAGTGCTTGGCTCCCTGTATTTTGTCAAACGTGTAGATTTCCTTGATGCCTTCCATGCCCTCGGTAGCCGCCACCACCTTGTTGTACAGGCTGGCATCGGCAACAAAAATCACCTTTACCTCGGCATCGTTAAAAATATAGCGGTAATCTTCTTCTGTTATAGTCGGGTACATCGGCACGCTGATGGCGCCGATCTGCTGAATGCCAAAATCCGCAAAAACCCACTCCGGCCGGTTAAAGGAAATAATGGCTACTTTATCGTCTTTCCCTAAGCCCAGTTTCAGCAAGCCCAGGCTCAGTTGGTTTGCGTACTCCTGCACTTGCTGGGTGCTGTGCTTTTGCCAGGTACCGTTTACTTTGGCAGCCAAACAGTCAGCCTTCGGAAACTGCTGCAGCTGAAGGGGCAAAAGGTCTAAAGTTCGGGTTATGTTCATGGTGTGTGTGTTAGACAAGTGTGATACGTATAGATAGCTGCCGGAAAAGGTAAAAAAGAGGAGTAGACCACCTCTTGTTGGTGCATTTTAATTATTTTTTTTGAATTCTGCCATGGTGGTCCTTAATAATATTTCTCATGTCTTATATTTATACCTTCATACTTACGGCCATAACCGCTTAAACGGTTAAGTACAGCTGCTAAGTAAGGAGCAAGTTAAGCTAACCCGAGAAAGCCACTATGAACCTGTCTATATTTTTTGAGCCGCTAAACGAAGACATATTTGCCCCGCTGAACAAACCGCGCACGCTGGGCTCCTATATTTCGCGCTTCGTCAGCAAGTTCCCCGACTGGCGCTCCGCCGACATCGCCATCCTGGGCGTGAACGAGACCAGGGGCCGCAACAGCGAGGAGCAAAGCGAGCCCAGCACCACCGAGGCCCCGGCCCGCCTGGTGCGCCGCAAACTCTACAGCCTGAACAAAGGCTCCGGCCGCTGCCAGCTGGTGGACCTGGGCAACCTGCGCCCCGGCATTACGCTCGAGGACACCTACCTGCGCCTGAAGGAGATTGTGGAAGTGCTCATCTCCCACAACACCATCCCGGTCATCATCGGCGGTTCGCAAGACCTGGAGTACGGGCAGTTTATGGGCTACGAGCACCTGGACCGCGTGGTGAACATGGTTACCGTGGACAGCAGCGTGGACATGACCGAGGACACCCTCGCCCCGCCTAATAAAAAGCAGCTGCGCCAGATTCTCATGCACGAGCCCAACTACCTTTTCAGCCTCGGGCAGATCGGCTACCAGTCGTACCTGGTGGAGCCGGAGGTGATGGGCACCTTCGAAAAAATGCACTTTGAGGCCTACCGGGTGGGCGAGGTGCACCGCAATGTGCAGGAGATGGAGCCGGTGGTGCGCGTGGCGGACCTGCTAACGTTCGACATATCGGCCATCCGCCACCAGGACGCGCCGGCCTGCGAGCCCGTTAACCCCTTTGGCCTGACCGGAGAGGAGGCCTGCCAGATCTGCTGGTACGCGGGGCTGAACGATACGCTAACCTCTTTGGGCATCTATGAGTATAACCCTGAGCTGGACGAGCGCGAGCTAACCGCCATGACGGTGGCGACCATGATCTGGTACTTCGTAGAAGGCTTCTATCACCGCAAAAACGAAACAAACTTCAGCAGCAAGCACTTCACAAAGTATGCTGTGGCCTTTGCCGAGGACAACCCCGACCGCATGATCTTCTACAAAAGCAAGAACAGTGAGAAATGGTGGCTGGAGGTGGAGCCGCTCAGCTCTGAGAAGGGCAGCCGCATTGTGCCCTGCAGCTACGAAGATTACCTGCAGGCCACCAAGGGCGAGGTGCCCAACCGTTGGATACTGACCCAGGCGCGGATCGGGTAACGTGAAAAATCTGTAGTTTTGGAAATTGCAGGGCCGTGCAGCGGCGCCCCATGCCGGGGTAAAGCTGCTGTTTGCGCCCTGCCGTAACATACCAAAGCTGTTAACCTATGGCATTACCAGAGTACACCCTGCAGCAGCTGGCGCTGCGAAACGGGCAGGATCGCGAGGAGATTTGGGTGGCGTACCTTGGGGTGATTTACGATGTAAGGAAGTCCAGGCTGTGGCGCGACGGCAAGCATTATGAGCACTGGGCGGGGCAAGACCTGACGGAAGAATTACAGGATGCACCGCACAATGCCAACGTTTTTGATAAATTTGAGGCCGTGGGCCTCGTGAAGAATTCGGTTTACCTGCCCCGGCAGGAGTAAGAAGCCTTCGGAATAAAGTCGTATATTGGGACTACGCTTAAGATCGAACTTAAATCAAACTACTTATACACCATGATATTAATAGCTGATAGCGGCTCAACAAAGACAGACTGGCGCATGATTACTGCCGACAGTGTGCTGGGCCAGGCACAGACGGCCGGGTTTAACCCGATGTACCAGGAGGCGGACGAGATTTACAAAGAACTGCACGACGTACTACTGCCACAGCTAAACGAGGAGCAGCCAACGGCTATCTATTACTACGGAGCGGGATGCAGTTCTCAGGAGCGCAACAAGCGCGTGGAGGATGCCCTGCGCATTGCCTTCCCCGCAAGCGAGATACACGTGGACCACGACCTGCTGAGCGCAGCACGCGCGCTGTGCGGCCACAAGCCGGGCATTGCCTGCATCCTGGGCACGGGGTCCAACACCTGCCTGTATGACGGTGCCGTAATAACAGACAACGTACCGTCGCTGGGCTTTTTGCTGGGCGACGAGGGCAGCGGCGCCTTTATGGGTAAGCTGCTGATAAAGGCCTACCTGTACCGTGAGCTTCCGGAAGACCTGGCGCTGTCGCTGAAGAACACCTACAACCTCACCAAGGACGGCATCCTGGATACCCTGTACAACTCCTCCATCCCGAGCCGCTACATGGCCACGTTCGCCAAGTTTATGCACGAGAAGCAGAAGCACCCCGTCATCCATGGCATGATCTACGAGAACTTCTCTGAGTTCTTCGAGCGCCACGTAGTAAAGTACCCGGGCCATCAAACACTGCCGGTAAATTTTGTGGGCTCCATCGCCTACTACTTCGGCGACATCCTGAGACAGGTGGCCAAAAAGTACGGGCTCCACGTGGAAACCATTATCCAAAGCCCGAGCGAAGGCCTGATCAAGTACCACCAGGAACTGCTACAGTCTTTCGGCGCTCCTAAATAACAGCGGCCCTGGCAAACCTGAACCGCAGGTGCTCCTGTACGTCGGGTTTGCTGTTACCGTATTCATCATTCATAACTCATAATTCCTTAACGTGTCTACTACCGAATCTGCATCTAACTACGACGGCCTGGACAAAATGAGCGTGCGCGAGCTGCTCGAAAACATCAACCGGGAAGATAAAACCGTACCACTGGCTGTTGAAAAAGCCATCCCACAGATAGAAAAACTGGTTAACGCCACCGTGGAACGCCTCCAGCAGGGCGGCCGCCTGTTCTACATCGGTGCCGGCACCAGTGGCCGCCTGGGCATTGTGGACGCCTCTGAGTGCCCTCCTACCTATGGCGTACCGCACGGCATGGTGGTAGGCATTATGGCTGGCGGCGATGTGGCCATCCGTAAGGCGGTGGAGTTTGCGGAAGACGACCCGGAGCAGGCCTGGAAAGACCTGCAGGAGCATAACATCAATGAGAAGGACATCGTGGTGGGCATCGCTGCCTCGGGCCGCACGCCATATGTTATCGGAGGGCTGAACGCCTGCCGCGAGCGCGGTATCGCGACGGGGTGCGTTGTCTGCAACGCCGGTAGTGCCGTGGCCGCCGCCGCCGAGTTTCCGGTGGAGGTGGTAACAGGGCCTGAATTTGTGACGGGCAGCACCCGCATGAAGGCCGGCACCGGGCAGAA
Source organism: Pontibacter actiniarum (assembly GCF_003585765.1). Lineage (NCBI taxonomy): Bacteria > Pseudomonadati > Bacteroidota > Cytophagia > Cytophagales > Hymenobacteraceae > Pontibacter > Pontibacter actiniarum. The sequence goes on from NZ_CP021235.1 coordinate 3,541,188, forward strand.
GCTGGCGCTGAACATGCTGACCACCTCCACAATGATAAAGCTGGGCCGCGTAAAAGGCAACAAGATGGTAGACATGCAGCTCTCGAACCACAAGCTGGTGGATCGGGGCACGCGCATGGTGATGGAAGAGCTGGAGATAGGCCGGGAAGAGGCGGGAGCCCTGCTCCAAAAGTATGGCAGCGTGCGCGCCGCCGTAGACGCTTTCCGGAACGGGAATGAGCACCAGGTGCTGTAAACCGCAACCAAGACAATAAGCAGAAAGAGCCGGAGCGACAAACTCCGGCTCTTTTTATACTTGCATACTCACATTGCTGCGCTATTCTGCCAGGGTCAGCCCATCCAGCAGCACTTTCGCCGCCTCGTTGCTTGGCACCTGAAAGTTTGCCACAGACCAGGTGTAGTTTAGTTTAAAGCGATCGTCGGCGGCATTGTGCCTGATTTTGCGCTGGTATTCCCACAGCGGCTCCAGCCCCAGCTCCTGCCGGCGTGCATCAATGCGCTGCAACTCTTCCTCCTCCAGCTTCCTGACCAGGAAGTCCCCCAGCTTTTTCATTTCCTCGCTTTCGGAGCATTTCGTGCAGTTGACACGCACATAGGCGCGGGAGCCGTACTTGTTGCGCCCGGCCTGCTGGTCCAGCAGGTAGGCAACGGGCTGCGGCGCGATGCGCCCCTGCTGCACGGCCTTGGTGAGCACGTCGGAAAAGTCGTAGCCTTTGCGGGCCAGCGTTTGCCGCACAATCACGATACTAAAGCGGGGCAGCTGCTCCAGCGTGTCGGCCACTCCTATCTGATCCTCGCCGGGGTACCCGTACGTTTCGATCCAGTCGAGCAGCTTCGCTGTGTTGGCAACCTCTATCTGCTTAATCGTGTCGCCGTGCACACGCCAGCCGCCTTCGGCCTCTCTAAAGTACTGGTCGCGGGCGTACAGTTCGTCCAGGTCGGCGCGGAGCTCCTGGTTAAAGCGCTCGTCGTACTTTCGGCGGCGCTTGGGGTACTTGCGCGCAAACTTGCGCCAGTGCCTGGTGGTCCGCAGCGAGTCGAACACCGGCTGCCGCTCCAGGTACTCCAGGCTTACCCCCTTCTTTACCAGCCCCTCCAGGTACCGGAACGTTTCCTTCCGCTCATGCAGCAGCAGCGCTGTAACAGCGGCGTTATAGTAATCGCGGGCAAACGGGGAGGGCACGGAGGCAAAGGCTTGCTTGTACGCCTCCAGCGCCTGCTGATAGTCCTTCTCTACAATGCGCAGCTCCGCCTGGTTTATCACCGGGTGGTATACGCGGGTATAGTCCGGCACCTCCTGCCCCAAAGCGGTGTGCCGGAAAAAGGAAAGCAGAAAGAGCAGTGGTAAACAGTGAAATAGTGTTTTAACAGGCATAATACGAATAAAGGGTGTGTTGCATAGCCAGAAGCGCAGCGCCTGCCTACCGCTAGCGCAGCCAGTCGATAGCCGTGTCGCGCTCATCCAGCTTAAATAATTTCATGTTGGTGTCGGAGGCCGCGCCCTCCCCGCCTTGCGCCTTCTGCAGCCAGTCTTCGTGGCCGGCGATGGCTACCTTGCTAAACTTGCCGTGGTACTTCACGCCGTGCCGCAGCTCTTCCCACATGCCTGCGGGCGTGGTGCCGTTCGGGTGCAGCACCTCCAGGTACAGCCGCAGATCGCGGTTCTGCTGCACGTGCTCCTCCAGCAGGTGGTCTATGGTGTGGTAGTCTGACGAGGTGAGCTGGCCGATGGTGGCGAGCCCCACCACATGGTCCGGCATTGCCTCCAGCACCGCAATACCGGGGTTACCGGCATTGGCGGCGGGTTGCTTGAGCCACGCCAGCGCCTGCTCCTTGTCGGCCATGCCAAAGGCCCTTACCTCAAAGTGGGGCGTCAGGAAGTTGGCCAGCCTCGACTGCTTCTTCACCCAGGCCTTGTCTGTTACAATGGCATAGCGGGCTATTTTGCCCCAGTTGTTAAACCGTAGCTTCAGCGTATCGAAAAAAGACTGTACGCTATCCCAGTCACCGAAGTTCTCGAACACAAAGTACAGGGACACGCTGTCAGCGCGGCTGGCTTTTTCCTCCATCTCATGCACCAGTGCGCGCATTCCCGAATCGTCAATGTAATGCTGCAGATGGAAGCCTGCGATATTTTCTTCCTCAAAATGAACTGTCGAAATCATACTTCCCGGAAAGATTAGGTTTGTCTTAACTACTGCACCTGCACTGCAGCCAAGCCGGCTGGCTCTTATTTCAGGCAATGCCTTTTCTTTCAATACCGCAGCAAGCCAAGAACTGTTTCCTGCTTCAGGACTTATACTACAAATTTGCCTGGGCTGGCCACTTTTTATATCATATTTTTGTTAAAACCCTGCCCGCCTGGACCGAAGAAAAAGATGCCGCGCAGCTTAACTTTGCAGCAGCCTCAGCAGTAAATGTGACGAGCCCCTGCGGCTGAACCTGACGATACACTTATGCACACGATTGAACCATACTATAACTGGATTGAGAAGTACTCTGCCACCGAGGACCCGCGCTCGCCGCTCTACGGTGCCGAGAACAGCCTCTCGCAGTACACCCACACCATCTACGGCTACTATATCCACCCGCAGTGGGACGACATAGACTCTGAAACGCTCTTCCTGAAGATACTTTACACCGACTATGAGCTGGGCTTTAGCGTGATTGAGTTTATCGGGGAGTGGAACGACGCCCTGAACAATGATATCATGCAGCTCAAGCGCAATATCATTGATCCCATGGTTGAGGAGGGCATCAAGCATTTCATCCTGATCGGGGAGAATGTCTTCAATTTCCACGGGTCCGACGACTCCTACTACGAAGAGTGGTTTGAGGATATAGAGGAAGGCTGGGTGGCAGCCCTGGGCTTTCAGGACTTTGTGCTGAGCGAAATGAAGAACTATAACCTGGACTACTACATCAACTACGGCGGCAACCTGGACGATATCCACTGGCGCACCTTTACCCCAAAGCGCCTCTTTGGCCTCGTAAACAGCCTGATCCAGAAGCGGCTGGGGCCGTAGGCCTGGGGCACTAAAGTATAAAAGGGCCTGCGCTGTACAGCGCAGGCCCTTTTATACTTTAGTGCTAGTTTATACTACTAGCGGTCGATTTCCTCTTCAACCTCCTCCGCGGCGTCTTCCGCGGCATCGCCAACGTCTTCGGCCACATCCTCTACTTCGTCGGCACCCTCTTCCACAGTGTTTTCGGAGGAGGCGCAGGCCCCGAGGCTAAACAAGCCTGCGGCAGCCAGGGCATAAAAAACTTTTCTCATCGTCTTGATCTGGTTAAAAAAAGCGTAGTTACTCTACTACAGTAGTATCTACTTCTTCTGCAACTGCTTCGTTGTATTCCTGCATCTCTTCGCGCAGTTCTCCTCTTTCTTCAGCTACATCATTTAAATCACCTTCGGCGCGTTCATCCACTACGTCTTCGGCCTCTTCCACTACATCTGCCCGCTCCTCGGCAGGAGAGTCGCAGGAGGTTGCAAAGGAGAACGTAGCCATGGTAAATAACATAAAGATTAGTTTCTTCATAACATGTATAGTTTTGATTAACAATTCCTTTCGGTATTTCCTTGTGCCGCTACCGTGCAGCCTGTCTGTGTTTAACTTGTTTCAACGTAACGAGCCGCAGCAGGTTAAGCAAGCTCCCTCCGGCGTGCGCTGTGCTGCTTTTTTTGCCGGGCCTGCTCCTTTGCGGCTGTCAGTCCCAACGGAGCCAGCAGCGGTTGAGTTTTACACAGCCCGCCGCTGCAGTGCCGGAAGCTTACTCAATCACAGCGGAGGTGTCTTCCAGCTCCTCCTCCATGTCCTCCATCTCGTCGGCTCTTTCTTCAGCCCTGTCTTCCATTTCTTCTACGGCTTCGTCTCTCTCCTCGGCTCTTTCTTCGGCAGGAGAGTCGCAGGCGGCAAACCCGATGAGGCTGGTAAGGGCAAAGGCGTACATTAGTTTCTTCATGGTCTTCTGGTTTTAGTGACTGTTCAACCCACGGCCGGCACAGCATGCTGCCCCGGCCGTGGCTAAAAACCTTACGGCAGTACCAGAACATAGTTGGAGAAAAATATATAAAAGCAGAAAGGCACCCTTTGGGGGTGCCTTTCTGATATCCCGGCCATGCGCCGGGTGGTTTTACAGTTGCTTACTACAGCGCAGCAGCAGCTGAATCAACTGTAGCTACAGTTGTGTCAGCCTCAAGTGCAGTAGAGTCTTCTACAACTGGAGCCTCTTCTACTACAGTTTCTTCTGTAACTTCAGCTTCAGTAGTTGCTTCTTCAGCATTGTTGCAAGATGCGAAAGCGAAAAGACCAGCAACGAAAAGTAAACCAAATACTTTTTTCATGATTTGTGATTTTTTAAATGAGGCGCAAATATACCACTATATATGAATCACCAAACATGAGGCAATAATTATTTTTTCCTAAACACCAGCTTGATCGGAACACCTGTAAAGCCAAAGTGCTCGCGCATCCTGTTCTCCAGGTAGCGCACGTAGGACTCTTTCACGTACTGCGGCAGGTTGCAGAAAAACGCAAAGGTCGGGTTATGCGTCGGCAACTGCGTGATATACTTGATCTTCACAAACTTACCCTTGATCGCTGGCGGCGGATAGCGCTCAATCTCCGGCAGCATGGCGTCGTTCAGCTTTGAGGTCGGTATTTTCTTGGTCTTGTTGTCGTACACTTCCATGGCCACCTCAATAGCCTTGTGGATACGCTGCTTGGTTACCACCGAGGTAAAGATGATCGGCACATAGGAGATCGGCGCGATGCGGTTGTAGATCTCGTCCTCAAACTGCTTGGTCGTATGCGTGTCCTTCTCCACCAGGTCCCACTTGTTCACCAGGATCACGATACCTTTGCGGTTCTTTTCGGCCAGGGCAATGATGTTTACGTCCTGCGCCTCAATGCCGCGCGTGGCGTCCAGTATCACGATACAAACGTCGGCGTCCTCCAGGGCACGCACTGAGCGCAGCACGGAGTAGAACTCAATATCCTCGCTTACCTTGCTTTTGCGGCGCAAACCGGCCGTATCCACAATAATAAACTCCTTGCCGAAGGCATTGTAGCGGGCATGGATAGCATCGCGTGTGGTTCCGGCTCTGTCTGTAACAATGTTTCGCTCCTCACCCAGCAGCAGGTTCACAAAAGAGGACTTCCCTACGTTCGGGCGGCCCAGCACGGCAATTTTAGGGATACCGGCATCCGGGTCTTCCACACCTTCGTCTTTAAAGTGCTTCACCACCTCGTCCAGCAGTTCGCCCGTTCCGGAGCCGCTCTGCGATGAGATCGGGTAAATGTCAATGCCTACGCCCAGGGCGTAGAACTCGCCCATCTGGTGCATGCGCGCGTTGGTGTCTGCTTTGTTAGCCACCACGTACACCGGCTTATCGGTGCGGCGCAGCACGTTGGCAAACTCCTCGTCCAGCCCGGTAAGGCCGGCATCCACGTCCACCATAAACAGAATTACGTCGGCCTCGTTCATGGCCAGCTCTACCTGGCGGTTGATCTCAGACTCGAAGATATCCTCGGAGCCGTGCACGTAGCCGCCTGTGTCAATTACAGTATAGTACTTGCCTGTCCAGTCGCCGTGGCCGTAGCTGCGGTCGCGGGTTACGCCGCTCACGTTGTCCATGATGGCTTTGCGCTGCCCGATCAGGCGGTTAAAAAGGGTAGACTTGCCCACGTTGGGGCGGCCTACAATAGCAATGATGTTTGATGACATCGTCTAAAAAATAAAATAGTTAAAGTGCCCCCGGGGCACCGTGCCCCGAAGCTTTATGGTGCGCTACTCTTCGCGGTAGCCGAAGCGCCGAAGCAGCTTCTGGTCTGTCCGCCAGTTCTCGTTCACACGCACATATAAATCAAGAAATATCTTTTTCTGGAAGAACTCTTCCATGTCCAGGCGCGCCTGGGTACCCACTTTTTTCAGCGCCTCGCCTTTGTTCCCGATCACGATGCCTTTCTGGCTGCGGCGCTCCACGCTGATTTCGGCCCGGATGCGGATAATGTCTTCTTCTTCCTTAAACTCCTCTACCACCACCTCGCAGCTGTAGGGGATTTCCTTTTTATAGTTCAGGAAAATCTTCTCGCGGATCATCTCCGACACAAAGAAACGCTCCGGCTTGTCCGTCAGTTCATCTTTCGGGAAATAAGGCGGATGCTGGGGCAGGTAATGCAGCAGGCGCGCAAACAGCTGGTCCAGCCCGAAGTTGTGCAGGGCAGAGATCGGGAGGATCTCGGTCGGGTTCATGTGCTCCTGCCAATACGCCACCTTCTCGTTCACTTCCTCTTCCGTCGCCTGGTCAATTTTGTTAATCAGCAGCAGCACAGGCACCTTCGCATGCTGCAGGCGCTTGATCACATCCTCCTCGTCGTGCTTCTCATAGATGTCCGTTACGAACAGGATTACGTCCGCATCCTCCAGGGAGGTGCGCACAAAGCCCATCATCGACTCGTGCAGGGCGTACTGCGGCTTAATGATGCCGGGCGTATCGGAGTATACAATCTGGAAATCGTCTCCGTTCAGGATGCCCATGATACGGTGACGCGTTGTTTGTGCCTTTGAGGTGATGATGGAGAGCTTCTCCCCCACCAGCGCGTTCATCAGCGTTGATTTACCCACGTTCGGTTTTCCTACTATACTTACAAAACCGGCTTTGTGCGGTGTTTCAGCCATACTTCTAAAATTTGAGGTTGCAAAATTACTTCTTTTTTACGAGAGTGCGGCCTAATGTCTAAATTATTGTGAATGAGGGGGTGAGGCGTGCTTCCGTTCCGCCAGCTTACCCGGGCGGGCAGGGGTGGCTTTTGTGCTGCCTCCTCAGCTGCTTTACGTGCATCCATTTCTTTTTAGAAAGTGCTCCTGCTGGTTACGCTCCTCCTGGCGCAAGCGTCGGCTTGTGCCGTTGGCTGCCACTGCTAGCTGTATTTATACTTCCATTGCCACGGCTTTCTGCCCTGCTAGCGCGAGTTTGCAACTCGTGCTTTAAAAGCTACAGAGTTATACTTGCATAGCATCTGCTAATTATAACTTCACCCAAGCTATTCTTTCTAGCTCCCGTTCATCTAGCAGCTCCCACATACCTAACGTTTCACTTTATACTTTGGAGCGCTCATGCCCACGAGGGCTCGCTTTCCCGCATCGCGCTGGGAGCTTTTCCTGCCGGGGTAGGGGCCCTCTTACTCGTGCCTCGGGCTGCCTGGCTCGCGCGCGTCACCGGAAAAACCCGCATAGGCGCTCAACAGAAAGACTGCAAATGCTTTCGATAGCCAAAGCTGACGCGGCTCCTGCAAAGCATTGTAGGGACAGGTCACGACCTGTCCCTACAATGCCGTTCGCAATGAAACGTGCACTTGTGCCACCGCGTCAGCAGAACTCTACTTAGGAGTGGATTATTCTAAAGGACTTACACTACAGCGTTTATACTTGAATGATGGCAGTTACAAGACTCTCCCTTAGGCTAAGAAGACATGTGATGACCGGGAATAGCATCACAAGAGGCCCTTAGTTCTACAATATGGTGTACCTTCGCAAACCGTGCACTTCTACACTCTGAAAACCTTTTCCCATACTTCAGGCTTTACACTCCGTTAAACCTCTATGAGACATAGATAATTCTGATCAACCAGAAAGTTTATACTTAGTATCTTTGCAACTGATAAGCACTTAGATAGTACATGAGCAACAATAAAACGGGCAAAATTGGCGTACTGCTGGTTAACCTCGGCACACCGGATACTCCTCAGACCCCTGATGTAAGAAAATACCTGCGCGAGTTCCTGCTGGATAAGCGTGTGATTGACATAAACCCGCTGGGAAGGTATGCCCTTGTGAACGGGGTGATCGCGCCTTTCCGTGCTCCAAAGTCTGCTAAAATATACCAGCAGCTGTGGACCGAGCGAGGCTCTCCGCTGCTCTACCACGGCCTCGACCTGAAACAAAAGCTCCAGGCTAGCCTGGGCGATGCATACCATGTGGCTTTCGGTATGCGCTATCAAAAGCCAAGTATAAAAAGTGCTTTGGAGGAGCTTCGGGAGAAGAGCGTGCGCCGCATTATTGTGTTCCCACTGTTCCCGCAGTATGCATCTGCTACCACAGGATCCGTGCACGATAAGATCATGGAGATCGTGAAGGACTGGTGGATCATACCGAGCATGAACTTCATTTCTTCTTACTGCAACGATCCGGGCTTTATCGGGGCCTTTGCCGAGCTAGGCAAGAAGTACATGGCAGAAGACAATTATGACCACGTTGTGTTTAGCTACCATGGGGTGCCGGAGCGCCAGATACTGAAAGGCAGCGACCACGGCTATTGTAAGCTTGGCTCCTGCTGCAACAGCTATAACAAACGCAACCAATACTGCTACCGTGCCTCTTGTTTCGAAACATCGCGGCAACTGGCAAAGGCGCTGGGCCTGCAGGACGACCAGTATACCGTTGCGTTCCAATCGAGACTGGGCAAAGACCCGTGGCTGCAGCCTTATACTGACGATGTGCTGAAGACAATGCCAGCGAAAGGCATTAAGAAAGTGCTGGCTTTTAGCCCTGCCTTTGTAGCCGACTGCTTAGAGACCACCGTGGAGGTAGGAGAAGAGTTTAAGGAAATGTTTGAGCATGCCGGTGGCGAGCGCTGGCAGCTGGTAGAGAGCCTTAACTCCAACGATGCTTGGGTAGAAGCCATGAAACAGCTTGTCCTGCAGCATTAAGTATTAGCAAGTTTTAACGAGGCGGAGACACCCGCTGCCAAAAAATAAATGGCCGCTGCAGTACTGCAGCGGCCATTCTCTTTATACCTTCAGCACACAGCGTGCTATATCCGCTCTGAGTCTACCCAGTCTTCTGACACGGCTTCGGCATATTTGGTTATCTTCTGCAGCAGCAGCTCGGCATCCTCCTCCACAATAAGGTTGCTGCTGTACTCCGGTTTAATAAAGCCCTCCTGCACGCCATGCGCGATCAGCTCCATAAACTTATCGAAGTAACCGTTTACGTTGTAGAACGCCACCGGCTTTTTGATGATGCCCAACTGGTTCCACGTGATAATCTCGTTTACCTCATCCAGGGTGCCAAACCCGCCGGGCATGGCGATAAAGGCATCTGATTTGGAAGCCATCAGGGCCTTGCGCTCATGCATGGTCTTTACCACGTGCTGCTCCGTCAGGCCGGTGTGCGCCACCTCGCGGTCTACCAGGCTCTGCGGAATAACACCAACGGCTTCGCCCCCCGCAGCAAGTACGGCATCGGCAATCGTGCCCATTAACCCCACCTTGCCGCCACCGAAAACAAGGCCTACACGCTGGGCAGCCATCAGGGTGCCCAGTTTAGCGGCAGCCTCACCGTACTTGGGGTTATTGCCGGCGTTGGCTCCACAGAAAACAGCTATACTTTTCATCCTTTATACTTTGCTTTAAACTGATTCTCAATAAAGAAAGGCCCCGGCGCAGTGCCAGAGCCTTTTATACTTGTTACAGCCAGCCGCCTTTACTTAGGCCAGCTGCTTTTTATACATTTTCGCCAGCGTTTCGGCGGCATAGTCAATCTCTTCGGGCGTGTTGTACTTGCTGAAGGAGAAGCGCACCGACCCGCGGGTTGGGTCTACGTTCAGCGCACGCAGCACGTGTGAGCCGGTGTTGGCGCCGCTGCTGCAGGCACTGCCGCCGGATGCAGAAATCTTGGCTATGTCCAGGCTGAAGAGCAGCATCTCGTTGATGTCTGACGCCGGCAGGTTTACGTTCAGCACCGTGTACAGGCTCTTGTCGCCAAACTCCGACAGGCCGTTAAAGCTCACGTCGTCCATCTGCTCGCGCAGCTTGTGGATCATGCGGTCCTTCAGGCCCTGGATGTAGCGGGTATGCTCCTCCATATCGCGGTAAGCAATCTCCAGCGCCTTGGCCAGCCCGATAATACCATACACGTTCTCGGTGCCGCCGCGCATGTTGCGCTCCTGCGCCCCCCCCTGAATCAGCGGCTGGATCTTCGTGGCCCCGTCGCAGTACAGGAACCCAACGCCTTTCGGGCCGTGGAACTTGTGCGCCGAGCCTACGATAAAGTTTGCCCCCAGCTGCTGCACGTCGTGCACATAGTGGCCCATGGTCTGCACCGTATCTGAATGGAACACGGCGTTATACTTCCTGCATATCTCGCCGATGGCCGCTACGTCGTTCAGGTTGCCGATCTCGTTGTTGGCGTGCATGATGGACACCAGCGTCTGCGGCTGGTTGGCCAACAGCTCCTCCAGGTGCTCCAGGTCCAGGTTGCCGAGCTCATCGTGGCGCAGGTAGCTCACCTGCACCCCCTCCTGCCGCTCCAGCAGCTCCAGGGTATGCAGTACCGCGTGGTGCTCCAGTTTGGTAGAGATGGCGTGCTTTATGCCGAGCGAGCGGCAAGTACAGATAAGGGCCGCGTTATCAGCCTCGGTGCCCCCTGAAGTAAAGAAAACCTCGGCAGGAGACGTGTTCAGCAGGCCCGCCACCGTTTTACGCGCCCTTTCAATAGCCGCCCTCACCTCACGGCCATGCGAGTGAATGGAAGAAGGGTTACCGAAATGCTCCAGCATAAAAGGAGCCATGGCGTCAAACACCTCTTTATCCAGAGGCGTGGTGGCAGCATTATCTAAATAAACACGCATATTCTTAAACTGATTTTTTGGTCTGTTCTTTACTCAACCGCTAAAGTATAAAAAAAAGTTGCGCCATGGGCAGGGACTTCTCCCAAACCTGTGGCGCAACACTTACTCTGTTACTTAAATGATGTATGGCAACAGCAACAACACATAGCGCTTAGGCTTTTACAGAGATGATCTCCTTGATGTCGGCAATGATCTTGTTGGCCAGGTGCTCGGCTGTCGCATTGCTGTCGCTCTCGGCGTAGATGCGGATGATCGGCTCCGTGTTTGACTTGCGCAGGTGCACCCACTCCTTATCGAACTCGATCTTCACACCGTCGATGGTGTTGATCGGCTGCTTGGCGTAGCGCTCCTTCATCTGGCGCAGCACCTCGTCCACGTTCACCTCCGGCGTGAGCTCTATCTTATTCTTGGAGATGTAGTAGTTCGGGTAGCTCGCACGCAGGCGCGTCATGCTCATGCCTGATTTGGCCAGGTGCGTCAGGAACAGGGCGATCCCCACCAGGGCGTCGCGGCCGTAGTGCAGCTCCGGGTAGATGATACCGCCGTTGCCCTCGCCACCGATAATCGCGTGCTGCTCCTTCATCATGTTTACCACGTTTACCTCGCCCACGGCGGCGGCATAGTAAGCACCTCCGGCTTTCTCGGTCACGTCGCGCAGCGCGCGCGTAGACGACAGGTTGGAGACCGTGTTGCCTTTCTGGTGCTTGAGCACGTAGTCTGCCACGGCCACCAGCGTATACTCTTCGCCGAACATGCTGCCGTCTTCGTTTACCAGCGCCAGGCGGTCCACATCCGGGTCTACTACAATGCCCAGGTCAAACTTGCCCTTCTCGATGACCTTCGAAATCTCGCGCAGGTTCTCCGGCAGGGGCTCCGGGTTGTGGGCAAAGTTGCCGTCCGGCTCGCAGAACAGCTTCTCGATCTTGTTTACGCCCAGGGCCTCCAGCAGCATCGGCACGGCAAAGCCTCCGCTTGAGTTCACGGCATCCACCACCACGCTGAAGTTTCTGGCTTTGATCGCCTCCACATCCACCAGCGGCAACGCCAGAACAGCCTTGATATGCTTCTTCAGGGCGCTTTCGCTCTGCTTATATTTTCCCAGGTCGTTAACCTGTGCAAACTCAAAGGCCTCTTTCTCGGCAATCTCCAGCACTAGCTTCCCCTCTTCATCAGAGATAAACTCTCCTTTATGGTTAAGCAGCTTCAGTGCGTTCCACTGCTTTGGGTTATGGCTGGCTGTAAGTATAATCCCGCCGCCGGCTTTCTTCTCCGGCACGGCCATCTCCACGGTAGGCGTGGTAGAAAGCCCCAGGTCTATCACGTCTATGCCCAGCCCTTGCAGGGTGGCGCACACCAGTTTGTTCACCATGTCGCCGGAAAGGCGGGCATCGCGGCCTACAACAATTATTTTCTTATCGGTGTTTTGAAGCACCCAGGTTCCGAAAGCAGCGGAAAACTTAACTACATCCACAGGGGTAAGTCCATCACCAGCCTGTCCGCCTATCGTACCACGTATTCCTGAAATCGATTTTATTAAAGCCACTTGTCGTATATGTTTTTCCTAGACAAAAGTAGTAATTTTAGTTATACTTCCAGAGGATTATTGAGGCCGCGCCGCTCCAGCCAGCCCCGCCAACACGCCGGACTGCCTGCGCCTGCAGCACAACGGCCGCCCTGGCCACTGCGGCCCGCCGGCTTCATGCGCCCAGAAGCCGCTACGCCCTGTTTTCCACCTCCAACTCCTTCACCTTTAGCCTGCCCACCTCCAGCTCGTTTATCTGCAGCCTGTCTATCTGCCCCGTTTTAAGAAACATCTTTTTAATGGCGAGGCTGCCGATGGCCAGCGCCCCCACGGCCATTGCGCCCACCCCTACCGCCGCCAGCGCTGTGGCAAACCGTGCAAACGCAACCTGCGACTGTACAGCTGCAACCGAGGCAGCGATTTTCCTGATTTCCTTCTTCTTTTTCTTTTTCATAGTATAAGGTATAAGTGTGTGCAACGGAAGGGCGCCTTTAACGCCCGCCAGTTTGCTTTACGGAAAAAGAAGGCACCTTGCTTCCCAAACCTGACTTTTAGGTGCTAACGTACTGGTAAGCCAGCACCTGCTACCCCCTGTACTTTAAATATTTATTACCTTTGCCTTTATGACTACTTCACAACCTGGAAAAAACACGCGCCAGCAGCAGCTTGAGGCTTTTAGCCGCCTGCTGGATGTGCTGGATGACCTCCGCGAAAAGTGCCCCTGGGACCGCAAGCAAACCATGGAAAGCCTGCGCCACCTGACGATAGAGGAAACCTACGAGCTCTCCGACGCCATACTGAAGGGAGAGCTGCAGGAGGTAAAGAAGGAGATCGGCGACATTATGCTGCACCTGGCCTTCTACGCCAAGATAGCGGCAGAGAAAGGCGCCTTCGACATTGCCGACGTCCTGAACGCGCAGTGTGAGAAGCTCATCTTCCGCCACCCGCACATTTACGGAGACACCAAGGCCGACAGCGAGGAGGAGGTAAAGCAGAACTGGGAGAAGCTCAAGCTGAAGGAAGGCAACAAATCCGTTCTGGGCGGCGTACCGCAATCGTTGCCTGCCCTGGTAAAGGCCATGCGCATACAGGAGAAAGCCCGTGGCGCCGGCTTCGACTGGGACGATTCCTCACAGGTGTGGGAGAAGGTGCAGGAGGAACTAAGCGAGTTCGAAAGAGAGTTTAATGTAGAGGACACCGCCGGCATTGACCGGGAAAAGGCCACCGCCGAGTTTGGCGACCTGCTGTTCTCCCTCATCAACTTTGCCCGCTTTGCCGGCATCAACCCCGAAGAGGCACTGGAGCGCACCAACCTCAAGTTCATCAGCCGCTTCCAGTACATCGAAACAGAGGCGGCCAAAGACGGCAAATCGCTCCAGGACATGACGCTGCAGGAGATGGACTTTTATTGGGAAAAGGCAAAAAAGCAGTAGGCGCACGTACAACCTATCGCAAATTTTGCTATATTTAACCCACTTTTTCTCAAACACAAAGAAAAGGGAAGCACCAACGTGAAATAGCTACTTTAACCACGCACAACTTGTAGGCTCTCAGCCAGCTTTGGCAGGTGCATAAACCGCTTACACAGCCCTTACAGCATACCCTTGCATTTACAGGCTCTGCAGCCACGCCTTGGTATCAGTGGTTAAAACGGCATACCGGCACGCATCAATGTTCCTACTTTGAAACAAACAGAATTATCTGCATTTTGCGATATAGCTCCGGCGCGTATTAGGAATTTTAACAAATAAAATCTTAAATTAGGGTGCTAAAGAGGCGGCAGCAGCCTTTTCCCGAAATTTTTAGACTTACCATAGTATGAGAATTTGAGAAAAAAGCTGAAATTGCAAATTCATTAAAGAACTAAAAACGAAACAATTACCTTTTACAATTACACAAACAATTTTAATTACAACACAAACAGCTAAACTTTAAACTTTTAAAAAAATGGAAAAAAAGACTGCAGTAGTGAGCAAGAATGCTAATGTAGAGCCAAAGAACAGCCCGGTAGGGTCTGTGTTTGCGAGCATCGTTATTCCGATTGCCCTGATAGCATGTGTGCTTATCTATTTGTTCGTTCTGGGTAACCCAGCAAACTTCGAAGGTGGCAACACAGAAAACCATCCACTTCCAGGCAACTACCTTGGCGTTGTTTACAAAGGTGGCTGGGTAGTACCAGTGCTGATGTCCCTGAACCTTATGGTATTCATTTTCGCTATCGAGCGCGCCCTGACTATCGGTAAGGCAAAAGGCACGAAAAACGTTGCTCAGTTCGTACGTAGCATCTCTGCTAAACTGAACCAGCGCGACATCAACGGCGCTATCGCTTCTTGCGACGCACAGAAAGGTTCTGTTGGAAACGTGGTAAAAGCCGGCCTGCTTAAGTACAAAGAAATGCAGAACGAGCCTGAGCTGCTGAAGGCTGAGAAAGTTGCCGCTATCCAAAAAGAAATCGAAGAGTCTACTGCTCTTGAGCTGCCAATGCTGGAGAAAAACCTGGTAGTTATCTCAACTATCGCCTCTATCTCTACACTGGTTGGTCTGATCGGTACAGTACTTGGTATGATTAAGGCCTTCGCCGCCCTTGCAACTTCAGGCTCTCCTGACTCTGTAGCCCTTGCAAACGGTATCTCTGAGGCCCTTATCAACACTGCCCTGGGTATCACAGGTTCTACTATCGCGATCATTGCTTACAACTACTTCACAAGCAAAATCGACGAGCTTACTTACAGCATTGACGAGGCTGGCTTCAGCATGGTGTCTACTTTCACTGCTCAGCACGAGACTCCAGCTGCAAGACCACAAACTGTTTAAGTTAAACCGCATAACCAGACAAAATGCCTAAAGTAAAAGTAAAAAGGAAAAACCCCTCATTGGACATGACGCCAATGGTGGACTTATTCTTCTTGCTGGTTACTTTCTTTATGCTGACTGCAACTGCCAGACCTGATGAAGCCGTTGTAGTAGATACACCTTCATCTGTGTCTGAAATAAAGATCCCGGATACGAACGTAATCACGATTACGGTCGACAACAATAACCGTGTGTTCTTTGGCGTAGACGGGCAGCAAACAAAGGAAGCATTACTTGACAAGATAGCAGGAAAGTATGGCGTAGGCTTTACCGCAGAAGAGAAGAAGACATTCTCTCTGCTGAACAACTTCGGTGTTCCGGTAAACCAGCTGAAGTCTTTCCTGGCTATGGAATCAGGTGCACGCAAGGAGGTTAACCAGCCGGGTATCCCGATAGACTCTACCCACAATGAACTGGGCGACTGGGTACTACAGACTCGTCTTACAAACCCGAAGGTGGTTATCGCCATCAAAGGTGACCAGGACGTAGACTATGCAACTATTCAGCGAGTTATCGATATCCTGCAGGACAGAAAGGTAAACAGGTTCAACCTGATTACCGACATGGAAAATAAGCCACAGAACCTATAGTTAGAAAGGAGATAAGATAATGGCAGAAATACAGGAAAAAGGCGGCGACTCCGGCAAAGGTGGTAAGAAACGCGCGAAACGCTCGTCCACCAAAATCGACATGACGCCGCTGGTTGACCTTGCCGCCCTTCTGATCACGTTCTTCATGCTTACGACGACTTTCAACAAGCCGCAGACCATGGAAATCAACATGCCTGTAAAGGATGTTGACCCAGAGGAGCAGATTGCCCTGAAAGCCAGTAACGCCATGACGATCATTCTGGGCGAGAATGACAACCTGTACTACTATTTCGGACTAGCAGAAGACAATCCAACGCTTGAGAAATCAAGCTATGCTGCAGACGGCATCCGCAAAGTGTTGGTTTCACCGCGTGTGAAGTCAAACGAGAAGATGACTGTGCTGGTAAAGGCAATGGAGAAAGCGCGCTACAAGAACATGGTAGACATTTTAGATGAATTAAAAATTACTGATACCAAGAAGTTTGCCCTGGTAGAAATATCTGACGCAGACAAAGACATGGTAACAGAACAAATGGGAAATTAAGATATGGACGCAAGTAAGTTAGCAAAAGCATCGCTTGATGATATCGTCTTCGAAGGACGTAACAGAGCGTACGGTGCCTACCTGCTTCGCAAACTCTACAATAAGCATATCACAATTGCCGCCATCGTTGCTATTCTACTTTTCGCCCTTTTCCTTAGCATACCGCTAATATCAAAGGTGCTTGGAAACGACGAGGCAGATGATGAGGTTGTTGAGCGTATTGTAACAGAAGTAGACCTGGCTCCACCACCACCATTGGATGAAGCGACACCGCCACCGCCGCCGCCGCCGCCACCAGATCTTCCGCCACCGCCACCACCAGTGCGTGCTACTGTAAAGTATACG
The DNA here is from genome assembly GCF_003585765.1 of Pontibacter actiniarum. Lineage (NCBI taxonomy): Bacteria > Pseudomonadati > Bacteroidota > Cytophagia > Cytophagales > Hymenobacteraceae > Pontibacter > Pontibacter actiniarum. The sequence continues at coordinate 3,557,675 of NZ_CP021235.1, forward strand.
CCACCGGTTGTGAAGCGTGACAACGAAGTAGCTGAAGAGGAAGAGATTCCGGACGTGGAGGTACTAGAGGAAATTGATGCGGGCGTTAAAACCGTAGAAGGTTCTAAAGACGCACCGATTGACCTCGGCGACATCGACGGCACAAGCGATGTAGTAGCAGAAGTAGTAGAGGAGAAGCCTTATACTTACGTAGAGCAGATGCCATCCTTCCCGGGTGGTGAAACTGAAATGCTGAAGTACCTGGGCAAAAACATCCGCTACCCAGCAGCTGCACAGCGCGCCGGCGTGGAAGGCCTGGTAGTACTTTCGTTCGTAGTAAGCAAAACAGGCGAGATCTCTGATATCCAGGTTGTGAAAAACCTTGGAGCCGGTACCGACGAAGAAGCGATGCGCGTTGTGAAAACAATGCCGAAGTGGACTCCAGGTAAGCAAAACGGTAGAGCAGTACCTGTACGCTACACGCTTCCAGTACGATTCACGATTAAATAAGCAGTTCCTGCAACTGCAAAAGCCCAGCCCTAACAGGCTGGGCTTTTTTTATGCCCGCGCCAAAAATAGAATGTCAGCATGCATACTATCTATTGAAAAATGCGTATATTCAGAGAACAAAATAAAGCAACCCTAAAAGCAAAAGAGATACAGTGATGAAGTTTAAATGATGTCTTAACCAAACCCAACAGCCCATGGAAAAGAGCAGTTACCTAAGCATGACCTTTAACAACATTGTGTTCAAAGGTCGCAACCAGGCCTACGGAGCCTTCGCCCTCCGCAAAGCGTACAACAAGCATATCACGCGCGCTTACCTGATTGCCACAGCTATTTTTTCAGGGGCGCTGGTCGGGCCGTTAGTGGACAGCATTTACTTTGATGATCCTGTAAAGTATAAGGAGCCGACATATGTTATCCTCGAGCCATACGTTTTAAAGCTTCCTACACCGCCCAAACCAGAGCCGGTGAAAGCAGCGTCCCCGCTACCGGCAGCACCGGAGAAGGCAGTGGCCACTGAAAAGTATGTGCCGCCCAAAGTGGTACCGAACGATGCAGCAGTGAAGGAGGAAACGATGGCAAACCAGGAGGAAATCTCCAAGGCAAGCATCGGCACTGCGAAAGTAGCGGGCGAGTTACCGGAGATGCCGTCCGTCTCATTATCAGATGCACCGCCTGCAGGTATCGAGGGAGGCACCGGAGAAAAGGAAGCGGAACCCAAAGAGTACGTGTATGTGGAGCAGATGCCGGAGTTCAGGGGAGGCAACGAGGCCCTTGCCGCCTTCCTGAGCAGCAAGCTCCGCTACCCTAACGCCGCGCAAAGCAATGGCGTGGAAGGAACGGTCGTGGTTAGTTTTGTCGTCGGCACGACAGGCGACATTTCGCAGGTGCAGGTGCTCAAGGGCCTCGGCTACGGTACCGAGGAGGAGGCCGAGCGGGTAATCCGGAGCATGCCGGACTGGAAGCCCGGAAAGCAAAACGGACGCGCCGTACCTGTGCGATACACATTACCCATAAGGTTTAGCCTGAAATAAGTTTAAGTTTAGCGAAGCAAGGCAGAAGCAGCAAAGTAGTTTTGTTAGCTTCTGCTTTCTTTTTTTACGGGAGAACGTTATTTTTAGGGGTTAAACAAAGAACAAGCAAAAAGAGCAAAGCATGCTTAGACCAAGGAAAGACGACGAAAAGCCAGCACCAACCCTGTTCAGTAAGTTTGCACGCATCTTCGGCTTATTCATGACGCTGTTTTATGTGGCGCTAGGCCTGTTCATCATGTTTGCTGGGGAGCGCCTGAGGCTGGACATAGCCGACAGCGTGAAGTACATGCTCGGTGGGGTTCTCATATTGTACGGAATTGTTAGATTTGTGAGAGTTTATAGCAGCACACGCTCCAAAAACAACAGATATGAAGATTAAAGTATTGAGAATAGCCGCTGTAGCGGGTTTAGTAGCCATAGCGGGTTGTGGAAACTCTGGTACCCCACAGAACACCCCCACCTCCGGAGACATCAACATCAGCGTGGACGAGTCGTTCCAGCCCATCATCGATTCGGAGGTAGACACCTTTGAAGGCATTTACAAGTATGCCAACATTGATGCGGCCTACAAGCCGGAGGGCGAGGTCGTGAAAGACCTGCTGAATGACAGCACCAACATCGCCATCCTCTCCCGCGAACTCACAGCAGAGGAAAAAGCGGTGTTCGATAAGCAAAAGCGCATTCCGCGCGTCACCAAAATTGCCATCGATGCCGTAGCGCTTATCACCAACAGGCAAAACCCGGACTCACTCCTCACCATGGAGGAAGTGAAGAAGATCTTTAACGGCCAGGTGAAAAGCTGGAAAGAGCTTGACGAGGATTCTGACCTCGGAGATATCACGATAGTTTTCGACAACAACAACTCCAGCACGGCACGTTACGTACGAGATTCTCTGATTACGGGTAATAAGCTACCGGAAAATACGTTTGCATCTAACTCGCATAAGGCACTGATCGACTATGTGGAGCAGAACAAGAATGCCATCGGGGTAATCGGTGTGAACTGGATCAGCGATTTTGATGACTCAACAGCCATTAACTTCCTTAACCGGATAAAGGTGCTGGGCATCAGCGAAGACCCGGCTCCCATTTCAACAGAGAGTTATTACCAGCCTTACCAGGCTTACATCGCACAGCAGGCTTACCCGCTGCGCCGCTACCTGTACATTATCAGCACAGAGGGCCGCGCAGGCCTTGGCACAGGATTTGCAGCCTATGTTGCGGGAGACAAGGGCCAACGCCTTATTCTTAAATCAGGCCTGGTGCCGGCAACAATGCCGGTACGGGTTGTGGGGCTCGGAAACCAGTAGCACTACAGCATAACCAAACAAGAGAAACAACTAAACTTTAATACCATGACACATAACTGGAAGTACATCGCTTTAATGGCGGCTGCCTTCCCTGCAACTGCTGCTTTTGCACAATCAGGTAACGCAGGAAGAAAAGCCGTTGACCTGGAGCGCTATGAAGAAGCAAAGTCTATCTATAAGTCTCAACTAAATAACAAAAATGAGGCTGATAACGCATATTTCGCCCTTGGCGATATTTACCTGCGTACCGATAAGCCAGACTCTGCCGCCTATTACTTCAACCAGGGCATTTCTGCCAACAAAAAGTCTTACATCAACCATGTAGGCTTGGGTAAAGTTGCCCTGCACCAGGGCGACCAGGCAAAGGCTGAGCAGCAGTTTGAGGAAGCCCTCAAAGGCAAAGGTAAAAAAGACCCGTATGTACTTGCCATGATTGGTGAGGCTTATGTGAATGCACCAAACGCAACAGAAGCACAGATTAACAAAGGTATCGATTACCTGAAGCAGTCTCTGGAGCGTGATAATAAGAATGCCGTTGCGAACGTAATCCTGGGCGATGCTTACCTGCAGCTGAAGAAGGGTGGCGAGGCAATGACCAACTACGACAGAGCCATTCAGCTGGATGAGCAGTATGCTACGGCTTACCTGAAGAGAGGCCAGCTGTACACTAGCTCCCGTAACTACCCGGAGGCAGAGCAGGCATTCCAGAGAGCCATCGAAATCGACCCTAACTTTGCCCCTGCTTACCGCGACCTGGGCGAGCTTTACTACTTCGCCGGCCAGTATGACAAGGCGCTGTCTACGTTCCAGAAGTACGTAGACCTTGCTGAAGACACTCCTGAGACAAAGGCAAAGTATGCTTCTTTCCTGTTCCTGACAAAGAACTATGAGCAGGCGCTGCAAACTGCTGAGCAGGTACTGCAGAAGGAGCCGGATAACACGGTAATGAACCGCTTGAGAGCATACTCTTACCTGGAGCTTGGCCAGCCGCAGAAGGCATTGGAGGCAATCCAAACGTACATGCAGAAAACGGATCCGAGCAAGCTGATTGCACAGGATTACGAGTACTATGGCCGTATCCTTGGCAAAAACGACCAGCCAGCCAAAGCCATTGAGAACATGGAGAAGGCGCTGCAGATGAACGATGCCAACATCGAGCTGTATGCTGACCTGGCGAACATGTACGCCCGCAATAACCAGTACGATAAAGCTATTGAGGTTTACAAGCGTAAGCGTAAGAACGTAGAGCCAAGCAACGCCGACTACTACTACATGGGTAACATCTATATGATGGCCGGTGAGGAGAACGCGACAAGCGGAAACGCTCAGAAAGCGAACGAGTTCTTCACTCAAGCGGATAGCACCTATGCTCAGGTAGCAAAGGCAAACCCAGACTACGCTTATGCCTACCTGTGGAGAGCCCGCGCTAACGCAAGCCAGGACCCTGAAACAGAGAAGGGATTGGCTAAGCCATACTATGAGGAGTTTATTGCCAAAGCCAGCAGTGAGCCAGAGAAGTACAAGAAAGACCTGATTGAGGCGAACTCGTACCTTGGCTACTACTATTACCTGAAAGGCGAAAGAGACAATGCCGTGAAGTACTGGACTGCAGTAAAAACTCTTGACCCAAGCAACCCTCAGGCAGACGCTGCTTTGAAGGAAATCGCAAAGGCACCAAAGAAGAAGTAGTTTTAACTACCTGTTATCATAAAACAGAAAGGCCTGCTCAGTGAGCAGGCCTTTCTGTTTTATGTGCTTTTGTGCTTGATTAACGCTTTCCCTAAAGTTGGCTTCTAAAGCTGCTCCTCGTATAGCTCCCACTTTTCCAGCACTGCCCGGAAGTCCTCGGGCAGGTCAGAGTTAAACTGCATGAACTCCTTTGTGTCAGGGTGCAGGAAGCCCAGTGACTTTGCATGGAGCGCCTGCCTTGGCATCAGTTTAAAAGCATTCTCAACAAAGGACTTGTAGGTGCCATTTGGCATGCCGTACAGGATCTTATCGCCGCCATACGTAGCGTCTGAGAAAAGAGGGTGCCCAATGTGTTTCATGTGTGCCCGTATCTGGTGCGTTCTGCCCGTCTCCAGGTTGCACTGCACCAGCGAAACATACCTGAAGCTGCGCAGCACCTTGTAATGCGTTACAGCATGCTTTCCATAATCTCCTGCAGGGTATACGGCCATCACCTTCCGGTCTTTGGCACTGCGCCCGACATGGCCTGTAATGGTGCCCTTCTGCTCCTTGGGTACTCCCCACACCAGCGCATAGTAGGTTCTTTCAATGCTGTGGTCAAAGAACTGCTTCGCTAGGTAAGCCATGCTGTAGTCTGTCTTGGCGATAACCAGCAGGCCGGAGGTATCTTTATCAATGCGGTGCACCAGGCCTGGCCTCCCCTCGCCGTTGCGGTGCGTAGGCAGGTTCTGCAAATGGTAGGTCAGCGCATTGACTAATGTGCCGTTCCAGTTATTATAGGCAGGGTGCACCACCATTCCGGCGGCTTTGTTTACCAGCAGCAGTTCATCGTCCTCATAAATGATGTCCAATGGGATGTTCTCCGGCACAATGTCTGTGTCACGGGGAGCCTCGGCCAGGGTTACGGTAATCACGTCCAGGGGCTTTACCTTGTAGCTAACCTTTACCGGCTTTTGGTTTACCTGCACTGCCTCGGAGCGGATAGCGCCCTGTAGCTTGTTTCGCGTTACGTTTGGCAGGCGGTCCATCAGGAACTTGTCCAGGCGCAGCAGTGCCTGCCCCTTATCCACTACGATGCGATGGTGCTCGTACAGTTCGTCAGAATCTTCGGCGTTTTCTGTTTCTGTGTGTTCTACCACGGTCAAAAAGTAGGTATAAAAAAAGAAAGCCGAAGTAGATACATCGGCTTTCCGTTACTCTTTTAGAAAAGGAACCTTAGTTCTTCTTCTTGTTATTTTTAGTGCTTGTTGCTGGCTTAGTAGCGGCTGGCGTTGATGCAGCCGGCTCTGGCGTCTGCTGTACTTTAGATGGGTCTACACCAAGCTTCTTCAGCACAAGCGGAGAAATGTCGCCATCCTCTGGGCCTGCAAGCAGTGCCTGGTTGCTGATCACGTAAGTATAGCCGCTTTCTTTGGCTACCTCTTTGATAGCTTTGTCAATCTTAGCGATTACCGGGTCTACCAAAGACTTCTCTTTTTGCTGCAGTGACATTTGCGCTGTGCGCTGGAACTCCTGAATAGAGTTGTTCATGTTCATCAGCTCTTTCTCCTTGTCCTCACGGATAGTTTTGTCCATGGTAGCGGCACCTTTCTCGTACGCCTGCAGCTTTGCTTCATACTCTGCGTATTTGCCTTTCAGCTGGTTTTCAAGCTGTGTGCTGTGTGTCTTCAGATCAGACTCAATTTGCTTGCTCTCTGGCAGCTGTAGCAGTATATACTCTACGTTAGTATAACCAATCTTAAGCGGCTGGTCGTTGCTCTGTGCAAAAGACGCAAAGCTGATCAGGAAGAACGCTACTACTAATAATTTGATCTTGTTCATCATTGGTTGGTTAATTAATAATATATAGGTGTTTAGTTGTTAGGCTTCTTTCTATTCTGTTTCCCCTTTGTGGCTGGCTGCTGTTGCTCCTGCGTTTCCCCCTGCTCCTCTCCTACCTCAGGCAGGTTATCAGGGTCATCCACAATGGCATCGGCAGGTTGCTGGCCCGGTGTATTCGCTCGGTCAGAGGCGAGGCCCAGTTCCTCCAGCACGTACTCCGTGTAATCGTGCACAGGGTTGGTGTAGATCATCACCAGGTCACCCGATTTGTCGAACATCATCTGGATGCCTTTGGACTTGGACACTTTCTCTACAGCCTCAAATACCTCGTCCTGGATGGGGCGCATCAGCTCTTGCCGCCGCTTAAACATCATGCCTTCGTAACCAAAGACTTTGCGCTGGTAGTCGCGCAATTCGTTTTCTTTCTTGGTTACTTCGGTCTGCCGTTTCTGCTTCATCTCCTCTGTGAGCAGGACCTCCTCAGCGCGGTACTCCTGTTTCAGCTTGTCAACCTGCTGCTGCAGCTGCTCAATTTCGCTTTGCCAGGCCTGGGCATATTTGTCCATCTCCTGCTGCACCTGGTTGTAAGCAGGCATCTTACTCAGGATGAAGTTAGAGTCAATATAGCCAATCTTCTGAGCTTGCGAAACAGAAGCCAGCAAAAAGCCTGCTAAAAAGATGAACAAAAACTTTTTCATACTAATTCACTTCCGGTTTAGCGTATCTGCTGCCCTATGATAAAGTGGAACATGCCACGCTTATCATCCATCTGGCCAGGCAGCGTATCCAGTCTCCAGGCGTAGTCAAAGCCCAGCAAACCAAACGCAGACATAAATATCCTTGCACCTACCCCCACTGAGCGATACAGCTTGAACGGGTTATAGTTTTTATAGCTGCCAAAGTTATTACCTGCCTCAACAAAAGCCAGGCCATAAATTGTGGCGGCCGGGTTTGGCGATATCAGCTGGCGTGCCTCAAATACAAACTTGTTGTAGGCAATACCACCGGAGCTCAGCAGTTCATTGTCATTGTTGGTGTTTACCACACTCTCATCCTCATAACCCCGCAGACCGATGTACTCTGTTCCGACGAACACGTTACCGCCTCCAAGGCCTGCGCCACCTACTTTAAAGCGTTCAAAAGGGCCAACCTCACCGGAGCCGTACGTGCCCAGGAAGCCGAAGTGCGCTCTTGTGTTGAATACCAAATTCCCTGCCACGTTTATAAAGTATGAGGCATCGAACATCCATTTGTTAAATTCGATAAACTCATAGTCATCGTCATCCCGGTCAGAGAACAGCGAGTACGGCGGCGTAAGGTTCAGGCTTAGGGTAAAAGAGGAACCACGTCTCGGGAAGGTAGGGTTGTCCACACTTGAGCGCCCGATCGTGTTTACTATGGATATACTGTTTGATGTACCGTCTGTAAAGTTAGCCGCCAGAGGATAGTCATCCAGGGTATAGCGGCTGTAGGACAGCGAGTGGTTCATGTAGAAGTAGTTGTCCGGCCAGTTCAGGCGTCGGCCCAGGCTTACGGCACCACCCAATACATCCAAACGGCTCTTTATGTTGTTATCGGCTGTATTGTAATAGCTAGACGCGTTCCTGTAGATGGTTCTGTACAAGCTAACGGTAAGTGAGTTTGGCTTACGCCCTCCTAGCCACGGCTCCGTGAAAGAAAGAGAGTACGACTGGTAGTACTTACCGTTCGCCTGGATGTTCAGGGACAGGCGCTGGCCATCTCCCGTAGGGATCGGTCTCCACTCCGAAAGGTCCAGCATTTTACGCGTAGAGAAGTTGTTGAGCGTCAGGCCTACGGTACCTACTGCACCGATAGGGCCACCCCAACCGCCTGATAAGCTAATCTGGTCATTCGGGCGCTCCACTACACTATAGGCAATGTCCACGGTACCTTCTGCCGGGTTCGGGATTGGGTTCAGGCCAATCGTTTCCGGGTCGAAGTAACCTAATGCTGCCAGTTCGTTTCTTGTTCTGATCAGGTCGTCGCGGCTATACTTCTGGCCAGGCAAAGTACGGATCTCACGCAGAATCACGTGGTCGCTTGTCTTATCGTTGCCTGTGATGATGATCTTGTCGATTGTGGCCTGTGGCCCTTCGGTTACACGCATCTCCAGGTCAATGGAATCGCCCTCTACGCGTACTTCCACCGGGTCAATGCTCGAAAACAGGTAGCCGTCGTTCTGGTAGAGCGCGGACACGTCCACACCGGCCGGGTTGTAGGTAAGGCGCTTCTCCAGTTCCTGCTGGTCGTACACATCGCCTTTCTCTATGCCCAGTACGCGCGCCAGGTAGGCATCGTCATACAGGTAGTTGCCCGTCCAGGTGATATTTCTGTAATAGTAGCGCTGCCCCTCATCCACTGTGATCTGCACGCCCAGGCGGTCGTCGCTGATACGGTAGACAGAGTCTGATACAATGGTTGCGTCGCGGTAGCCCTGGCTGTTGTAGAACGCAAGCAGCGACTCTTTGTCTTCCTCAAACTTGGTGCGGTTAAACTTAGAAGAGGAGAATATCTTATAGAAGCGCTTTTCTTTCGTGTTCTTTAGCTGGCGCTCCAGTTTCTTATCTGAAAAAGCCTCGTTACCGACAATCTCAATATCGCCCACCTTTACTTTGTCGCCTTTATCCACATGGATGTTCAGCACCACGCTGTTCGGCAACACGGAGTCCGGCCGCTGTGTGATGTTTACCTTAGCGTTCAGAAAGCTTTTATCGATGTAGTACTCGCGTACGGCGTTTCGCGTGCTGTTCAGTACGGCGTCCGTAACGATGCGGCCTTTTTGCAACGGCACCTTTTCCCTCAGGGTCTCGGACTGCGACTTGTTAATGCCGGAGAAGCGGAAGTTAGACAGGCGGGGGCGCTCCGTCAGGTTAAAGGTCAGGTAGATGACATCGCCCTCGGTTCGCGCAGACACATCCACATCTCCCAATATCCCCTGGTCCCACAGGTTCTGAATGGCACGGCTTATGTCTTCGCCAGGCACAGTGATCATGTCTCCCTCCTTCAGGCCAGTGAGCGAGGTAAGGGCGATCGGGTCCAGAAACTTGTACCCGCTGACAGCAATATCCCCAATGCGGTACTGGCGCGGCTGCTGATAATCAATAGGAGACGACTGGGCAGGGTTGTCCAGTACTTGAGAAGAGGCCGTGCCTGCCATTAGCAGAAACACCAGCATCCAGATGCATCTTGTCATTAGTGTATTTATCACTTAACTATTTGTTCACTTGTCTTACCAAACCGGCGCTCGCGCCCCTGGTAAGATATTATTGCCTCGTAAAGATGCTCTTTTCTAAAATCAGGCCAGAGCAACTCTGTGATGTATAATTCAGTATAAGCTAATTGCCAGAGCAAGAAGTTGCTGATGCGCATCTCGCCGCTCGTCCGAATGAGCAGCTCCGGGTCGGGCATGCCTGCCGTAGAAAGATAGCCGGCAACAGCGGACTCATCTATTGCATCAGGCGCTATATTCCCCTGACCCACCTCGTTGGCCAAGCGTTGCACCGCCTGTGTAATGTCCCAGCGGCCGCTGTAGCTCAGGGCCAGCACGAGCGTCATGCGCGAGTTGTGCTGTGTCATCTCTATGGCCTCATTGAGCTCACGCTGGCATGCCTTCGGCAGGCTGGAGGTGTTGCCAATGGTCTGTAACCGGATGTTGTTCTTGTTGAGAGTGGCTGCTTCCTTGCGAATGGTGGACACCAGCAGCGTCATCAATGCCGATACCTCTTCTGCGGGCCTGGACCAGTTCTCGGTAGAGAAAGCGTACATGGTTAAGTACTCTATCCCCAGTTCGGCTGCAGCCTCTACGGTATCGCGCACAGCTTTAATGGCATTCTGGTGCCCAAAGATACGTAGTCCGCCCCTTCGCTTCGCCCAACGCCCGTTACCGTCCATGATAACGGCGATGTGCCTTGGTAAATTGCCTAAGTCTACTTTCTCCTTCAGATTCATTAAAACACAATTTCCTTGCAAGTTACAAAAAGCAAGACAAATTCGTGAATGATTGCTACTTAATCTAGCAAGCCAGGCTTATTCTTGTAAACAGGAGGGCAGTTATTGCGGTAGAAAGTGTAGGAGATGCTTATGCCGTTGTAGAAATACCAGTCGTTGTCGTGGGGATTGGCAAGGTAGGCTTCTGTTTCCTCGGCCAGGTAATCCAGCTTATCCGTAAACAGCTTCCGTGCTCCAAACTCCAGCCCCAGGTTCCAGTGCTTGCTGAGGGCGTATTTTAGCCCCACACCAAAGGGTATGGCTATGGCCAAATCTGTCTCGTAGGGCTCGTCAAGGCCATCCACCGCTGCTGTTAGCTTTTTGTTGTAAGCAAGCCCTGCTATACCGACAAAGACGTAAGGCGAAAGGCGCGGGTTCTGGCGGCGGTCATAGTAATCCAGGAAGTTGTACTCCATTACCGCCGAAACCTCCAGCAGGCTCAGGCGCAGCTCTGCGTCGCGGTACTTATGAAACGGCCGGTCATCGAAGGCTTCATCGCTGAACGTGTTGTCGTCCACGATGCGGTGGCTCCCCATCAGGCCGCCGCGCAGGGTAATGGCATCGGACATGTCGCGGCGGTAAAACACGGTTATGGCCGGCTGGTTATTCAGAAAGCGGTAGTTCGGCGACAGTTCGCCTTTGTAATTGGCCCCGCCTATACCCACTCCTATCTCTGATGTGGTGACGGCTTTCGTAACTTGCGCGTAAGTAGCGGCGCTAAAAAAAACACTCCCTATTTGCAGCATGAGACAAATAAGGAGTGCCTGTTTAAAAGTATTCAAAGTCATGTAGCTAGGCAAAGTTTAGTTGAACAACGCAACGCTGTCCGTTCTATTATCTAAACTTCGGACTTCTGATGCGTGGTGATAAAATATAACTCAAAGTGACACCCGTTGTGATGTACCAGTCATCGTCAGAGCTCTCGCCGCGTTGCGACCCCTCTGTACCGTATCCTTTTACATGCATGTAAGGTACCTGTGGCGCATTAGGATCTGGCACAACAGTAAAGCCGGACTCCGGGCTTCTGTCTGAGAGAATAGCTGCGGCAGTAGGGTTGTCGCCTCCGCCGGCCAGTATATTCGCCTTTGACGCATAGGCTGTACTTACGTCGTCCAGGTAGTCGGTGAAGGTTTTTCTCCAGCCTACTTCCAGGCTAAGGTCCCAGTACCGGTCGATCTTATAGCGCACACCCACCCCAAACGGCACCACAATCTGTACACGCTTGTAAGGCTCCGGGTAATCACCGCCATCTGCATACTGCCCTTCGGTACCCAAAGGTTGCAATTCGTACCATCCTGTTGGAATATCATTCGCAGGAGCCAGACCACGGGAGCCATTTTCGTAGTACGCCTTCGGGTTATGGTGCATTACGGCAACGCCAGCAAACGCATACGGCACAAAGTCCGGGCGACGGCGGAAGTTATTGCGGTTCTCAAAAAGGTCTACTATCGCCACAGCGCTCAGTTCTTTGACATCGCTGCGGAAAGAGAGGTTTCTGCCGTAGCGGCCTCTGTTCTCTCCCTCGTTCTCTGATGCGCTCAGGGCGTCATCGCCGGTGATACGGCCCCAGGTGAAGCCCACACGGTACGAAAAGCGCGGCGCGAAACGGTAGGTATAGCTAATGCCCACGCTTGGGCGGGTAGACTTAAAGCGAAAGCTCGTAAAGTCTGGCTCCGGCACAATATCCCCGAAATAGTTCATGGCACCGATCGTAGCCCCCACTGAAGCGTACTTCTTGCGCTGGGTAAACCGTTGCGCATCAGCAGTAGGTGCGATGAGCAGCGCCGTGAAAACAAGCATTAAAAAGAGCGTACAAAGTTTCTTCATATCGAAAACATATCTAAAAGATGGCGTATCAGCTGGATGACAATGAACCCAAGTTAGTTTCAGACAAAAATAGTCAATAAAGTCAAACTTGGAAATGATATTCCATATATTTAATATTACTTTATCTGACTGTTGCGCTTATCGAAGCCCCAGTTGAGCTTATTTCGCAGGGTAGACAGAAAATTAACCTGGTGTAGCTTTACCAGCCTCGCCACAAAGGCCTCCCGCCGAACAGCTAGCTGCACGTTCATATCCACGGGTGTTGACCTGGAGTCCAGAGCCGCCAAATAGCTACTGCTCCGCCCCTCCACTTCAAACGAGATGACGCTTCGATCGGACACGATCATAGGCCGCACATTAAGGTTATGCGGACATACGGGCGAAATCACAAAATTGTTAGTTTGCGGCAGCACCAACGGTCCTCCGCAGCTAAGCGAGTACCCCGTTGACCCTGTAGGCGTGGCCACCACCAGACCATCTGCCCAGTAAGAATTTAAATATTCACCATCTATATACGTGTGCACTACTATCATGGATGAGGAATCGCGTTTTAATACGCTAAACTCATTTAATCCGAAGTTAATGCCCTCAAACACCTCCTGATCGGAATCCACGCGGATCAGAGCGCGGTCATCCAAGGTGTAGTGCCCTTTGTAAAGCGCATCGAGTGCGATGTTGATGCTGTCGTAGGGGATGGTGGCCAGGAAGCCAAGCCGGCCCGTGTTGATGCCGAGAATTGGAATCTGCTGCTCTCCCACATAGGTCACGGTATCCAGCAGCGTACCGTCGCCGCCGATGCTTAGCACCACGTCCACATCCTGAAGCTTATCCCCCCGCCGGAAGGTCTCGATGCCGGTGGGCAGGTTGATGGTATTCTTGAGGTACAGTTGGAAGTGCTCTACCAGGCAGAGCTGCGTTTTCCGGCGCTGCAGCTCATCGAAGAGCGCCTGGATAAAAGGGGTAATGTTATCGCTGAAGGGTTTGCCAAGTATAGCTATTTTCATTTCAATCAGGTTAAAACGGAAATCGGGCACTAAAGTAAAAGCCTTTGTCTCCCTCACGGTTCAAGGTGTACTCCAGGCGCAGCACGATGTCGTAAAAAGTGACCACATGCAGCCCCAGCCCACCTCCGAGCAGCAGGCGGTTCGTAAGCGGGTTTCCATCCTCAAAGGCATCGTCCACTACATAGCCGGCGTCTGTAAAGCCGTTAAGGTATACGGACAAAGGTATGTGGTTGAACTTCGGGTTATCTATAAATGTAAGGTTTATACTTTTAATATCCAGCAGCTGCCGCGTAAGCCCCTGTTTAAAAAGGCCGTAGTGCTGCCCGCCTATAACGTATAGCTCATACCCCCGCACGTAGGACCGGTAGCCCAGCGCCACGTTGTCGGCAAAGGCATGCCGGCCGGCAAGCCGCAGCTGCCCCTCGGCACCCGCCATATAAAAGAGCCTGTCAGAAAGCGGCACGTACTGCACATACTTGGCCCGAGCCGTGGTAAAAGGGGAGCCCGTCTGCTGCAGGAAGAGCGTCTGCGAAACTCCCGCCTCAAGGTAAGTGCCTGCGGTAGGGTACGCAAAGTTGTTGCGCCGGTTAACGACCTTGTACAGCTCCACACGCAGGTATTGCCGCTCCCCCCTTGCCTCCTTATAGTACTCCGGGTTCAGGAAGGTGACGGAGTCGGAGACGGCTTCGCTGTAGTAAGCCAGCCTCAGCCCTTCCTGCCGTTGCACATCCTGCCGGTGGATCAGCGCGGCCGACACCGCCGTGCGTTTGATCGGCACCCCCTCCTCCTGCTCAAAAAAGCGCTGCCTGTTGTTGTAGTTTGTGTAGCTTATAGTGCGGCTGCGGTAGTCAGACACCGCGAAATCAGCGCCCAGGTTATACTTGCGCCAGATGTACGGGATGCGGTAGCCGAGCTCCAGCCGCTTGTTAAAGCCGCGCTGCACGCGCACGCGCACCTCCTCGTTGCGGCCCCTGAAGTTCTTCCGGATAAGGTTGATGCCATAGTCTATGCGGCTCCAGTCCCGCTTCTCCAGCCAGGCGTTAAAGTTGCGGTCTGCAAAGTCAAAAATGGGGATGGGATACAGGTAGAAGCGCTCCTGCACCTCGTAGTTTACCCGCACCTGGCCCTCTTCGCACGTGTAGGTATAGTTTACATAGTGAAAGAGCCGCAGGTTGAAGAGGCGCTTTTGGTTCTCCTCCAGCAGCGGCTCCAGCTCGTCGGCCGGGATGGTGTCGCCGGGCGCAAAGGTAAGTTCGCGCAGCATCACCTGCGGCTTCGTGGTCTCGTTGCCGGACAGCTCCACCTCGGCCACCACGACGGCGGGCACAGCACATGGCCCGGCCAGCGCAACGGCCCCGATCAAAAGCAGAAGTATAAAGAGGGATGCCCGCAGCAGCATTACCGCCGGCCTTAGATATCGAGGTACTTGAAGAGCATGTCCAGGCGGTCGCGGCCCACATCGTGCTCGGTGTTGTCGTTGAACTGGGCCGTGATGCGGTACTCGAAGCGTTCCAGTGTGGCAATGATGCGGCTCAGGTCGGTGGTGTTCAGCTTCAGCGTCAGCTTGATCTGGTACGGGTCCATCTCGTCCGGCGAGACGTAGGCACTGAGGATCTTCACCCCCTCCTCCTCGATCAGGCGGCTGATCTGGCTCAGCGAGTAGTCGCGCTCGGGCATGGAGAGCACCAGAATGCTGCCCTGCCCCTGCAGCGCAGACATCTGCCCGAAGGCGGCCAGGGTATCGTTGATGGTGATGATGCCGATGTAATCCTGCTCCTCGTCCAGCACCGGCACCACCTGGATTTTGTTTTTGATAGCCGCCTCCATCACATCGTAGAAATGCTGGTGCCCCTGCACGTGCACCTCCTGGTACTCCAGCTCCAGCTCTTTTAGCGTGCGGGCGCGGTCGGGCAGCTCGATCAGGCTCAGCTCGGTGGCCAGGCCCATGTACTTGCGGTTGCTCACCACCGGCAGCTCGTTTACCCTGAACTCATCCATCCAGCGCAAAGCCTTGTCTACGGTGTCGTAGAGCTTTAGCGGCGGTATCATTTGGTTGATGAGTTCTTCTGCGATCATACAGATGTGGTTATAGGTGTTTTGGCTAAGAATTTATCTAAGATACTGTTAAACTTCTCCGGATGTTCCATCATCGGGGCGTGCCCGCACTTATCTATAAAGTAGAGCTCGGAGCCCTCCATGAGCCTGTTGAACTCATAGGCTACCAAGGGCGGCGTAATGGTGTCGTTCAGTCCCCAGATTAACAACGTCGGCACCTTTATGTTTGTGATATCCTTGGCCATATTATGCCGCTGCGCCGATTTGGCGATGGCGATAATGCGCAGGCACTTAGAGTTGCTGTTGGTGATGGAGAATACCTCATCCACTAGCTCTTTGGTGGCTGTTTTAGGGTCGTAGAAAGTATAGCCCACGCGCTCCTCCACATAGTCGTAGTTGCCGCGCTTCGGAAAGGAGCCGCCCATAGAGTCCTCGAACAGGCCGGAGCTGCCGGTCAGCACCAGGCGCTTCACCATATCGGGGTTATCCAAGGTATAAACCAGGCCCACGTGGCCGCCCAGCGAGTTGCCCAGCAAGGTCAGGTCCTTCAGTTTCTTCAGCGCCACGAAGCTCTCCACAAACTTCACCAACCCCGGCACGCCGGCCTTGTGCAGCGGCATCTCGTAGATCGGCATCAGGGGAATAACAACACGGTAGTTTTTCGAAAAATGCTCTACAACGCCGTTCCAGTTGCTAAGGGCGCCAAACAGCCCGTGCAGCAGCAAAAGTACTTCGCCTTCTCCCTCATCTATGTACTGATATTCTCCTTCTTGTCTGACTTGTAAATCCATGAATCGAAAAATCTTATTGAAAGAAACGTGTGTTTGACGTTAACGGTCGAACTCGTGCGCAATATTAGCAATACTAACCCAATTTTGGAGCATGTGCAAACCGTAAGTCGTCAGGGCTGCCTCCGGGTGAAACTGCAGCGCGTACAGCGGCAGATCCCTGTGCCGGAAGGCCATCAGCTCCCCCTCCTGCGTGTGCGCCAGCGGCACGATGCTCTCCGGGGTGTGCCGTAGCACCAGCGAGTGGTAGCGCACCACCGGCATCCGCTGCGGCAGGCCTGCAAAGACGGGGTCATCCTCGCAAACGATCTCCGACACCTTGCCATGCATGGGCCGCAGCCCCTTCTCCAGCTTCGCGCCGAAGAACTCGCCCAGCGCCTGGTGCCCCAAGCAAATGCCCAGCATCGGCACCCGCTCGTGGTAGTGGCGGATCACATCCATCATGCTCCCGGCCCCTTTCGGCGCGCCCGGCCCCGGCGAGAGCACAATGCCCTCAAACCTTAGCTGCCGTAGCTCCTGCAGCGGCACATCGTTGCGCACCACCTGCACCTCTACCCCTAAACGGTTAAAATAGTCTACCAGGTTATAGGTAAACGAGTCAAAGTTATCGAGCAGGAGCAGCATGGCAGGCGTTAAGTATAAGAAACGAGCAGGGCTGAAGGCGGGCTTCAGGATAACAGCCCGATGGATGGCAGCTACTTCCCAGCATGCAAATCTGTGAATCTCCCGGCCTTAAAAATGCTGCCGCAGCGATGTGATCAGCGCTTTGATAAACGGGAGCACATAGCTCAGGATATCAAGGGCATAGGGAGTGGTTTTGAGTACCACCGGGTATACTGCGGAGGCGTCGGCGGTGTCTTTCGACACGGCGATACCGGCCATGTCGGACACGTACAGCAGCAGGCTCAGGGCCACGCACCATTTCAGGGCGCCCAGTATACTCCCCAGCACATTGTCGAACAGGCCGAAGGGCGTAAAGTCAATAACTTTTTTCAGCAGCATGCCGCCCAGGTGAATGAGCAGGATGATGCCGACGAAGACCACCAGAAAAGTTACGTAAGGCAGCAGACCGTGCGCATCGCCGATAAACTCGGCCATAACGGGCAGTGCCGTGTCCAGCAGCTTCAGGCCGCCTAGTATGGCCAGCACCAGCGCCACCAAAGACACCAGCTCCAGCAGCAGCCCCTTGCGGAAGCCCATAAAAGCCCCGTAGGAAATAGGAATGGCTAAAAAGAAATCGAAGGTACTCATGTAGTAAGATATAAGATTCAAGACATAAGACAATAGACTTTCTGGAAGTGATCATCAATCTAAATCTTAAACCTGTTGCCTTACAGCAGTTTAACCATTGTAAGGCAACAGGTTATACTTTAAAAATCGGTATTATTCAGCAATGCGCCAACAGCCTGGGAAATGGCGCGGCCGTCGGCCTGACCGGCCAGCTCTTTAGAGGCAACGCCCATTACCTTCCCCATATCAGACGGGCCTGTGGCACCTACTCTTTGGATGATCTCTACCAGGCGCGCGCGCAGGTCGCCTTCGTCCAGCTGCTTGGGCAGGTACTGCTCTATCACGGCCAGCTCTGCCAGCTCCACCTCCTCCAGGTCGGCACGGCCCTGCTTGGCGTACAGCTCAGCAGACTCGCGGCGCTGCTTGGCCGCTTTAGTCAGCAGCTTCATCTCGGTGTCCTGGCTGATGCCTTCGTCTCCGCCCTTCTCGGTCTCGGCCAGCAGGATTTGCGATTTTATACTTCTCAGCGCCTGTAAGCGAGCTTTATCTTTGGCCAACATAGCTTGCTTAATGTCGGCGTCCACGCGTTGTTTTAATGTCATAGTTTTTGATTTTTATACCTTTCACTTCGTCCAGATGCTCCGGTTGCAGCACCGCTGGCTTCTTTATACGCGGCCATGCTCCCTGCCACAGGTTATCATCTTAAACAAAATTCCACTAATTTAGTCATTCAAATAAATTAAGACGAGCAAGGGGCAAAAATTCAGCCCGTAAATAGAGCCATGACGAAACTGAGTGTAAATATAAACAAAATAGCCACGCTTCGGAATGCCCGCGGCGGTAACAGGCCGAATGTTGTGCAGGCGGCCAAAGATTGTGAGCGTTTCGGAGCAGAAGGCATTACCGTGCACCCGCGCCCCGACGAGCGCCACATCCGCTATCAGGATGTGTACGACCTGAAAGAAGTGGTTACCACCGAGTTTAACATTGAAGGCAACCCTACGCCAGACTTCCTGAAGCTGGTAAAAGAAGTGCGCCCAGCGCAGGCAACCCTCGTGCCCGATGCTCCGGATGCCATTACCTCCAACGCCGGCTGGGACACCATCAAACACAAAGATTTTCTGACAGATGTGATTGGAGAACTGAAGGAGCTTGGCATCCGCACGTCTATTTTTGTTGACCCTATCGTACCTATGGTAGAAGGCGCAGCCGCCGTAAACACAGACCGCATCGAGCTGTACACAGAGGCTTACGCGACTAACTTCCTGCAGAACCGCGAAGAAGCCGTTGCGCCATACTTGGAGGCAGCCATAAAAGCACAGGAGTTCGGACTTGGCTTGAATGCTGGTCACGACCTGGACCTGGACAACCTGAAATACCTGCACATGACACTGCCGGGCCTGCAGGAAGTAAGCATAGGCCACGCCCTTATCTGCGATGCATTATACTTAGGGCTGGAGAATACCATACAGCTATACCTGCGCCAGCTTAAATAGATGGTAAACACAATCACAATAGAAGAGTTTATGCAGAAGGCGGCACAGCTGCCTGTGCTGGATGTGCGTGCACCTAAAGAGTATGAGGTGGGGCATATTCCGGCGGCGCATTCTTTTCCTATTTTTGATGATAAACAACGTGCCGTAATAGGCACCGCCTATAAACAACAGGGACACGACCCAGCCGTCTTGATCGGCTTAGATTCCTTTGGCCCACGCATGTCTGGCTTTGTGAAGGAGGCAACGAAGCTGGCAAAAGATAAAGAGCTGCTGGTGCATTGCTGGCGCGGCGGCATGCGCAGCGGCGCAATGGCCTGGCTCCTCGACTTCTCCGGCTTTAAAGTGCACTTGCTGAAAGGGGGCTACAAAGCTTACCGCCACCTGATGCACGCGCAGTTTGAGAAGCCCCGCAAGCTCGTTATACTTGGCGGACTCACCGGCACAGGCAAAACAGATATACTGCCACACTTACAGCAACTCGGTCAGCAAAGTATAGATCTTGAAGGACTGGCAAACCATAAGGGTTCTGCTTTTGGAAGTATAGACATGCCGCCACAGCCCAGCACAGAGCATTTTGAAAACCTGCTGGGCATGCAGTTGTTGCAACTAAGCGAGCAGCAGGCGCTGTGGCTGGAGGACGAGAGCAAAACCATTGGCCGCGTCGTGATGCCTAAACCACTGCACGACCAGATGCAGGCAGCTCCTACCATTGTGTTGCAGGTGCCGCACAAGCTGCGGGTGCAAAAGCTAGCGCAGGAATACTGCCATACGAATGAAGCCATACTGGCCGCCTCCATACTTAAAATAAAGAAACGCCTGGGCGGGTTAGCCACTAAAGAGGCACTGGCAGCCATTGCCGAAGGTGATATGGAGAAGATGGTGGAGATTGCCCTTGTATACTATGACAAGGCCTACAACTTCGACCTGGCTAAGCGCCAGCACCTGATTCCGCTGGAGCTACAAAGTATAAACCCTGAAGAAAACGCTGCGCAAGTGCTGCAGCTGGCTCAAAAACATAAGCTACTTTAACATGGAAGATACATCCACTGAAAACATACGATTAACCCAGTACAGCCACGGCGCTGGCTGCGGCTGTAAAATATCCCCGAAAGTGCTTGATGCCATCCTGCACTCCGACATCAGCTATCCGGAAGAGAAAAACCTGCTGGTAGGCAACAGCTCCCGCGACGATGCTGCTGTGTATGACATAGGCAACGGCCGTGCCGTGATCAGTACCACCGATTTTTTTATGCCGATTGTAGATGATGCCTACGACTTTGGCCGCATTGCCTCTGCCAACGCTATCTCGGATGTATACGCCATGGGCGGCACACCTATGATGGCCATAGCCGTACTGGGCTGGCCAATCGATAAACTGGCTCCTGAAGTGGCGAAGCGTGTGATAGAAGGCAGCCGCAGTATTTGCCATGAAGCAGGTATTCCGTTGGCCGGTGGCCATAGTATAGACAGCCCGGAGCCTATTTTTGGCTTGGCTGTGACAGGAATGGTAGACATTAAAAACCTAAAGCAAAACAATACCGCCACCGCTGGCTGCGAGTTATACTTAACCAAACCGCTGGGTGTAGGCATACTGAGTACCTCTCAGAAAAAAGCCATACTTAAGCCGGAGCACGAGCAGCTGGCACCGCAGCAAATGATGCAACTCAACAAGATTGGTGCAGAGCTAGGGCAACTGCCACAGGTAAAAGCCATGACCGACGTAACTGGTTTCGGTTTGATGGGCCACCTTTCAGAAATGTGTGAGGGCAGCAATTTAACAGCAGAAATATACTTCGATAAAGTACCGGTTATACCTGAAGCACTGGAATACCTGGCGCAAAAAGCCATACCCGGCGGCACACTCCGCAACTTCGACAGCTACGGCCATAAGTTAGCCGATCTCACCCCAGACCAAAAACACCTGCTCTGCGATCCGCAAACAAGCGGCGGCCTCTTAGTAGCCGTTGACCCGGTAGGTCGGGATGAGGTACTGGAGATTTTCCGTAAGTATAACTTACAGCTGGAGCCGCTAGGCGTGCTGAAGGAGCGGCAGGGTGAAGAGAAATTAATCCGAGTGATTTAGACTTCCGTAAGCCTAACCAAACAACTGTTACTTGATAATTGATTCTTGGAATAAATGAAACTACACTATAAAGAAATGGGCCACGGCCAGCCGCTGCTGATACTGCACGGCCTGTTTGGCACATTAGATAACTGGGCAACTTTAGCGAAGCGTTTGGCTGAGCATTACAACGTATTTCTGGTAGACCTGCGCAACCACGGCCGCTCACCTCACGCTGATGAGCATAACTATGACCTAATGGCTGCCGATGTGCTGGAGTTGGTGGATGACCTAAAAATTCCGACGCCCGTAATTATGGGCCACTCGATGGGCGGCAAAGTGGCGATGAATTACGCGCTGAATTACCCAACGCGCCTTACAAAGCTGATCGTGGTAGACATTGCCCCCAAAGCATACCCACCGCACCACGATGACATTATTGAAGCCTTGCAATCAGTAGACCTTAGCACTACCACCAGCCGTAGCGACATAGATGACCAGTTAGCCAAAACCATCAAAGAGCCGGATGTACGCTTATTCCTGATGAAGAACATCTACCGCAAGGAAGACAACACCTTCGGCTGGCGCATGAATCTTGATGCCATAGACAAGAATTACGAGAATATAGCCGCTGCCATTACAGCAGAGGTGCCGTTTAAGAAGCACGCGCTCTTTATAAAAGGGGGCAAGTCCAGGTATATCAAGCAGGAAGATATTTACGATAACATTGAGCGCCTGTTCTCGCTGGTGGAGGTAGAAACCATCCCGAATGCGGGGCACTGGGTACACGCCGAGGCTCCGGATGAAGTATACGACCTTGTTACCAGATTTATTGACGCCGATTAGTTACCTGGATCAGGATTTTTAGGATGAGAAGGATGCATTGTCTGAATCAGGATTTACTGGATTTGTAGATAAACAGGATGAGCTTCTAAAGTATAGAATGATTTGTACATCAGAGCAGATTGTTTTATAAATCCTGTACATCCTTCCCCATCCTGAAAATCCTGATTCAGATAAATAGCTTTACCTTTGCTTTATGAAACAGACCGGCACCTTATACCTCATCCCAACCATACTTGCAGAAGACACGCAGGACCAAATTATCTCGCCACAGGTGAAAGATACCGTGCGCAACCTCACATACTTTATTGTGGAGAACCTGCGTACCGCACGCCGCTACGTCAAAAGCATTTGCCCGGAACTGGTCATTGAGCAGCTTACTTTTGTGCAGATTGATAAAGATGCTACGCCGGCACAAGTACAGGCTTCACTGAAGCCGCTGCTGGAACAAGGGTTGGATGCAGGCATCATCTCAGAGGCAGGCTGCCCCGGTGTAGCCGACCCCGGTGCTGAAGTGGTAAAGTATGCGCACCAGAAAAGTATAAAAGTAGTACCTTTTGCAGGCCCCTCAGCTATACTTCTTAGCCTGATGGCCAGTGGCTTTAGCGGTCAGCAATTCTGTTTCCACGGTTACCTGCCCATCGAGAAACGCGACAGGCTGCAGGCGCTGCGCCAACTGGAGAAGGAAATGCAGCAGCGTAACCAGACCCAAATCTTCATGGAAACGCCTTACCGCAACAACAAGCTGCTCGAAGACCTCCTCACAACCCTCCACCCCGACACCAAACTCTGTATAGCGGCCAACATCACCTCACCTGAACACGAGTTTATCCAGACCAAAAGCATCAGCCAGTGGAAGGGAAAGCTACCGGATATACATAAGCAACCGGCGGTTTTTTTGATTTATAGGTAACCTTTACCAATCCTCCGGTATCTCAGCACTAGCACCTGGAAGCGTACAACAGTCATCTGGATAGATAAAGTCTGGGACTGGATAAGCTATATCCTCCAGAAGGAATACGATTTCTTCCACACTGACAGCAGACACGTCAAAGAAGCCTATCACCTGCTCATCTTCATCGTTTACATTGAACATATTCCCTTTTAATTCAGCAGGGGGCGGGTCGAACACCGTGCCAGTAGTTTCTTTCTGCTGCTCCATAATTCGAAAGAACTCATAGGCCTGCTCTGTAATAGCATGCTGATACACCCTTAGCTTATATTTTTTTGTTATATATCTCTCAAACGGGATAAAGAGTATTTCCTGATTGCCCCTCTTTTGCCCGTTCGCCAGGCGGTCGCTGAGGACTTTAAACCTGTCTGGTCTTTCTGAGATGATGCATCGGGTGCAGCAGTTTTTTGGTGCAGGCCGGCCAAGGCTGTCAACAAAGTCGCGCGGCTCTGTTTCTACTTCGTAGATGCTCTCAAACGTCCACCGAAGGAAGTTCTTTACATCAGCCGGGTCTTGATAATCTACCAGAACTTTATAGCCAGGCAGAACTTTACGCTCCTTATACCTTGGAAAAGAAAATACCTGCTCGTCTACCTCAGCATGTATGGAGTCTATAGGCACTGGCCCCTTTAGTGTAACAGGATTAGATTTGTATACTCTGCCCCCTACCTCGATGTGCAACGTGTAAGTATGACCCACCACCCCGGCCGCCTCCAGCGGTTGCACCGGGAAGTAGTTGCCGTCGTCGCCGTCGTTGGCGAAGCGGTAGCGCTCCCCCTCGGCGCTGGTCACTTACACCTCCGCGTCCAGCACAAACTGGGTGTAGGGGTCGGCGTAGGGCCGGGAGTAGCTCAGGCGCACGTAGTTCTGCTCCGGAGCATTGGTGAAGCTGCCCTCCACCACCAGGTGCTCCCCCTGCTCGCTGCTCCTGAAGTCCAAAGGGTCGATGCAACTGACCAACAAGACCAGCGCAAGTATAAAAAAGCTTATTTTCATGGGGCTCGGGGTGTAATTAATAACTGAGACTACCAGTCCTTCGGTATTTCAGTAGTAGCGCCCGGAAGTGCACGGCAGTCGTCTGGCCAGCGAAACTCCGGCACAGGGTAGTCTATCTCTTCCGAAAGGATAGTTATCTCCTGCTTACTAACCGTGGAGGCGTCAAAGTAGCCGACCACCTGCTCGTCTTCATCGTTTACGTTATACACGTTTCCATGCACTTCGGCAGGCGGCGGATCAAACACGGTGCCAGTGGCTTCCTTCTGTTGCTCCATAATCCGAAAGAACTCGTAGGCCTCCTCTGTAATAGTATGCTGGTACACCGTGAGCTTATGCTTTTTGCTCAGGTACCTGTAGAAAGGGATAAAAAGTACCTCTTGGTTAATTACCTGCTGGCCATTTGTTAAGCGGTCTGTAACTACTTTAAACTTATTTAGCCGCTCTGTTAAGAAGCAGCGCGCACAGCAGTCTTTCGGCTTGGGTAGGCCGGTAAGGCTGTCAAGGTAATCACGAGGTTGTGTGGACACTTCGTATTGGCTGGAGAACGTCCAGCGGAGGAAGTTCTTCTCGTCGGCCGGGTCCTGGTAACCTACCTGCACGCTGTAGCCAGGCCACACCTTCCGCTCTTTGTAGCCCGGGAAGGAGTAGACCTGCTCATCCACCTCAAAACGCACCGAGTCGATGGGCACCGGCTTTTTCAGCGTGATGGGGCTAGACTCATAGGCTTTACCGTTCACCTCGATGTGCAGCGTGTAAGTATGGCCCACCACCCCGGCCGCCTCCAGCGGTTGCACCGGGAAGTAGTTGCCGTCGTCGCCGTCGTTGGCGAAGCGGTAGCGCTCCCCCTCGGCGCTGGTCACGTACACCTCCGCGTCCAGCACAAACTGGGTGTAGGGGTCGGCGTAGGGTTTGGAGTAGCTCAGGCGCACGTAGTTTAGGCTCGGATCATTGGTGAAGCTGCCCTCCACCACCAGGTGCTCCCCCTGCTCACTGCTCCTGAAGTCCAAAGGGTCGATGCAGCTGACCATCAATAAAAGCACAAGCATATAAAAGCCGGATTTCATAAGCTTCAGGTGTAATGTTTATACTGGGATCACCATCCCTCCGGTATTTCCGTGAAAGCACCATCCATTTCCCGACAGTCGTTTGGCATTTCATACGGCATGAAAGGGTATTTAATATCTTCCTTCTTGATAACCACCTGCCTTTTGCTGACTCCTGACACGTCAAAGAAGCCGATCACCTGCTCGTCCTCATCATTTACATTATACAGATTGCCCGTCACCTGGGCAGGCGGCGGGTCAAACACGGTGCCTGTCCCCTGCTTCTGCTCCTCCATGATGCGGAAGAACTCATACGCCTCCTCCGAAATAGCGTACTGGTAAATATCTAATTTATACTTAACTCCTAGGTACCTTTCAAAGGGGATGAAAAACACTTCCTGGTTTGTTACCTGTTGTCCATCTGTTAAGCGGTCGTCGACGGTATGGAATGGTCGAGGCACCTCATTGAAGAAACATCGCGAGCAGCAGTCTTTTGGTTCAGGCTGTGCGTTTCTAGGCTGCGTAGACACTTCGTATTGGCTGGAGAACGTCCAGCGGAGGAAATTCTTCTCGTCGGCCGGGTCCTGGTAACCTACCTGCACGCTGTAGCCAGGCCACACCTTCCGCTCTTTGTAGCCCGGGAAGGAGTAGACCTGCTCATCCACCTCAAAACGCACCGAGTCGATGGGCACCGGCTTTTTCAGCGTGATGGGGCCAGACTCATAGGCTTTACCGTTCACCTCGATGTGCAGCGTGTAAGTATGGCCCACCACCCCGGCCGCCTCCAGCGGTTGCACCGGGAAGTAGTTGCCGTCGTCGCCGTCGTTGGCGAAGCGGTAGTGCTCTCCCTCGGCGCTGGTCACGTACACCTCCGCGTCCAGCACAAACTGGGTGTAGGGGTCGGCGTAGGGCCGGGAGTAGCTCAGGCGCACGTAGTTCTGCTCCGGATCATTGGTGAAGCTGCCCTCCACCACCAGGTGCTCCCCCTGCTCACTGCTCCTGAAGTCCAAAGGGTCGATGCAGCTCGTAAAGAGAAGCAGCACAAGTACAAGTATGTTCTTTGGCATAAGCTGACGTCTAATAAAAACAAATTACCAATCAGCAGGCTTTTCGGTAGTGGCACCCGGGAGCGTGCGGCAGTCATCAGCATAATGGTAGTAAGGCACCGGATAGTCTATGTCCTTCCGCAGAATGGTAATCTGCTTTTTGCTGACTCCTGACACGTCGAAGAAGCCGATCACCTGCTCGTCCTCATCATTTACATTATACAGGTTGCCCTGCACTTGGGCAGGCGGCGGGTCAAACACGGTGCCGGTGCTCTGCTTCTGCTCCTCCATGATGCGAAAGAATTCATACGCCTCCTCTGTGAGTGAATGCTGGTACACCGTAAGCTTGTGCTTCATATCCAGATACCGCTCAAAAGGTATAAAAAGCACCTCCTGGTTAATCACCTGCTGCCCATCCGTGAGTCTGTCATTCGTTACTTTAAAATTTGCCAGGCTTTCCGTTACATAGCACTGTACACAGCACGATTTAGGCTGCTTTTCGCCACTAGGCGTTATATAATCTTGCGGCTGAGTGCGTACCTGGTAAAGGCTTAAGAAAGTCCATCGAAGGTAATTTTTATCCCCTGCTGGATCGTGGTAATCTACCAAGAACCTGTACCCAGGTCGTATTTCCTCCTTTAGGTAGCCAGGGAAAGGATACTCCCGCTCTTCCATCTCAAAATAAACGGTGTCTATAGGCACAGGCTGGTTTAACAAAGCAGGCTCAGACTGGTAGGTTCTCCCGTTCAGCTTGATAGTAAGGGTATAAGTGTGACCTACGGTGCCAAACGACTCCTCAGGCGCCCCCGGGTAATAGTAGCCACTTCCTTCCGCATTATTAAAGTAATAACGCTCACGTTCGCTGCTGGTAACAAAGACCTCTGCATCATGCACAAAGCGGTTGTAGGGGTCATCATAGGGTTTGGAGTAGCTCAGGCGCACGTAGTTCAAACCTGGCTCATTCGTGAAACTGCCCTCCACCACCAGGTGCTCCCGCTGGTCCCCGCCCCGGAAGTCCAAAGGGTCGATGCAACTCGTAAAGAGAAGCAGCGCAAGCATGAATAACTTTCGAATCCGCATGTATTAGAACTTCACGTTGAGGTTAACAGAAGGAATAGGCGCACCTATGATTGCTAACTTGTAAGCGCCAGGAGGGGCTCCGTAGTAATGTCGAAAGAAGGTGGAATAGGCATTTTTCCTCCCATACAAGTTATATATAGAAAGACTCCCGGTGTACTCTACCTTCGCCCCCTCGTTAAAGTCATAGTTGAGCGATACATCCAACCTGTGGTAGTCTGGCATGCGCTCCTGGTTGCGCCCCGTATAGTTGGCGAACACTTGGCCATAGTATCTGTACCAGGAATCAGATGCGGCCATAGGCCTGCCTGATGTGTAGGTAAAGTTGCCAGACAGCGTCAATTTAGGATGAAGCTGGTAGTTGGTAAATATGTTCAGGTTCAGAGGGCGATCATAATTAGAAGGGTAGTACTCGCCGTTATTGATGGTTTCCTGGGGGGTAGCCCCCTGGATCAAGCGCTTAGACCGGGAGTAGGTAAGGCTCACCCAGCCACTTAAGAGACCGGTATTCTTTTTCAGCATCCATTCTGAGCCGTAAGCTACTCCTTTGCCAGACAGTAAGTCTGCCTCCAGCGTAGGATTGAGTAGAAGCACTGCCCCATCTTTATAGTCTACCTGGTTCGTTAAACGTTTATAGTACACTTCCCAGCTAAACTCATACATGTTATTGGGCTCTACCCTGACATATCCTATGGACCACTGGTCTGCTATCTGAGGCTCTAGATAGTTGTTTGAGAGTTTCCACACGTCTACAGGCGTAATGGCCGCCGTGTTGGATACTAATTGTATGTACTGCCTCATCCGGCTGTAGCTCGCTTTTAGCGAGCTGTTGTCGTTGAGGGAGTATTTTATTGCCGCCCGAGGCTCCACTCCCTGGTATGTTTGCACGTTTTCCCCATCTGCATAGGCCAGTGTATCTATGATAGATGTTTCACTCCTGGGCTTTCCGCCTTCGTACAGGTATACATCACTCGGCCCTTGCTTTAGAAAGTAGGAGTACCTCACTCCTAACGATACCGATACTCTTTCGCTGAGCTCTATTTCATCGTTCACATACCCGTGCAACTCTATTCCCTTATCTTTCTCCAGTGTCCTTGGGTTGAGGCTGGAGGTACCATATGGCTCCAGCTTTCCCGGCTGTATTACATATTCTGCGACACCGCCTCCAAAGTCTATCGTGTGCTTACTTATCCCGAAGTAGCCCCAGTCTACTTTGGCTTGTGTAAAATCTATTCCTGAGTTCAGGTTAAACTCTTCTCCAATGGCTATGCCCTCTACATTGTTGTCGTAAATGCTTTTGGCTACAGTTACTGTGCTGCTAAGATTTTGGCTGTACACATGGTTCCACTTCAGGCTCCCTAGCTTGTTAGACCAATGATAGGTTGTGTCGTATGGAAACTTAAACCCGTCTTCACTATAGTAAGAAGAAAACTCCAGGCTGTTGTTAGCGTCAATTTTATAGTGAAGCTTTAGGTTTGCATCGTAAAAGTGTGCCGCGCTCTTCTTAATATTCTCACTTTTGAACATTTTAAGGAGGTAGGAAGGATAGGCAGCCCGCCCTGCAAGCACTATGGATAGCTTGGGCGTTAAAGGACCATACACACTAAACTTAGCTGATACCGGAGATACCCCAGCCTGGTAGTGCATTTTGTCACTTTCCCCATCTTTCATCCTCACATCCAGGATGGAAGAAATACGGCTACCGTACTGGGCCGAGATGCCGCTCCGGTGCAAGGTATAGCTATCCAATATATCAGGGTTGTATATGGAGAAGAAACCGAAGAGGTGCGATGAGTTGAAAACAGGAACATCATCTAATAGTACTAGATTCTGGTCAGCACTACCTCCCCGCACATAGAAACCCGCTGTTCCCTCGCCAGCACTAACCACGCCAGGCAAGCTGGAAACGGATCTAATCACATCTACTTCGCCTAACAGGGCAGGCATTTTAGTAAGTAGCTTTACATCCATATATGTGCTGCCCATATTGGTTGAGTTTACGTCAAAAGAGCTTTTCGCCGTAACCTCTACCTGCTTTAAGCTCATGTCTTTATCTTTAAGCTTAAGCCTCAGGGTTGTATTCTTCTTCAGTTCTACTTCCGTTGAGAGTGCGACCATGCCCAGGTACTGGCATTCCACCACATAAGTCCCTTCGGGGAGTTGCACACTAAAGCGCCCATTCTCATCGGCAGCCACCGTTTTATTTCCGGGGTTTATCAACACATAGGCTCCTATCAAAGGTGTTCCTGACTGATTCGAGACGCTGCCTGATAACTGATAAGTTTGACTTTGCGCCCTACAGACGGATACACTTATCAATGTTACTATTAGTGAGGTTAGTAGAATTGTTCTATACATTGGCTGAAAGAAGCAGATTAAACTTACAACATACAATATAGCATTTTCACTGAGTTTGTTCTAATTTTTAGCATGTTTTATGCAACTAAACCACATAATTGTCAGCGTGTATACATCAGGCTACTAAAAAGAAAAGGCTCTCGGAAACCGAGAGCCTTTGTCTAATGAAGAAGACTACTACCTAGTACTCTTATTCTACTTTTCAATCTAATCTAAAGTTAATCCATCGTCAAAGCGCCGCTCTCGATATCACTGTAGTTACCAGCTCTATCCATAGCCATAAAGTACACGGTATAGTTACCTTCGGCTAGCGCTTGCGTTACAGTTGCTGAATTTGCTCCCGAGAGTTGTACGCTGCGTAGAATCCCTTTCGCGTCCATAAAATCTTTCGGTGTAGTCGGCGCAGCTTTGCCCTCTTCGAGGATGAGGTACATACCAGTACCCGGTTCGGTTGACACAATGGTGATAGTGGCTCCGCTTCCGCTGTCTACTGCAGTACCCATTACTGTCGGATTGGCATTATCAACAACCAGCTTGTTAGCGTTGTTACGTCCGGCCAGCTCGTTTCCTGCAAAGTCCACAATACCATCTAGTCTTATCTGTACCGGGCCGCTTCCTGCCTCATCTGCTGTGTAGTCAAAAGTATACACACGCGGGTTGTTAGTTGCCATCAGCGTGTCTCTTCCTGATATACCTACACCTGAGAAGGTTGCGAACATCAGAGTATCATTCGGATTGACCGGCATCACTTCCTCGCTAAAGGTTACAGTGGCAGTAACAGTATTACCCGCTTTAACATAGTCTGCTGAATAAGTAAGGTCAGCAACTGGGGCAATGTTGTCTACTCTGTAGAGCTGTACGTACGCACTGTCAATGTTCACAGAACCGTACTCGGCAGTAGAAGTGATATTCTCGAACTTTGCTTCTGGGGTACCATTTCCTGTACCTGCTGTATAGATGGCATAGTAGTGACGTGCATCTATGCGTACTAAATCTCCTAGAGAGCCGGACACGAATGGCTTTGCACCTCTGTTGAAGGCTGTTGAGTCTTCCGTATTGAAACCAAAGTCCCCGATTTCGCTTACCGGAGCATCAAATTCAAAGAAAACAGTATCAGACTCACCGTTTCTCAATACTCCGCTGCCACCTCGCAGCCTTGCCGTAACAGAAGCCTCTGTTTCGGCTACCGTTACACTCTTAGTTCCTGAGTCAACGCCGTTGCTCACACTGATCGTTACGTCTCCAACCTCACCGAACTTTACCGTTACAGTTGCGCCATTGCTAGCTCCAACAATTTCGGCAGGACCAGAAACAGTCCAGTTGTAAGACTCAGGGTTGGTGATGTTGCCAAGCGTGTAGTCGTGCGTAGTTTCAGGCACGACCTCACTACGCCCAACTATCATCAAGTCATAAGGGGATCCGAAAGGCTCTTCTTCATCCTCGCAGCCTGTAAACATAAAGACAGTGAGGAGTGACAGCAGTAATAATGATAACTTATTTTTCATTTTTCTTCTTGTTTAAATTCGATTAGTCTACATCCCAGAAAACTCTGCTTGTGGCGACATCACCACCTTCAATCTCATTGGCTACAGATTGATAGTTCTCTCTGTTTAGCACGGCCTCCGTTTCAGGGTAAGTGTAACGAGTCGGCACGACATCAAACTCAGGGTTGAACTCTGCTGCCGGTGCCTGTAGCTGAGGGTAATCTAATCTTCTAAATGTTGTCCATGCTTCCCAGCCACGGTTATAGAATGCGATCCATTCCTGTAGGCCTATCACTTCTCTCCAGCCACCATCTGCAGCAGCCAGCGCCGAAGTATAGTTAACATCAGGCTGCGCTAAGTAAGCATTGATTTCGGCCTGAGGCACACCCCAATAACGCATAGAGGCTCTGATACCTGCATTGTAGTGGCTCTCAGCAGAACCACTTACATCGAAGTTTCTTGCTGCTGCCTCTGCCAGATAAAACTCAACTTCTGAATAGCTCATAAGCAAAGCTTCGAAGTCAGGAGCTGTAATTACTGGGTCTACATGCGAGAATACAGAGTAAGTATTGTAGTCACCGTATGTACCGCCTACATAACCACCTTTCTCTACCTCAGTAAAGTAAGGATCTCGGCGAGGGTCGTTCAACTCATTCATGATATCAATGATTGTGTTGGCTGCCACGAAGTCGTTTCGCTTGCTCTGCACCAGGTTAGACCAGATAGGGTTAACGTTTGGTGTAGCAGGAGTATATGCGAAGGCTGCATTGTCGCTTATTGACGTAAACACATGTGGAGCTGCTGCTTCAGCAGCAGCTTTAGCCTGTGACTCCTCTACATCAGCAATAGTAACAGCCATCTTCAGCTTTAGAGAGTTACCAAACTTGATCCACTTCGATACATTGCCGTTATAGATCAAGTCAGCACCGCCAAAGCTTGCAGAACCTTCACCAGCATTAAGGGTTGCCAACGCTGCGTCCAGTCTTGTAAACAAGTCATCGTAGATTTCAGCGGCATCATCATAAGCCGGATACACATTATCAGGATCCAACGCTTCAGTGTAAGGGATATCACCGTATGTATCCACTAAAATCTGCCACGTATAAACTTCCATGATCTCAGTGATGGCCAGCTGGTTAGCTTTCTGGTTAGCATCCTGGAACGTTTCATCCGCAGTGATGATAATTTTTGCTTCCCTTAGGTCCATCAACACATCGCGGTACAACGTGAACCAGAAGTTCTGTGGGATACTTCTGTTTACTAAGTCGTAGCGGCTCTCCTCTGGATAGGTAGTATTCGCCCACTGTTGCGACAGTAGTCTGAAGATACCCGAGTTCACATTCGGAGTCGTCATTTGGTCAACCAAATTACGCTGGGCATTTGAGAAGAGTGCTGTTGCCGGTACCACCGTTGGGTTCTTCGTGTCAATCAGATCGTCCTCAAAGTCATCCGTACAGGCACCCACTGTGAATGCCAGCATTAGAAATAAAAATATCTTTTTCATGTTAATCAAAATTAAAATCTTGCTCTGATGTTAAAACCAACATTCCTAGTTGTAGGATAAGCACCACTTTGATATCCTAAAGAAAGGGTGCCTGCGGCCAAGCCTTCTTCAGGGTCAGAGTATGGCGTGTTCTTGTGGATAATCCACAGGTTTCTGCCGTACACGGACAGGTCTATCCCCTGGAACACTTTTAGTTTAGATACAACAGATTCCGGCAGGCTGTAGCCCAGTGTAACCTCTCTCAACTTCACATAGCTCGCATCATACACAAACCCTTCTGCAGGCATAGTAGCATATCCCAAACCAAGAAGCGGGTTCACTCTGATATCATTCTTCACATACTCTGGGTTTTCGGCAGTGCCTACGTTTTTAACACCGTCAAGTATAACTCCACCACCTTGGCTGATAGGGTTTCTAACCGGGTTGCCCAGGTCGTTGAGGAATGAAGTAGACTCAGGAACACCTGTGTACAGGCCATAGCTCTGGTCAAGAGAGAACACATCGCCTCCCTGCTTCACATCAATTAAGAAGCCGAGTGATACGCCTTTATACTTCAATGTGTTATTCACACCGCCGATCCAGTCCGGGTTAATATCACCGATAGTAGTATTGGCGTCTCCGTTTGAGCGGTAATATCCTCTTGAGCTTACCACTTTCTGGCCCATGTCATTGTAAACAAAGCCTGGTCCTTTGATGGTACCAAACGGCTCGCCCACGTGCGCATTCAGCGTCACACCTCCTTGGAAAGAAGCAATGGTATAGTTATCAACAGGTCCTAAGTCTACAACTTCACTTCTGTTTCTTGTCCAGTTAGCATTTATAGTCCAGGAGAAGTCGTCGGTTTTCACCGGAGTACCAAAAGCAGCTACTTCAAAGCCCTTGTTCACAACCTCGCCACCGTTAATCCACTTGTAGCTAAGGCCTGTTGCTCTGGATACCTCTGTACGAAGAATTTGATCGACGCTGCTTGCGTTGTAGTACGTTACGTCTAAGCCTGCGCGAGCATCCAAGAAAGTTGTTTCGATACCTATCTCCCAGCTTTTTGTGCGCTCCGGCTCCAGGTCAGGGTTATTTCTAGTGCTGTTTACAGAAGCTAGTGGCTGTGAGCCATACGGTGCGATCAAAGAATACGTGGTGTACACACTCAATGGCTGGGCCATGTTTCCTACTTCAGCGTAGTTAGCTCTTATTTTACCATAGGTAAACCCGTAGGTTGGTTCGAAGAGCTCTGAAAACACAAAGCTACCTGAAATTGAAGGGTAGAAGTATGTGTTGTTATCTGTTGGCAACGTAGAAGACTGGTCTACTCTTGATGCCAGATCCAAGAACGCAAGCTCTTTGTAGCCTAAAGTTGCGCTAGCAAAGTATCCGTTCACACGCTGTCTTGTCTCAACCTCAACCGGAGCAAGTATAGGGCTCGCTGAGTTCGACAGAGAATACAGTTTAGGGATAACCAAACCACCGTTAGTTGTGGCGCGAATAGTAGACAGCTTTGTGTCGCGCAGGTTTGTTCCGATGGTACCGCTCAGGCTAAAGTCCTCATTCAGGTCTTTGTTCACGTTCGCCATCAGGTCAAAGTTCGTCTCGCTGAACCTGCCGTTGTACCTTGTGTAGCTTGCTACCTCATTAGAACCAACTGCTACACGCTCTTCACGCATCTCATTGTAGGTATCCAAGGCGGCTCTACCCATGATGCTCAACCAATCAGTTACCTTGTAATCTAACTGCACTTTGCCTAAGTAACGCTTTCTGTTATCGTTGTTGTAGTTCTCGTAGCGAGTCCAGTACGGGTTGTCTGTATAAATTGGGGTAGGATCATCCCAGGCAGTTCTGTTCCAAGACATGTTCTGGCCAGTTCTGAAATAAGCATCCTCCAGTTGCTTGATGTCCACGTTTACCGGCCACCACTGTCTGAAGCTCTGGTTCGGGTTCAGGCCACTGTATCCTGTACCAAATCGACCTAAGCCATCTACATCCGTAAAGTTGATGGAGGCAGAAGCAGTCAGTTTCTCTACCAGGTCATAGCTAGCTGAAAGGTTCAGGAAGTTCTTCGTGATATTACTGTTCGGCAGGATACCATCGTTGCTGTTTCTGCCATAGCTTACTCTAAATGATCCCTGATCGTTACCACCGTCTATTGCAATGCTGTGCGATGTGCCATAAGCATCTTCGTAGAAAGTAGTTGGGTCGTTTGCGGCGGCCACCCACGGGGTTGGCGTCATGTAGAAAGGAGAGGTAGGGTCAAACGCGTTCCACTGGTAAACCAGCAGGTTAGGGTTAAACGCAGCACCTCCTGATGCGTCTTCTGTAGTTGGCACTACCAGTTCAAGATCTCCGTCTCCGTCAATATCGATGTTCCAGAAACGCGGATCCTGCTCCTCTACCCCTTTTTCGTTATAGGTAGACCCAGGATAGCCGGAACCATAGTTCTTCTGATATCTAGTATACGTGCTCTTGTCAATAAAGCCCCAGTTAGCGCCAGTGTTCACAGTTACGCCTATACCTTTATTCTTGCTACCCTTTTTAGTTGTGATCATCACAACACCATTGGCAGCACGGGAGCCGTACAGAGCAGTAGCTGCAGCTCCTTTAAGAACAGTCATGGAAGCGATGTTGTCCGGGTTGATGTCCGCTGCGGCATTTCCATAGTCATAACCGCCACGGCCTATAGCTTGGCTAGAAGTGTTGTTGGTAGAGTTGTCCACCGGCACGCCATCTATCACGAACAGTGCCTGGTTGTTACCGCTAACTGATTTATTACCACGAATAATCACGTTAGTAGAACCACCAAGGTTGTTGTTCTGCTGAATCTGGACACCAGAAACTTTACCTGAAAGTGCGTTAGTAAAGTTTGCCTGTCTAGTTTCCGACACCTCATCCCCATTGATAGATGTAGCAGCGAAAGACAGCTCGTTTTTAGTCTTCTCGATACCCAAAGCAGTTACCACCACTTCTTTTAGCTGCTCAGAGTTTACAGGCAGGCTTACGTTTACTGTAGAAGCGTTTCCAATTGCTTTTTCAGTTGTTTGATAGCCTATAAAGCTAAATACCAGAGTTTTACCGCCTTCAGGCACGTTGATAGAGTATCCCCCATCAGCACCCGTTGCAGTACCTACAGTCGTACCCTTTACGAGCACCGTAACTCCAGGTAACGGCTGGCTGGTCGCCGCATCTACTACCTTTCCGGTAATTGCCCTCACCTGTGCCATGGCCTGATCCAGCAGGGCGGTCACAAGCAAGAGACACAAGAATAGAATTTTCTTCATTGTGATGTTAGTTTAAAGTGAGTGTTTAAGGTTAAAAATTGCGACATATTACAAGGTATAATATAACCTTGGGTGGAGGTTCAAATACAGCATACACATCTAAAATATGATGTGTGCAGGGCATAATAGGACAGTACTCTCCCATATTACCATTTGTCGCTTATTGGCAAATGGCACTAAGAAGATAAAACTGACAAAGGCACAAGAGCAGAAACTGGCATATTTGCAGTATCTGTTTCTAGAGCCTACTTATGCAGGCCAGGTGGCCCACAAGCAATTATGCTACAATAAAATTTAGGGAGGGGGGGTGGGAACAATGCCTTAAAGGCACTTCTTTAAGTAGTAAATCTTTCTTCATAAGTTGTTTGTTTAAGGTGAGATAGTTCAAGTATATTAAAATCGTATCATATTAACAAAACATTATAGGTCTAATTTAAACACTATACAGAGCAATAGCATCAACCTTTGAAAGCAACCACCTAAACATCAACACCTTACAGCATGCTAAAAAATTCCTGTTTAAACAGCATCACTTTAGTCGCGTCTACTCTTATCGCTCTTGCTGCTACCGTTGATAGAGGTGAACCACTTAAGTGGTAACAGCGCCTTAAACATAATTTTTTTTATATCTAATACTACTATTTAAATGCAACTAATTTCTCCGTAGCTGCTGTCATACCAGGTAAGCACGGCGAAGAGTGAGTTTGAAAGCACATGGCACTGCTTCATTTGTTTTACTACTGCTGCATGTGTGCAGCGCCCGGTAAGCTTGTATCAGAATGCTTTATGCGGAGGAAAGGCTAAACAGAAAAGGCTTTCTGCACCTTGAACAGTGGCTCCAGAAGAACTATGTAACATCGGGCGCACGCTTAGCCCGCATAGCCGCAGCAACACAGGCGCAGTAGCATGCCAGCAGCTCGCTAAAGCATCACGTCCCTACACCAGCAGAGGAAGGCAAAGTAACAGGTTATGCTTTCAGGCAAAGATGAGAATACCCACTCTGGTTCTTGAGCCGAAAGCATAGATGAAGTATAAACAAAAACAGCCGTCCCCGAACCATTCTTGGCTCGGGGACGGCTGGCAAAGGAAGCTAACTCCTCTGGCTGGGAAACGAACAGGCTTAACGCTCGAGGCTTCTCGGCTATAGCAAGCCAAGCTTCTCAGAGGAGTAAAGTTCTTTAACTAAACAAATGGAAGGTGATAAACGCCATTACATAGGCCAAACCGCTCATGTACAGCAGCTGTGCCAGCGGCCAGGTCCAGCTTTTGGTTTCGCGGCGCACAATGGCAAGGGTACTCACGCACTGCATGGCGAAGAGGTAAAACACCATAAGGGAGAAACTGCGGGCAGGCGTAAAAAACGGATCCCCGTTCTCGTCTTTCTCCGACATCAGCTTTTCTTTGATCGTGCTCACGTTCTCCTCCTCCCCTATACTATAGATAGTGGAGATGGTGCCGACAAACACTTCACGAGCGGCAAAGGAGGTAAGCAGCGCAATGCCAATCTTCCAGTCGTAACCCAACGGCCGGATAACCGGCTCAATGGAGCGGCCGATAATACCGGCGTAGGAGGACTCGAGCTGATAAGAGGCGATCTTATTTTCTGTCTGCGCTTCGGTTAGGTTTTTGGCCTGCGCCTCCAGGAGGGCTTCTTGCCGGGCCTCTTCAAAGCTGTTGCCCGGGCCATAGGACGCCAGCACCCAAAGTATAATGGAAATGGCCACGATCACTTTCCCGGCCTCAAACACGAACGCCTTCGACTTCTCCACAATAGTTATCCCCACGTTTTTCCAGCGCGGCATTTTGTAGGTGGGGAACTCCATGATAAAGTAGCTGCGCTCACGGGCCTTCAGGATGGTCTTCAGCAGCAGCGCTGAAAGTATGGCCGCCAGGAAGCCGAGCAGGTACAGCCCCATCAGCACCAGCCCCTGCAGGTTCAGAAAACCCAGGTAGTAGGTCTCCGGCACCACCAGCGCGATCAGCACCGTATAAACAGGGATACGGGCAGAGCAACTCATGAGCGGCGTCACGAAGATGGTGATCATACGGTCTTTCCAGTTCTCAATCGTCCGGGCCGACATAACCGCCGGCACAGCGCAGGCAACCCCAGAGATCAGGGGCACCACGCTCTTACCGTTGAGGCCGAACTTGCGCATGATCTTGTCCATCATAAAAGTTACCCGGGCCATGTAACCCGTTTCCTCCAGAATGGCAATAAAGGCAAAGAGAATGGCAATCTGCGGCA
The DNA here is from genome assembly GCF_003585765.1 of Pontibacter actiniarum. NCBI lineage: Bacteria > Pseudomonadati > Bacteroidota > Cytophagia > Cytophagales > Hymenobacteraceae > Pontibacter > Pontibacter actiniarum. The sequence goes on from NZ_CP021235.1 coordinate 3,595,299, forward strand.
CAAACACCAGTATGCCTCCCAAGCCGGCGATGACGCCCTCTGTCAGCAGGTCCACCAGCGGGCCGTCAAAGTTATCCTGTATCAGACCGTTAAGCCCCGCCACCCCCTGGTCAATCAGGTCCATTGGGTAGCTGGCCCAGGCGAAGATGGCCTGGAAGATGAGGAAGAGTATCGTAAAGAAAATGAGGTAGCCGAAAACCTTATGCGTCAGCACCTGGTCCAGGCGGTTGCTGAACTTCTCATCCTTATCCACCTTCTCCACGCGCACGGCGTCCAGCAGGAGCTCGTTGATGCGGGTGTAGCGGGCAATGGTTTCGTTTGCCTGCTGCGCGTTCGACTTAAAGCCAACCGACTCCAGCTGGTCATTCAGCCATGCCACATCCTCATCAGCCAGAAACTTCAGGCCTTTGTACTGATGGGCGAACTGCAGGGCCAGGTAATCGGTGCTGAGCGAGAAGCGCTCTTTTACACTTGCCAGCAGCGCCTTCAGCTCTGCCGGTATTTCGTAGAAAGTATTTCTGTTTGGCTCCAGCTGCTGCGTCATCACGATCTTAAGCGCGGCCACGCCTATGCCCTTGCGGGCGTTCATCGGGATCACCGGCACGCCCAGCTCTCGCTGCAGGGCGTCCACGTCTATCTTCACCCCCTCCTGCTCAGCCACGTCCACCATGTTCAGGGCCAGCACCGCCGGCAACTGCAGGTCGGCCAGCTGGGTAAACAGCAGCAGGTTGCGCTTCAGGTTCGAGGCATCGGCGGTAACAATAACAAGATCGGGAAAGTGCTTGGAGGCCGGGTCGTAGAGCAGGTCCGTAATCACGCGCTCATCCAGCGACTTTGGATAAAGGCTGTAAGTGCCCGGCAGGTCAATAATCTCCGCCCGCAGGTGCGAGGTGAGCTGGCTGTAGCCGGTCTTTTTATCAACTGTAACCCCCGGGAAATTGCCCACCTTCTGGTTAAGGCCGGTAAGCTGGTTAAAGAGCGAGGTCTTGCCCGAGTTCGGATTACCGATAAGGGCAATCTTAGCCACTGCTTTGCTGGCAGAGGGGCTCTTGGGCTGCTTTATTTCTGGTTGGGTAGCTACAGTCATGAAAAAAACTTACTGCTTGAGTAAAATGGTCTCGGCTTCGTCTAAGCGCAGCGAAAGGGTGTAGTTGTTCACAATGATGGTGATCGGGTCGCCGAACGGGGCACGGCTGTTCATCTTCACCTCGGTACCGGGGATACACCCCATCTCAAGCAGCTTCAGGCCCATTTCCGGGTCCTGGAGGCAGCAAATTACGCCTTGTTCTCCTATTTTCAGGTCGCGTACTGATTTACGTCCTTTATGCTCTTCTACCGTGTGCTGCACCTCTTACCTGTTTTTATTTAGACTGCTTATAAACAACTGCAAGTTACGAGGTGTTCAACTTTATTGCAAAAGAATTGGGAATTAGAACAGCTTAAGATTTATACCGCTGATTAACAATCAGTTGGAAACACTTCCTCCTGCCCTCCTATTTCTCCTCTCTCCCGATCCGCCGTTCGCACGCTTACTCGGCATAAAACACCCGCTTCACCCGCGTGCTGACATTGGTGAGCAGCTCGTAGGGGATGGTGCCGATGCTCTGGGCCAGCTCTACCAGGGTTAGCTGCGGCCCAAACACAATGGCTACATCGCCGGCTTTTACGGCAACACCGGTTACGTCTACCATGCACATATCCATGCACACGTTGCCGATGAGCGGGCAGCGGTGGCCGTTGATGAGCACCTGCCCCACCCCGTTACTGAAGCGGCGGTCGTAGCCGTCGGCATAGCCAATGGCAATGGTGGCCGTGGTTCTGTCGGAGCTGGCGATGCCTTTGCGGCTGTAGCCGACTGTTTCGCCCTGCTTTATACTTTTCACCTGCGATACAGTCGTCTTCAGGGTGCTTACCGGCCGCAGCGCCTCCTGCTCCGAGCCTGTGGCTTCTACCCCGTACAGGCCAATGCCCAGCCGCACCATGTCCAGCTGGTGCTCCGGAAAGCGCACAATACCGGCAGAGTTCAGGATATGCTTGATCACCTTGTACTTGAGCCGCTCCTCCACGGCCGCCGCCATACTTCTGAAACGGGAAACCTGCAGCTGCGAGAAATCGTTGTGGACGGCCTCGTCGGCACCGGCAAGGTGGCTGAACGTGCTGGCCACCTGCACCTGCGGATAACGGTGCAGCAGCTCAAAAAGCGCCTCAAAGTCCTCGGGCACAAATCCGAGGCGGTGCATGCCCGTATCCAGCTTCAGGTGGATTTTATACGTTGCCTCCGGCTCCAGCGAGGAAACAAAGTCCTGCAGCTGCTCTACCGAGTAAATCTCGGGCTCCAGGTTGTACTGCCGCAGCTTTGCGAAGCTGTCCTGCGAGGGGTTCATCACCATAATAGGCAGTGTGATACCGTTTTCGCGCAGGGCCACGCCTTCGTCAACGTAGGCGACAGCCAGATAGTCCACCCGGTGAAACTGCAGCAGGTTGGCCACCTCAAAGCTGCCGCTGCCGTAGGCGAACGCCTTTACCATCACCATCAGCTTAGTAGCCGGGGCAACTCTGGAGCGGTAGTAGTTCAGGTTGTGCACCAGCGCATCCAGGTTTACCTCCAGCACCGTGCCGTGCACCTTCTGCTGAAACGCCTGCACGATCTTCTCAAAGCCAAACACACGGGCGCCTTTCACCAAAATCAGCTCGCCCCGGAAAGAGCTTGCATCGAAAGCCTGCAAAAAATCAGCGGTGGAAGTATAAAAGCTGCCCTGCGGGAACAGGTGCGCGTACTTGCTGATAGTGGGGCCGATGCCGATCAGGCGCTGCACCTTGTGTGCCTGTGCCAGCCCTGCCACCTTCTCGTAAAGCTGCTCCTCCGGCAACCCCGACTCCAGCACATCCGACAGAATAAGCGTGCGCCGCCCCCGCTGCGGCTGGCTTGCCTGCAGGTCCAGCGCGATGGCGAGGCCTGCCAGGTCGTTGTTGTAGGTATCGTCGATCAGGTAGCAGCCGTTAATGGCCTCCTTCATTTCCAGGCGCATCGCCACCGGGTGCAGGCGGTCCAGGCGGTCCTGCACCTCGGAAAGAGGCAGGCGGCGGTACAGCAGCAGAGCCAGGCAGTGCAGCGCGTTTTCTACCGAGGCCTCATCGGTAAACGGAATGGCCAGCCGCTGCTTCTCGCCCTGATACGTGTACACCACAATTGTTTTTTGCCCGGCAGTGGTCGTGGCGTTGATAAACAGGTTAGCCTCCGGCTGATGGCGGCTCCAGGTAAAGGACTTTATACCCTGTGCCTGTACCGCCTGATGCAGCAGCTCATAGTCGGCGCAGTAAAACAGCAGCTCCACGCCCTGGAACAGCTTCAGCTTCTCTGCTATTTTTTGCTCGCGGGAGGCAAAGCCTTCGTCGTGGGCGCTGCCAACGTTGGTAAAGACACCGAGGGTCGGCTGAATCACTTGTTGCAGCCTCTCCATTTCCCCTGGCTGCGAAATGCCCGCCTCAAAAATAGCCAGGGTGTGGTTTGGCTGCAGCTGCCACACGCTCAGCGGCACGCCCAGCTGCGAGTTATAGCTGCGCGGGCTCTTCACCACCAGCTCATCGGGGCTCAGCAGCTGCGACAGCCACTCTTTTACAATGGTTTTGCCGTTGCTGCCCGTCACGCCGATAACCGGGATGCTAAACTGCGACCGGTGCCATGCTGCCAGTTGCTGCAGCGCCTCCAGGCTACTCTCTACCAGCAGGATGTTGGCCTCCGGGTACCGCGTTGCCAGTTCTCCCGGCTCCCCCTGCTCCACCACAAAAGCCCTTACCCCCTGCGCGTAGAGCTGCGGCAGGTACTGGTGCCCATCGTTGTATTTCCCCCGAACGGCAAAGAACACCGTGCCGGCCGGCTGGGAGAGCTTGCGGCTGTCGGTGAGCAGGTGCACGACGGGCAGCGGCTGCACAAATTGTACTTCCCTGCCCTGAACGATGGATTGGAGTTGCTGAAACGTGAGCATACATTCTGAGTTATTCTTGCGCCAAAGATAGGCGAAGGAGTTAGAAAGATAAAGGGTTGCCGGGGCCGTTGAGCCGCCGAAAAGCTGCTTTTGCCCCGCCTCCAGCTAAAGGCCGGATCTGCGCCAGCCAAACCCCTGCGGCTAAACCGGCCCGCAAAGGTTTTTCGGCACAAAAATACGCCCGTGCGCCGCCCACCTGCCCCTACTTTCTGTACCTTTGCGCACTTTTATACTTGCCGGTTTTCTATGGAAACAACTAACACCAAACCCTACTACGCCGCAGGCCTGGCTGCCTTTGTTATCTGGGGCTTTATACCGTTCCCGCTCAAGGCGCTGGCCGCTTACCCCAGCGGGCAGATCCTGTACTTCCGGGTGGCACTGTCGGCGGCACTGCTCCTGCTGATTTCACTGCTTTTCCGGCGCAAGCAGCTGCAGGCAACCTGGAGGCAGCTAACGTCCTCCTCTACGCGGGAGCGGCGCCTGTTTGCGCTTTTCACCTTCCTGGGCGGCGCCTTGCTCACCACCAACTGGCTTACGTTTATTTACGTCGTGAACCATATTGATATTCAGACCGGCTCTTTTTCTTACCTGCTGTGCCCTATTATCACCGCTGTGCTGGGCTTTCTGCTGCTGAAGGAGGAGCTGCGCGTAAACCAGTGGCTGGCGATCGGGCTGAGTGCGCTAAGCTGTGCCCTGGTGGGCAGCGGCGAGATTACCAGCCTGCTCTTCAGCTTGCTGATAGCCCTGAGCTACGCCTTTTACCTTATCACGCAGCGCATCCTGAAGGCCTATGACAAGATCGTGCTCCTGAAGCTGCAGCTGCTCTTGGCTTTTGCCTTTATCGGACCGTTCTATACTTCCTTTGCCGGCGAAGGCGCTGCGCTGGATTCGTACTTTTTCCTGCAGGTGGGCCTGCTGAGCGCGGGCTTTACCGTGCTGCCGCTGTTCCTGAACCTGTTTGCCCTTAAAGAGCTCACCTCCGGCACCATCGGTATCCTGATGTACATTAACCCGATCCTGAATTTTGTGATGGCCTTTTTATACTTTGGAGAACACACAACAGGCACCAAAATAGCAGCCTACCTGCTCATTTTCGTGTCGGTTATCATCTATAACCTCCACATCAAAAGCCGGAACAAGGGCGGCGACGGCTTGGTGATTCCGCCTGTGGGCACTACAGCCGTTGTAAAATAAGAAGGGCCTCACCAACTGCTGCTGGTGAGGCCCTTCTTATTCACGGTATCCGTTAATAATCTTCGCGGTTTGTCGGCGCGTTAATATCCGGGCGCTGGTTGGGGTTTTCCTTCAGCTGCTTTTGCATGTCCAGCTGGTGCATCCTGCGCGCCGCGGTGTCCACGTTAGAGGGCATGTCGCCGAACTGGTCGGCCTGCTCCCCGGTTACGGCCGTATCACCGATCGGGGCTGGGCGTGGCCGGGCCAGGTTAGCCGCATCTCCGCTCTCGCCAACAATGGCCTCTGAGGTACTGGTGTCGTCGGTCGGGTTGCTTGCGGGGCGCTCGCCGTTGCAGCCGAAGCCCACAACAGCGGCAAACGCCACAGCCACCCCTGTTTTGAATATATGTGGTGTATGCATGTCTATCGTTTCTTGGTTGTTAGGCTATTTTTAACGACTGTCGCGTTAATAGGTTATGCAGGAGGCCTGTACGGCGCGGGCCCCTCCATCAGCCGTCTCTATCAGGCTTAGAACCCGAAGCCAACCATGATGCCCGTCCTGGCCCTGTTCCCTTCCTGAAACGATGTCACAAAATCCACCCGGAACACTTTAAAGATATGCTCTACCCCGAGCCCCAGCTCCAGGTAATGGCGCGACTCCTGCGTATTCAGGTAGTTAAGGCTCACCACCTCCTGCCACTTCAGCTTGCGGAACAGCGGTATCTTGTTAAACAGGAAGCCGTTGAAGTGGTGCTCGTAATGCGCCTCCAGGTAGCGGTTGTTCGTGCTGTAGCGGTAGTAGTCGAGCAGCTGGAAGCCTTCATAAACGCCTGCCACCAACGTACGGTTGCCGTTAAAGTGCCTGTAGTCCATCAGGCGCATGTCCTCCTTGCCCCAGAACACAGCGCCCAGCACACTGTACTTGCTGCGGCCCAGCAGGCCAAAGCTCACGTCGTCGCGAATGCTTAGCCCTGCCGTGTTGTACTGCACATCACTCCCCAGCACCTTCAGGCTGCCTCTGTAGCTCAAGGTAAAGGTCGGGTAGGTAGAACCCAGGTTGATTTTATCGTCGGGGCGCGAGATGTAGCGCTGGCCCGGCTTAAAGGTCAGAGCGGCGGTCACCGTCAGGGCCTCATGGGGAGTGAAGGCGGCGTCTTCCAGCTCTGCGTTTACGGGTATGTTAGAGGTAAAGCGGGTTGGCTCATCCTTCTCCCGGTCTTTAAACGTGAAATCGGCGGTGTTCTCCAGCGGCATGCGGTGCGAATAATCCACCGTGGTACTCAGCCGCACGCCGTTCCAGAGCTCGGTGCGGTAGTGCACCTGCCCAAAGTCGCGTTGGTACAGTTTCAGGTAGTTGCGCTCAGCCAGTAAGGTGTACAGCGTGTTTACAAAAGGGGAGATGGGGTTTTGGTTGTTGATCTGGTACACATAGCGCCCGCCCTCCACGCTCACCACACTGTTCCGGAACGGGTCGTAGCTGTAGTTTATGCGCAGTTTGGCGTTCAGCTTTTCGTTGCTGAAACCGTAGCGCACGGCCGGCTCTACCTGGTAGGAGCGCCGGTCCTCAAAGCTCCGCAGGTAGTTCAGGCGCACATCTGCCGCCACGCCCTCCACTGTGTTGTACTGCAAAATGCTTGGCCCTCCCGTCAGGCTCAGCAGCGGGTCGAAACGGTAGAACTTGCGCGCATAGGTGTTGGAGTAAGTATAGCCCCCCAGCAGAAAGCTCCCGAAAGACGGCTTGTTTCGCACCGCATCCAGCGAGTCCTGGTAAGGTCTGGAGTTCTTGATCACTTCCAGGCTGTCCTTTTTGTGGTAATCCACCACCTCCTCCTGCGTGAGCGGCACCGGGCGAACCGATGCCCAGTAGGCTGAGTCGCGCTTGTTTGCGCCTTTCTCTACCAGCAGCACCTCCTTGCTGAACACTTTTTCGCTGATCACGGGCTGTGCCTCCGCGGCCGCCTCTTCCGGCGCTACCAGTTTATACTTTGCTCTTTTGGGCTGTTTCGCTGCGGTGGCATCTTTTTCGGGCGGCTCCGGCTCTACCTCCTCCAGCTTCGGAGGGCGGGCATAGGCCGGCTGCACCTTATAGTTAGAGTACACGCCCATGGCATACCCACCGCCCTTAAAGCCGAGCCCCGCGGCCTCAAAGCTAAACCGCTGCGACACCGGCAGCCATACTTGCTCAGCAACCGGCGCATACACCTGCCGCACCCGAAGCCAGTCCACGAACTCAATGCCGGCGTCCTTCGTTAGCCACAGGTCGGTGCTGTGGATGCGCCAGCTGCCGTCTACGATGTAGATGCTCCCGGAGAACACGGGGTCGCTTTTGCGGCGGGGGATGACTTTGATTTTGTTGATGGTACGGCCGTTCTCCTCAAACGCCCCCAGGTACTCAAAGCGGTAAAAGAACAGCGCGTTGTTGGCCAGCGGCGATACAAAGCCCCGCTCGCTCAGGCCCTCCACCTTCAGCAGCGGATCGTAGAAGCTGATATTCATTTCGGAGGCCTGGTTAAAGCTGAAGCCCTTTTTCTGGCCGCTCACTTTGCTCGATATCATCCGCTCATGAATTTTGTTCGGCTTTTTAAACGCCAGCTCCGACACCGACTCCGACAGGTACACGATTCCCGTGTCCACATCCACCACCTTAATCCCCAGCACCTTCGGCGGCACTTTGTCCATGCGGGCCACACTCTTCATGTACACGCGGGCGCTCCACGCTTTTGCCTCGTCGCGGTGGTACTTGCGCAGCCGGATGGCGTTGCGCATAATGGTGTAGGCGGGGTCTTCGTCGGCGGCTTTTACCACCACCTCCTTCAGGTTCAGCACCTCGGGATGTAGCTGCACGTTCAGCTCCTCTGCCCCATCCCCGACGGTAACGGTTTCGGTGTGGGCGCGGTAGCCCACATACTTAAACTCCAGGGTGTAGGTACCGGGGCTGAGCTGCAGCTGGTACAGGCCCTGGTCGTTGGTGGCGGTGCCGCTGGCTGTTTCTTTGATGTAGATGCTGGCAAAAGGCAGGCCCCGGTTGTTTTCGTCGGTCACGCGGCCATGCAGCGTACCCGCCATGGTGAGGGTGGGCAAAACAAGCAGCAGCAGGAACAGGTAGTAAGGGCGCATGTGCTATGGGTTTAGTGGCAGAAGTTATGTACAAAAGTTACACAAGAAACTTCAAGTATCCAGCACCTGTTTATACTTTTTATACTTTAAGTGCTGCTATACTTCCGTTTCTACTTCTGTAGAGCCACTTTCGGCGGCCAGGGTTGCTTTCTTGCTGATCTTATTTTTGTACTGCACGTTCAGGATCACGCCCAGCAGCACGAGCGCCATGCCGACGTAGGTCCAGGTGTTGAGCAGCTCGCCGAAGAAGAAAAAGCCGAAGAGAAGGGCGTAAACAATGCTGATATAGGTCAGGTTCGCCACCTTGGAGATCTCCTCATGCTGGTAAGACAGGGTCATGTAGTACTGCCCCAGCTGCGTAAACAGCCCCACCAGCAGGAGCATGGCCCAGTCCCAGCCTTCGGGCTGCACCCAGTTGAACAAAGTATACCCCCCCACCACCGGCAGCGTTACAAGCGGAAAGTAGAAGATGATCACCAGGGGGTGCTCCTGCACATTCAGCTTGCGCACAATACTGTAGGCCACACCGGTAAAGAAAGCGCTTACCACGCCCAGCCACAGGTAAAGCCCCTCCACATTGGTTTCCACGCCCTCAATCACCAAAACACCCGCAAACGACACCAGAAAGAAAACCCACTGCCAAAGCCGCACCCGCTCCTTCACTATAAAAATACCCAGTATGGCCGTAAAGATAGGGGACAGGTACTGCAGTGTGGCGGCCGTAGCCAGCGGTATGTTCTGCAGCACGTTAAAGAACAGGATCAGGGCCACCGCCCCGAAGCCCCCCCGGGCAAAGAGCCATTTGCGGTTGTTGCCCCACACGCTCACCCCCGCCCTGCGCAGAAACGCCAGGCTGATCACCAGTGAGATCAGCGACCTGAAGACAATTATCTCCTCCGCCGGAATATGCGGCACCCACTTCACGCACACCTGCATCAACGAAAAGAAGAACGTGGACAGCAGCATGTATATAACTCCCTTGGATAGCTTCATTCTTAAACAGTTTTCACTACAAAGGTCTGGGTTTTGATTGGGCTTTGCTAATTGCCTGGATCAGGATTTGCAGCATGAAAGCACGCACGGGCCGTAACTTAACCGCCCCGCACTAGCCCTCCCAGCGCCTAACTTCTTAACTTTATACCGCCATGCCTCCGGCAGAACTATGCGCAGCTGCGGCATGTTTAACGAATGACACTAACGCTATACTTTTGGAGCGACAGAAGAAACAGAAAACCTACACCCCTAAAGAGGCCTTGATAAAGGCGGCCGCCTACTGCGCCTACCAGGACCGCACCCAACAGGAGGTGCGCGACAAACTGTACTCTTACGGACTGGAACCTGACGACGTGGAGGAGTTGATCGTGCGCCTGAGCCAGGAAAAGCTGATTGATGAGGAGCGCTATGCCCAGAGCTACGTCCGCGGCAAGTATGGCCTGAAGAAGTGGGGCCGCCGTAAGATTATGCAGGGCCTTAAAGGCAAAGGCATCTCCGACTACTGCGTAAAGCAGGGCCTGAAGGAGATTGACCCCGAAGTGTACGAGCAGAACCTGCTACAGCTGCTGGAGAAGAAAAACGCCTCCGAAAAAGAAAAGAACCCCTTCACCCGCCGCCAAAAGCTAACTTACTTCCTGATGAGCAAAGGCTATGAGAATGACCTGATCCAGGATGCACTGAAGGGCCTGGAGAATAATTAGAAATTTCGTATATTGAGTAAGCATTGTGCACTAAGCTTTAAAAGACATTCCAGACATAGTGCAGATAGTGGGAGTAGGCACTCCTGCTAGCTGGTAGTTAGGCCATATTAGTAACTAAAATGATAAACAAGTTAGAAGACTCAACAATCAGAAATATTGCTAATGTTGGTTCCGATGTCCTATCTCATAAACAACTCATCGAACTTCTTGAAAGCTCTGGCATTGAAGTAAATCTACAAGTAAGTTCTAAAGCTGATCGTATTTACCATTCTTTAAAGTATCGGCAAAATAGGGATGGTTGTGGGAACAACGTAATCAACTTTGTACAAAAAGTTATATCACCAAGAAGGTTTGATGATGAATTAGAATTCGAAAAGGCAAGAGCAAAATTTAACGAAAAACTTTTGTTTGAAGGCTATGAAATAAATTCTTCTGGAGCAGTAAGCCGTGTAACAAAAGCATCTACAATTTCAGAAGCAAAAGAAAGGTCTCAAAAAATAAAACAAAAGATAAAAGGATATAACACGCATACTGAAATTGTCAGGTTCTGCGAAGAAGAGTGGTTAAGAGAAAATTACTTTCATGCTATCTTGGAGATTACTAAATGTATAGCTGACAAATTACGGAATATGAGTGGCTATACTTCTGACGGAAGTGAATTAGTAGACGAATGTTTTGGTCTTGGAAAGGACAAGAAACCAATGTTAGCTTTCAATATGCTTTTAACTCCCAGTGAAGAAAGTGAACATAAGGGATTTGCCAATTTCCTTAAAGGATTTTTTAGTATGTATAGAAATCCTAAAGCACATAATCCTAAAATCTTTGAAGACACACAAATAGATGAAATGGCTGAATCATTGATAGTAGCATCAATAATATATCGACGATTAGATAAAACTTTCAAAACTGGACTAAAATAAAGAATAACGAGGCCTAACCCAGCCTATAAGTTATGCTTCGGCTGCGCCTCGCACACCTTCTCAGGCAAGCCCGTTAGTGGTAATACATATAATATGAGTCTCAGAAACTTCATTTTGATCTTAGTCCTTTTTCTAAGCGTTAGCATCACCTACGGGCAGAAAAAGTTCAAGGTGGCAGTGAAAGAAACTGGTGGTTGGCAAGAATTATTTTTTTTGGTAGATGAAAAAGGGAAGCTCATACGCAAGCTTGACCCAGACAAGTACTTTATGTGCTTCAATCCTGATGAATATGTTTATTTTGCAATTTTTGGACTGAGAGCAGGGGTTGACGATGGCCCAGGCTGGACAGCAATCAACGCAGATGAAAAAGTGCTATTTAACGTCTTTAATGCAAGTTATGGGGAGCCATCCCCAGACTATCTTGTTGAAAACAAAATCAGAATAGTAGACAATAGACATCTAATCGGCTATGCTGACCATAAAGGACAGATAGTTATTAAACCCCAGTTTGAGTTCGCAACCACTTTTCATAAGGGAAAAGCAATAGTTGGAGAGAATTGCAAAAGGGAGCCGCTGGACACACATGCTGATGAAACGGACTGCAATCATTCCTCCATCATTTGTGAAAGGTACGGATACATCAACGAGAAAGGCACAATAATAAAAATTGGAGCATATTCATTCAACCAAATCATGAATGAAATCCACTGGGAAATACCTAATGAATAGAAGTACTTCTGCCAACATTGTGCAAATACCATGCTTCAGCCGACAGCCTCGCTCGCTGTTTGCACGAGTCCGTTGGTCTAAAGCAAAAGCAAAGAATTAAATGAATAATAAACAAAACAGATATTTAGTACTTTTTAGTTTGACTGTAGGAATAGCTTTGTTTTCCTCAGCTACATTGGAAATCTGTAGAACCTTCTTAAGACCTACTTATGGAAAAGGCACAGGTTTTATACCTGAACTACTTGGTGTAGTGCCTAATTTCTTAGCGGGTTTTGGCTCTTGGTGCATATTATGGCGTGTTAGCTGAATTAGAACGCACTAATACGCAGCAATTACTATCCATTTAGAACAAGAATAAACAGTTTGCTATAGCCTTTTTGTTCGTCACCGCATTGAATACAGTAGGGCTAATTCTGTGGGAGTACTCGCAATTGAATGGTAACCTTACGTTTGACCAGAAGGACATAACTGCGACCATTATAGGTAGTGTAGCCTGTGTTTACTGCTTTACTAAAGTCTCAACAGCTAAAGCTTAAAAACAACGACAGCCCAACAAGGTATAGCAGAAAGCCTTGCTGACGCCGCGCCCTTCTGCTATACAAATAACGTTACAGCCAACGTCACGACCACCCGCCCATCTTATGAACCAGAAAGCTCTTTGCCGATAATTTTCTTTCTGTGTTCTACTCCCCATTCTGTCAGATTCTTAATGATGGTCTGTAGCGTCAGACCGTGTTCGGTAAGCTCATACTGAACCGCTACAGGTTGCGTGTCTAAAACTGTTCGCTTAACCAATTGGTTAATTTCCAGCTCCTTCAGTTCCTTGCTCAGCATTTTGTTGGAAATGCCCACCACATCATTCAGAATATCGGTAAATCTTCTTTTGTTGTAATAGCAGATAGATGAAATTATAGCGATTTTCCATTTCCCACTCAGCACGTCCATTGAATCCTGAACAGCCATCATTTCTTTCTTGTGCTCTTTTTGATACTCTTTTGCCTGGCACTCCATAAGGTTACTTTGTTACTTCGAGGTTACTGTTACTTTTAGATACCAAGTTACGGAAATAAATTAATGCAGTCTAACTTTGCAGCTCAATCAAACGGATCAATTCAAAATGAGCAAGTTAAAAAACAAAGTAGCAATAGTTACAGGAGCATCGAAAGGCATAGGTGCTTCTATTGCACAACACTTTGCGGCAGAAGGAGCAAAGGTTGTTGTGAATTATGCTTCGAGCAAAGAGGGAGCGGATAAAGTTGTGAAGGTTATAACCGATAACGGAGGTACGGCAATAGCGGTACAAGGTGATGTATCGAAAGAAGCTGATGTAAACAGGCTGTTTGAAGAAACAAAAAGTGCTTTCGGCACATTAGATGTTTTGGTGAACAATGCGGGCGTTTACCTATACGAACCGATTGAACAGGTATCGGCAGATACGTTTCATCAGCAGTTCAACATCAACGTCTTAGGCGCTATACTCGCCATCCAGGCATCGGTGAAACTGTTTGGCGATAAGGGGGGCAACATCATCAATATCAGTTCAGGTGCCAGCAACACGCCATTGCCGACCGGGTCGGTATATTCAGCCACAAAAGCTGCGTTAGATGCCGTTACCATTTCTCTGTCGAAAGAATTTGCCGGAAGGAACATCCGTATCAACTCCATTCTGCCGGGTGTTGTAGAAACCGAAGGTTCACATAGCGCGGGCTTTATCGGCAGTGAAGCCGAAACAAAATTAGTCTCCAGCACGCCTCTAGGTCGTACCGGGCAGCCAGAAGATATTGCGAAAGTGGCCGTGTTTCTTGCATCCGATGATTCAGCGTGGATTACGGGAGAGAAAATTTCCGTTTCAGGCGGCATTTACGGTTTGTAAAATTCAGAAAACAGACAAACCGTAAAGACAATGGAACAGAATAACCATAACGGAGCCTTACAGAAGCCACTTGGTTCAGGGTTTCATGCGGCTTCTACCTCAATAGAAGTCATCAAAGGAATAGACCTTACAGGAAAGACGGCCATCGTAACAGGTGGCAATACAGGCATTGGCTTAGAAACCACCAAAACACTTGCTGCTGCAGGGGCAACAGTAGTTGTTCCTGCAAGGGACGTTGATAAGGCGAAGAAAAACCTGCAGGGAGTTTCCAATGTGGAAATAGAAGAAATGGACTTAATTAGTCCCGATTCTATTGACAGGTTTTCCGAGAAGTTTCTGGCTTCGGGCAGACCGTTGCATCTGCTAATCAATAATGCGGGCATTATGTTTGTTCCGCTACGCAGAGACAGCCGGGGATTAGAGTCTCAGTTGGTTACCAATTATTTAGCGCTGTTTCAACTGACAGCACGCTTGTGGAGTGCACTTAAAAATGCCAATGGGGCAAGAGTAATTAACTTATCTTCACAGGGGCACCAGTTCGCACCGTTCAATTTTGAAGACCCGAACTTTGAAAACCGTGCGTACGAAACCTTGTCAGCTTATGGTCAGTCAAAAACTGCTGTCAACCTGTTTTCACTTGCGTTAGACGATCGTGCTAAAGCATTCGGGGTTAGAGCATACGCCGTACACCCTGGCAACATATGGGGAACTGAGTTAACCCGGGAAGCACCACTAGAAATTTTGCAGCAATTTGGCTTTTACGACGACAATGGAAAACCGGTTCAGGAAGTCGTCGCATCGCTGAAAACCATTCCGCAAGGTGCGGCTACAACGGTTTGGTCTGCTACAAGCCCATTACTCAACAACATTGGAGGGGTGTATTGCGAAGATGCAGATGTTGCTGCATTAGCTTTAGGGCCAGAAATGTCAGCAGGAGTAAGGCCCTACTCATTAGATGAAACCAGTGCCAAACGCTTGTGGAAATTAAGTGAAGAGTTGACAGGAATTACATTCAGTGTTGCTTAATTCTTTGCCGTAAACTGACGAAGCCTCTCACAGCAGGCAAAAGCACGACCTGTAGCAAGGTAGTGCCAAAACGGGGGCTGATGGAAGTACACCAACATTTGTGCTTCTATCAGCCTTTGCTCTAAAGCTGTGCTAACGGTTTCCGGATACCCCCTACCGCTTTGGTGGCAGCTCTGGGTTTTTAATGCGGCGCTGCGGCACCAGCACCACTTGCCTGCCGGTTACCTCTTCTAAAATCGGCTTCAGCACCTTTTCGGCGTTTACCTTCGTCTGGCGAAGTATGCCTGAGTTCAGCGCTGCTTTCTTTACGTTCTGCTCTGCGTATTTATAGCTCTCCTGCACCAAGTCGGCATCCTGAAAGTAGGTGTTCTCTTTGCTGAAGACCTTGGACTTGCTATGGTCGATCTTATAGTAGCAGATCTCCGGCTCCGGCAGTGCCACCTGCACCAGCGAGTCGCCCTGAAACTGGATATCAGCCTGCGTTATCTTCGTGAAGTCGACGCAGCCGACCGCCTCTCCCGCCACGATCAGCACTACTTTGGAGTTGGGCACCCACCGCGATACGCTTTTCTCATACTCCACCACATCCTTGAAGTTATAGCGCACCAGCTCCATTTTCCCCAAGTCCTCTACCGAGGTCAGCACAGTGTTAAAGTTCACCACCACCTCTGGCTCCTTCCTCTCTTCTTCTTTTGTAAAGAAGCCGCCGAAAGTGCGCCACAGAAAAACGCCGAGCAGCAGTAACAGGATCCAGGGGATAAGCTTAAGTATAAAACGGAATAGGGGCATCGCGGGTGCTTGTCTGATTTTAGTACAGATACGGTGTTGCAAATATTATGCTACAAAAACGGCTACACCTCTACCCCCAGCCGCTCTTTAAAGCCTGCGTTGCCCTGCAAGCCGCCCGTGTGCACTGCCACCACACGGCTGCCTCTCGGGAAGTAGCCCTTCCTGACCAGGTCGAAGAGGCCGTACATCATCTTGCCGGTGTAAACGGGCTCAAGCGGGATACCGTGCTCCTGCTTAAACTGCGCCATAAACGCCAGCAGCTCCGGCTTTACTTTAGCGTAGCCCCCAAAGTGGTACTCCGTGGCGAGCTGCCAGTTATGGTAGCGCTGGCCGCTGTAAGCCAGTACCAGTTCCTCTACCTCCTGCCGCAAAAACGCCCCTCCTTTCAGCGCCGGAAAACCCAGTGCCTCTTTCTCGCCGGTCAAACCTGCCACAATGCCCGCAAAGGTTCCGCCTGTACCCATCGCGCAGCAGATGTGGCTGAAATCAACATCGATGTCCGGAACAATTTCGGCGCAGCCCTTTACCGCCAGCAGGTTGGTGCCGCCTTCGGGCAAAACGTACACCTGCCCGAACTGCGCGCGCAGCTCTTGCAGAAAGCCGGGCTCGCTCTTAAGCCGGTACTGTTCGCGGCTGATGTAGTGCAGTTGCATGCCGCAGGACGTGGCAAGAGCCAGCGTAGGGTTAAGCGGCAAGTGCTCCTCGCCCCGGATAATGCCAATGCTCCGAAAGCCGTATGCCTTTCCTGCCGCTGCCGTAGCCGCAATGTGGTTAGAGTAGGCACCGCCGAAAGTAAGCAGCGTATGATGGTCTTGCTGCCTTGCCTCCTGCAGGTTATACTTCAGCTTGCGCCACTTGTTACCCGATATGTGCGGGTGCAGCAGGTCTTCCCGCTTCACCCACAGCGCTACCCCCTGCTCCTGCCACAGGGGGGCCTCCAGTTTCTGCAACGGTGCTTCTTCCATCATACTTCAAAAAGAAGCCCCAGCTACTGCTGAGGCTCTGTTTATACGTTACGTTGTTCTAATCTAGTTTAACTGCGACCAATCCTCATCTACTGAAAAGAATGGAGAGAGTCAGAACTCAATTTATACTTTCTCCACGATAGGCACCTCCGTTGGTTTCTTTTTCACGCCGTAGTAAACAGCGCCCGCTATAACCAGCAGCAGCAGGATGGAAGAAACAAGCGACACGGTATTGCCTACAGTATAGGCTTTGGGTGCGAATTTAAACTCGATGGTATGCTTGCCTGCCGGCACCTCCATGGCGCGCAGCACATAGTTGGCCCGGAAGTGGTCTACCGGCTCGCCATCCAGGTAAGCCTGCCAGCCGTCGGCGTAATAAATCTCGGAGAACACCACCAGCCCCTCTTTCGGCGCCTGGTACTCATACTTCAGGTAGTTCGGCTCATACTCCACCAGGTTGATTGTGGCACTGTCCGGGTTAAAGTTACGGCGCTCTACCGGGAACTTAGACACGTCTATCACCGCGGTTGAACCGGCGTCGAACATCGTTAAGGCTTCTATTTCCTCATCTGGCGACTGCACCGGCTTTACCTCCTCCACAAACCAGGCGTTACCCAGTGGCTCCGGCACACGCTGCACCGGCTGCTGCGGGTTGCCTGTAATGGCATACCTGGTGTTGAGCATGCGCAGCACCTCCAGGTTATTGCGTGAGATGTGGCGGTCGATCAGGTCCTGGTAGCGGCGCAGTTTGGCCCCGTGGTAGCCCCCCACCGACTTGTGGTAGTAAGAGGTACGGGCATCGTTAAACGGATTGGGCAGGTTAATAACCCGGTAGTTTCCTTTGTCCTGCAGGATGAGCTGATCGGCTTGTGTTGGCTGGAAATAGTTTGCCACCACCTGGCGCTGAAAGTCGCTGTTGTTCAGGTAGCGTTTGTCCACCGCCCACAGGTCCACGAGCATCAGCAAGCCCACACCGGCCACTGCCACTGTAGCAGATACTTTATTCTTCACGTAGAAGTACAGCAGCCCACCGGCCAGCACGATAAACACCAGCGAACGGAAGGCGTCGGAGCGCATCATGCTTTCGCGGTCGGCACGGATGGCATCGATCGGGAACTGCGCCTGGATCAGCTGCTGGTCTGCGGCAGACACAAAGCTGGCAGTACCTGCAAAGAGCCACACGAGCAGGCAGATACCGGCCGTAATCCCGCCCGAGATCAACAGTTTCTTATCCAGGTCTTTGATTTCGCGCCGTTCGTTGATCAGCTTCCAGAGGGCCAGCACCGCCAGAAAAGGCATCGTGATCTGGGCGATCACCAGTGCCGACGCAACCGCCCGGAACTTGTTGTACAGCGGGAAGTAATCGAACATGAAATAGTTGAAGGCTTCGAAGTTCTTGCCCCAGGCCAGCACGATCGAGAGGATGGTACCGGCCACCAGCCAGCTCGTCCAGCGGCGGTCTACGATAAACAGCCCCAGCACGAACAGGAAGCATACGATAGCCCCCACATACACTGGCCCGCTGGTCATCGGCTGCGCACCCCAGTACATCGGCAGGCCCTGCTGCACCAGCTGTTCCGCCTGTGCCGGTGGCGCCCCCATCTTCAGGAAAGCGTTGTATGTTTCAGAATCGGTATCTAAAGGTGCGCTGCTGCTGCCGCCGTAAAAGTCGGGGATGAGCAGCGTGATGGTTTCGCCGATGCCGTAGCTCCAGTTAAAGGCGTACTCCCGGTCCAGGCCGCTGCCTACTTTCTCGCCGCTGTTGGGCGCCGTTAGCTCCGATTTGCCCCGGATGCTGTACTTGCTGTACTCAGCCGTGGTGTAGAGCCTTCCGAAGTTAACCCCCACTGCCAGAATGGCGGCCACCAAAAGCACCAGGCCCCGCTTAAACAGCTCGGCAAAAGTACCGTGCTTCACCGCAAAGATGATCTCCACCACGGCAAACACCAGCACCAGCAGCAGCATGTAGTAGGTCATCTGCAGGTGGTTGAAGTGCAGGTTCATCGTCAGGCCAACGGCAAAAAGCGCGGCACCGATCCAGAGGTTCTTGCGCAGCGCGTAGATAAGGCCGGCGAGCACCATCGGGATATAGGCGATGGTAAGGGACTTGGTGTTGTGCCCAGCCTCCAGGATGATGAGGTTGTAGGAAGTGAAGGAGAAGGCCACCGCGCCCGCAATGGCCAGCCAGGAGCTCATGCCCATGGCCACCAGCAGAATGTAGGCGCAGATCAGCGTGATAAAGATGTTGCCTGCCAAAGCCGGCAGGTCGAACGTCAGGATTTTATGGATATAGCCGGACCAGTCGCCGGGAAAGTGCGTCTGGATCAGGTAAGCCGGCATGCCCCCGAACATGGAGTTGGTCCAGAGGGCCTCTTCGCCGGTTCGCTCCCGGTAGTCCTGTATCTCTTTGGCGCCACCCTTAAACTGCAGAATGTCGTGCTGGGCAAGGGCTTTGTCTTCGAACAGGACCGGCGAAAAGTACACCGCCGTCAGGAACAGGAAAATCACTACAGCGATGGCATGTGGCAGCACATCGCGCTTAAAGTTAAAAGAAGTTGTCATATCTCTCAAAAACCTCGAATAGAGGTTGAAAGATAGGAGTTTTATTTTACTTCTTCATAATCCACGTACTCGCCGCCGTTGAAACTTTTGCGTTCCGGCTGCTCTGGAACATAGTCGATTTTAACATCGCCGTTGGCGCGGCCGTTGCCCTGGCGGCTTTGCTGCTGTGCCTGCTGCTGCTGGTGCATGGTAGAGTAGAAGAAGGTCCCGTTGCGCATCTTTTTCTTCAGGAAAGCGCCTAACAGCCACCGTAGCAGCGTAGGGGCAACCATACGGATAAAGAAGATGATGAGCAAGGTGGTAAATATGAACTTGATCATGTTGATGCTTTCTCTTGTTTGATACGGTAAGTATACTGCAAAAACAGTACCGATACTTTGTTACAACTCCTTTGCCAGACTTTTGTTACCTGACGCTTTGGCGGTACGCCGCAAAGATAAGGAGTATAGTTTTTAAATGCAGGTTTGGGAGGCTTAGTTCCGGCCCGGCATAATGCGCTGTCTTTTTGCCAGCAGGTTTACACGCCGGCTGTACTTTATACTTGGCAACTTATACCTCTTATAGCGCAAGGGCCCGTTCTGGGGGAAGAGCCCTCTATAAGGGTTCAGGCCAGGGGCAGCTGGACCCGGTGCTGCGAAAAATCCTGCTCATCCCCTACTCCTTTGTATCCTGACTCAGGCAAAGCTACCACCCTCTGTACCAAGTAAAAGCCCTCCCCCGTTTCCAGGGAAGGGCTTTGTGTATTAGCTTTATACTTCTTACTTACTCAGGTACAGGTTCCTTTCGGAGTATACTTTTGTGAAGTAATCGTCCTGCAGGTCGTCAATAAAGTAAATGGCCTCGCCGGTAGACTTCATTTCTGGCCCAAGCTCCTTGTTTACCTCCGGGAACTTGTTGTAAGAGAACACCGGTACTTTGATGGCGTATCCGTGCTTATAAGGGTTAAAGGTAAAGTCCTTCACCTTCTTCGCTCCCAGCATGATCTTAGTCGCGTAGTTGATGTACGGCTCACGGTAGGCCTTGGCAATGAACGGGAACGTACGGGACGCTCTCGGGTTGGCCTCGATAATGTACACCACCTCGTTTTTGATCGCAAACTGGATGTTGATGACACCCACGGTGTTCAACGCTACGGCAATTTTCTTGGTGTGCTCCTCAATCTGGCGCATCACGTTCTCGCTCAGGTCAAACGGAGGCAGCACCGCGTAAGAGTCGCCGGAGTGGATACCGGCCGGCTCGATGTGCTCCATGATACCGCAGATGTACACATCCTCTCCGTCGCAAATGGCGTCGGCCTCTGCCTCAATGGCATTGTCGAGGAAGTGGTCGAGCAGCACTTTGTTGCCCGGGTGGTCTTTCAGCAGGTCGATGACGTGGGCCTCCAGCTCTTTCTCGTTGATCACGATTTTCATGTTCTGGCCACCCAGCACGTAGCTAGGGCGCACCAGCAGCGGGAACTTCAGCTCCTTGCTCAGCTCCAGCGCCTCCTCCGCCGTCTCGATCACGGCAAACGGCGGGTAAGGGATAGCCAAATCGCGCAGCAGCGAGGAGAAGGAACCGCGGTCTTCCGCCAGGTCCAGGGCCTGGTAGCTGGTGCCAAGCACCTTAATGCCGAAGCGGTCCAGCTTCTCGGCCAGCTTCAGGGCTGTCTGCCCGCCCAGCTGCACAATCACACCCTCTGGCTTCTCATGCAGGATAATGTCGTAAATATGCTCCCAGAACACCGGCTCAAAGTACAGCTTGTCCGAAATATCGAAGTCGGTACTTACCGTTTCCGGGTTACAGTTGATCATGATGGTTTCGTAACCGCACTCTCTGGCAGCCAGCACGCCGTGCACACAGCTGTAGTCGAACTCAATGCCCTGCCCGATGCGGTTTGGCCCTGAGCCCAGCACAACAACCTTTTTCTTATCAGATACGATGCTTTCGTTTTCGCCCTCGAACGTGCTGTAGTAGTACGGTGTGTTGGCCTCAAACTCGGCCGCGCAGGTATCCACCATCTTAAACACGCGCTTAATGCCAAGCTCGGTACGCACACTGTGCACTTCGCTTTCTTTGCAGCGCAGCAGGTGGGCAATCTGGCGGTCGGCGTAACCTTTTACCTTGGCCTCGCGCAGCAGCTCGGCAGGAATGGTGCCCAGGCTATACTTCTCAATTTCCTTCTCCATCATATCCAGCTCCTCGATCTGAGCCAGGAACCATGGGTCAATCTTGGTCAGCTTCTGGATGGTGCTGGTTGGGATGCCGATGCGCATCGCATCCTTTATGTTGAACAGGCGGTTCCAGCTCGGGTTAGAGAGGCCGTGGATCAGCTCGTCGTAGTTTGTCTTCTCCTTGCCATCCGCGCCGATGCCGTTGCGTTTGATCTCCAGGCTTTGGCAGGCTTTCTGCAGCGCCTCCTGAAAGGTGCGGCCGATGCCCATTACCTCGCCCACCGACTTCATCTGCAGGCCAAGGGTGCGGTTCACACCCGGGAACTTGTCGAAGTTCCAGCGCGGTATCTTCACGATCACGTAGTCCAGGGCCGGCTCAAAGAAAGCCGAAGTGGTTTTGGTGATGGCGTTCTTCAGCTCATCCAGGTTATAGCCAATGGCCAGCTTCGCCGCGATTTTGGCAATCGGGTAACCGGTGGCCTTAGAGGCCAGCGCAGACGAACGGGATACGCGCGGGTTAATCTCAATGGCGATGATGGTGTCATCCTCCGGGTTCACGGAGAACTGCACATTACAGCCACCGGCAAACTGTCCGATGCCGTTCATCATTTTGATGGCCAGGTCGCGCATTTGCTGGTACACCGTGTCTGGCAGCGTCATGGCCGGGGCAACGGTAATGGAGTCGCCGGTGTGCACGCCCATCGGGTCGAAGTTCTCGATGGAGCAGATGATGATGATGTTGCCCATGTTATCGCGCAGCAGCTCCAGCTCATACTCCTTCCAACCCAAAATGCTTTGCTCGATAAGTACTTCGTGCGTTGGAGAAGCGTGCAGGCCGCGCGTAAGGGCGGTATCGAACTCCTCCGGAGTGTGCACAAAGCCACCGCCGTAGCCGCCCAGCGTAAACGACGGGCGAATTACGAGCGGAAATCCAATCTCCTGCGCTATCTCCTTGCCTTCCAGGAAAGACGTGGCTGTTTCGCCTTTGCAGACGTTCACGCCCAGCTCCAGCATCTTCAGACGGAACTCCTCACGGTCCTCGGTAGTCTCAATGGCTTTGATATCCACCCCGATGATGCGTACGCCGTATTTCTGCCAAATACCGGCTTTCTCGCAGTCGATGGCGAGGTTCAGCGCTGTCTGGCCGCCCATGGTAGGGAGCACGGCATCTATCTTATGTTTCTCAAGAATCTCAATGATGTACTTCTTCTCCAGGGGCTTGAGGTACACGTTATCCGCCGTAACCGGATCGGTCATGATGGTGGCGGGGTTTGAGTTGATGAGCGTTACTTCTATACCCTCTTCGCGTAGCGAACGGGCGGCCTGGGAGCCAGAGTAATCGAATTCGCAGGCCTGGCCGATAATAATAGGACCAGAACCAATAATAAGAACGGATTTAATCGAGGTGTCTTTAGGCATTGGGTTGGTATGTATAAATTGCCCAAAGTTAGCGCAAAATGTTTGGGGGTACAAGAAAAAAACGCCCGCCCCGGTTTATTTAAACTTTACTCCAGATCAAGCCTAAAGCTTAATCCTGTGTTTTAAGGTGCCGGCGGCCGTTAATCTTTCTCCCCCGCACAAAAAGATCATTTTCAGCCACTTCAAAAAACAAGCCTCTTGCAGGCCGGGAACGCAGCGCAAACGCGTGTTCTTTTCTGTTTGCCCGCTTACATTTAGCGCTGGTTAGCGGTTTCCCTCTCCGCCTGCTGTTTCCGAAAGCGCTCCCGGTACATTCTCTCTATTTCGGGAAGGCGCCTCTTATACGCCTCCACATCCCATCGCATACCTACTTCTTCCAGATCATCTTTCAAAAGCCCTAAGCCTACCTCGGCGCGGAGGCTATCCACATGGTCGGGGTCCTGTAGCGGGATGATGTAGCTCTTATCAGGATCGTCGGAAACGACCTTTTGTGTGCCGTAGATCTGTGGCTTTCCCTGGTTCATCAAAATGCGGTCCTGCAGAAATGCATAGTGCCACGGCTTGGCGCTTCCCGCTTCAACGGCTTTACGTAGCACGGGCAGGTACTTTTGCTGCACCACCGCATCCCCCACATGCTGGACAGCAAGGAAATAGGCTTGATTGGCAAAATACCCTACCTCATCGGCACTCAACCACCCGTAGCGATCCAGCACCTGCTGTATGCCAGCCGCGCTCTCCGCGTCAACTCGTTTCATGGTGCTGCGCACTTTACGGGCTTCATCGCTTTCTCTTCCGTACTTTTTATAAGCCTCCATCACCAGTAACCGAATGCCCTGGTCTCTGTCGCTTATCTGGAGTAATGCCTTTCGGGCAGGCAGGTTATACCCTTTCTCAATTTTATGGATACTGCTCCGCAGGCTTTTCCAGCGGCTGTCTTTATGCAGAGCGGCAAAACCTTTCTCAGTCCTGATCTCCTCTAAATAAGTGCTGTCTGCCACTAATTGCTGCAGCAGTTCAAAAGCGCGCCCTTTATTTCCTTGTACAGATGCGGCAAGCGCCTCCTGGTACTCCTCCGAAAGCTCTTTTAGGTAAGCTGAGAAGAGTTCAGGGTATGTTTTCGCGAATTCTGCTTCATTCTTCTGCTCCAGTTGGCTAAATGCCTGGGCGACTAAATCGCTATAGCGTTGGGCGTAGCTGTTAAAGGTTAGAAGTACTGTGAGCAGTGTAACTAAGATCGTTTTCATGTGATTGGCAGATAAAACGTGAATAAGTTAATGTACAGCAGGCTCAGCGGTTTACCTGCTGAGCTGGTTAAGGAGTTTGCGCAGCACCTGGTTGATTGTTTCTTCCCCGTTTTCCCGGTAAATAAAGCCGTGCCCGCCTGAATCCAGTACCTCGAAATGCCAGGCCGGTGCGTCGGCTTTGTGTGCATCGTAAATCTCTTTGACGGCATCGTACGGGAAAACCTTGTCGTCTTTGGCATGAAGGGAGTACAGCGGCTTATCTTGGGATATGTTGGAAAAGTCTATCGCCCCGGTTTTAAGTTCGGGGTGGGCGCTAAACGTATAGAAGCCTGCAAAATGCTCGGGAGCATGACTGATAAACCAAAAAGTACCTGTACCACCGTTAGACATGCCGCCTAAATATACTTGCCGCTCATCAATGTTATACACCTGCTTGGTTTGGTGAAGCATGGCAAGTATGTTTTCAAAGGCTTTCTGCTGCCCTACCCATCCAAAATCCTTTTTGCCGAAAGGGAACAAAACTATAGCGTTATACTTATCTGCCACTGTGAAGATGGGTTCTTCGGCAAACTCAGGGTCCTTATACTCAAAGTTCTTTAGGCTTACAACTCCCCCATGCAGGTACACGAGCAGCGGGTAAGACTTTTGGGGGTTGTAAGACTTAGGCACATGCACCAGGTACGGCACGTTTATAGTATCTGCCCGTGAAAAGTATAGCGCGTATCCGCTATTGGCGGGTTTATACATTGCTTGGCTACTGCCTGCCTCTAGGGCATTGTTCTGGATGGTGCGGAGCCACTTCTTGCTTTTGAGAGAATCAGGGAGCTCCTGCCCCAACGCCACTTGGCTTAACAGGAAAAGCGCCAGTATAGGGTACTTCAGTTTCATATAGATCTGTTTTTATAGCTTGTGTTTCTGCTGTGTTGTTTGGGCTGCTGTCATTGAGATGTTATCTGAAACAGGAATTCGTTTACCCAGAGTGCCTGTTCGTCAAAGGTGCTGTTGAAAGTATCTCTGATGTAGCCACGGTCATACGTTAGCTTCTTCCTGAGCACCCGTTCTCCGTTCAGGTACACCCGCACAGGTTTCTCAAGGTTTACCATTTCCGGCGAGACAAAAAGCTTCAGTTGCCCTACTCTTGACGTTTCAATATAGAATGTGTTATTGCTGTAAGCAGCACGCACTGCGCCAGAACGAAGCTTGTTAGGAAAGGCCTGTTGCAAAGTGTCTATGGGTGTGGCATTAGCATCGTTATCGTACCATTCTGTTATTTCGAAATTGTAGCCTTTGTGCCACCCGGCTGCAGGGGCAAGTGTGTCTAACGTTGATATGGCAAGCCAGTCGCAGCGGCCATACGTCACATCATCACACTCCCAGTATAAACTGTCCTGAAAAGGATTGCGCCTAGCGGCTTGCATGGCTGTGGCCAAGTCAGGCACAGCCGCATCAAACGCTTCGGTAAACGGGAACCAATGCGGCGGGCCTGTAAACGTTCGTGTCTGCCAGTTTATACCTAACCGCTGCGCCAAGGCAGTAAGCGTGTCCATAGCTGGCTTGGGGTAATAATAATCCTTATCAACCGCAATCGCATAAAAGGATCTGTTTTGGGCATTCTTAAGAAAAGTACCTCCTGTGAACACCTGTGGGCGCGTGTTGAACCCGTAAAAGCCTGCAAAGTCGCTGGGGCTACGGACCAGGTTGATAAACGCTCCGGTTGCTCCGTTAGAATGCCCGGCCAGGTACAGCCGCCGCTCATCCACATTAAAAATCTCTCGGATAACCTGTACTGTGTTAGGCACAATGGCAGCGCCAGCCTCAGAGGTCATCCAGTTAAACTGTTTACTGGCAAAGGGTATAACCAGGATGTAGCCAAGCGAATCGGCCATACTTGCAACTGCTTCTCCGGCACTTCTAAAACTAAGCGAATCGGCAACCTGTGGCAACTCTTTGATTGCTCTTACCGCCCCGTGCAGGAAGAACAGCACAGGGTAATGCCGGCGGCTATTGTAATTGGGAGGCACCCGCACGTAGCACCTCGTATCAAGTGTGTCATTTACCGGCACCCGCAGCGACAGCCATCGGTCTGGCACTTCCATTGGCTGTTGGTAGGCAAAGCTTTGGATAGCTTTATACAGCTGCTTGCCCGGTTCGTTTTGCAATGCCTGCTCCCGCTCCTTCCGCCTGTTTTCACGCCACTTAGTCTGCCAGGTGTCAAATGCAGATTGCTTGGCCAACGCAAGCGAATCAGCCTGATCTATTCTTTTTTGGAATGATGCCCAGCGAACGTCGGTGCGGAGAGGGGCAAAAGAAGGTTTATTCCACACGACCTCATCGGCGATAGGTGAGGTGCGGACCTTCTCCAAGTAGTAGAAGGCCTTATTGTGATCTTTTGCAAGAGTAGCGAAGTCTGCCAGGTTGTAGTAACGCCAGTAAATCTCGCTGGAGTCATGCTTTATAGCTTCCTCCAGCAGGCTTATTGCTTTCTGATACTCTCCTTTGCCTTTCGCTTCAAAAGCCTCGTCTAAAAGCCGCTCATACGCCGGGTCTAGGCGCTGCGCAAAAGAGGAGTGTACAGTGGTCAAGAAGAGAAGCAGTAGTAGTAAGGTCCGCTGCACGTTTTTCATAGTCATAGCTTGAATCTGAAACAAAGCTATCTAATCCCGCAGCAGCAAAATTGTATGATTGGGCCATTAGCTACTTTACATTCCAAAATCTAAGCGCCAGAACGTGTCCTGCACCCCAAGGCTTGTACCTGTAGCAAGCAACTTCTTAGGGTTACAGCCCGTCCATTTGCGACACTGCTTGTTCCAGTGCGATTGGTCTGTGTGCCGGGTAGCGTATGCAAGTTGCGTAAGCGTCTGTTTCTCTTCTGGCTTGGTAGCCATGTGCAGGGCATACCGGAAGCGGGCAATCTGACGGTACGTTTCAGGTGAGCAGGCAAAATGCTGTAAGAACAGGCGGTGCATGTGCCGACGGCTTATGTTGTGCTGCTCCGCTATCAAGTGCAGAGGCTGTGGTGCGTCCAAATCCACTACCGCGTTGTACAGCGACTCCAGCAAGTGCTGAGGCTTTGGGTTAAGCAAGGCGAGGAAAAAGTCATCAAGAAGGCTCGTAAGCTGCTTAGGATCAGAAACAGAAAACACTTTTGCCTGCAGCGCATCCAAGGCACCGCCGAATGGATCTACCGCAGCCACAAAGTTCGGCGCCAGCAGGCCTACCGGTTGCTCTGTAAAAGCGGCTAAGCCTACGGGCTTAAACACAACCGCAACTTTGTGCAGCGGGCCGGTATGATGTACCCAGAGCGGCGCTTTCCGAATCACGGTTAGCAGGCTCAGCGGTTTATCCGAAGCACTGTACTGCACATGCGAACCCACCTCATCAAAATGGAACCCTGCTCTACTAAACAAAGACAGCGAATTGTTGAGGTGAGGAAAGCACTGGTAACGTAGCTGGGTACGCTGGCTCTGGTAGCGCTGTATATAGTAGTAATCAATGTATGGCTCTAGGGCAGGAGCCAACGGGTGAAAGCTGGTAAAATCCATAATAGCAAGGGATAGCTACAAACAACCTACGGATTTTATCAGGCAAATCCAACACCTGTTGCACGCTAACGCAGCTTAAGCACGGAACTGCAGCCCTTTTATACTTACGTAACACCGCGCTACGTGCAGGCCACGCGGCCTTTCAGGCTATGCCCGCAGAAACAGAGGCCGCAGCAATATGTGCCAGGTGCAGGCTTGCCGCCCCTCTCCTCTGAAAACAGGGCAAACAAAAGAGCCTCTGTGCGTAAACTAAAGTATAAACCATACACACGACAACCATGACACCGAAAGAAGACGACATCATTACCAACGCAGACGAAAGTAAGCGCCTGCCCGACGAGAACCCCGAACCGCTAACCGGCACGAAAAAGAAGGAAATAGATATCCTGGACAAGGAGTACGAAGGCAAAGAGGTAGCGGGCAACGCCGGTGCCAAGAACGAGGAGGATACCCGTAAATTAGACGGCAGCAACGCCAACACGCTCCGCACCAAATAAGGTAACACAGCATAAATTAAAAGCCCTACCTGCTGCAGCCACAGCAGGCGGGGCTTTTGCATGTTCCCCATAGCTCATACACTACCGCCTCATCCTGGTTCGCCCAAAAGCCACTCTCTCCAAAAGCAAGTTTTTACAAAAAAGATTATATTTATAATTCTTCCCGGAGCTTTGATTTAAGAAGATAAAACACTAGTATTAAATTGTGTAAACGCATTGCAACCCGACCTTCTATGGTTTTATCAGAGACACCTTACCTGCATGTAGAATACTATGCGGCGCATGACGTGATTGTAAGCCAGTGGTACGGTCGCTGCACCAGCCAGGAATACCGTGGTGCCCTTAGCCGGTTTCTCCATTTCGTAGCCTCTATGGGGATAAAGCATGCCATTGCCGACCGCCGTCTGCTGCCCCCCCTCCCGCCAGAGGACGCACAGTGGACGGTGAACGAGTACCGTGAAGAGTTCAGGAAGCTTTCGCTCAAGCGCTTTGCCATCATCAACTCCTTTGACCCGGCCGCCAGTGAGCAACTACAGCATTTCCTTTTCAACAAGCGGGCTCCCTTCCCTTTCGAAGTGAAGGTTTTTGAGGACCTCACCTCTGCCTACGACTGGCTGATAGCAGTAGAGGCCCGGTAACTGCCCTGCAGAGGTAGGCACCGTTTGCTGCACCCGCACCTGTGTTGCATCCGTTTCAGACATTCTTTCCCCGTGCCGGCCCTACCTCAGCAAGCCGCTGCCTCACCAGTGCAGGCTGTACTTCACGCGCTGCAGCATCTTCTACCTACAGCTCTTCAAACACTCTTGCTTCAGCACTGAAGGCACAGCACAGCATACCTGTGGCTGCGCAAAGGTTTCACTGGAGGCGGTACCGCTGTGAAGGCAAAAATGCTATCTTGCCGCCTGTACTTTTGCCAACGAAACAGAGCCTTTATGCTGTACGCCATACTTAAAATGATTTACCGCTTAGGGCTCCGGGTTTTCTTCCGGCGGCTTGAGGTGCGCAACCGCCACCTGATACCTGATCAGGGGCCACTGCTAGTGGTGAGCAACCACCCCAACACCTTTATGGACCCTATCGTAACGGCCTCGCTGCTGCGGCAGCCTGTGTTCTTTATTGCCAAGAGCACCGTGTTCGGCTCCGGCTTTCAGAACTGGATGCTACGCCAGATGCACCTCATCCCCATTCACCGCCGGGAGGACAACCCAGACCAGCCAGTCAGCAACGAAGAGGCCTTTACCGCCAGCTTCCGGGCGCTGCGGCAGGGGAAAACCCTGCTCATTTTCCCGGAGGGGAACAGCTACAACCAGCGCCGCCTGCGCAAAGTTAAAACAGGCACGGCACGCATCGCGCTCGGAGCCGAGGCCGCTGCAGCAGCTACCTTGGGCGTGAGAATACTACCGGTGGGCCTGAACTACTCTGACCCGACCCGCTTCCGCAGCGATGTGTTTGTAAACGTGGGCGAGCCCATTCAGGTGGCCGCGTACGCCAGTGCTTACGAGCAGGATGGGCAGGCAGCCGCGCAGGCGCTGACCGACACCATCCGTCAGCGACTGGAGTCCCTCATCATCCACACGCCCACCGATGAGGAAGACGCGCTGGCACGGCAGGTAGAGGCCCTCTATAAAGATCAACTGGCAGCTGCCATACCCATTCCCGCGCCGGAGCATATCCGGGACTTCCTGCTCACAAAGGCCATTGTGCGCGGCATCAATTACTTTAGCCAAACCGCGCCGGAGCAGGTGGCGGCCCTCAAGCACGACATACACCAGTACACCCTCCAGCTCAGACGCCTGCGCCTGCACGATGCCCTGTTGGGCAAGGGCCGGAGCACTGTACTTGGCCGAAGCGCCTTCGGGCTATTCCTGCTTTTGCTGGGGCTGCCGCTGTACCTGTACGGCTTGCTGCACAACTACCTGCCCTACATTATCCCCTCCCGGGTAGCACGAGCGGCAACAAAGGAGGAGGAATGGTACGCTCCTATTATGCTCACAGTAGGCATCTTCAGCTTCCCGTTGTTCTACGCCCTGGAGGCATGGCTTCTGTGGGAGTGGCTGCAGCCGCCGTTCTACAAGCTGATGCTGTACTTGCTGAGCCTACCGCTGAGCGGTTTCTTTGCGCTTGGTTACTGGAACACGCTGTTGCACACACAGGCGCACTGGCTCCTGCTGCGGCTGTTCTTCAGGCGCCGAAACGTGGTGGAAGAGCTCCGAAAACAGCGGCAGTGTATTATTGTACAATTAGAGCAGGCCCGGCAGGCGTATATGGCACAGCAAGAGGGAGAATAAGCAGGCATCCTGCGGCGGCACCTTCGCCCTATCATTCTTAACTCACATCCTTTATTTAAATACTATTGACTAAGAAAAAGCTTTTGCACCAATAATAATTGCACTAAAAGCGCACCATTCCCACATCATCCCGTAAAAGGAAGGCTAGCACCAAAATCTCTTATTTTTAAACAAACAACACGCTATGAAAAAGACTTTCTTTAGCTTCTGCGCCGCCACTGTCGTTACGGCAGGCTTGTTGGCCAGCTGCACTACTTCAGATACCACGACCGACTCTGACGCCGGTATCATGGACGATGAATACGGCACCACAACCACCGGAACGACCACCATGGGCACAACAACAACCGGTACCACTACCGGTATGACGACTGGAACAACAACGACCGGAACGACTACTGGAACAACAACGACCGGAACAACAACTGGCATAACAACTGGGTCAACCACGGGTACTACAACCGGAACAACCACCGGTACTACTACAGGTACCACAACTGGCACCACTACCGGAACGACCACAGGTACTACTACCGGAACGACCACTGGTACCACTACGGGAACAACCACTGGCACCACAACCGGTACTACTACAGGAACAACCACGGGTACTACAACCGGAACAACTACGATGTAGCCTGTATGCTATAGATTGTAACGAAGCAAAAGGCAAGCCTCTCCCGGTTTTTGCCTTTTGCTTTTTTTAACCCTTAGGACGCTGTGCATGAAGCACCTGGAGCTATACTTCCGCAAAGTGTTTACTGTAGACCTGCGTGCGCTGGCTTTGATGCGCATTTGGGTGGCAGGCATCATCTTAATTGACCTTGCCATCAGGGCCACCGACCTGGAGGCGCATTACTCTAACATGGGGGTTTTGCCGCTGCACGTGTTGCACCAGCACCTGTGGCTCCCGCAGTTCTTCTCTTTCCACACTTTAAGCGGCCTTTGGCAGTTCCAGCTAATCCTATTCGCCCTGGCGGCACTGTGCGCGCTGTGCCTGCTGCTGGGCTATAAAACACGCATAGCCACTGTGCTGAGCTGGCTTCTGCTGCTGTCGCTCCAGAACAGGAACCCGCTTGTTATCCAGGGCGGAGACCACCTGCTGCGCATGCTGCTTTTCTGGGGGATGTTTCTGCCGTGGGGCAGGTACTACGCCTACGATGCCCTCCACAGCCCCCGCACGGGCGCGGCACCAACCGGCACCAACTACTTCAGTGCTGCCTCGGCAGCCTATGTCCTTCAGATCGGGTTGGTATACTTCTGCACCGCCATGCTGAAAGACTCGCCCGAGTGGCGCACCGACGGCACGGCCCTCTACTACGCCCTCAGCCTGGACCAGATCCTGATGCCGGGAGGCAAGCTGATCTACCATTACCCGGAGCTGCTTCGGGTACTTACGCTCGGCACCGTTTACACAGAAATGCTACTGCCGTTCCTGTTGCTCATCCCATTCTACAACAGCTTTTTCCGGATGGTGGTCGTGGCGGTGCTGGCCTCCTTCCATATCGGCATCAGCCTGACGCTGTTTGTAGGCCTGTTTTACCTGATCAACATTGCCTCCGTGGCTGGCCTGCTTCCGCAACCGGCCATGGACTGGATAGACAGGAAGCTTCTCTCCTCCTTCAGGAGGCCCCGCAGCGGGCAGTTCCGGTGGCTCTTCCAGAGCCTTCGCCGGCTACCGCTCATACACATCCGTGTGCAGGCGCAGCAGCCGCTCATCCCCCGGCACCTGCTACCGCACCTGCGCAACGGCTTTGTTTCGGTCGTGCTGCTGTACTGCCTTTGGTGGAACCTGGATACTACAAACCTGCCCCTCCGTAAAATGCCCGACAGCGGCCGCTGGTTCGGGTACCTGCTCCGGCTAGACCAGCACTGGGGCATGTTCTCCCCCACTGTTTTCAAAGACGATGGCTGGTATGTGCTGGAGGGGCATACTGCGGGCGGCAAACGCATCGACCTGAACCAGGAGGGCAAGGCTGTGGACGAGGCAAAGCCGGCCTCTGTGATGGCACTGTTCAAAAACGACCGCTGGCGCAAATATTCCGAGAACTACCTGTTTATCCACAACACCTACGCGCGGCCGTATTACTGCAACTATTTAATTCGCCGCTGGAATGAGGCGCACCCGCAGCAGCCGATCACGCAGCTGGAGGTCGTGTACATGCTGGAGCCATCCCTGCCGGACTACCAGGTGGCAGTGCCTAGGCGGGAGGTGCTCTGCAGCTGCGCGAATCAACCGGAGTAGGTGCAAATTTAAACGCGGCTCAACCGATTTAAGCCCGTGCTGCGTAAAAGGGAGTCTGTAATGCAAACGAACCTAAACCTGATAAAGATGAAAAAGACATATGCAATGCTGCTTGCGGGCGCCCTGTGCCTGAGCGCCGGCCTGTACAGCTGTACTTCAGAGAATACAACCGGTGTAGACACTGAAACCACCGGAAACGAAGTGGACGGCAGAGAGAACAGCGAAACCGGCGATAACATGACCCAGGAGAACATCAGCCCACTGGACACCGCCGAAAACACGACCGGCACGACAGAGGAGGGCATTGACATGGGCTCCACCGGAAACGGAACGACAGGAGGCTCCACCACAGGCTCCGAAGGAGGTAACACGGGTGGCACAACCGGAAACAACCAATAGACACCACTGCCAAAAAAGAAGCCGGCCTCCTTTCAAAGGAAGCCGGCTTCTTTTTTGGCAGCAACAGGCGTTAATCCTCGTCGTCGCTGAGGGCATAGCCTACAGCGGCAGCTACCAGGCCACCCATCAGGTAGTAGCCCACGGTCATCACCTGCGTTTTAGTGGTCTTGTTGCTTGGCTCCTCACCCAGGCCCAATGGCCCCGGCAAGTATACAGCCCCTGCCCCTGCCGCTGCACCAAGCAGCGCACCACGCCACCAGGCATCTTTGCCGGTACCGGCCAGGGTGTAGAAAACCGAGTTGGAAATCACATCGCCAACCAGTGCCCAGCTATGGAGCTCCTGCTGGTCCCGTGGTGGCTCCTCCCCGGCTGCCAGCATTAGTTTGGAGATGGAGCGCATGCCCAGCACATCCATCCGGGGGGCGTCGGGCACTAGGCGGCGCACTGTTTCGTGCAGCAGCGTCAGGACGCAGGCACCTGCCAGACCGCCTGCTGTTGCTTTTAGTAGGTTGTTCATAGTTCTATACTTTAGATCTGTGTTCGTTTTGTTTACCTGTATAGCCATATCCGGCTGGCAAGGTTACAAAGAGCTCATTTCCTTACCACCCGCAGCACGTCCGCCTGCACCGCGTCCTGGCCTACCTTCCGCGCATCTGTCGGGCTGTCAAACACTGCCAGCACATGCTCCTCGTCCATGATGGCAAGCCCCTCTGCTTTGTCCTTCCCGGTGTTTTCGCCAGTGCCGTGCGGCACCTCGCACAGCCGCTCCAGTTCGTTGTTGTGTAGCAGCTGCTCTTTTTCATGCACTGCGTCGCGCCAGCGGTAAATGGCAATCACCCCATCCAGGTCCATGGTGGGCCCGGCAAGGATGTACATGTCAGTGCCGAAAAACCGGAGCTCCCTGATGCCTTTGCCGCGCAGGTGCAGAAAGTGCTTTTTGTACGGCTTTCCGTTCTCCAGCTCTTTTAGGTGCAGCACGCCTGTTTCGTCTTCCTCCGCCTCTACCTCCAGCACCATGGCCCAGCCACGCAGCACCGGCCCGCGCAGGCCTATGTAAATGCGCTTCCCGAATATAGCCAGCCCCTCCACGTCAAAGCCGTTGTCCTTGCCGGGGATAGCCATAAAGGGCGCAATGTGCTCGTCTTGCTCCAGCACCTCCGTCAGGATGCTGCTGTGGCTGTTGCCGCGCAGCTGCGCCGCCCGCAGCATGGTGCCCGGGTGGTCGGGGTTCTCTACTTCCCGGTACAACAGGTAGTCTCCGGTTGCTTCGTCCTGCAGGATCGGGATGCGCGCGAGCAAATAGCGGTTAGGGTCGGTCTTTACCTTGGCGAGCCGCTTTATCTGCTTCTCAACCGCATCGTGCCGCTTCGGCTTTTTACGCTTAAGGCTGTGCGAGCCCATGATCCAGAGGTAGTGATCGGCCACGCCCATCCCTTCTATGTCTACCTCGTTGGCATCCCTGGCCGGCAGATCCAAAAAATTATTCAGGTCAAAGGACTGGTGCCCGGCATAGGAGCCATCGGGCTGGCGGGTGAGCCGCTCAATGGTGGTGCGCTCATCGCAGCTCAGCCACAGGTTGTTACCTGTGCAGAGGGCAGTGGATAGCCCGTCGCGCACATGCTTGCCGCCCGGGCTCAGGCTACTCTTTGGGTCGAACTGAAGTATAACCTTCTTTTTCATTCTACTGTTTTATAAGGTGAAGCTCACGCATCTTACGCGGTATTGCTTGGCTAAGTAACGTATATAATGCAGAATGATCTTATAAACTATGGAATTGACAGATAACAGACACAGAGAGAAAGCCACCTTCGGAGCCGGTTGCTTCTGGGGCGTGGAGATGGCCTTCCACAACCTGGAAGGTGTAACAGGCACCACTGTTGGCTACATGGGCGGCCACGTGGAAAACCCAACGTACCAGGACGTATGCTCCGGCCGCACGGGCCACGCAGAGGTGGTGCAGGTGGAGTTTGACCCCACCCGGATCAGCTACGATCAGCTGCTGCAGGTATTCTGGAACGCGCACGACCCTACGCAGTTCAACCGTCAGGGGCCGGACGTTGGGTCCCAGTACCGCTCCGTCATTTTTTTCCATACCGGTGAGCAGCGCGTTATTGCCGAAACGACAAAGGAGAACTGGCAGCAGTCGCCAGAGTTCAGCGGCCGTGCCATTATGACGAGAATCGCACCGGCCGATACCTTTTACCCGGCCGAAGAGCACCACCAGCAGTACCTCCTGAAGCGCGGTGCGGCCAGCTGCCGCGCCTAGCTAAGGCTCAAAAAAGAACAGACACAGAAAAGCCGGGCTATGGGCCCGGCTTTTCTGTGTCTGTCCGTTTTGCTGAGCGGCTTACTTTACTCTTGCATCAGAGTTTGATGAAGAGCCGGAACCTGATCTGTTAGACTGGTTGCCTGAGGAGGAGCTGTTCTGGTTTTTGTTGGCCTCCTTCATTTTATCTGCTGCCATAGAGGCTGCAGAGCTCACTTGGTTTTTG
This sequence comes from Pontibacter actiniarum, assembly GCF_003585765.1. Classification (NCBI taxonomy): domain Bacteria; kingdom Pseudomonadati; phylum Bacteroidota; class Cytophagia; order Cytophagales; family Hymenobacteraceae; genus Pontibacter; species Pontibacter actiniarum. The sequence continues at coordinate 3,630,412 of NZ_CP021235.1, forward strand.
ATCTTGTTCTTGTTTTTAGAGCTAAGCGCCATCCAACCGGCACCCAAGGCCAGCACTGCACCGCCCACTACTGCTTTCTGCGTGGTGGTCATTTTCTTAAACTTGTCGGCTGCGGTGCTACCGTACTCCATTACTTTGCTTTGGATGTCCTTCATGCCGCCTTTGCCTGAAGTGGCTTGCTGGTTGCTGCGGCCCTGCATGTTGTTCTGGTTCTGGCTATTCTGGCTCTGGCTGCTGCTGTTTGAAGAGTTGCCTGAAGACGAATTGCTGTTGCTGCTATTGCTGCTGCTTTGCGTAGCGCTGGAAGGCGTTGTGTTGGCTTTAGCCTGTCCTTGTGTTTGCGCAGCGCTGCTGCTTGATGTAGTGTTTGTGGTATTATTCTTATTAGCTTCCATGCGTTCTGTTTCTTTTATTTAAAATGGTACAATTTAAACCGTCCCCTGGTTTTGCGCCCTTACACGGGGCAAAGCCAAAGGACTAGGTTTATTTTATCGTTAAAACCCAAGCTTAGTTACATTTACACGCATGTTTTTAGTAACAGGTGTTACTCTCTAAGTATACAGGCACATTCACCACACTATGGGAAGCACTCACCGACAAGTGCAAAAATTGTACAAGATATATGTTACATAAGGCCTCTCAAAACTGCAGCAGCAGCTGTGCAGGGTGTTGGTGGTGCCGGAGGCCCGGACAGCCTTCACTGCCGCCGGGTGAGGAAGGGCACAGGCGCCAGCCTGGGCGTTACTAGCGCTGGTGCAGGTCTGCGTACCGACGCCTGCGGTACCGCATCACCTCAATAACACTGATGCCCACCAACAGCCACAGTGCCCCCAGTAAGAAGCCGGCCAGCACATCGGACAGGTAGTGCACCCCCAGATAAATCCGGCTGAAGCCTATGGTCAGGATAAGGATGATTGCCACCCAGACCACTAACCGCCTCTGCCACCGCTCCTGGTAATGCAGGTACAGGAGGTAAGCCAGCAGCCCGAACATCGCAATGGCTGTGGTGGAGTGCCCGCTCGGGAAGGAAAAGTGCGCCACCGTATAATAAGCTACATCCGCTGGGCGCGCGCGGCTTACAAAGTCTTTGCCGAACTGCACCGAAAGGCCCACACCTCCCAGCGTGAACCAGAACGCACAGATGGCCAGCCAGTGCTTCTGTAGCAGCAGCACCAGCGTAACCACACCGCCAATGATAAAAACACCTTCCCGGTCGCACAGCCGCGTGAACAGCAGCAGCACCTTGCTTAGCCACTCTGTCCGCACATTATACAGCATAGCGGTAAACTCCTTATCCATCCTTACCACCCACTCCGCCTCCAGCACGCTTTCTGTGAGCTGCGAAAGCAGGGCGATGTTTCCACCTGCCGCCAGCACGATCAGGGTAAGCGGCAGCCCAATGAAACTGCTGGTGTCAAAGCGGCCGGCCACAAAGGCGCTTAGCTTCGGGTGCTGCTTTCGGAAACGCTGCACAGGCGGCTGACCCAGGACCCGGCCGGTGGCGTTGCGGACTTTATCTATTAAAACGTTTTTCATAGGCTCATGCAGTGCAGGTATACGCAAGGCTCCCGCTTTGTTTTCTATTTGCCCGGGTTAACACAGCCCTACCCTACGTCTACCCCAAAAAAGGGGTGCTTCACAACTATCCGCTTCTATATAAAGTACATATTTATATGAAGAAGCGAGACAAAGTGTTTGATAGAATAATGTTAGCCATCGGCGTTATGCTGCTTGTGTTATTCTGGGCACAGTTTCCGACTGCGCCCACAGTTAACGAGCAGCACTACGCTACGTACGTTTCTTCCGGCACTGATGTAGGCTATACCTCCAAATGGACGTATCTGAAACCAGATAAAGCACTTTCGCCACGCGAAGTGGTGCGCATACAGCTGCACGCCCTGCAGCAAAACGACCGCAGCGACAGTGGCGTGATCACGGTTTTCAACTTCTCCTCGCCCACCAACCGGGTACACCTGGGCCCCCTGGACCACTTCCGGCTGATGGTGCGTGAGCCTGCCTATCGTCCTATCCTGAACTTTAAAAGTTACAAAACAGGACAAATGGTGGTATCCGGGAGAAACGCCTACCAACTGGTGCTGGTAGAAGCGCTGGACGGCCAGCAGGAGGCCTTTATGTTTATACTTACCAAGCAACGCAAAGGGACCTACAAAGGCTGCTGGATGACAGAGGGAGTGGCACGCATGGAACAGGTGCGGCAGACGAGCCAGATATAGACCGAAGCCGGGTTAGAACGATATAAAAGCAGGAATTTAGCTCTTGTTCCCGGTTTTGCCGTATCTTAAGCTCTTAAAGCCGATATACGTTTGCCATGAGCCAAAGCATTGCCACACGCCTACCCATTACCGACCTGCACTGCGACCTGCTGGTGTACCTGACGGATGTACCGAACTCGGACATGAACAAGTTGGAGGAGATTGGCTGTGCCGTGCCTGCCTTAACCCAAGGCAACGTGAAGCTGCAGGTAATGGCTATCTACTCCGCCACCGATGTAGGAAGCACCCGCTACGCCGAACTGCAGCGCGACATGTTCCGGCAGCTGGCAGACAGCGACAACTGCCTGACAGCGGTGACGGACGTAGCGAAGCTGCGGGAGGTGATGCGCCAGCCGGGAGGCACCGGCATGGTAGCCGCCATCGAAAACGCCGCCGGTTTTTGCGAGGAGTTGGAGCCGCTGGAGAACGGGTTTAAGCGCCTTGAGAAGATGATCGAGGTGTGCGGGCGCATTCTGTACATCAGCTTTACCCACCACACGGCGAACCGTTTCGGCGGGGGCAACGCCAGCACAACAGGCATCACACAGGACGGCAAGCTCCTGCTCGACTACCTGCACGGCCGCCGCATTGCCGTAGACCTCTCCCATACCAGCGACGCACTGGCTTTTGACATCCTTACCCACGTAGACCGGGAAAGGCTCGACATTCCCCTTATAGCCAGCCACTCGAACTTCCGCGCGGTCTGGAATCACGAGCGCAACCTGCCCGATGAACTGGCACAGGAGATCATCCGGCGCAAGGGGCTGATTGGCATTAACTTTCTGCGCAAGTTTGTGCACACCGAAGACCCGGAGGCCTTGCTGCGCCACATCCACTACGGCCTGGCACACGGGGCTGAGGATGCGCTCTCCTTCGGTGCCGATTATTTCTACTTCTCGGATGAAAAGGACCTGAGCCGCTATCCGTTTTACTACCAGGAACACGCACAGGCAGGCAACAGCTACAACTATATTCTCAGCCGCCTGAAGGAGCAGCTTACACCAGAGCAGCTACAGAAGCTGGCTTACGGCAACACCCAGCGGTTTATAGAGCATCTCTGGCGCGATGCGTAATTTCTCCGGAGCTACTCTGCCGCACCACGTGCCATGCCTTTGTTTTACCTCCGCCTTGATTTATACTTATAAAGTCCTATATTAGGGATGGTGTATTTAGTTTAGTTGCTGCCAACACAGCTGCTAATCAAGTGCTAAGGCGCGGCCGGCACTGCTTTATGCCTTGTTCACAAAAAATATCGCACGCATGAAATTCATCGGGTTGTTTCTGCTGCTAGCCGGGCTTGTGTCGTTAGTGCTAGGGTTTACAGGGGCTAATTTACTAATACTTAACTGGTTAAACCAGTTTGGTGAAACAGAAAGCTGGGCTATCCGTATCGGGGTAACGCTGCTGGGTGGCATTATTTACTATGTGCGCCGCCACGACGATTAGCCGGTGGCTCAAATTTCTATATAGATTGTTTGCCATGCGTTGTAAAACTGCGTATACGCATGAATAGTACCTGCACTGCACTGTAAGGGCCGCAAAAAACATTAAAGCCGTAATGCCATGGACGCTCAGGAATATACCCCGCACTACGTACAGATAAACGAACTCTACATCGACACGGTAGTCATAGATGATACGGAGTTCATTACGCTTTGGTGCTTTACAGTGCTCGACGACGAATACAAGTTCGTGTACCTGGGCTGCGATTTTTGCCAGTTCAACCAGATCCTAATTGCGGCTGGCGAGAAGGGCAAGGAGATGGCCCTGCACCTGGCAGATATCCTGGATAAGCCCTACGAAACCCCTACCCTCATCCCCATAAAAGAACAGTTTGACGAGTACCTGGAGCTAACCGGCCACGATATTATCGTGTATGAGCCGCTGGCACTGGAAGACGGCTTTGAAGAGTATGACGAAGAGGACGAAGACCTGCCACTGGAGCAGCTTTTCGGCGGCCGGTCCAACAAAACGCGCCAGAAGTACCTCATCTACCAACTCGACAAACTCTACCCTTCCAAGGTGTTTGAACCGGAGAAAAACGGCCAGGACGATTTGACGGAGTGCTTCGAGGACGACTCGCTGGAACTGGCGCAACTGTACTATGACTACCTGAACGCCGTGGAAAACGGCTACAGCGAGGGTGAGGCACGCCAGGTGGCTGGGCTGGAGCGGGAGCTCTTCTTCCGGATGGCCCGCAAAGCCTCCGATATCTGGAAATAACACCACTCTACCTCACCGTTTCTTTTCAGGCCTCCTCTTCTGCCACCCCTAAAGAGTCCAACTCACTTAGTTTGTTCACCTCTTCCCGGAGATGCTTTCTCAGGTCCATGATCCACTGCCGCACCTGCTGGTCATCTGCTTTTACCAGCGCCTCTTCGTACCTGTCGAGTTGGGCGTTGTGAGTACTGATGATAAACTCCCGGTAGCGCAGGTCAAACGCTTCCCCTTCCAACAGCCTCATGTCCTGCACCAGCCCTTTGTCAGCGCCGCCAAGGCTGTCGGGCAGGGTGATGCGCTGCTGCTTGCCCACTAGCTGGGTTAACCGCTGTAATGCTTCTTCGTGAAAGGCAGCGGCTTCCCGGGCTATACTTCTTATTTTTTCTGTAGACCCTTTCTCCGCTGCCAGCTTTGCCAACTCTACCTGCAGCATGTTGCTGCTGGCGGCATAGTCCCAGAAGATGGGCTCATCGAACAAGGTGCGGGTACGTGATTCGGGTATCGCTTCGGCTGTCTCCGTTTCTGCAGCAGGACCTTCGCAGGCCAGCATCAACAGAAAAATTGCGCCAAGGGTAAGGGTAAGTACTTTATCGGTAAGCATAAAACAGGGTGCGTCATATAAGTTGTTTTATCCTATACTATGCACAAGTGCACTTAGGTTGAGGCATTTCGCACTTTCCAGGCAAAGTATAATTAGCCCTGCCAGGACTACTACATTAGCTTTAAAAGGTATACCTTTTGCGCACCACCGTCAGGTTGCTGTCGCGGCCATGCTCTGCGATAACATGGGATGGCCTTGGCTGCTTTACCAGCTGCTGTGGCAGCCCGATGCTCTGGTCGTAGAGGAGCAACTCGACAGGTGCCCCGGGTGTCAGGCGCAGTTCCAGCTCCACGGCTTTGCTCCCCGGCAAACCATGCAGGCGCGCAAAGTATACTTCTCCGCGATCGGTCTCTATTGGCTCCAGATCTAAGGCCTTCCCGCCCACAGCGGCACTTTGCAGAGCCTCAGCGGGTGTGGGTCGCAGTACCAGCTCCAGGTGCGCCGCCTGCCGCTGCGACCGCAGGCGCAGGCGCAGGACACGTTCGTTTCCGGCCACAGTATCCTGCAGCACCTCTGCCAGTGGCGCAGCCAAGTTGAGTTGCTCTGCCTCGTTTTTGAGGTAAACGATTCTGGCGTGAGGGTATACTTCTTTCAGGGGAGAGACGGAGGATGCTGGGAAAAACTGGCGGTTCCACTCATCGGCTGTGGTATAGGCAGAGGCCCATACCGCCTGCCCTGTGTCTGCGTTGAGAAAGTAGGACACATGGCTGCGGAGCGGGCGCTCCGGTGTCGGGTCCTCCCGGTGGATAGCAAACGCCACAGCCGCGGTGCCGAGCAGCAGCAGTAGCAACGGCAGCAACGGCACGCGGCCCCAGCTAAAGCTCTGTTCCACCAGTACCAGCAGCGGCAGCAACAGCCCAGCCAGCAGCAACAAAAGCGCCACCATCCCCAAAGGCAAACTCAAGCCGAAAGCGACAAACACCACCTGTACAATCGGGAACATGATAAAGATGGCGGGCACCAGCGCCAGCAGCAGGGCATAGCAAAGTATAAACACCCCCATCAGCAGTGAAAAAAGGCGCAGCCAGCGCAGCGCCAGCCAGGTCAGGAGCAGGAACAGCCCAAGCGCCAGCAGCAGGTAAGCGACAAAGAACATGTCTACGCCGTGCACCCCCTGAGCAGGCCGCAACGTTGGCATAAGCCCTACCACCAGGTTATTGACCGGGATGAACAGTGCCGTGACTGCCGCCAGCATCAGCAGGTAAACAAAGAAACCGATGATGACCTGCCGCAGAGAGGTCGCCTGCTTCTGCACCCCCACCACCAGTGTTACCAACAGCAGCAAAGAGGTGAGCGATACCCAAAGGATGTTCAGGCTTTTCGGGTAGCTGACCACCCAGCTCCCAGCCAGGTTAAAGAAAACAATGTCCGGGGCCTTGGTTTGGCTGAGCGAGGTGTTGCCGAAATGGCGGGCAAGGGCCAGCAGGTTACTGCCGTGCTGCTGCAGGCTGCCAGCGTTAAGGTTTTCGGGTGAGTCGGTGGACCGGTGGTAATGCACAAAGCCATCGATAAAGGCGGAGTTAAGGCCGCTGTAGCCTGCATCTTTAAACACGGTAAAGTCTGTATCGTTGGGCATGCGCCGGTAGATCTCGTAGGCGAGCGAGCTCACGAAGGGGTACGGCGCCTCCTGCACGTACTGGCGGGCTACCCAGCCGTTCTGCGGGCTCAGCTCAAAGGTCATACTGGGGCCGGTGTTGCCCCGCGCCTCCAGGTTCAGCACCAGGCCTACCTCGTTTGCCCAGGGATGCCCCAGAAAAGCCTTCGCGCCGTACAGCCCATACTCCTCCCCGTCCGACAGCAGCACCACCACATCGTGCGCCAGCGGCTCCGCCTGCTTCAGGGCCCGGACAGTTTCCAGAATGGCGGCCACACCGGCACCGTCGTCACCGGCTCCGCGGGCGTTGGGCTGCGAGTCGTAGTGGGCCACCAGCAGAACGGCCTTGCCGCCTGCACCCGTGCCTTTCAGCCTGCCCACCAGGTTGTAGACGTGCCCCACCGTGGCGATGCCGCTGCGGTTGTTTACCACCGTTGCCTCCTGCACCTGCGGCTCCAGGCCCAGTGCCTGCATCTGCCGCAGCAGGTACCCCCGCACCTCCGCGTGTGCCGCGGTACCCATGGCATGCGGCTCCTGCGCTATCTGCCGCACGTGCTGCATGGCCCGCTCCGCCGAGAAAGCCGCAGCCGGAGCGGTGGCTGGCACAGGTGCTGGCGGCGATAGTAAGTACAGGCTCAGGAAGGCCAGCCCGGTAAGAGCCAAAAGTATAAAAGCGGCAACTGCCCCGTTGCGGTACTGCATAAGCCGGTGGTTTAGAGGTGCTGTATGGGTAGCCTAATGTAGAAACTTTTCCGGTGAAGTTATAAACGGAGGCGGCCAAAATAAAAGCGGCAGCACCTCTGCAGGTACTGCCGCCTCTCTAAGGAGATTCCAGTAGTTACTTATACGATTTCGTTTTCCTCCGCGTCTAACACCTCGTTCTGGCGCAGGTGCACCGGGGTGGTTCTCTTGCGCAACTGCAGGTTCAGCATCTCCACTACCAGCGAGAAGAACATGGCGAAGTAAATATAGCCTTTCGGGATGTGCTGGTGCAGCGCCTCTACCACCAGCATAAAGCCGATCAGGATCAGGAACGACAGCGCCAGCATCTTCACAGTGGGGTGCTTGTTCACAAAGTCGCTTACGTACTTGGCAAAAACCAGCATGATGCCCATGGCCAGAATAACGGCGATAATCATCACGATCACTTCCTGCGCCAAGCCCACGGCCGTCAGAATGGAGTCGAAGGAGAAAACGATGTCGATGAGCACGATCTGCACCAGTATTTTGCTCATGGTGGTCTGCACCTTGCCGCCGCCGTGCTCCTCTTCCTCGCCCTCCAGCTTGTTGTGGATCTCGGTTGTGCTCTTGGCAAGCAGAAACAGACCGCCGCCAAACAGGATAATATCCCGCCACGAAACGGCAAAGTCAGTTTCTGTAAACGGCAGGTTTATGCTGAACAGCGGTGCACTCGCCCCCACAATCCAGGAAATAAACAGCAGTAGGATGATGCGGAACACCAGTGCCAACGCCAGGCCAATAGTGCGCCCTTTGGCCTGCTGCTCCTTTGGCAGGCGCCCCACCACGATCGATATAAAAACGATGTTATCTATACCGAGTACCACTTCCATAAAGGTCAGTGTCAGCAGGCTTAGCCATGTATCCGGGTTAGCGAAAATCTCCATAGTTGTATGTTGTTGTTGACTGTTACGACAGCTTGTTGTCTTATACTTTACCCGGCCTTCTCAGGCAGCGCAAGTACGCGTTTCAGGGCTGGGGTTTGCAGGGCCTCTGAAGCCGTTAAACAACCCAGCAAGTAACAGGTTGTTTTCAGCTTTTCATGTTTACGAACTGCAGCGGCATGCCAATCTCCTCGGAGTTGCTGCGCAGCACGGCGATCACGCCCTGCAGGTCATCGATCTTTTTGCCTGTCACGCGGATCATCTCATCCATCATGGCAGCCGACACTTTCAGCTTACTGTCTTTGATAACCTTCATGATCACCTTGGACGTGTCCTTCTCAATGCCCGCTTTTACTTTGATGTCCTTCTTCAGCATGGCGCCCGACTGGTAAGCCTCTTTGGAGAAGTCAAGCGCGGTGGCATCCAGGCCCTGCTTCACCATTTTGCCGATGAGCACGTCTTCGGTGTGCTGCACCCGCATTTCGTTTTCCATCGTGATGTTGACCACGTTGTTCTTCTTATCGTAGTCTATGCTCCCTTTGGTGTCGCGGAAGTCGTAGCGGTTCATGATCTCCTTGCGCGCCACGTTCACGGCGTTGTCCATGGTCTGAGGGTCTACTTTGCTTACAATGTCAAAAGATGCCATAGGCTGAAAGTATAGTTTTTATGTTTTGCGTTAGATTTTACACGGCTTTGCCCAACAAAGTTATCTAAAATGTTAATTGCCTCCGCTTAATTATTAAATGCTTGGCATTTGTTTTGAAAGCTACCGGTTACACCTTTACTTGCCCCTGGCGCCAGCCACACAGTTTTACAGTTAAAGATTATCTTATGCACATCATAGAACCCACCACCCCCGAACAGTTTGAGAAGTACTACCGCCTGCGCTACCAGACCCTGCGCGCGCCCTGGGGGCAGCCCGAAGGCAGCGAGCATGCGGAAGACGATGCCACGGCCATCCATGCCATGCTGCTAAATGAGGCAGGGGAAGCCGTAGGGGTATGCCGCCTGCACCTGAACACGCCCCAAGAGGGCCAGCTCCGCTTTATGGGGGTGCGTGCCGACCAGCAAGGGAAACAGCTGGGCGACAAACTGCTGCAGTACCTGGAGGAGCGCGCCCGCGGCCTAGGCGCCACGCGCATAACGCTGCAGGCACGGGAGAACGCCGTAAACTTTTACCGCCGCAACGGGTATGAAGTAGTAAAGGAAACATACGTCCTGTTTGGCTCCATACAACACTACCTGATGGCCAAGCAGCTGTAAAGCAAACGATTAAAAGCTATGAAGAAAAACACCAAACTGATGCTTGGTGCCGGAGCCGTGCTGGCCGGTGCCGCCCTGCTCACAAAGCGCAGCCGAAGCCACGCCCCACTCGAGACAGTGCCTGCCGTAGACCTGAACAAGTATGAGGGCCGCTGGTATGAGATTGCCGCGCTGCCGCAGCGCTTCGAGAAAGGCTGCCATTGCGTGTATGCGGAGTACTACCAGAACCCGGATGGCTACCTGGAGGTGAACAACTACTGCCACAAAGGGGGCCCCAACGGTAAACTGGACAAGGCCGAAGGCAAGGGCTTTCCGGTGGAGGGCAGCAACAACAGCAAGCTGCGGGTACAGTTCTTCTGGCCTTTCCGTGGCGACTACTGGGTGCTGGAGCTCGATCAGGCGTACCAGCACGTGCTGGTCGGCTCCCCCGACCGTGACAGCCTCTGGATACTGTCGCGCTCCCCGCAGCTGGACCAGACCGTTTACGACCGTCTGGTGCAACAGGCCGCGCATAAAGGTTTTCCGGTAAACAAACTGCGGCAAACAGACCAAAGCTGCTTTACTAGCGCTTAGCTGCACTTGCCCCTTCTTTAGCAGCTGCCTGTGAACTGGTTGCAAAGGCAGCTGCTATTTATACTTCTGCCCGGCTACGTTTGCAGGCCGACAGCTGCACAAGCATTACCCGCGGGCTCTCCTACAGCCGCCTAGCTGTTTTCTGCAGCTTTTAACCGCCCACCTTAAGCTGTGCCTCCGGCTGCGGCCATCCAGTAAAAACCCTCCTCCACTGTTTTACACTTCCTTTTGGGGCACTAGCAGTTAAATAAGAAGCACCACTGGATACTTTCAGGAACTTTTATATCTTGCAAAAGAAATATACTATCAAGCAGACACTCCTTTCAGCGGGCGAAGCACAGAAAAACCACCTCGGCCTACAGAACCAGGAGGCAGCCACTGTACCAGCACGAGGTAGAAAGCAGCACAGGTTATTGCGGTAAGTGTATTCCATAATTTCAGACCAGTACTGCGATCTGTTTTCTGAACTGCCATGCTAGAAACGAATGAAACTGTAGCTTAGCTAATGGCCCGGCCGGGCCCACTTTATACACCAACCACTGACTGCTAATAGAATACCGGATGAAGGCCCTTGAAGATGTTAAAAGCGTGAAGTGGAAGGCAATAGCAGCTTTCTACGCGGCTGCCTGTGGGCTAACGTACCTGTTTCTGCAGCTGCCTAATCTTGTCGCTAATTTTAGCATCCGCTTGTTTGGTTTCGACCCGCCGTTTAACTGGAACCATGGGCTTGCCCTTTTCACCGCAAGCTTACTGGCGTACCGCCTGTTTCAACTTCCGAAGCAAACCACCCTTTTAGGCACGAAGCCCCTAAAAAGCATTCTTTTCAGCGCTGTGTTTCTTATCGCTTACACAGCCATCGGCATCCGGAACAAGTATGGCGTGGAGGAGCACCTGTGGGCCTTTATTTTCTGCAGCGCTACGCTTGTGTATGATGTGCTGGAAGAAAGCGCCTGGAGAGGGTTTCTGAACGACGCCTTTCGGCCCAGCAGCTTCTGGCTAAAGGCCGTTGTGACCGGCATCATGTGGTCGTTTTGGCACTTGCTGGTGTTCGATAGCTTTGCTCCTTGGGGCGGCTTCCACTACTTTGTTGTACTCTCTGTCATCGCGTCGGTTTTGATAGGGTACGCCACCGAAAGAACCAACGCTGTCTTAGTGGCCGCGTCAGTACATGCCCTTCTTATCCTCAAAGACATGCATGTGACTGTAGCCTGCCTGGCGATCTGGCTTGTGCTGCTCCTGACGTGGTCCAACACAAAGTATAAAGTCCCAAAGCTCTTTTCGCAAACAGGCCAGTAAAGCACCCCTGCCCCGAGACTGACACACATAACAACCTGTACGTATACCATGAGAGAAGCAAAAGCAACAGGCAAGCCCGAGTACCTGACGCCTAATATGGCCCGACCGGTTAACGCCGGCATCCGGGCACTGAATTTCACCATAGACCTTTTCGTCTGGCTACTGCTGGCTGTTATTGCCATCATCCTGCTCGATTATTTACTCCCCACCGTGAGCCATTTCACAATCAACGCGCTTGCTTATTCGGCTATGGTGCTGCTGTTCCTGGGCTACTACAGTGTGCTGGAGTACCGGTTTCAGAAGATCCTGGGCAAGTGGATTACCAGAACGAAAGTCGTCAGCTTAACCGGCGATAAGCTAACGGCAGGAGCTGTTTTCCGCCGCTCCTTCGCCCGCCTCCTTCCTATCGATTGGGCATCCTACCTCTTTACAAGGAACGGCATGCACGACGCCCTGTCCGGGAGTAGGGTTGTAAAGGACAGAAAAGCATAACGCCCGCCAAGGCTACCGTTTATGCGTGCAAAAAAGCTTCGGCAACCAAACTAACACAGAAAACTAACCCCACCACCTTTTACCTATGATGCGACTTTACCGATTCCTGAGCCTGGCGGCTTTGGCTTTACTCACCCTTCCTGCGCAGGCGCAGGACTGTACCTGTGCAGCCTCCTTTGAGCTCGTGGTTCAAAATTACGAAAGCAATTATTCCCTCTTCAACATTAAGGTAACCGATGAGAACCGGGAGCTCTACAAGGCGTACACGGACGTTTTCCGCAGCAGGGCTAGCGAGGTGAAAGAGATCGAGAACTGCCTGCCGGTGCTCACCCAGTGGCTCCAGTTCTTTCGGGATGGCCATACCGGCATCAAGTTTACAGGCACCGGTAGCCAGGCGGCCAAGCGTGAGCGAATTGAAACCGACAGGAAAAAGTTTGAGGCCACCTACAAGAAAAAGGGCTACCGCAAAAATGACCTTCCAGGCATCTGGCAGTACGGTGCCTACGAAGTAGCCATTATGCCGGACCCGACAGCCAGCACTCAAAGCAAAGATTACGTTGGGGTGATTTTAAGCAGTGCCAACAAGCTTTGGAAGCCGGGAGACATTAAGTTCAAACTCAGCCACGTGTATGGGAACGACTACAAAGCGGTTGTTTTTATGGATGATGACAGCGGCAAAAAGCTGGAGGGAGAACTGCGGAACCCGAACGAGCTGGAGTTCAAAAACTTTAACCGCTGGGCCAAGTCCTGGCCAAACAGTGCCCCGGCAACAGCGGCAAAGGAGCAGGCGGACCTGTACAGCGACTTCCACATCCGCATGCTAGACGGGAAAGTGCCTTATGTGAGATTCCTCAACTTCTATGAAAAGGAGCCTGCTTTTGTAGACAGCCTTTTTAAAGCGCACCATGACCAACTGGTGCAGGCAGACTTTATCGTTGTAGACGTGCGAGACAATGATGGAGGCAACGACAACGTCTACTTCCCGGCCTTACCCTATATCCTGTCCGGCCCGATCCAGATTCCGCAGGCTGGCATGTGGATGTCTGAGGGGAACCTGGAAACGGCGCTGGAAGGAGTAGACCCGGAGACCCTAAACGAAGCCGACAGGGCCGAGTACGACTTCCTTATGGCACAAAAGAACTCCATCTTCTGGTACGGCAATGACGACTATGCCCGCACGTACACCCCAAAAACCGTGTTCGCGCCACACCAGAAAGTTGCAGTTTTGATGAACGGGAAGACGGCCAGCTCCGGCGAGACCTTTGTGTACCGGGCGATGCAAAGCGACAAGGTTGTTCTTTATGGCCAGAACACGGCCGGGGTGGTGGATGGGTTTACGGTCTTCACCAAACGTATAGGATGCTTTGAGCTGCGGTACCCGTCCTCTCTGCGAGCGAAAGACATCGCAGACAACCCTGTGGACCCCTACGGCTTTGCGCCCGATGTATACATAAGCCCAGACGCGGACGCGCTGGAGTTTAGCATCCGGCATATGCGGCAACTGCTGGAAAACCAGGCGAAGCCGGCACCTTGAAAGGAGGCAGCGGCACCGGAACCGGGCTCGTAGCTGGCTTTAAAGCAGGGGCTTAAAAGTACACGCACGTTTTGCCTCTTCCTGTTTCCTGCTGTATCTCCTCCCGCGGCTGAAGCACACGGCTCCTGCGTAAAAACAACGGCTACGCGCACCTACTTTTTTACCCGGGTTTTGCCCTGTTCCTGCGTTTCTTGCCGGTTTGTACCTCAAGATATTGATCGTTTTTTAAACCCTAAACCGTTCCTAGCGTTTTCATTAGGTATATAACATATCATTTAACAACTACATACCTATGGAGACGCAAGACTTAAAGAACAAGTTAGACAAAACGAACCCAGAGCAAAGAGAAGGCAAAGTAGCCACCGCTATTGAAAACCAGACAGCAAAGATTCCATCTGATGTTTACCTGTGGGCGGCAGTAGGCTCTATGGCGGCTTCTTTTATATTGAAAGTAATGAAGAAGGATGACGAAGCCCTGTTTGTAGGACAGTGGCCAGCGCCGTTCTTGCTGCTTGGCGTTTACAACAAACTTGTGAAGCAGCAGGGCAACGATTAACCTGCACATAGCCACATGTCAGCAGGCTGACAAACTTTAAGAGGAAGCGTTGCTTCCTCTTTTTTTTATACCTCCATGCAGCAGTTCTCTCAACACCTCACGCTAACGCTATGAACAGCTACAAGTATGGCATTTACCTGCCGGAATCCTATAACCCGGCCGCCGACAAAGACTGGCCGCTGATTCTGTTCCTGCACGGGGCAGGCGAAAAAGGCAACAACCTGGAGCTGCTGAAACGGCAGGGCCTGCCTAAGTACCTCAGCGCCCGAAAGGACTTTCCGTTTGTGGTGGCGTATCCCCAGTGCCCCCGCCAGGCACACTGGCACCCGTCCCTGCTGAACGAATGGCTGGAGGAGGTGCTAACCAAAGTAAAAGCAGACAAAACCCGCCTGTACCTGACCGGGATAAGCATGGGCGGCTACGGTACCTGGCACTGGGCCGCAGCCAACCCCGAGAAGTTCGCTGCCATACTTCCCATCTGCGGGGGCGGTGAGGTAAACAAAGCCGCACGGTTGGTGCACATGCCTGTCTGGGCTTTTCACGGCGCGAAAGACGACATTGTACCTCTCTCAGAAACCACGGACATGGTCACCGCAGTGCGCGCGCTGGGAGGCAACCCGAAGCTAACCGTATACCCCGACCTGCGGCACGACTCCTGGACGGTAACCTACAACAACCCGGCAATATACGACTGGCTATTGCAGCACAAACGCAACGGCAACGAACACACCTGAGCCTCCCGGAGCTGCACTTCCCCCACCCTCACCTCCTGCAGCACACCACAAAAACTCCTGCGGCTTTTACAACTACGGCGCTAGGCGCGCTTGCCCTGGATCTTCTTCACCAGCTGCCGAAGCACGCTGCGGGGCACTAGCCTGGTTGAAAAAGCTGTCAGTTTGTTCTGGATGCCTGGTATCACCACTACCTCCCCCGCCATCATACCGGAATATCCGGCCTTGGCCACGCTCCTGGCATCGGCTACCAATTGTGAGCTAAACAGGCCGGACTCGTGCAGGTTGGCCGCCTGCTGAAACTCTGTTTCTGTAGGGCCGGGGCAGAGGGCGGTAACGGAAACGTTCTCGTCTTCCAGCTCAGCGGCCAGCGCCTCGGTAAAGCTCTGCACATAGGCTTTGGAGGCATAGTAAACCGCCATGTACGGTCCGGGCGGAAACGCCGCCGTCGACGACACGTTCAGGATACGGCCGTGCTGGCCATCGCGCAGCTGGTGCAGGAACAGCTTGCAGAGGTGCGTGAGCGACACCATGTTCAGCTGCATCATGTCCAGCTCCTTCTGCAGGTCGGTTTCCCGGAAGGCTCCGAAGTTACCGAAGCCCGCGTTGTTCACCAGCACATCCACCTGCACCCCCTCCTGCTTCAGGGCCGCAAACACCTTTTCTGGCCCGTCGGCCTTGCTCAGGTCCTGCGCCACTACTTTGGTGTATACTTTATACTTGATGGCGTACCGCAGCGCCAGGCTGTTCAGTTTGTCTTCTGACCTGGCTACCAATACCAGGTTGTGCCCGTCCCGCGCGAAGAGCTCGGCCAGCTCCAAACCTATGCCTCCGGATGCTCCGGTAATGAGCGCTGTGTACTTCTGTTTCTGTTCTTCAGCCATTTTTATACGTGATGCTTTAAGATGATCATGAGAGTTATACTTGCTAAAGCATACGTGCAGCAGGCGAAGCGCGGTTTTCCCATCTCTTATACTTAGCAGCCGGGCTGTGCTTGCTTCTAAGCGCTGCAACTCGTAAACTGCCCTGCCATACCCCACAAACATGACAACAGACACTGAACTGGAAAAGCTGAAGTACCCCATCGGGCGGTACAACCCGCAACAGGAGCTCTCGGAGCAGGAACTCGCGCAAGCCATACTTGCCATTGCCCAGCTCCCACAGAAGCTGCGCACGGCAGTAGCCAACCTTACCCCTGAGCAACTCGACACGCCTTACCGCGACGGCGGCTGGACAGTGCGGCAGGTAATCCATCACCTG
Organism: Pontibacter actiniarum; assembly: GCF_003585765.1. Lineage (NCBI taxonomy): Bacteria > Pseudomonadati > Bacteroidota > Cytophagia > Cytophagales > Hymenobacteraceae > Pontibacter > Pontibacter actiniarum. The sequence goes on from NZ_CP021235.1 coordinate 3,646,427, forward strand.
CCCGATAGCCACCTGAACGGTTACATGCGCCAAAAGCTGGCTTTAACGGAAGATGTGCCCACCATTCGCCCTTATGACGAAGTAGCCTGGGCAGCATTACCCGACAGCCTGCACGGCGACCCCGGAATCTCGCTGAGGCTGCTGGAGGCACTGCACCAGCGCTGGGTGCTGCTGCTCCAAAGCCTGACACCGGAGCAGCTAGCGCGGAAGTTTACACACCCGGCCAGCGGCGGGCAAAGTATACGGCAGCACATCGGCAACTATGCCTGGCACGGCAACCATCACCTGGCGCATGTCACGGAGCTGATCAGGAGGGAAGGCTGGGACAAGGCATAGCATAGCTGGCTCCCACTCAGGCAGCGCCTTAAAAACAGGAAAGCCGCAGGCATTACGATACCTGCGGCTTTCCTGTTTTCAGACTTTTTCTAGGCGTTGGCCACCTGAAGATCGGGTGTTTTCTGCTGCCCTGCTGCCTGCAGCGCCTTTTGCTGCTGCTCCCACTCCTGCTGCAGCATTTTAGAGGTCTTCCTGCTGCCGTCGTGGCTCCATCCCGGAGGGCCAAACACGTACATAAACTTCGCCTTCCACGACTTCACGCCTCTCACGTCTTTCCAGATATCCTGAAACTCGTGGAAGTTCAGCGTGATCGGGTCGTGCTTGGTTGGCGGGTGCAGCACACCGAATTTTGTTTCGAGGTACTTGTCTTTGTCTAGGTACGTGCCGAAAATGCGGTCCCAGATAATCAGGATGCCGCCGTGGTTGCGGTCCAGGTACTCCACATTGCAGGCGTGGTGCACCTGGTGTACCCATGGGGTGTTAAACACGGCTCCAAACACAGGTATGCGCGGCACCAGCGTAGAGTGCAGAAAGAACTGGTAGATGGAGTTGAAGGACATGCACAGCGCGATCATCACCGGGTTAAAGCCAAGTATAGGCATCCATATCCAGTAAATTGGCTTATACAGGAAGATGGTCCAGCCGTTACGGAAGGCGGTACCCAAGTTAAACTTCTCGGAGGAATGGTGCACCAGGTGCGCCGCCCAGAATATTCTTACCGTGTGGCAGAAACGGTGGTGCCAGTAAAAGTTAAAGTCATCTCCGACCAGGCAAAGCGCCCATACCCACCAGGCCCAGCCTAGGTTATCATACCCCAGAAACTCTATGCGCAGCGGCTCAAACAGTTCGTAGAATAAAAAGAAAAGCCCGATTTGATAAGCCTTCGTAAGCGTGTTGAGGATTGCGGCTCCTATACCTACCCAGGTACTTGCCATGGAGTCTTTCAGGTTGTAGAGGTCTTTGTCTTCCCGGTAGCTGATATAGGCCTCCCCCAGAATAAGCACCGCAAACAGGGGCACAAAGTAGGTGAACGGGTTAGGCATGTTGTCGAACAGAATTTCCATAGATGCGCGTAAAAATAAAGTCTAGAAAGATACGGTAGCTTGTAGCCAGAGGGTACCGTAAATCCCTAAATTAATAAATTATGCGGCGCAGTCCAATTCTGCTCCAGCTGCCGCACCTTTTTAGCCATACGTTTTTCCCGAGTTGGTAGAATAGGAGTTTATCCTATAAATTAGCTACGGCGCACAGCCACCAGCACGTTATGCAGCAAACGCAGCCACAAAAAATAAGAACACGCCTTGCCCCTACCCCCAGCGGCTACCTGCACCTGGGCAATGCCCTCTCCTTCGCCATTACCTGGGCACTGGCCCGGCAGCAAGGGGGCGAGCTTATACTTCGCATCGACGACCTGGACAACGCACGCTTCCGGCCGGAGTACCTGCAGGACATTTTCGACTTGCTGCACTTTATGGGGCTGGACTACGACGAAGGGCCCGCGGACGCGGAAGACTTCCTGAAGCACTACTCACAGCACCTGCGCCTGCCGCAGTACCACCGCATGCTCCAACGGCTCGTGGAAACAGGGGCGGTGTATGCCTGCCCCTGCTCCCGTAAGCAACTGGCCAGCCTGGCCACCGGTGCCTGTGCCCTCCACACCTGCCGGGTAGAGCGCCAGCCCCTGCACTTACCGGGAATCGCCTGGCGCGCCCACGTACCCGAAGGCACCGTAATTACCTTTGCCGACCGCCTGCTGCCGATCAGCGCCGTAGACCTGGCCCGGGAGATGCCCGATTTCGTGGTGCGCCGCAAAGAAGGAATACCTGCCTACCAGATTGCCTCGCTCGCCGACGACCTGCAAATGAAGGTCAACACCATCGTGCGCGGCGAAGACCTGCTGGCTTCCACCGCCGCACAGCTGTTCCTGGCCCGGCAGCTTAACGAGACCGCTTTCCTGGATACAGCGTTTGTGCACCACCCCCTTGTGATGGAGCCGCAGGGAGGCAAGCTGTCTAAATCGCATAACGACCTCTCTGTATCAGAGATGCGCAAAAACGGACTTACGCCCAAGGCTTTCTGGCAAACATTGGCCGCCATGCTGGGCTGGCAGGATAAAGGCATCATGGGTGCGAAAGACTTCCTGCAGCGGTTCCGCCTCGAGGACCTGCCGCAGCACAGCCTGCACACAAAAGCGGCAGCCACCGGAAAGTAGCTGCCGCTCCTGCTGTTCAGGCACCAAGCGATACCTACTTTTCGGCCTGTATGCTTACCGGCACCTCCAGGTTCTCCCACATCAGCACCAGCCCGTCATCTGTCACCTCATACTTCAGGCGCTCGTTCATGGAGGCAGACTGCCGCGGCTGCACCTGTACGCGCAGTGCATCCTGCTGCGCATCGTACTGCGTGCCCCACTGGTTGGCTACTTTGTTAAAGATCACGGTCCATGCCTCCTCTCCGGGTATGGCGTAGAAGCTGTAGGTACCCGCTGGCAGTGCCTGCCCCTCTACCGTTACATCCTGGTCAAAGGCGACTGTTGTTGCCTCGTTCGCCCCGGCACGCCATACTTCTCCGTAGGGCACCAGGGCTCCCCACACTTCGCGGCCCTTAACGGCGGGGCTGCTGTAGTTTACAGTAACCGTAGCATTGCCCACCTTTCCGGTGGCGGAGGCAGGGGGGCTCTGGCGGTTCGCTTTGGAATCCTGTGCACTGGCACTTGCCGCCAGTAAAACACCGAACAGCAGCAAAGCAAGGGGATAAAACACATTTGTTCTTTTCATAGTTTATATAGTTTTATTTACAGCTAAAGATATAAAAAAGAATCAAACTAAAAAATACAACCAATTGATATACTGGCAGTAGCAACAATACTCCCGGACTTATACAAATAAGAAAAATGCATGGCTCAGGCCCGCAGTCGGCAGGGCTGGTCTTAAGGCAGCGCACGCCGCTTACTGCTGCGCGCTAACATCAGCCTGCACCTGCCCGTTAAACCATACAGTGCAAAACAAGAAGAACGCCTATGCCAGCCTTTAACAACCGGAAAACAAACCGCACGAGAGCAACCGCCCGCCGCACACAAAGCAACACCTACAGCGACACCCGCAGCAATACCCGTAGCGGCACACACAACGGCACCCACGGGCGTGTACTGACAAGAGGAAGGAAAGTGAACCGGGTACGGAGGCGCAAAACCCCTGGCTCGGCGGTGAAGGGGGCCGAAAACCGGCTGAAGAACTTCCGGCAGGCCTCCATACTGGCCGTGGCCATAACAGGCTTTATCATGCTGATCTTCGCCCCCAGCGAGGCGGGCCTGGCCCAGGACAGCGTCGCTACCGACTCGGTTACCATTACAGAGCAGGTAGCGGTAGAGGACTTAGCGGTTACCGAAGCGGCACCGGACACAGCCACCGCCCCCTCCAGCAAAGAATCGGCGGACGAGGCCATAGGCGCCCTGCAGAACCTGTGGGAAAGCTTTCTCTACAACCTCCCCAAAATCCTGATCGCCCTCGGCACCCTGGCCTTTGCCTGGGTGGTGGCCCGGCTCGTAAAGGCTCTGCTCCGGCGGTTGCTGGGGCGCTGGGGCAGCTCTTCGGCTATTATCTCGCTGGTTTCTATTGCGGTGTGGCTGCTGGCGATAGGCGTGGCGCTCAGCGTGGTGGCCGGCGACATCCGGGCCCTGGTCGGCTCACTTGGCTTGATAGGCCTTGCGCTGTCCTGGTCGCTGCAAACCCCGATCGAGAGCTTTACCGGCTGGATCCTTAACTCCTTTCAGGGCTACTACCGCGTGGGCGACCGTGTGCGGGTAGGCGATGTGTTCGGAGATGTGTACCGGATCGATTTCCTGACGACCACTGTCTGGGAAATCGGCGACCCGTACCAGCCGGGCTTTGTGCAGGCAGAACAGCCAACGGGCCGCCTGGTTACCTTCCCGAACAACGAGATCCTCACCGGCACCGTCACAAACCTTACCGGCGACTTTCCTTATGTGTGGGATGAGTTGGCCATCGCCGTTGCAAACGAGTCGGACATCCCGCTTTCGATGGCGGTGCTGGGCCGGGTTGCGGAGGACCTGCTCGGAAACTACATGGTGGAGCCCGCCCGCAACTACGTAAAGCTCCTGCAGCGCTCCGGGCTGGACTATGACATACCAGACAAGCCGCAGGTGTTTATTTCCCTGGCCGACTCCTGGACCAACGTGACCATCCGCTACCTGGTGGGCGCCCGCGAACGCCGCAAATGGAAAAGCGAACTCACCGTGCGCATTACAATGGAGGTGAACAAGCCGGAGTACCTCGAGAAGATCATCCCGGTCTATCCGCGCCAGCAGGTGCAGTTCATCAACCCGGGTGGCGTGCCGGTAGAGGCAAGCCTAAATGACAACGGCTAGACAACAGCCATACTTTAACTGGTCCTTTTCTGTGAAGGGTGACAATTGTCATTTCAAACAGGGAGCATTCAGCCTTAACTTACAAGCATTTAACCGAAACTGATCAAAATGAAAGTATACCCGATTGCTTTTGCCGGCCTTCTGGCCCTGGCCGCCTGCGGCTCCGAGTCTGCCGACGGCAACTATGGCCGCACAGCCAGCGAAGAGCTAATTGACGAACAGATGGATGCCAACACCAAAGCCTCTGTGGATAGTATGGCCAAGGCAACCAACGAGGGAAAGATCCTTTACCCCGTGCCAGACACCTTAACCACCTTGCTGGGGCAAAAACAGCCGCAGGCGCGGATAGCCACCCTCCCGGACCAGTCAATCATGAACCAGCGCCTGCAGGTGGAGAACCCGCTTTTCGTGCGCGGCAACTTTAACGGGAACCGCTCTCTAGACTATGCAGTGCAGGTCCTGCAGAACGACTCTGTCCACATCCTGGCGTTCCTGGACTATGCCGATCAGGCCCGGGAGGTAAAAGTGGCCTCCTACCCGGCCCGGCAGCTGGACGAGGAGTGGTACAGCACCTATCAGCTAAAGCTGGCCCCGAAAGACTCCCTGGTGCAGGACAACCGGAACCAGCAGCGGGCACCGCTGGCAACGGACGGCATCTCTGTGATAGAAGAAAACCGCACAACGCTCTACGTGATGCAAAACGGCCGCTTTATCCCTTTCGATGCAAAAAAATAGGGCCTTGGCTTAGGCCAAAGCCCCTGAAGTATGCTTTAGTTGGAGTGGTCGTGGAGGATTTGCCACTTGCCGTTGGTGTGGGCGAGCACTAGGGAATAGCGGCCGCTCTGCTGCGTTGCGTCCTGTGCTGTGAGAATGTAGCGGCCGGTTACCAGAGCGTGCCGGTCGCCCAGCGGGCGCACTTCCAGGCTGTCGAAGCTTAGGGTAGAGGTAGGCGTGCCGCTTTCCGTAAAGGCTTCCTGGTAGTAGCCTTTCATCTCTTCCACACCAACCGGGCCGCTTGGCAGCATAAAGGTGGCGTCGCTGTCGTATACCGTTAAAAATGCATCCAGATCGCCTTTGTTCCAGTCGGCGGTGATGGCCTCCAGCGTAGGGATAACCTGTGTAAAATCGGCTTTGGCCTCTTCTGCCTGCTGCCCCTCGGCCTTGTTACAGCCAGTTAGCAGCACTGCAACGGCGAAGCATGTGCAAAGCGTGGTGCGGATAGTTTTTCTCATGCGTTTAGTGGGACAATGCCCGGGATAGATTCAGCTTTCAATATAGACAGAAGCAGACACTGGTCCAAAGACTTCCCCCGCTATCACCTATCCGCGCACCGCGGCTCTATACTTCTTGCGCTGCCTGTTCCTCCGGCTGCGGGTCCACGAGGGCTGCCAGAGTTTTATCGTAATTAGGGTGCGTGGTGTGGAGCAGCTCATCCCAAAACCTGAAATAGAGGCCGTAATTGCCTTTAAAGTATTTGTGGTGCATGTTGTGGTTGGTGGATGTGTTTAGCCATTTCCCCACTCTGCTGTTCACAAGCCAGGCCGGGTAAATTTCATAGCCCAAGTGCCCATACACGTTGTAGACCGTCATCAGGAGCAGGAACAGCAAGATGGCGTACTTGTGGATCGGGATCAGCAGCACGATAAACACGATCACGCCCGCCTCCACCACAGCCTCCAGCGGACTGAAGGCAAAGGCTGCCCACGGCGAGGGATTTGTGGATTTATGGTGTGTGAGGTGAAAGAGCCTGAACAGCCGGGGATGGTGCATCATACGGTGCGTCCAGTAGAAGTAGGTGTCGTGGAGCAGCAGGGCCAGCGCTACGCTGAGGACAAAATAGCCCCAGCCATACTCGGACGCACTGCGGTAAATCTGCGTGTACGGCAGTACCCCCTCCGAAGAAATGACCACGGCAACCAGCGCAAACACCAGAAAGGTAAAGAAAGAATAGCCGACCTCCCGCACATAATCTTTCTGCTTCGGAAAGAGCGCCTGTATCTTCCGCTTCAGAAACCGATGCGGCATCAGCAGATAGAAAACAAGGAAGGCCAGCCCCGCTATAACCACGTAGCGCAGGGCCAGCAGGAGGTAAAACCACCAGAACAAATTAGATTCCGCCATACTGTTAAAGCTTAAGTATGCTTTATACTTACAAGTAAGTATAAAGCTGCTGTTTGCTAAACATGGTCTTCCACGCAAAAAGTTTATTCACCCTTATCAGCACCGGCTTTTCTTCGTTCGGCAGGAAGAGTTTTATGGTGGCGTTGTGCGATATCTACAGGCCCGCCCGCTACGTATGTGTTTTAAGAACTAAACCTGAACCCGATGCCTGACTCCATGAAAAGCCCCAATAAACGCCCGGCCGTACTGCTGTTTGATGTAAACGAAACGCTGCTGGACCTGTCTGACATGCAGCAGGCCGTGAACAAGGCGTTTGACAACGAACTGGCGTTTAAGCTGTGGTTTGCCTACCTACTGGAGTATGCGCTTGTGGAGAACAGCACGGGTAAGTACCACGACTTCAGCAAAGTGGGCCAGGCGGCCATGCAAATGATCACAAAGGCCCTGGGCAAGGACATACCGGAGGAGAAGCAGCAGGAGCTGGTGCGCATGGTGAACGACACGCCGCCCCACCCCGACGTGGTACCCGGCCTGGAGAAGCTGCAGGCAGCCGGCTTCCGGTTGGCCACGCTTACCAACTCGCCGGCAGCATCCGGCATACCGCACCTGGAACAGGTGGGCCTGAAGCATTTCTTTGAGGAGACCTTCAGCGTGGACAGCGTGCAGAAGTTTAAACCGCACCGCAGCCCTTACCAGCACGCCGCCGACCAGCTGGGCGTAGAAATGGAGGAGGTGATGATGGTGGCCGCCCACGGCTGGGACATGGCAGGCGCATTGCGTGCCGGTATGCGTGCGGCCTTTATCTCCCGCCCCGGTCAGGCGCTGTACCCTTTGGCTCCGGAGCCGGAACTAACGGCCCCTACTCTGCTGGCGCTGGCACAGCAGCTGGAAAGGCTAGCCTGAGCGACGTGTACACAACGCCAGATTCCTCCATAAAAAAGGCCGGACCGCAACGGCCCAGCCTTTTTACACTATTCATACTTTGGCTAAACGCCTACCATTTGTAGTAGCCGTTTTCCTCATTGTCGTTCAGTATCTCGGCGGCAGTACCCGGGCTGCGGTGGATATCGGCCAGCTTACGCTGCTTCCACACCGCCGCTGACTCGCGCACCACCTCCAGGTGCGCATCCGATTTGATCCGCTCCTCCTCGCGCTTGGCGTCCATTTCATACTCGCGACGCGATGCAAACTTGGCCTCGGCCACATCCTGACGGGTATCGTACTGCTTCTGGCGCTCGGCCACGCGCTGCATTTCCTGCGTCGTGCGCTCGTGCTCCACTCCTTTCAGTATCTCATCGTAAGGGCCCCGGTTAGAGATCAGCTTGGTGAAGATAGGGGCCGTTTCGAGGCATATAAACAACAGCGTGATGAAGAACACCGGCAGCCAGGGCAACTCGTCCAGGGCATTGATTCGGGCCATCAGGCCATCGTAGTTCGAGAAGCTTTCCTGCCCCTCGGCCACGGTGGCGTCGTACTGGCCCATGAGTGCTGTAATCCGCTGCTGCCGCTGGTTAATCCGCTCCTGGGCATCTGCCTGCAGCAGCTTCAGCTCCTCGTCCACTTTATCGTACTGGAGTTTCTTCTCCTCATAGATGGGGCCCCTGCCCACTTTGCCCGTACCCCCTGTGCCGTCTGCCTCGGCGGCAACGGCATTGTAGAGCTGGTTTCGCTCCTGCAGCTTGGCTGCCACCTCCTGCCGAATAGCGGCGATTTCGGCTTTCACGGAGTCTACTTCGCCAAACTGCTGGCTAACCAGCTTCTTGTGCTCGATGGCCAGCTCCGCCTGCTTCTCCTTTAGCACAGCCTGAATCTCCTTGTCGAAGATCTTCAGCTCCAGCGGCTTTGAGATTACGACGGCTAACACCAGCGCCAGCAGGAGGCGCGGCATTACCTGCAGCAGCTCTTTCCAGAACTTGCCCTCTTTGCGCAGCGTGGAAACTATAAAGCGGTCCAGGTTAAAGATTACCGCGCCCCACAGCAGGCCGAAAGCAACTGCCATCGGCAGGGAGCCGAAGACGGTGTACAGTGCATAGCCCCCCGAGATGCTGGCCAGCAAGCCCGTAAATAATACGGTGGCTCCCACACCGGCATACTTCACATGCTCAGATTTAGAGCACTTTTCAAGAATAGTATCGTCGGCGCCGGCGCACCACCAAAAGAACTGCTTCATGTATCGTTCATCAAGAGGGTTAAAAACAAGCTAGCGCAAAGCTATACAGGTATAACGTGTGGCATAGCATATTCTATACTTTCGCAGCAGCATAATCGACTAAAAGCCAGATAACTACTACAAAAACGGCAACAGTAGCGATCAGGAATTTGGTTCAATGCCAGTATCAGAGCTGTATAACTTGTCATAAAGCAACAAAGAGGCCATGGCGCTTGCCAATACCATGCGGGTGTCTGCGCTCAGGTTAGGCTGTAGCCATACTTTGCCATTGTTAAGCACCTGTACTGCTCCCAGCACTTCCGTGCCTGACTTAAACTCATACCCAACAATGTCTGGTAACGGCAGCCCCTTGCCCTCCACCTTGTAGACCGGAGACACTGTATAGGTCGTGGAGCCGTTGGACAGCTCCCCCTCAAAGCGCTTCCGGTCCTGGTAATGGCCGGGGTCAGCGGTGAGCAGGTGCCACTGGCCGCTTTCCGGAGAGGTGAAGTGGGAGGTATAGTACTCCAGGTTAGGAGCCATCCGGATGCTGATGCCGTTGCTGGAAGCCAGGTTCTTCTCGTGTAGTCTGCTGGCGCCAAACACGTACCATTCCCTGCCTTGCCCGTTACGCAGGCTAAACTCGTACTGCTGCCCCGACTTTAGGTTCTGATAGCCGAGCAGGTTAAAGCCTCCGCTTCTCTTCCAGCCTTTGTGCACATTGGCAACGGTGTAGCCTCCGATCGAGAAGTTGCCGTTTGGCTGAAAGGTTTTACGCCCTTCTATAGGCAGCTCCTGTGCCTGTTGTTTAAAAGTCGGTTCTACGGCCATCTGCGGAACAGAGCAAGCCTGCACCGCCAGCAAAGCAGCTAGTGCCACCGCTGTTAACTTCCTTCTCATAGTTTTATATTTTTACCTATTCCATTATACGATATAACTTTAATAAGCATAGCAGAAGCATGTAAAATATCAGATGATGGAGACGAAGCCGTAACGCACAAACACTGCACCTGTGGCCGAAGAAGGAGAGTTTAAGAAGAAAAAAGGCTGTACCACCTTAAGTGGCACAGCCTTTTAAAAATAGGGGTGTCGCTTTTCTAGAAACTTAAGATAACGTTTTCTATGATATCGCAGCACTCGTTCAGTTGCTCTTCCGTCATGACAAGCGGCGGCGCGAACCGGATGATATCGCCGTGGGTTGGCTTGGCCAGCAGGCCATGGTTCTTCAGCTCCACGCACACATCCCAGGCCGTACGGCCATCGGCGGTTGGCTGCACCACAATTGCATTCAGCAGGCCGCGGCCGCGCACCAGCGTTACCAGTTCAGGGCGCTTGTCCATCAGGCGGCGCATGCGTTCCCGGAACAGCTCTCCCAGCCTGTTTGCGTTCTCCGTCAGGCTCTCCTCTTTGATCACCTCCAGGGCAGCAATGGCTACCACGGCGGCCAGTGGGTTGCCCCCAAACGTAGACCCGTGCTCACCCGGCTGGATGCACAGCATGATATCGTCATTGGCCAGCACGCAGGAAACCGGCAGCACACCGCCCGAAAGCGCCTTGCCAAGTATAAGTATGTCTGCTTTTACATCGTCATAGTAGCTGGCCAGCAGCTTGCCCGTGCGCCCGATGCCTGTCTGAATCTCATCGGCCATCAACAGCACGTCGTACTCCTTGCACAGCGCGTGCGCCTTTGCCAGGTATCCCTCGTCGGGCACCATCACGCCGGCTTCTCCCTGGATCGGCTCCACCAGAAAGCCGCACACGTTCGGGTTCTCTTTCAGCGCCTGCTCCAGTGCATCCGCATCGTTGTAGGGGATCACTTTATAGCCCGGCATATATGGCCCGAAGCCTTTGGTGGAGTCAGGATCGGTGGAGAAGGAGATGATGCCCGTCGTGCGCCCGTGGAAGTTATGCTCCACCACAATTATCTCGGCATTGTGCGGGGCAATGCCCTTTTTCATGTAGCCCCACTTGCGCGCCAGCTTAATCGCCGTCTCCACGGCCTCGGCACCGGAGTTCATAAACAGGGCTTTATCGTAGTTGAAGTACTCACAGATGTACTTCTCCGCCGGGCCCAGCTTATCGTTGTAAAAGGCGCGGGAGGTCAGGGTGAGCTGCTGCGCCTGCTCTACCAGGGCGCCCACGATCTTCGGGTGGCAGTGCCCCTGGTTCACGGCACTGTAAGCCGACAGAAAGTCATAGTAGTGTTTGCCTTCTACGTCCCAGAGGTGCACTCCCTCGCCGCGGCTCAGGACCACGGGCAGGGGGTGATAGTTATGCGCACCGTACTGGTGCTCGATATCAATGGCCTCCTGGCTGCTGTTAATGGTTTGCGTACTCATAGTTTTAGTTTATCGTCAGTGATCGCAGGCCGGTGGCCTGTTTTAATTCCAATTACAGGTAAAACGGTTTATAGTTTTCAAATTTAGCTATTTAGTGGCGGCATCCCAAATCAGGCGGCCTGCTCAGGACCGCCCCTTTCTGCAGCGCTCGAAAACCGCCGCAAAGCCAGCCGGGTCGTAGGCGGCGTACGTGCTCGTCATCAGCCCCAGCACATTGTCATCGGTGCGGAAGCCGTATACTTCCCGCTCGCCCTCCAGGGTGTCGGGGGCCTGCACCCGGTGGTGCTCCACAAGGGTGAGCCGCTCGGGCGGGAGGCTGCTGCCGGTGTCGGGGCAGAACAGCTCCTGCTGCTGAATGGTGAACGTCCGGGTGAAGCCGCGCTCGCGCATGTCCCGGATGGCTTCGCTAAAGGTAGTGTACTGTGGCATAGGCGGCAGGTTTAGGTTTGCTGGCCTCGCGGGGGCCCTGAACTATAACGTACGCACCGCAGTTAGAGGTACCTGGCGCGTCTGTTTTTGCCAGATGCCGGATTATTGGCGTTATTTGCGCCGAAACAGAAAACACAGCTTTGACTCAGAAACTAACAGAGGGAGAGGATTTTTACTTTAACGAGCAGGGGCTGATGGTGCTCACGGCCAAGTACCTGCTCAAGCGCGGGTGGTGCTGCCGCAACGGCTGCCGGAACTGCCCCTACGGCTTCCGCAAAGAGCAGCAGGAGGCCGGGGCCAAGCAGAAGAAAGTATAAAAACTGTTACCCAAACCCGCTTTGCGTAGCATTCCCTACACATCAGAAGGAAATTTTTAGATACCCGTTTGATATTCTGTATCTTTTTATAGATATTTGCACCCCTATTGAAATAAACCAGAAAAGAATACAAGATGGCACGAGTTTGCGACTTAACAGGTAAAAGACCACAAGTAGGTAACAACGTTTCTCACGCTAACAACAAGACGAAGCGTAAATTTTATCCAAACCTACAGAAGAAGCGCTTCTACATCCCAGAGGAGGATGCTTGGGTAACGCTGAAAGTTTCTACTTCTGCACTGAGAACCATCAACAAGAATGGTATTTCTTCAGTGTTGAAGAAAGCAGTAGAGCAAGGCTACATCATGTACTAGTAATGGCATCTCTTCCGGTTTTGCCTGCCTCGCGGCCCCAGTAGCGGCTCGGCGACAGGCACAAAGCGGGAAAGCCATCTGGTACTTTAGAATAAAACATCGGCAACGGAGAGAAGCTGTACGTGCTTTAGCTCCGTTGCCGTTTTTTTAAACGCCCGCAATTTTTGCCGCCGGAAGGCAGGCGAAGGCGGGCCACAGTGTGGCAAGTGTAAATATTGTAAAGCCTCAATCGGAGATTCTACAATAAAATTTATACATTGTTTGTAATTAGAGATTTAAGCTTTTATATTTGCAGTCCTAAATAAAAAATTACTGTCGAGATGGCTAAAAAAGCAAAAGGTAATAGAATCCAGGTTATTATGGAGTGCACAGAGCACAAGGCTTCTGGGCTACCTGGTACTTCAAGGTACATCACTACCAAAAACAGAAAAAATACTCCTGAGCGTCTTGAGCTGAAGAAGTACAACCCTGTGATGAAAAAAGTAACTGTACATAAAGAAATTAAATAACCATGGCTAAGAAGGTAGTTGCAACCCTAAAGACCGCTACAGGTAAAGACTGGGCAAAAGTGATCAAGGCTGTGAAGTCTCCAAAAACTGGTGCTTACAGCTTTAAAGAGGAGATGGTACCTGTAGATAAAGTACAGGAGTTCCTTAAGAAGTAATACAGCCTACTCTACATCAAATAGATAGATTACATGAAGAAGTCCCACTGTTGGGACTTTTTTAGTATATTACCGTATCACTGAGATAGCATTCACCCTACATCATAAACCGGCATGGGAATTTTTGACTTTTTCAGCAAAGAGAAGAAAAAAGAATCGCTGGATAAAGGCCTCGAGAAAACCAAAAGCAACTTTTTCGGCCAGCTAAGCAAAGCCGTAATGGGCAAATCCACCGTTGACGTGGAGGTGCTCGATGAGTTGGAGGAAATCCTGGTGCATGCCGATGTGGGGGTGGAAACCACAGTGAAGATCATTGACCGCATTGAAAAGCGCGTGGCCCGCGACAAGTACGTGAGCACCGACGAGCTGGACAATATCCTGCGCGAAGAGATAGCGGCCCTGCTGGAGGAGAACCGTGCCGGCGACGGCGCCAACTTCGACCTGCCAGCAGACATCAAGCCTTACGTGATTATGGTGGTGGGCGTGAACGGGGTGGGTAAAACCACAACCATCGGCAAACTGGCCGCGCAGTTCCACAAGGCCGGTAAGAAAGTAGTGCTTGGCGCTGCCGACACCTTCCGTGCCGCCGCCGTGGACCAGCTCATTATCTGGGGCGAGCGCGTGGGCGTGCCGGTTATCTCGCATGGCATGAACACTGACCCTGCCTCCGTGGCGTACGATGCCGTGAAGAAGGGCGTGGAGCTGAACGCCGATGTGGTGATCATAGACACTGCCGGGCGCCTGCACAACAAGGTGGGCCTGATGAACGAGCTGTCCAAGATCAAGCGCGTCATGCAGAAGATAACACCGGACACGCCGCATGAGGTGCTGCTGGTGCTGGATGGCAGCACGGGTCAGAATGCCCTGCTACAGGCACGCGAGTTTACCAAAGCCACCGATGTTACGGCACTGGCGATCACCAAGCTGGACGGCACTGCCAAAGGCGGCGTGGTGATCGGTATTTCAGATGAGTTTAAGATCCCGGTGAAGTATATCGGGGTTGGCGAGAAAATTGAGGACCTACAGTTATTCGACAAAAACGAATTTGTAGACTCCTTCTTCTCACGCAAATAAGCAGTGCCATGGACAAGCTCCTGCTGTTGCCGTTAGCACTGCTGTTATCGCAGTGTAGCGGCGCCAAAACCGCCCATCAAACGCAAAGCCAACAAGAGCAGATGGAAAGCCAGGAGCAACAACCGCTATCGCAGCAGCAACAGAACGCTGCGGTGCAGGAGCAGCAAGCTCCCGTCACACAGGGCATAGCCGGAAAGGTGCTGTGGAAGGCCGGCAACCAAATGCCGTCACCGGATGCACCGCCAAGCAAAGGCAAAGGCATCCAACGCACCCTGTATGTCTATGAGCTGACCAACAGCAGCCAGGCGAAAACCATAGACGGTGTTTTTCACACCGACATTCAAACTAATTTAGTTACTCACGTTGTTACGGATGCTAATGGCAACTTTGCGGTTAGCCTGAAGCCCGGCATGTACAGCCTTTTCTCCAAAGAAGAAAAGGGTTTGTTCGCCAGCCTTTCCGATGGGGAGATGAACATCAACCCGGTGGAGGTAAAAGAGGGGCAGGTAACCGACGTGGAGTTTCTAATCAATTACAAGGCAAATTATTAACCTGTGAAAGTAAGATCGCTTAAGAAGGATAAAGTAAACGTAGTTACATTGGGTTGCTCAAAGAACCTGGTGGACTCGGAAGTACTGATGGGGCAGCTGCGCGCCAACGAGTTTGATGTGGCGCACGAGTCTGAGAACGACGACTCTAACATCATTATCGTAAACACCTGCGGCTTTATCGACAATGCCAAGCAGGAGTCTATCGACACCATCCTGCGCTATGCAGAGGCAAAAGAGGCGGGCCAGATAGATAAACTGTATGTAACCGGCTGCTTGTCGCAGCGCTACAAGGATTCGCTGGAGCAGGAGATTCCGCAGGTGGATGCCTATTTCGGTACGCTGGAACTGCCACAGCTGCTCAAAAAGCTGGAGGCCGACTACAAGCACGAGCTGATCGGGGAGCGCCTCCTGACAACGCCTTCGCACTTTGCTTACTTTAAGATTGCCGAGGGCTGTAACCGCCCTTGCTCCTTCTGCGCCATCCCGCTGATGCGTGGCAAGCACGTAGACCGCCCGATTGAGGACCTGGTGCGTGAGGCGAAGCGCCTGGCAGGCATGGGTACCAAAGAGCTGGTGCTGATTGCGCAGGACTTAACATACTATGGCCTGCAGCATTACGGAGAGCGTAAGCTGGCTGACCTGCTGCGTAACCTGTCCGACGTGGACGGCATCGAGTGGATCAGGATGCAGTATGCCTACCCGTCGCAGTTCCCGATGGAGGTGTTCGATGTGATGAACGAGCGTGAGAACATCTGCAAGTACCTGGACATGCCGCTGCAGCACATCTCCGATAACATGCTCAAGACGATGCGCCGCGGCATCAGCAAGCGCCGTACCATTGAGCTGGTAGACCAGATCCGCCAGCGCGTGCCGGACATCGCTCTAAGAACCACCTTAATTGCCGGCCACCCGGGCGAGACAGACCAGGATTTCCAGGAGCTGTACGATTGGGTAGAAGAGACACGCTTCGACAGGCTGGGCATCTTTACGTACTCGCATGAGGATAACACGCACTCTTACACCTTAGAGGACAACGTGCCGGAGGAGGTGAAGCAGGACCGTGCAGACGCCATTATGGAGCTGCAGCAGGGCATTTCGGTGGAAATGAACGAAGAGAAGATCGGCAACACCTACAAAGTACTCTTCGACCGCAAGGAGAGCGGCTATTTCGTGGGCCGTACGCAGTACGATTCTCCCGAGGTAGACAACGAGGTACTGGTGCCTGCCGACAGCAACTACGTGCGCCTCGGCGATTTCGCCAACGTGAAGATTACAGACGCTTCCGACTTTGACCTGTACGGGGAAGTAGTAAGCTAGTCTTTAGAGATACGATTAACATAAGTACACGGAGCGGTCCGGCACAGGTTATACTTGTCGGGCCGCTTTGTTTTAGTGCCGCAGCCTCCAGCCAAAACCGCTACAGAAGAAAAGCGCTCACCTCTGCCGGCACCTCTCCTGCTCCAACAGCTTTAAACGCTACATGCGGCCTTACAGAGAAGATACGCTGCAGGCGCGGGTGCTCCCCCTGCAGTAGTACCAACCGCTGCCTGCCCTCCTGAAAGAGCTCCTCCAGCAACGGCATCAAGTTACCCAAACCCGCTGCGCCATCATCCGCTTTAATGCACACGACCGTGCGTTCCGCCTCGCGCAACAAACGCAGCGCATAGTGCTGTAACAGCTCATCTGAGCGGCTATCCAGGTCCAGTACAGTAACGGTTGGCAAGGCTTTCTGTACCAGCTCCACCACCGGCTTCCGGTAGGCGTTATTCGCCGCTAAATCGATGTAAAGGAAAGCCTGCATCAGCGTACCATCAGCTTAGAGGAAACCTGCTCGCCGCCATCCGAAGTTGCCCGGAGGATGTAGATGCCTGCCTGCAGCCCCTGCACAGGTAAAGTATGGGTGCGGCTGTACCTGCCCTTGCTTTGGTACACGCGCTTCCCGACCATGTTGTACAGCTCCACCTGCACCGGTGCCGTGGCCTTTACGCTCACCGGCTCTTCGCTCTGCCTGCCATACGGGTTAGGGTATACTTTTAGCGCCAGGGTGTCGCCTGCACCAGGGGGGGCGGTGTTGCCGGCTGTCTGCTCCAGCAGGTACAGCCCACCACCCTGCGTACCCACCACCAGGAACAGCTTGTTTTCTCCTCCCAGGGGAGCCGCGGTTATGCTGAGGCCCTGCCCCAGCCGCGTAGCCTGCACTTGCTGTGTCAGCTCGTTTTCCAGCAGTTCGGTTTCTGCGCTGTAAGTACCCGCCAGATTTTCCGTCACATCACGATAAACACGTACTTCGCCGCTCTCGTCTGTGGTCAGCAAGTCGATCCTGCCGTTTCCATCCACATCGTAAAGAGCTGGGTACACATAGCGCCGGCTGAAGTTAAAGCCAACACCTGCAAAACTCTCACTCTCCAACGTAAAGGCAGGGGCTGAGGCTGAGGCTGTGCCGGTGTTGCGGTAAAACTCAAGGTTGCTGGCCGCTTTGCCCAGCACGAGGTCCTGGTCCCCATCATCATCCAGGTCAGCAAAGGCAGGTGAGGAGCCATCGGCTACAGATAGTAGCGTCTGCAGGTACGCCAGGTCGTATGCGGCGGGCTGGTTGGGGACAGCGGCCAGGTTTTGCAAGTACGCGATGCGCGTAGAACCTGCTTTTACGCCCTTAAACGTCAGGATCAGGTCTGTAGCGCCATCGCCATTGAGATCGGCAAAGGCAGGCTTTAGGTTGTACACCTGCTGGCTGTGCAGGCCCAGAAAATCATCGGTCACCAACTCATACGCTGGCGTAGTGGGTGTGCCGGTGTTGCGGTAAAAGCTGAGGGAGGCGCTGTACATGTCGTTACGGTAATCGGCGTTGTTACCGATCAGCATATCCAGGTCCCCGTCGGCATCCATATCAGCAAAGGCCGGGAAGGCCCCCTCGCTCAGGTCCAGCATCTGGCCTTGCAGAAAGTCGTCCTGCACAAAGCTGAAGTCGGGGTTATCCACCGCTCCCTGGTTTCGGTACAGCCAGTTAGAGCGCTCAAAGTCCATCAACCGGACATCCTGATACGCCTGCGGGGCCACCAGCAGGTCGGGTACGCCGTCAAACGTCAGGTCTTCGTAGTAAGCGGCGGGATAGATGTTGAAGTTGGCAGGCCGGTCCTTCGGGAAAAGCGGGTCAACCCCCTTCATCACGGCATTGCCGCTACTGCCTTCGTTCTCCATCAGCACCAGGTCTTCGCACTGCACCCCGCCCATCACCAACTCCTTATCACCGTCGGCATCCATATCCAGGAGCAGCAAAGAGGAGCCGTCGTGGCCTGAGTGCATAGGCGATGCGATACTTTCGCCCTCGTTCTCGGAACAGTGCTCCCCGAACTTAAAGTTGTTGCAGCCCTCGCATTCGGTTATACCTCCCCACCAGTCCGTCTGCTGCACAAAGTTTAGGGTGCCGCAGGGCTGCTGCTCCTCTGCCTGGGTATTGCGGTAGAGCTCCATAAAAAATCCCTGCGAGAACTCCACCAGCAGCACATCCAGGTCGCCGTCGCCGTCTATGTCGGTTATGGAGGGCACATCGGCGCTGTTCATCTGCATATTTACTCTTCCGGAGTTGTAGCGAAGGGCATCGGTGGCCAACGAGAACTTCAGCTGCCCTTCCGCCGCCGGCTCCTGCTTAAAAACCTGTATGCCCAGCGGTGAGCTGGTAAAGATGTCTTTCAGGCCGTCGCAGTTGTAGTCGCGCAGCAGCGCCCAATAGCTCAGGCCCTGTGGGAAGAACGCCTCGTAGGCCGGCGCGTAGCTGTACCGCCACTCCCCCTCCTCCTGCACGGCCAGCCAGGTAAATATTTTCTGCTGCTGCCTGTCAAAGATAAAGAGATCCTCCTGCCCATCCTGGTTAAGGTCAATTGTGGAAAATTGGGCCGTGTTCAGGCCGCCGCTCCAGGGGTCGGATAACTGCCCCGCCGGCGTGGCCACAGGTACAGCCTGGCTCATGCGGAACCGGAGCGGCTCCTGTTGCGCATGAGCAGTAACGTTTACTAGAAGTATGAACAGTGCAGTAAAGAAGTGTTTCATGCAGGTATCGGTTTGCCATTGGGCACGGCTGTGCTCTTATTTAGAGAACGGAAGACCGCCCACTGTCGTTTTTGTCTATTTGGGTGTATATTGCCGCCATGAGGGGCCGCTATGTTCTGAACGAATTACGCCCCCTGAAAAGCATCTGACTAAGCTAAAATTACACATTTCATGCAGAACAGCATTGAATTTCTATACCAGAGGTACCTCGAATGCCACCATGTCAGCACGGACTCCCGCGCGGAGCAGAACCAGAGCATGTTCTTTGCCCTGAATGGCCCCAATTTTAAGGGGGCTAAGTTTGCACAGATGGCCCTGGAGAAAGGTGCTAGGTACGCGGTGGTAGACGACCCAGGCATGGCCGCTGATAATGTTTTTGTAGTGGAAGATACGCTGCTGGCGCTCCAGGAGTTGGCCCGCCACCACCGCCGGCAGCTCAGCATCCCGGTGATCGGCATCACGGGCTCTAACGGCAAAACCACCTCTAAGGAGCTGGTTCACGCAGTGCTAAGCCAGAAGTACAACGTGCTGTACACGCAGGGCAACCTGAACAACCACATCGGCGTGCCACTCACGCTGCTGCGCATTACGCCGGAGCACGAAATGGCTATCATCGAGATGGGGGCCAACCACATTGGCGAAATCGCGCAGCTCTCTGCCATAGCTTTACCCACGCATGGCCTCATTACCAACATCGGGAAGGCGCATTTAGAAGGCTTTGGCAGCCTGGAGGGCGTGGCTAGGGGTAAAAGCGAGCTGTACCTGCACCTGGACCAGCACGGCGGCACCGTTTTCATCAACACGGGCAACGAGCACCTGATGCGCATGGCCCGCCGCATCGAGAACAAAATCACTTACCCTGCACCCCACGACTACTACCACAGCGAGTTGCTCGAAGCATCGCCTTACGTTGTGTACAGAGATGAGGAAGGCCATGTGGTGCACACGCAGCTGGTAGGTAGTTACAACTATGAGAACATGGCGGCGGCAGCCTGCATCGGTAAGTTCTTTGGAGTGCCGCTGCAACAGGCAAACGAAGCCATTGCGCGCTACAGCCCGGTAAACAACCGCTCCCAGGTGCTGCAGCAGGGCAGCAATACCATCATTCTGGATGCCTACAATGCCAACCCGACCTCCATGGCGGCGGCAGTGCGCAACTTCGGAAACATGAAGGCCCAGCACAAGGTGGTCATACTGGGAGATATGTTTGAGATGGGCGCCGAGAGCGAGGCGGAGCACCGTTTATTAGGTGAAGTGGTAGCCGAACAGCCTTTTGACACGGTTATACTTTGCGGCAAACACATGAAGTACGCAGCCGAGGTAAGCGAAGACTTCCTGTATTTTGAAACCAAGCCTGAGCTGCAAACATGGCTGCGCAAAAACCCGATCGCCGAAAGCTATGTGCTGATTAAAGGCTCCCGGGGTATGGGACTGGAAACACTGACAGCTGAACTGGGTTAACCCTGTCGCAAAGCGCTCTCAGAGTGCCCGTAAAGATAAAGCGGAGGCCTGGGCAACATGTTGCCCAGACCTCCGCTTTATCTCCTCCGCCAGGCGTCCTTAGAACGGTGAAGCGAAATCCTGCAGCAAGGGCAGCACCTCATCCTTTGGCGATATCAGCGGCTGCGCTACCCCCCAGTCTATGCCTAAGGCCGGATCGCTCCAGAGGATACCGCCTTCTGTTTCGGGGGCATAGAAGTCAGTGCATTTGTACAGGAAAGTCGTGTTGTCCTCCAGGGCTACAAAGCCGTGGGCAAACCCATCCGGAATGTAAAACAGGTTTTGCTTGTCGGCCTCCAGCAGGCAGGCTTGATGTTGCCCATAGGTCGGGGAGCCTTTGCGCAGGTCCACCGCCACATCCAGCGCCTTTCCACTTGTTACCCGCACGAGCTTAGCCTGCGCGTGCGGCGGCTTTTGGAAGTGCAGCCCGCGCAGTACTCCTTTTCTGGATACTGACTGGTTGTCCTGCACAAAGGTAGGGGTAAGGCCAAAAGGCTCAAACCACCTCTGGCTGAAGGTTTCGGTAAAATACCCGCGGTCGTCTCTGAAAATGCGCGGCTGAAACTCAATCAGCCCTTCAATTTGAAAAAGTCTGTAATCCATAATGTGATACGTACAGGCGTGCCACAGTGCCAGAAGTATAATAGCACATCCGCCTAAAAAGTGCGAAGTTAGCCATTTTAGCGGTAGCATCGGAAAATTTAGAGTAAATTGCACCCTTTCATCCACCTTTGGTAAGCAACAAAGTACAACAACATGCAAGCAACTGTCGCATTTCTGCACACGCACGTACTGGTCGTTATATTATTCCTACTCCTGTTCGCTTTCAAAACGGTACTGCTGCTGCTTAATAAGCACGAAACCCTGGCAAAGGCCCGCAGCAGAACCAAGATGCTGGACATCATTTTCGGAACGCTGATCCTGATCACGGGCGGGTATCTGCTGTTTAACTACAATGGGGTGCCGAGCTGGCTAATCGTGAAAGTTGTACTCGTTCTTGTGGCCATCCCGTTAGGCATAGTAGGCATTAAGCGCGAAAGCAAGGTACTGGCGGTGCTGGCGGTGCTGATTTTCCTGTACGTGTACGGCATGGCCGAAACCAAAAGCCTGACAATGCAGAAGCCGGGACCAATCGAAAACGCCACCATCACCCCTGAGGGCAACAAAACACCCGAGACAGACGCCGCAGAGACAGGCGATGCCGGGCTGAGCGAGTCTGCGGCGGCGCACGAGGAGATTGTGGAGGCGATGGGCGAAGGCCAGCTGTCGAACGCCAAGGCCATCTACACCCAGCTGTGCGAAACCTGCCACGGGGCAGACGGCACCAAGGGGCTGGGCGGGGCAGCGAACCTGCAGGTAAGTAACCTCAGCCTAAAAGACCGTATAAACGTAATCGAGAATGGCCGCGGCCTGATGCCTGCCTTTGGCAGACAGCTATCCGATCAGGAAGCTGAAGCACTGGCCGCCTATACCATGACGTTAAAAAAATAATGAATGGCTAAACAGAAATTCTACGAAACCTCCAAGCCGCAGGAGACTGCCGTGCTGGTGGCCGTACCTCATTACCGCCAAACCGAAGAGCAGACGGAGGAATACCTCGACGAGCTTGCCTTTCTTGCGGAAACGGCGGGAGCACAAACACTTAAACGCTTTGTTCAGAAGCTCGACAAGCCAGACGTCCGCACCTTCGTGGGAAGCGGCAAGCTGGATGAGATCCAGGCATATGTAAAGGAGCACGAGGTGGATATGGTTATCTTTGACGATGACCTGAGCCCCTCGCAGGTGCGCAACATAGAGCGCGAGCTGCAGGTAAAAATCGTGGACCGCAGCTTACTTATACTTGACATTTTTGCCTTGAGGGCCAAAACAGCCCAGGCGCACGCCCAGGTGGAGATGGCACAGTATCAGTACCTGCTTCCGCGCCTGACCAACCTCTGGACGCACTTATCCAAGCAGAAAGGCGGTATCGGCATGAAAGGACCTGGTGAGACGGAGATTGAAACTGACCGCCGTATTGTGCGCGACAAAATCTCCTTGCTGCGCGAGCGCCTGCAGAAGTTCGAGAAACAGAACTTTGAGCAGCGCAAAGCCCGCGCTGGCATTGTGCGCGTGGCGCTGGTGGGGTATACCAACGTAGGGAAATCCACGCTGATGAACCTGCTCTCTAAGTCGGAGGTGTTTGCCGAGAACAAACTGTTTGCCACCGTGGATGCCACGGTGCGCAAGGTGGTACTCGACAACGTGCCCTTCCTGCTTTCCGACACGGTAGGGTTCATCCGGAAGCTGCCCACCAAACTCATCGAGTCATTTAAGTCTACCCTGGATGAGATACGCGAGGCGGACATGCTGGTGCACGTGGTGGATATCTCGCACCCTTCGTTCGAGGACCACATCGCGGTTGTGAACGAGACCCTGAAAGACATTAACTCCGCCGATAAGCCGGTGCTGTTGGTATTTAACAAAATAGACCTGTACCTGGAGAGGCGCCAGCAGGAGCTGCAGGAAGAGGATATGGCGGCACGCCCTTCCCTGGAAGACCTGAAAGCCACTTATATGGCCAAGGAGCACGCTCCGGCCATGTTTATCTCCGCCACGGACAGGATGAACATTGACGCCCTGCGGGAAGAGCTGCAGCGCCGTGTCGCCGAGATTCACTACCAGCGCTACCCGAACAACGTGTAGCGCCCGGCGAAGTATAGAAAATAACATCAGAGACCATGGTTTGCCCCGGCAGCCATGGTCTTTTTGCTTTACGGCCTGCTGCCTCCGCCCGGCCCGCGCATCGCCTCCCCTACACAACTATTTACCCACACTTGCAGTAAGTAGCAAAGCCATACCTGCGACTTTAAAGGGCCGCGGGAGGCACAAGAACGTAGAATCAGTATGAAAACGCTATACATCTTAAGGCATGCCAAATCGAGCTGGGAGTTTGACGAGCTCAGCGACCACGACCGCCCCCTGAACAAGCGCGGCCGCCACGATGCCCCGCTCATGGGGCAGGAACTGGCTTCGCGGGGCGTTGAGCCGGGCCTGATCATTTCGAGCCCGGCCGTACGGGCCATCAGCACCGCCACCCTCGTGGGCAAAGAGCTGGACTACGATGCCGATGACATTGTGGTAGACACCCGCGTGTACGGCGCCAACGAAGAGGACCTGCTGGAGGTGGTGCAGAGCGCACCCGCCGAAATAGGCACCCTGCTGCTCGTGGGGCACAACGAGGCGGTGTCGGACTTTGCCAACCTGCTATCGCCGGAGCCGGTGCCGAGCATGGCAACGACGGGGGTGACAGGGCTGCAGTTCAACTGCGACAGCTGGTACGACATCGCCAAAGACAACGCAAAGCTGCTGTTCTACGATTTCCCGAAGAACCACAGGTAACCCTTTCGCCACAGCCCCGGCTGTTGGTGCAAACACTTTATCAACATGGACAAAGAGAAAGAAAAGGAAGCTAAGACAGCCTATCCGTTTATTAACAGAGAACTGAGCTGGCTCGCCTTTAACTATAGAGTACTGCAGGAGGCCAAAGACAAAAGCGTGCCCCTGCTGGAGCGCGTAAAATTTATGGCCATTTTCTCATCCAACCTGGATGAGTATTTCAAGGTCCGGGTCGCTACGCTCAAGCGCCTCATCAAGCTCAAGAAGAAAACCCGTAAGAAGCTGGAGGAAGACCCTACCGAGACCCTGGACCAGATAATGGCGGAGGTGCACCGGCAGCAGCAGGAGCTCGGGGAGGTGTTCCGGGACGGAATCCTTGCGGACCTGCGCGAGCACGACATCCACCTGCTCACCGAGCACGACCTTAACCCGGGGCAGGAAGCATGGGTGCAGGAGTACTTTGACAAAACGCTGGAGCCACTGCTACTCCCCATCATCCTGGATGAGACAGAAACGCACCTTTTCCTGAAGGACCAGACGGTGTACCTCGGTGTGAAGATGTGGGAGCCGACAGCGGCAGACTGCATGCCGGAGCGCTTCGCCATGCTCGAAATCCCGACAAAGAAGCACGGGACCCGCTTTGTAAAGCTTCCCACCGTAGGCGACCAGCGCTACGTGATGTTTATGGATGACGTGATCCGCTTCTGCCTGCCGCGCCTTTTCCCGAACTACAGTACGTTTGATGCCCATGCCGTGAAAGTATCGCGGGATGCGGAGCTGGACATTGAGGAGGAGGTGTCGGGCAACCTGATGGCCAAGATACGCAACAGCCTGAAGAAGCGCGAAACCGGCTACCCCGCCCGCCTGCTCTACGACCCTGAAACACCGCAGGACCTGCTGGACAGGATGATGGCCCACACCGGCATTACCGAGGAGGCCCTGGTGGAGGGCAGCAAGTACCACAACTTCCGCGACTTCTTCCAGTTTCCGGACTTCAACCTGCCCGACCTCAAGTATAAACCGCAGCCTACCCTGGTGCACCCGCAGCTGGAGCAGGAGCCGAAAATGCTGGCCGCCATGAAGGAGCGGGATTACATGGTCCACTACCCGTACCAGTCCTTTGACTATGTGCTTCGCCTGTTTGAGGAGGCGGCCGTAGACCCGAAAGTAACCGCTGTCAGTGCAACGCTGTACCGGGTGGCCAACAAATCGAAAGTAGCCAAGGCACTGGCAAAAGCCGCTAAAAACGGGAAGCTGGTCACGGTAGTCGTGGAGCTGAAGGCCCGCTTTGACGAGGAGTCCAACATCTATTGGGCGGGCAAGCTGCAGAAAGCCGGGGCCAACGTAATCTTCGGCATACAGGACCTGAAGGTGCACTCCAAGCTCGGCCTCATTACCCGAAACGAGAGGGGCAAGCTGGTAAATTACGCTTACCTGAGTACCGGTAACTACAACGAGGAGACCTCCAAAGTATACGCCGACCACGCCTTGTTTACCTCAGATAAGCGCCTGACCAAAGACGTGGAGCAGGTCTTCAACTTCTTTATTGATAAACAGACGGATAAAGAGTTTGAGCACCTGCTGATGGCCCCGCTGAACATGCGCCAGGGCTTTGCAAAGCTGGTAGACCAGGAGATAAAGAATGCGAAGAAAGGACTGCCTGCACGGGTGACCTTAAAGATGAACGCCCTGCAGGATGAGCGCATGATCAAGAAGCTGTACGCAGCCAGCCAGGCGGGCGTAAAAGTACAGCTGCTGGTGCGCGGCATCTGCTGCCTGGTGCCGGGCGTGGAGGGGCTGAGTGAGAACATACAGGTCCGAAGCATTGTGGACCGCTACCTGGAGCACGCCCGGGTGTACATCTTCCACAACAACGGGGAGGAGAAACTTTACATTGCCTCCGCCGACTGGATGACACGCAACCTGAACCGCCGGGTGGAGGTGGCCTTCCCCATCTACCAGGAGGACCTGGCCCAGCAAATCCGCACCATCATTGACCTGCAACTGGCCGACGACACGAAAACCCGCAGCGTGGACAACAGCTACATTAAACCGCATGCACCTACCCACGTGCGGGCACAGTATGCGATTTACAACTACCTGCGCGAACTGGTGCCGCCCACCCCGGAAACGGCCTGTGAGCGAAGCGAGGAAGAGCAGTAGTATACTTTGTAACCACACCGTAAAAAAGGCAGCGGGGCCAGCTATACTAAATAGCTGGCCCCGCTGCCTTTTTTTGGCTGCTGCCTTGCTTTAATTGTTACGTTCTACCCATTTGCGCGGCGGCACCAAGTAGAGTTCCACCCCTACATATCCGGAGCCAGCCAGGTCGTTGGTGATTAGCTCATCGCGAGAGCCAACCTCATCAAACAGGCGGTGGCGGTAGTACTGCCTAAAGCCTCCTTCCACAGCAAACCACACAAAGTCGTAAATCTCCCGCTCCAGCCTCACCAGCCCTTTGATATCGGTGCGGCGCAGCTCTGTTTCTCCGTAGTTAGCCAGTACTGTCTCAGTCGCACGGATGTTGTAGCTGGCCCCCTCCAGGCGATAGCCGGCATAGAGCAGGGTCTTCTCGTTGGCGTTAAAGCGGATGCGGGCATTAGCCGGGAAGATGGACTCCACCCCCCACTTGTCGTTAAAGGTCTTGTTGAAAAGGATGCCGGGATACACGCTCTGGCGCCCGTAGGTATACCCCAGTTGCAGGCCAACGCCCAGGGCATAGGTCGGCGTTTTTTTCCAGCCGTAGGCCAGGTCCACGGTCATTTTCAGGTAGTCCGGTATGTTAACGTTGTCCCGGGTGTAGTCGCCGTTAAGCTCCCCCTTCACCCGAACGAGGTAGAAGTTCCGTTCGTTAAGCGAGTGCAGGTAAGCAATCTGCAGCCCCAAGCTCTTCATGTTCTTGTCTTCCAGGTAGCGGTACAGGCCGTAGGAGTTGGTACCGGCGCTCTCAAAATTAAACTCCTCCAGCCTATAGTCTACGCCCAGTATGACTTTGGTTTGCGGCTTGTTAACGATCGGTGCAAAAGCCCGCACGAAGAACTTATTATGCCGTTCCACACGGGCGCTCCCGTCGCCTATCCTAGGGTCGTCCGACTCAGAATCAATCTTAAAGCCGGGCAGTCGCTCATATCCTACCACCACGCCGCGGCTCCGGCCCATGCCAATCACCCCGGGGGTAGCGTACTCTTCTAATGTCTCTGTATCAGGTGTCTGCGCCTGCGCCTGCTCCGTAAGGCATAGCAGGACTAAGGCGCCAACCAATAGTTTGCGTATTTCCATAGTTTTATTGTTGCAGTAAGGCTGTAAAAGCCACGTTCCGCGTAATTGCGCGGCACGTTCCCTTATACTTGTAAATCCGTTTTATGTTAAAAAAAGAAGCCGAAGTTCAGCATCCACAGATCTTCCTCCTTGCCTTCGCTGTAGCTCAGCGACAGCACGGTACGGTTCATCAGGTCTACCCACACGCCACCGCCGTAGCCCCAGTGCAGGCTCTTGAAGAAAGCCTCTTTAGGGTCCCCGTCCTGGTACACGCGGCCGGCATCCAACAAGCCCAGCACCCCGAACTTGGCAGGCGTTAAGTACAGGTTATAGTCGAAGAGCTGCAGGCGCGCCTCCCCATTGGCATACAGGCTGCTGCGGCCGGCAAAGCGCGTGCGACGGTAACCGCGCAGGTTCTCGGTGCCGCCCAGCGTGTTTGCCTGAAAGAACCGGTAATCGCCGTAGTTATGCGCTGCTCCAATCTTACCGGCCCAGGTCAGCTGAAAGGGGAAGTTAGGACTGAGGTAAAAGCGGAACTCTGAGTTGATGTTGGTGTAGTGCAGTTTTTCCCCGCCTACCTGCTGGTTGTAGCTGATGTTGTTGTACCAGCGCAGGCCGATCTGCGGGTTTGCCTCTGTGCTGCCAGCCCCGATCACCTCAATGGTGGAGAAGGCCCTTGCCCCTACGTAATGCTGCACGGCAAATTTGCCCTTTTCGGCATCATAGGTGCCTTCGCGCAGTTGGCCTGCACGCGCCGCATCCAGCAGGAAGCTCTCCCTGTCGGGCATGTTTACCTCGAACCTATCGTAAGTGGGCCCGAAACCGATCTTCACGAAGGCCACCGGTAAGCGGTAGAACATGGCGTTGAGCGAGAGGCGCTCGTAGCGCACGTGGTAGTAGTCGTCGCCAAAGCTGTCGCTTTGCCCGGTGTTGTTGCCTAAGCCATAGAAATTACGCTGGAACTGCGGCCCCTGCAGGTGCGCGTTCAGTTGCAGGTTCCAATCCTCCACCACATCCTGTAAGTCGCCGGTGTACTTCACGTTAAAGGAACTCGTGCGGAAGGCATAGTTGGCCTCCAGCAGGTGCGCCGAGGCGTAGGGGTCTTTGCGGAACTTCTGTGTTTTCAGCATCACACCAGCCCCTAAAAACACGCCGTCTTCCACGTTGTACTCCGCCGACAGGCGCGGCCCCAGGTAAGGCAGCAGGTAGTTGTTGCGGTCGTAGATGTTTACCTCATCGTACGGGTCGGTTTTGTCCTTGGTCTCGCTGCCGAAGCTAAACTGGTTTCCCTCTTCCGTGTCATACACAATGGTGTGCTTCTTCAGCCCGCTTACGTGGGAGTTGTCGATGATCACGTCTTCGTCGCCGCCGCCAATAATGCGCACCACAATGCTCTCGTCCACATCCCCGGAAACGATGAAGGCATCCCGGCCTCCCATGCCGTAGATACGCACTTCCTTGGTTTCGTCGGTATAGAATGTCCTGTTGAAGATTTCCTTCAGTATCTCCCCTTCTTTGGAGGTTTTGTAGCCGATCACCTGCAGCTCCTTATCATTGAGGCGGTTGATGAGGTAGCGCTCGTGTTTGTCGCTGCCGGCTATGTCCACGAACTGTGTCAGAAAATCATAGTACGCTGCGGCTGCCTCCGGCAGTTTTTCCCGCCTCGCCTTCAGCTTGGCCGTTATTTCAGCGGCGGAGAGTTCGCGAACCGGTTCCGGCCACTCCTGCACCGCCTGCTCTATCACCTCGTCGGTTACACTTTGCTTGATGTCCTGCGCCAGCTGCAGCCACTCCTCCCGCGTTACTTTGTAGCTAAGGGTGCGGTCGAGGGTAAGGCTGCTGAGGTTTAGCCCCACGATGTCGCCGAAGTCGTAGCCGAAGTTCTGGACGTTGCGGATGCCCCACTTGCGCGTTAGCAGCCAGGGCAGCACACCGTCTGCCTTAAAGAAGGCCTGGTCGCGGTCTTCGGGCACGGGTGTGTACAGGTTGCCTTTGTCGGGCTTGTCCTCCTCTACCCATCGCCACTGCCCCTCATGCCGGTCCCAGTCCCCTATCAACATGTCGAAAAGGCGTGCCCGCACATACTTCTGCTGGTCCACTTCGTGGTCGTTGTCCTCCACCAGCTCCTCCAGCACCTTGTCGGTGCCCACCAGGTTCTTCGCGTTTCCCAGGCTGGCTGTTTCCTCGTGGTTCTCGTCAGCGTCTTCCTCCAGGTAGGCAAGGGTGTTGCCGAATTCATCCCGGTACTGGCGCAGGTACGGTGTGTCCGGGATGTACACCAGCTCAGGGTTTGTGTGGTACACCCCGGCGGCATCGGCTAAAGGGGGAATAATGAGCGCGCCGTAGGGGTGCTGCGCCGATATCTGGTCTTGCAGCAGGTCTTGTGCGGCAGTTTGGCGCAGGTACGGCGGCAGCGCAAGGCCAGGATCTTTGTCCACGCTGCGCAGGGCATATTCTTTGGCTTCGGGGTTGCGCACCTTCAGCGCCAGCGTCTGCTTGCCGCCCCCTTTCTGGTAAGGGGTAAGCCCCCCAAAGGTGTTTTTCATGTCCAGCAGCGGCACCTCCACCGGGGTGGCCCACACATCGCGGTAGTGCTCACCCAGCATGACCTCGCGCAGGCCGCTGGCCTGGTAGTCCGGGTTTGCCGCCAGGGTAATGGTACTGTCGGCGTAGTTGGTGTTGTCTTTCACCACCGGGCGCTCCCGGGGCGGTTTTCTGGTGTAGAGCCGCGTGCGGTACATCACCTTACCGGTCTCCCCCTGATCATCCGGTACCCAAAACTCAGCCCACACTTCTCCGTTCTCATGGTAATCCACCCGCACAAAGCCCTTTACCGTTTGCAGGTAAGAGGCGTCGCCGCCGTGTTTCAGGTAATCTGTTTTACAGCCGGCACCGCTCACGATGTGGGGCAGGTCGCCATACTTAAAATACTCCAGCGCATGCTCATGGCCGGCTGCGTAAGTAACGTTGTCATACTTGCTGAAGATGTCGAGCAGGCCCTGTATGTACGCCTGGTAGCGCGGGTGCGGGATATCCTGCAGAATGCCGCCGTACCGGCGGGCAAAGGGGTAAATGGAGCCAATGACAGGCAGCGGCAGGTACATCCACTCCCGGAGCATGGTGAGCGGGAAGAGGTGGTCCCGCAGCGTGAAGAAGCCGCCGTGCTCTCCGCGCGTCATGAGCGGGTGGTGGCCTACCACCAGTATATCGCTGCCGCTGTTCTTCTCGATCAGGTCCTCGAGCTGCACCAGCATTTCGCCCTCGGTGGCCGCACTGCAACTACTGTTGTCGCCGTAGGGCCTGTTAAAGGGGTGCAGCCACCACTCCGAGTCCAGCGCTATGAGCACCAGGTTATCGCTGAGCCGCACTTCGTAGGGGCCGGGGCAGCCGTTGCCGGGCACGTAGAAGTCGCCCCCCACTACGATGTTTTCTTCCGTCAGGTACTCGTTCACGTAGCGCTGCTCCCGCATTACGGCCTCCAGGCCGCCGCGGCCGCTGTGGTTCCAGTCGTGGTTGCCGGGGATCATGTACTTTTCACCGGGGTAACCCTTCAGTATGTCGAGCTGCGCTTTCAGGCGGTTCTCCGACACCTCGCGGTCATACTTGTCGGGGGCAGGCAGGCCATTCATGTACACGTTGTCGCCAAGGAATATGGTGGCGCTGTTCATGCCGGTCTCCATCATCATCTTGCGCATCAGCAGCATCGACGGTTCGCCGTCCAGGTTGGGCGCGCCCACATCCCCGATCAGGAAAACAGAGTAAAGCACCTCGTTACCGGCGGTTGGCTTTTGCTCCTCCCAGTTTACCGACTCTGCTCCGTAATAAGGCTTGGTACTAACACAGGCACAAAGGGTCAGGCACAGGGCCACACACCACCCTTGGCGCATCAACAGCCGCTGTGCCTTCTGTAAAGCTTCAATCATAGTATAACATGCTTAGTATTGCTGCCGGAAAGGCACCCACGGCTACTGTGCCAGCGCCACAGCAAGGGCCTGTAGGGGCCGGAAGTGGTTGGGGTGAGAACGGGTGTTGCATAGCGGGTAACGTTGCTTTTGGTTGCGCTCCATCCGTGCACAGTGAGTGCCACAGCTGCGGCAGGACTGAAGTTCATAAACGAAAGGTGCCCGCTTTTAGTTATTACCTGCGTATACACCACCGGGCACCGCCGCTGCGGCCCCTCCTACTAACAAAAAGCTGATTTTACCGTAACCGCAGATTACCATGTGCCACATCTTGGGCACCACCGCTGCTGGGGAAGAACCGCCGCTACCGCGGGCCCCAGCTCTGCAACTAAACCACTTATGAAAGACCAAACAATAGCAAGACAGGCTGGAGAGGAAGATCAGGCCATCGTAAAGCAGGCCGGGGAGCATGTGTTCAGGCTCTTTAAGCAGAACCTATCCAAGAAGCTTGTCTACCACAACTACAAACATACTTTTGAGACCGTAGCCGAGGCGCAGGAGCTGGGTCAGCTCAGCAGGCTACCGGAGGACAGGCTCCTGGACCTGGTGCTGGCGGCCTGGTTCCATGACACAGGCTACATTGCCACCTATGAGGGGCACGAGCAGGAGAGCGTGCGCATTGCAACGGAGTGGCTTGAGGAGAAGGAGTTTTCGCAGGAGCGTATTGACCATATCACCGGCATTATCCTGGCCACACAGCACAAGCAGGACCCGGAAACGCTGGAGCAGGAGCTAATGGTGGACGCGGACATGTCCAACATCGGCAAGGACACCTTTTTCGCCACCGCCGAGCTGCTGCGGGTGGAGTGGGAGATCTTCCAGGACAAGTTTTTCTCGGACGATGAGTGGGAGCAGTTTCAGATGGACTTCCTGCTATCGACCACCTTCCACACGATACAGGCGCAGCGCAAGTTTGCCGCACAGCTGGGCCTGAACATACAGGAGCAGCGCAGCCGCCTCAACAAGGAGATCAAGAAGAAGAAGAAAGAGGAGAAGAAGCACCGCAAGACGCTGGCCCAGCCTAAGCGCGGTATCGAGACTATGTTCCGGAACACGTACCGCACACACCTCAACCTCAGCGCCATTGCCGACAACAAAGCGAACATGATGATCAGCCTCAACGCCATTATCATTTCGGTGATCATTACCTACCTCAGTGCCAAGACCTCCACCATCGGGGCCGATTACACCACGCACCGCACTTTTCTGATCCCAATTGGCATTCTGCTGCTTACCACCCTAGGCTCCGTTGTGTTTGCCATCATTTCGGCGCAGCCGGAGGTGACCAGCTTCACGTTTAAGAAAAAGAAGAACAAAAAGCTGGACACCCGCAAAGTCAACCTACTGTTCTTCGGTAACTTCACCAACCTGCCCCTGGAGGAGTTCCAGAGCGGCATGCACGACATCATGCGCGACAAAAAATCGCTGTACAACAACATGATCACCGACATTTACTACTTAGGCGATGTGCTCAACCGCAAGTATAAAATCCTGCGCATTTCCTATACTATATTTATGGTTGGGCTGGTGCTCACGGTGGTGGGCTTCGCGGTGGCGGTGGCCTCTTACTAGGCTACAGGTATACAAAGAGTGTCGCTGTTTGTTTTGTGGTGGATATTAGTGTAAATTCGCCATGCAAAATCACACTTTGCGGCCCTGTAGTTCAATGGATAGAATAGGAGTTTCCTAAACTCTAGATCCAGGTTCGATTCCTGGCAGGGCCACCCAGAAGCCGCCATGCGTTAAGCAGAGCGGCTTTTTTGTTTTTTTATTGAGGCTGCCTTGCCCCTTTACCAGCACCTCTTTTACTGTGTACCATGTTTTTCCGGTTTTAGCCTAGGCTACCCAGAAACACCTCTCCGCTGGCACCAGTGCCTGTCCCTCCAGCTTTGTGATGTACCACAGCCGCTGTTCCTGGTTAAGTTGCGCCATAGGTGGTACCGAGTCTAACCGTTTAGCAGCCTGCCCCGGCTTAAGAGGCTCCACCTTACATTACCATCCATACCAGATGCGAACTACATAGAGGTGTTACTTTTAAGGCGTAAGCTTCCTTTCAGGATACAATTAATGTAAAGAGCTTTAGACATGTTCAATCCTTTAAACATAAACCATATGAGAAGGAAACTCTTTGTCCCGATGCTGGCAGTCCTGCTGACGGCCTTTGCTCCCGTTACTGAAACCGCTGCGGCCACCGAAGTAACAGCCACTGCGGAAGACCCGGCTTTTTGGGAAAGAATCGGGCGGAAGCAAGGAAAGCTGGACCATGAAGCAGGTTATGAGTACGGCTATTCGCAGCCCAACGGAGAGCTATCTATGGCTGAGCTTGATGCTTACTGGAGGGGATATGAAGCAGGCTGGGCTTCGGTGCTGTAAGGTAAGGACAGGAAACTAACAACAAAGGCCGCTCAACTACGAGCGGCCTTTGTTGTTACACCATGCCTTGAAGTATGGATTGGCACAGAGACTACTTACTGCCGCAATACCCCACTTTTGATTCCCATTTCTTATACTTGCCCCAAACAAACTTGCTCCCACAATGAAGACCTCCTCCTCACGCTGCTCCTATGCCTACCGCTGCTGGCGCTTGCTCAGCCCGAACCGCCAAGGGATGAAAATGGCAACATCGTCTACACTAGCCATGTGGAAGTGGCAGCAAGTACAGACAAGCTCTACCACAGGCTTTACGGATACTACCAGAGCCGCTTAGAATCAGTTCAGGAAAGGGATAGGCACGTCATCACGGGGAAAGCCTGGCAAGACATTATCATAGGCCACGGAACGCAGGTAGAGAAGCGTAGGCTCTGGTATATGGTAAAGGTAGAGGTTGAGGAGGGGCTGTACCCGCTACACCATTAGCGACCTGATGCTACAGAAGTACTGCACCCCTAGCCTGCTGGTGCCTTGCAAGGCACAGACGAAACCAGCCCCTGTTGAGAAAGTGCTGTATTCTCCCTACCGCAAAGAGGAAACGACAGACCGGGTTACAAGCAAGTGGAGTTCCAGATTAACGGGATTGTTACCGCGCCTATAGAAGAGACGAAGAAACAGCCGAGCTCTATAGACACAACCACTTAACCTCTTCCCCACAAAGATGCTTGCCTGCTGCTGCCTACAAATGAGCAGTTCCACCTAACACCCGTGCAGGAAGCTTCAAACTTAATCTAATTGAAAGACAGGCAGGCTTCAGAACACGGGGCAGGCAGGCTGTATTTTCTTTTTGACCTGTGTAAACGTAACATTGTAGCCGCAGCTACATATATAGGAGTAGCTATACTTTACGCGCCATGAAAAACCTGTTTCCCTTCACCCTTGCCCTACTCTGCTTAAGTGCCTGCTCCGGCAACAAAGACACAGACCTGGAAGACGAGCAAGCAACCGTTGCCAGCGAAACAGGCGCCCCCACGCCCCTGGCCCCCGATGTGCTTTACGCCACCAAGCCCCTCATCAGCAGCAAGCTCTACAGCCAGCCTGACTTCCAGGCCAGTTCCCTCGCCTACTTTGACACGGCGCAGCAGATTAACGTGCTCGACACAGCCCACGCCATGTTTGTAAAGGCGCGTATCCGGCAGGACACCACCACCATCACCGGCTATGTGCCCAAAACCATACTTCCGGAGCGCAAGAAGTAGATCCCGCTAAAACAAAAAACGGCAGCCCTTTTACAAGAGCTGCCGCCTTCGCTGTATCTGCTGCTGTTTACTTCACCACTACCCGCCGTACCGCACTGTAATTATCAGCCTCCAGTTTTACATAGTACAAACCTTTGGCATAGCGGTCCAGGTTAATGGTTCTGGTCAGCTTAGGTTCGGTGCGCGTTAACGTTTCGTGGTAGATCTCGTTACCGATAACGTTGAGGATGCGCAGCTCTACCTTCTGGGACTCCAGGTTAGAGACTGAAATGGTAAAAACGCCGTTGCTGGGGTTCGGGTAAATGGCAATATCCTCATTCTGCTCCAGGCCCAGGGGGTTCTCCTGCCCCGTTTGCTGCCCCGCCTGTACCTGCACCGGCGGTTTCGCCTGCGCCTGTACCAGTAGCACAGATAAGCATGTAAAAACAGAAAGTATAAATTGTTTCATATAAATCGCGTATCGAATTCTTATTCAAAATATTATAGACAAAAGTCGTTCCATTTATTAAAACGGATGGTCAAGTTTTTTGTTCTTGCATTGTACCCCTTAAAAAGTGGGTGTTCACCAAGTTTCAGGCTACAAATTTGGACAAAATTAATTTATAAAAGTTAATTATTTTGACGAAGGATGTTTTGGTGATCGGCGGCGGACTGGCCGGCTTGGTCAGCGCACTGGGTTTAGCCAGGGCGGGGCTGGCAGTAACACTCGTGGAGAAAAAGGCCTATCCCTTTCACAGGGTGTGCGGCGAGTACGTTTCCAACGAGGTGCTGCCTTACCTGCGCAAACTCGGGGCAGAGATCAGCACCCTTGGCCCAGCCCGCATCAACCACTTCAGACTTACCTCCCCTACCGGCAGTGCCCTGCAGGCAAAATTGGACTTAGGGGGCTTCGGCGTTAGCCGCTATACCTTAGATAATTACCTGTATGAGCTGGCGCAGCGGCAGGGAGTGCAATTTATGCTGCAGCAAACAGTGCAAGAAGTCGCCTTTGCCGACGATAGGTTTACTGCCCGCCTCTCAGGAGGGCAACGCCTACAGGCGCGCGTGGCGGTGGGGGCTTTTGGCAAGCGCGCTAACTTAGACCGCCAGTTGCAGCGCAGCTTCTTCCGGAGCCGCTCTCCCTACATCGGGGTTAAGTACCATGTGCGGCACGATGCCCCGCGCAACGAAATCGCGCTACATAACTTTAAAGACGGCTACGCCGGCACCTCGGCCGTGGAAGACGACCGCTACTGCCTCTGCTACCTGACCACCCGCGAAAACCTGAAAAAGCACGGCTCCGTTGCCGCCATGGAGAAGGCCGTGCTTTACCGCAACCCGCACCTGCGCCAAGTCTTTGAGCAGGCGGAGTTCCTCTACAGCCAGCCCGAAGTTATCAACGAGATTTCCTTTGCCACCAAAACCTGCGTGGAGGACCACATGCTTATGTGCGGCGATGCAGCCGGCATGATTACCCCCCTTTGCGGCAACGGCATGGCCATGGCCATACACTCTGCCAAGATCCTGACCAACCATGTGCAGCACTACTTCTCCAACGGCCAGAACCGGGCAGAGCTGGAGGCGGGCTACACCCACGCCTGGAAAAAACAGTTTGAGAACCGCCTGCGCCTGGGCCGCACGGTGCAGGGCCTATTCGGCAGCCCGGTGCTGTCGGAGATGGCCGTGGGGGCGCTGAAGCACCTGCCCTGGGCGGTACAGCTCATTATGCGGCAAACGCACGGGCGCCCCTTCTGACAGCGCCACATCTATTATGGAACGGCATCCGTACTTAGAAACACATGTGGCAGCTACAGCAGCCACGCAGGGCAGCACCGTAAAACAAGCACCTATACTTCGTAAGATATCGCTATACACTCTACCAACCCCGACCATATGAAAAGCTACATTTGCGCCATCGGCACGGCCAACCCTCCGCACAAGATCCCGCAGATGCAGGTAGCAGACTTTATGGCCACCGCCCTGCAGTTTGACGAGCAGGACACGCGCAAGCTAAAGGCGCTTTACCGGGTGTCGGGCATTGGCCAGCGTTACAGTGTGCTGGAAGACTACACGCGCCAGAACGGCGACTTCTCCTTTTACCCCAACACCCCAACGCTGGAGCCCTTCCCAACCGTGCAGCAGCGCATGAGCGTGTACCGCAAGCACGCCGTGGACCTCTCGGAGGCGGCTATCCGGAACTGCCTTAAGCTGGCCAGCCCGTCGCAGCTAGGCGACCTGACCCACCTGATTACCGTGAGCTGCACCGGCATGTATGCCCCGGGGCTGGATATCGAGCTGGTGGAGCGGCTGGGGCTCTCGCCCTGCGTGCAGCGCACCGCCGTAAACTTTATGGGCTGCTACGCCGCCTTTAACGCCATCAAACTCGCCGACTCTATCTGCAGGGCCAACCCTGAGGCAAAGGTCATGCTGGTGTGCACTGAGATCTGCACGATCCACTTTCAGAAGCACGCCGAGCAGGACCACCTGGTGTCGAACGCCCTTTTTGGCGATGGCGCAGCCGCAGTGCTGATGCAGGGCCAGCCCTGTGAGCAGGTAAGCCTTGAGCTGCAGTCGTTCCACTGCGACCTTGCGCCGGCTGGCAAGCGAGAGATGGCCTGGCACATCGGCGACACCGGCTTTGAGATGACGCTCTCCTCCTACGTGCCCGACCTCATCAAAAAAGGCATAAAGCAGCTCACAGAGCGGCTGCTGCAGGGGCTTAAAACCACCGTGTCGGAGATCAAGCTGTTTGCCATACACCCCGGCGGCAGGCGCATTCTGGAGGTGATAGAGCAGGAGCTCGGCATGACGCGCGAAGACAACCGCTTCGCCTACCAGGTGCTGCGGGAGTTTGGCAACATGTCGTCTGCCACGGTGCTGTTTGTGCTGAAGGAGCTGATGCAGACGCTTACACCGCAGGAACAGGACGAACCTGTGCTGAGCTTTGCCTTCGGCCCCGGTCTTACCCTCGAATCTATGTTACTGAAAGTACACTATGCGGATGCTAAAGCGGCGGTCTAACGAACTGGAGCTGATGGACGACCTGACGCTGAGCGGCGAGGAGCTGCGGCAGAACCTGGACGAGCTGGAGGTAATCAACAACTGGCTGGGCGGCCACAAGGTAGTGCTCAACGCGCTGGACAAACTGGTGGCGGCACACCGGCCGCAGCACCTGCGCATCGCCGACATCGGCTGCGGCGGCGGCGATACCTTGAAAAGCATCGCCCGCTGGGCGCGCCGCAAAAGTATAAAAGTAGAGCTGGTGGGCGTGGACGCCAATGATTTTATGGTGCAGTATGCCCGCCGCCGCTGCAGCCATTACCCGGAAATCGCGATTGTACAGCACGATGTGCTCTCCGCAGAATTTGCCCTAGAGCAGTACGATGTGTTGGTCTGCAGCCTGTTCTGCCACCACTTTACCGATGCGCAGCTGGTACAGATGTTCCGGCAGCTGCACCAGCAGGCGCAGCTGGCCGTTATCGTAAACGACCTGCACCGGCACTGGCTGGCGTACTACTCCATCAAGTACATTACGGCGGCTTTCTCCAAATCTTACCTGGTAAAAAACGATGCGCCGCTCTCCGTGTGGCGCGCTTTCCGGCGGCAGGAGCTGGCGGAGCTGGTGCGGCAGGCGGGGGTGGAGAAGTATGAGCTGCGCTGGATGTGGGCGTTTCGCTGGCAGCTGCTCCTGCAGAAGCGCTAAGACTGGTCTAACGATTTCCCTAAAAAACCCATGAGCAAGCATACCATTAACTTCTGGCTACTTTTCATCCTTTCTGTTGCCATCTCAGCCATCATTATCTCTGTGTTTGTAAAGGCGCTCAAGATCATCCTGATGGTGGTACTGGTCCTGGCGCTCACCCCGATCGTTTACTTCGTGCTGCGCCTGATCTTTCCGACCAGGAAGAGCGACTCAGACAAACTTCGGAAGCGGGACTGATGCTTGCGCGGCCACAACGCCTGCAAGCGCTGTGGTCTTTGCCCCCGGACACGTTAGCGCTTCTTCCACACCTTTCGCCCCGGTTAACGCCCCATTGGCAAGCTTGTATGCCCGGCCTGGCCGCAAGCTGTATTGTGCTCCCGCTACAGACCGGCGCTACAGGCAGATACAGATTTGCTTCAGATTCATGTCGTTAGTTTGTGCTGTAGATTATTTTTAACATTTAAAGCAAAGAGATATGAAGAAGATAGTGATAGCATTAGCCTTTATGGGAACTACATTTGCATCTGCTCAGGCACAAGACGTAGACCAGAAAGACGTGCCCCAGGCAGTTTCCAGTGCTTTAACCCAGAAGTACGCCAACGCCACCGACCTTGACTGGGAGATGGACGGCGCCAACTACGAAGCGGAGTTCGACATGGACCGCGTTGACCATACAGTTCTTCTCGACCCATCCGGCAAAATCCTGATGAGCAAACGCGACATCATGGAGAAAGACCTGCCGCAAACGGTAAGAACGGCTATAGGCCAAAACTACAAAAGCATGCGCCTGGATGATATTGAGCTGGTGGAGAAAGACGGCCAGACCTATTACCAGGTAGAGCTGGACCAGCAAGGGCAGGACAAAAAGGTTGTTCTCTCAGCCGATGGCAGAGAGGTGACTTCCCCTGCATACTGGGACTAATCAACCAGATTGCACTTTATAAAAAAGAGCCTGAAGCTGCGGTTTCAGGCTCTTTTGTTTTTAGCTGTTCTCACCTCCCATACCGCCAGTGGGGCAAAGCGGCTGGCAGTGGAGCACAGTAGCCTATTTGTAAAGGCGAAAGTATACTTACAGAACACACCCGTCGCAAACTGGTATCAAAGGCAGCCACAGGTTGCGCCGGGGCTAAGCTGGCGGCATGTTGAGGCGCACCAGGTAAACAGTAACGTAGTTGGTTTAGCCGCGCCGCCACTGCGCATTACCTCTCTTTTCCCAATTATAGTTCCGGAAAGGTTATCCCTGAAGTTGCTGCACCCGTTTGCTTATAAATGCCTCCATTACCGAAGGCCGCACCAAGACTTTATACTTAGAACGAGCGCTATGAAGAACACATGGGCCCTGAGCCTTTTGCTATGGATTACAACAACAGGCCTCTGCAGTGGGCAAGGTATAAGCAGGGACTCTGTGAACCAGATACTGAAGCAGGCCCCAGCGTTTACGATATATAAAGACAACTATATTATTACCGGAACCACCATCGGCGAAACACCCACCAGTTCGAACTCCGACGTGAAGT
Organism: Pontibacter actiniarum; assembly: GCF_003585765.1. NCBI lineage: Bacteria > Pseudomonadati > Bacteroidota > Cytophagia > Cytophagales > Hymenobacteraceae > Pontibacter > Pontibacter actiniarum. Next base: position 3,686,138 of record NZ_CP021235.1, read on the forward strand.
ACCAGATAAGCTTTAAGCACAGGCTCACCAATGCTTCCCTGCCACTAAACTCGTACCTGTTTCTGTCTTATACACAGCTGGCCTTCTGGGATATCTACAACTGGTCCAGCCCCTTCGAGGAGATTAACTTTAACCCGGGCATCGGGCTGGGCAAATTACTTTTCAAAGATGGCAAGCTAAAAGGGTCGCTGGCGCTGCAGGTAGAGCACGAATCGAACGGGCGGGACAGCATCTGGTCGAGGAGCTGGAATTACGTCTCCCTTAGCTACACCATGTTAGCTTCTCCCAAATCCATACTTCAGCTAAAGGCATGGGTGCCCTTCCTTTACAAGACTGATAACCCGGACCTGATAGAGTACATCGGCTACGGGCAGGCCACCTACATCTGGAAAATCAAGGGAGACAAACTGGTGCTGGACATCAGGGGCAGAAAGGGCACGTCCGGCTGGAAGGGCAGCCTGCAAACGCAGCTAAACTATAAGCCCTTCAAATCCGGCAACGCGTACGTAACGCTACAATGGTACCAGGGCTACGCCGAAAACCTGATAGAGTACCAGCAGCGAAGCAGCATGCTCCGGCTGGGACTGGCCATAAAACCTTCGACTTATTTATTTTATTGAGCTGAGAGCTGCCCGCGCGCAAGAAAAAGCCACGCCTGAACCACCCTGACGACAGCGTATTTCGCGCCCTGTCGGCTATAGCAGGGAGTTCCTTTGGTAAAAACACCGTCAGTTTGAGCGTAGCAGGAACCGGTAGTGAAGTACAGTAGTCGGTTTGAAAAGGTGAAAGTATACTTGACGGCCACGCCAGTTACAAACTGGCATTGAAGGAAGTCACAAGTTGCGCTGGCGCTAAATTGGCGGCATAACGCCATTATACTTACTGAAAGAACACGTCATCCCGCCATTTCTCAGGATTTGTCAGGACATAATTCTTTATTCGGAAGCATGATTGTTTGTTTCGGATGATGTGGTCGTGAAAGGAGCGCTGCCAAGAGAAGTCAGTTAAACCCGCCAAACGAATTTGCTTAGAGGTGGTGGTTTTATAGGCAGCAATTAACTCTGACAGGGATTTTGTTTTCTGTGATAAGTTAGCCGCGGCACCCGTTTCATCGTCAGGCCTTAGCGCGGACAGGTCCCGACCTGTATACTATCCCGGTCAATCTCCAGAATCCCATACACGTGATTAGGCATCACTTCAAAAGCATGTAAAATAACATACGAATACTGCTCAGCCAGCCAGTGCCACTGTCTTTCAGCAATAAGGCCACATTCATTCAGCTGCATTTCTTCATCAATCACCTCATCAAAAACACACGCTTTATTCTGCACGCATGAGGTTACAAAGTATAAACTGTCCCGGCTGTAATCAAAACCACTCAACCTGTTAAGTTTCCGGTCGGGTCTTGTCATGCATTAGTATACGGCAATAATGTGCATTCTGTGTCTGATAATAATTTGCCCTGTAGGGACAGGTCGCGACCTGTCCGCGCGATAGCTTGACGATGAAACAGGAACCGTTGACAGCTTCATACCTGATCCTGCGAATCCTATGATTATCCTGCAAATCCTGATTCGGACAAATTTAGGAATGACTGCCGGTGCACGATTCGGACAGGTCACGACCTGTCCCTACAGTAAAAACCAACATACCGACCATACCGCCAGTTTGAGCGAAGCGGTAAAGGTGGGGAAGTATGGCAGCCAGTTTGCAACTGGCGAAAGTATAATTCGGGAATGGCGCCAGTTACAAACTGGCCTCATAGCAATCCACAAATTGCGCTGGCGCTAAACTGGCGACATGTAGAGAAAAAGAATCCAAGAGCAAGTTTAGAAAGGCAAATCAGATGATTCATCCGCTCTCTTACCTATAGTTTTATCACTATCTAACTCTTTAAAAATACTGTCAATAGTTTCATCAACTTTATAATATGATCTCCTTGCCGCACTATGTAGTTGCTGCAGCATTCCATAACCATTTGGATATTCAGACTTATTAAAAGTGATATCTTCAACAATATCACCATTTTCATTTAAGATGCGTAAGTCAACCAAATCTTCTCCAGTATTTGAGTCATGCCATGAATCTGTAGTGATTGCTCCTTTACTCAAAACTAGTTTAAACTCATTTGCTAAACTAGATTTAGCCCAAATAGCAGTCTTAGCTTCAGTCTTCTTCAATAGCCGCTCAACAAGATCTTTGAATTTATCAGTCATATTATATTTATACTTCAAATTTTAGCTTTCCTTCAAAATCACCTAAAGTAGACTCTATATTATCAAGGTCTTTGATTATTTTAGTGATACTTATCCCTGTTTTACTACCTGTAATAACACTTGTAATATTATTTAAATTTATACTTACATCAGTAATATACTGATGATATTCTTCTCGTTCTGTTAGAATTTTAAGATCATTATTATACTTAAGATGAATAAGTATAACTTTCAAATCTTTCATCCTAATGATAGCTGCTTCTAACTTTTCAGCCAATAAATAATTTTGAATTTCATGAACTAGCTTCAATGCTCGTGATAAGTCAGAAACAGACATAATCTGCATAATCCTTTTATTTGAATCATCAATGGCACTTTTAGTAGCTTCAGCAGTTTCTTTCACAGACACAATTTGCACATACGCTACGAACAGTCCGAAAATTGATGTGTAAGTACCTGCGAGCGTTACATAATTTATAAGTATTTGCTGTTCATTAGGGAGAACTTTATAAAGCAAACTTGTCACAATAAAACCTATAAAGAAATATATTCCAGTATGTATAGGGTCTCTAACCAATCTCATCAAGCTTTATATTAATTTTCTCCATTTCTGTAAAATTGCAATATATGTAATATATTTAATACAAGCATTCCCCGCAACCTTCTCCTCCTCCACCATGTTCTGTATAGAGAATTGATTATTTGTATCTTTGTAGAGAAGACATAGCAGAACACGACTTTGTAAAAGCCCTGTGTTCTGCCTTTGCTGTTTTGTAATATCACTAAATGAAAGTAAAAGACTTCCTAGAGCTTTACCGCCTCGACAGTGTGGTGCAAACCCTTGCCCAACGGCTAAAAGCAACTGAACCTTACCGTCTCCAGATTAAAGGTCTGGCGGGTAGCCAGGATGCTGTGCTGGCCTCGGCGGTTTATACGTTGAATTATGGGCACCAACTCTTCGTGATGCACGACAAAGAGGAGGCAGCTTATTTCTATACCGACCTAAAAAACCTGCTTGGGGAGGAAAAGGAGATCCTGCTTTTCCCGACATCTTACAAGCGACCTTATAGCTTCGACGATACCGAAAATGCCAACATATTGATGCGTGCCGAGGTGCTCAACCGCCTGAACCAGAAAACGGGAAAAGGTGAGCTGATCGTGACGTACCCGGAGGCGCTGACGGAGAAGGTGATCAACAAAAAATCGCTGGTTGAGAATACACTTGGAGCCAAGATAGGCGAGAAACTGGACACAACTTTTCTAAGTGAGATGCTGGCTGAGTATGGTTTTGAGCGCACGGAGTTTGTGTATGAGGCAGGACAGTATGCCGTGCGTGGTGGCATTGTGGATGTGTACTCTTACGCCAACGATCTGCCCTACCGTATCGAGCTTTTCGGCGACGAGATTGAAAGTATACGCACCTTCGACCCCGACACGCAACTGTCGGTGGAGACGAAAAAAGCCATCTCCATCATACCAAACGTACAGACCAAGCTACTGCAGGAAACACGCGAGGCATTCCTTGATTTCCTGCCCAACAACACCACACTTTGGTTTAAGGATGTACGCCTGACGCTGGACGTGATCGATGAGTACTTTGATAAGGCTTCGCACAACTTCGAGAAGATGATGGCTACCAGCGGTGGTACACAAATCGTTTCTGACCCGGAGCAACTGTTCCAGACGCAGAAGCAGTTTAAGAAGCTACTGGAGAAGTATACGGTGGTGGAGATCGGCAAGCGCTTCCACTTCAAGAATACGGAGGTGATGCAGCTGCAGGCCAAGCCACAGCCATCATTTAACAAAGACTTTAAGCGGCTGGTGAAAGACCTGCACGAGCAGCAGGGTGCGGGCTTCGTAAACGTGATTGCTACCGATTCGCCACGCCAGATCAACCGCCTCACCATGATCTTTGATGAGTTGGACCACGACGTGCGTTTCCAGCACCTGCCGGTTTCGCTGCGTGAGGGCTTCATTGATCAAACACTCAAAATAACCTGCTACACCGATCACCAGCTGTTCGACAGGTTCTATCAGCACAAGGCCAAAACCGGGCACTCTAAGTCCAAGGCCATGACGCTGAAAGAACTGCGCTCACTGCAACCTGGCGACTACGTAACCCACACCGACTACGGCATCGGCCGCTTTGCCGGGTTAGAGAAAGTAGAGGTTGGTGGACGTTTGCAGGAGGCAATCAGGCTAGTTTACCGCGATGATGATTTGCTGTATGTAAGTATACACGCCCTGCACAAGATCAGCAAGTATAGCGGCAAGGAAGGTGGTCCGCCAAGTATGAGTAAGCTGGGCTCGCCAGAGTGGGAGAACAAGAAGAAGAAGGTTAAGAGCAAGGTTAAAGATATTGCACACGAGCTGATCAGCCTTTATGCCAAGCGCAAAGCTGCTCCAGGTTATGCTTATACCCGTGATGGCTTTTTGCAGGCCGAACTGGAATCGTCTTTTATATACGAGGATACCCCAGACCAAGGCAAGGCAACCGAAGATGTAAAAGCCGACATGGAGCAGCCGCACCCGATGGACAGGTTGGTTTGTGGCGACGTGGGTTTTGGTAAGACAGAAATTGCCATTCGCGCGGCCTTTAAAGCTGCCTGCGACGGCAAGCAAGTAGCCATACTAGTGCCTACCACTATTCTGGCCATGCAGCACTACCGCACCTTCCGCGACCGCCTGGAGCAGTTCCCGGTAACAGTGGATTATGTGAACCGCTTTAAAACAGCTAAAGACACCAAAGACACTTTAAAGCGTGTGGCTGAAGGCAAAGTGGATATCCTGATTGGTACGCACCGCATCGTAAGCAAAGACGTGAAGTTTAAGGACCTTGGCTTGATGATTATAGATGAGGAGCAGAAGTTTGGGGTGAAGACAAAGGAGAAGCTGAAGGAGATGAAGATAAACGTGGATACGCTGACGCTTACGGCTACGCCTATTCCGCGCACGCTGCACTTCTCGCTGATGGGTGCCCGTGACCTTTCTGTTATCGCCACACCACCGCCAAACCGCCAGCCGGTAAAAACAGAACTACATGTGTTTGACGAGGCGCTGATTCGGGATGCCATTGTGTACGAGATGAAGCGTGGCGGCCAGGTGTTCTTTGTACACAACCGTATTAAAGACATTGAGGAGATTGCCGCTATGATTCTGCGCCACGTACCAGACTGCAAGGTAACTTACGCTCACGGGCAGATGGAGCCTGAGAAGCTGGAGAAACGCATGATGAAGTTTGTAAACGGCGAGTATGATGTGCTGGTAAGTACCAACATCATCGAATCTGGCTTGGATATTGAAAATGCCAACACCATCATCATTAACCGCGCGCACATGTTTGGTCTATCAGATCTGCACCAGATGCGTGGCCGTGTAGGTCGCTCAAATAAAAAAGCTTACTGCTACCTTTTAACACCACCTGTAGCAGGCTTACCGTCTGATGCCCGTAAGCGCCTGAGCACGCTGGAAGAATTCTCTGACCTGGGCGAAGGCTTCAAGATTGCCATGCGCGACCTGGACATTCGCGGGGCGGGTAACCTGTTGGGCGGCGAACAAAGTGGCTTTATCACTGACCTTGGCTTTGAGATGTATCACCAGGTACTTGACGATGCCATCAAAGAACTGAAAGAAACCGAATTCCGCGACCTGTTCCTGAACGACAACCTGGCCGAATTCATAGAGCCGGTGCGCGAGTGCAACATCGAAACCGATATGGAAGTGCTGATACCGGATTGGTACGTGAGCAACATCTCAGAACGTCTGAACCTGTACAGCAAACTCGACAGCACCAAAGACCTGCAGGAACTGGAGAAACTGCGCGAAAGTATAGTAGACCGATTTGGCCCTTTACCGGAGGCAGTGCAACAGCTTGTAGAGATCGTGAAGCTGCGCTGGCAGGCCCAGCAGTTGGGTTTTGAGAAGCTCACTATTAAAAAAGAAGTGATGAAGGGCTATCTGCCGAGCGAAAACAACGACAAGTACTTCCAGTCAGATGTGTTTGGCAACATCCTCAAGTATGTGCAGCAGCACCCGCGCAAATCGCGCCTTAAAGAGGCGAAGCATAAGTTAATTGTTATTGTAGAGGATATCCAAAGTATAGCCGATGCCAAAGAGGTGTTTGAAGGGCTGGGCATAAAAGAAGCCGTTTCGGCGTAGCCCGCCTGATACCCGCCATACCTGTATAGACGTACGCCCCGGCTTTATTCTGTAAAAGAGCCGGGGCGTACTTTTATTATTGTCTTTTTAGAAGTTAAAGTATATCTTGATCTTCTGACTTTACCGTGCTTCTTACGCTGCGCCCCATGCCACACAATGACACCAACCCAAAACAAACTACTCCCTCGCTAGGGCCCATTTTTCGCGCCTTGCCCGGTCTGTACGTCATCATTACCCCTGAGCTGGTTATACAGGATGCAACAGACGCGTACCTGCGCACGACCCTCGCCTCCCGCGAGAACGTAACAGGGCGCTACTTCTTTGAGGTATTCCCAAACAACCCGGCCACCCCTGACCTGGACTCCGCCCATAATTTTGAGCACTCCCTGCGCCACGTGCTGGAGCACCGGCAGGAGCACGTAATGGAGATACTGCGCTACGACATTCCACGCCCGGCAAGCCAGGGCGGCGGTTTTGAGGAGCGCTACTGGAGCCCGAGCAACAAACCCGTACTGGATGAGGAGGGCAACCTGCTGTGCATCCTGCACGAGGCCCGCGACATTACCGAGCAGGTGCTAAACCAGCAGGAGCAGCTCCATAACCAGGAACGGCTGTACATGCTAACAGATGCCCTGCATGCGGTATCGTGGGAGTATGACATCGCAAGCAACAAAATGAGCTGGGGAAAAGGCCTGCTGGAGATCTTTGGGTATACCCCGGAAGAAATGGGCAGCGGTGGCGAGTCCTGGGACCGGCGCGTGCATCCTGATGATTTCGAAAGGGTGCAGCAGGGAATCAAAAACGCCACCAAAAACGGGAACAAAGTATGGTCTGGCGAGTACCGCTTCCTAAAAGCCGATGGCACCTACGCCCACGTCCTGGACCAGGGGTATATTATCTACGACACCAACGGAAACCCTGCCCGCACTATTGGTTCCATTGTGGACCTCTCCCACAGTAAACGCTTTGAAAAAGACCTGCGGGAAAGCGACGCACGCTTCTGGCACATGCTGGAGGTACTCCCGCACATGGCCTGGATAGCTGATGCCAAGGGGCGCCTGACTTACTTTAACAACAACTGGTACAACTACACGGGCATGAAGCCGGGCCAGACAGACGGCTGGATAAACGTTGTGCACCCCGAAGACTCCGCCGAACTGCTGACAAACTGGCTGGAAGCCACCCAGAGCGGCGACCTGTTTGAGCTGGAGTACCGCATCCGGAACCACATAACCGGAGAGTACCGCTGGTTTCTGGACCGTGGCGTGCCTATGTACGATGAGCAGGGGAAGGTAAAGATCTGGATCGGCTCTTATACAGACATTGATGAGCAGAAAGTCGCTCTCGCACAGATACAGCTCAAGGACCAGCAGCTGGAGAACATCCTCAAGCTTTCGCCGGCCCACCTGTGCCTGCTAATGGGGCCCGACCACGTGTGCCGCTATGTTACCCCGGGCGTTTACCGCATGTACGGCAACCGCCAGTACCTGGGCCGGACCGCCAGGGAAATCTGGCCGGAACTCCAGCGGCTCAACTTCTTCGACCTGCTGGAGCAGGTGTACCGGCAGCAGGATTCCGTCAGCATCGATGAGTTCTGTCTGCCTTTTGACAGGCACAACAACGGCAAAATGGAGAACGCCTACTTTAACCTGCGGTACCAGCCGATCATAGACCAGAACCACAACACGGAGGGCATCCTGATATCCGCGGTAGAGGTTACGGAGCTGGTGCTCTACAAGGCTAAAGCGAAAACCTAAGCATTGGCACTAATAAGGCGGCCACAGTAAAACAAAATGCCTCATTTGTTGTATTACCCATATTCATGACTGGCGCAGCAGTAGCGGGCCTTTGCGTTAGCGTATGAAATGCTACCTTTACGCTTCGTGTGCCGCCCCATAGCGAAACCGGCTTTACCTTTACTTCCTATCCGTGACAATGGAACAGGCTTCTTTTCTGGATTCAAAAGTAAACTTCGAAACCGTGTTCCGAACACTGCCGGAGCTGTATTTGCTTATTTCTCCCGATCTGCACGTGTGGGCCGCCACCGACAGTTACCTGCAGGCCATCAACACACCGGAGGAAGCCGTTGTGGGAAAGCCTTTCTTCGAAGCGTTTACCGACAGCGGCCTGCCTTGGAACCGGGCCTCCCTGGAGCAGGTGCGTAACGCCCTCCAGACCGCCCTGCAGCAGAAAGAGCCGGTTACCCTCAACCCAATACGGTTTGACATAGCGCAGGGGCAGGAGATGTACTGGCAGGCTGTCAACACCCCTGTTTGCGATAAGGAGGGCGAGGTCGCCTACATCCTGCACGAGGCCCGCAACATCACCGAGCAGGTGCAGGCAGAGCGCGAGGCCAGGGTATCGCTGGAAAGCCTGGAGCTCATGTCGCTCACGGCCAACGGCACCCTGTGGGATTATGACCTGCAGCAAGACACTATCACCTGGAGCAAGTCTTACAAGCAGCTTTTCGGATACACCGGCCAGGAACCCGCGTACAGCGCAGCCAGCTGGATGCACCACGTGCACCCGCAGGACGCTGCACAGATACGCCGGACCTTTTTCCAGCTACTGAAGGAGCAGAAAAGCGACTTCTGTGTGGAGTACCGCTTTAAACGAGCCGACGGCACCTATGCCGATGTGCTAAGCCACGGCTACGTTTTCTACAGCGCCTCCGGGCAGCCCCTCCGCCTGATCGGCTCTGCAGCCGACATTAGCCTGCAGAAGAGCCATCAGCGGCAGCTGGCGGATATAAGCGAGCGGTTTCAGCGGATTGCCACAGCCACAAATGACGTGATATGGGACTGGAATTTAACAGACGATACCATCTGGTGGAACGAAGGCTACAAAACCCTGCTGAGCTTCGCCGAGGACGAGGCAGGCACCACAGACTCCGCTTTCTGGACGGAGCGCATCCACCCGGACGACCGGGCCCGCGTTAAAGCCTCCATTCACAAAGCCATCAACGGCGGCCAGTTAGCCTGGCAGGAGGAGTACCGCTTCCGCTGCGCCGACGGCAGCTACAAGCTCATCCAGGACAGAGGCTCTATCATCCGGGACAGCAACGGTAAGCCCACGCGGATGATAGGCGCCATGCACGATATAACGGAAAAGCGACAGGTTGAACAGCAGCTCCGGGAAAGCTCGGCACGCATTACCCAGATACTGGAGGCGCAGCCGCTCATGGCCTGGACGGCTACCCCCGAGGGCACTATAGACTACTATAGCAGCAGATGGTACGAGTACACCGGCGCAGACCCTGCGACACAGGACGACTGGGCCAACTACCTGCATCCCGATGACCGCCAGAGGGCCTGGGAGCGCTGGCTCCACAGCATAGCCACCGGCGAAGCGTTCTCTGATGAAAACAGGTGGAAATCGGGCAAGGATGGCACGTACAGGTGGTTCCTGGGCAAGGCCCTGCCCATCCGGGACAGTGAGGGCAGCATCACCATGTGGGTAGGCTCCCACACAGACATCGAAGAGCAAAAGCAGGCTTTGCTCACGCTGCAGGAAAGCAACGACAGGTTTAGACTGCTGGCCGAGTCCATTCCGCACATTGTCTGGAGCAGCACACCCGATGGGCGCGTCGACTACTTTAACCAGCAATGGTACGACTATACCCGGATGACGCAGGAGGAGACGCTTGGCTTTGGCTGGTCCTTAACGCTGCACCCGGACGATTTGGCGGCGACCACCGAGGATTGGCTTGCCTCGATGGAGAACGGGCTGCCGTATGAGCGCGAACTGCGGTTGCGCAATGTAGAAACGCAGGAGTACCGCTGGTTCCTGGCGCGTGGCCTCCCGATCCGGAACGCCGAGGGGGAGCTCTTTAAATGGTTTGGCACGGCCACCGACATACACGACCAGAAATTACTGCAAGAGCAGCTGCTGGAATCAGAAAGGAGTTTCCGCTTCTTAACTGAGTCTATCCCACAAATGGTGTGGACGGCCACCCCAGACGGCACCACCGATTACTTTAACAGCCGGTGGATAAGCTACACCGGCCTTAGCCTGGAAGAGAGCCAGGGGCCGGATGCATGGCTGAAGGCAATGCACCCGGATGACCACCAAAAGGCCCGGGAGCGCTGGCTCCTTTCTGTGCAGTCCGGCGACTACTATGAGATAGAATACCGCATCCGAAACGGTAGCAAGGGCACGTACCGCTGGTTCTTAGGCCAGGGCATTCCCATGCGCGACGCGAGCGGCGCCATTGTGAAGTGGTTCGGCACCTGCACCGACATTGAGGACCATAAAAAGGCCGAGGAAGAGCTGGTAGAGAAAAACCTGGAGCTGGAGCGCATCAACCAGGACCTCGACAGCTTTGTGTACACCGCCTCGCACGACCTGAAGCTCCCGGTGATAAACATGGCCGGCGTTTTTGAAGAGCTCATCCGCGATGCGCAGTTCAAAGACCCGGAGGCGCCGCAGCTGATCGAGATGTTCAACAAGTCGCTCAGGCAGCTGCACAACACGATCTATGATTTGAGCGAAGTGGTGCGCGTGCAAAAGTCCAGGGACCGGGAGTTAAAAGACCTCAGCCTGCAGGGCACCACCGATGATGTGCTGACCAGCCTGCAGGACATGCTGCACGAGTCTGGCACCGTTGTGCACACTGACTTTTCTGAGGCGCCGCTCGTGGCCTTTACACGCGCGGGCCTCAAAAGCATACTTTACAACCTCATCAGCAATGCCATCAAGTACCGTGCTCAGGACCGGCCGCCGGAGATCAGGCTGCGCTCCGGCATTAAAGGCAACTACGTGGAGGTTAGCGTGGCAGACAACGGCCTGGGCATAGACATGACGCGGCACCAGGGCAAGCTGTTCCAGATGTTCAAGCGCTTCCACAGCCACGTGAAAGGCTCTGGCTTAGGCCTCTACATCGTAAACAGGCTACTGAGCAGCCATGGCGGCCACATCAACATCGAAAGTACGCTAAACGAAGGCACCACTTTCTACCTATACTTTAAAATGAAGAAATCTTAGGCATACGCAACTACCGAACATCAATATGAAAAAGCTGAACACCATACTCCTGATCGACGACGACGAGACTACCAACTACCTGAACCACCGTCTCCTCAACCGCCTGGAGGTGGCCCCGGACATACGTGTCGTTATGAATGGCGAGGAGGCTATCGACTACCTGAGCTATGCCTTCGCCGGCGTGCCGGAGTACCCGCGCCCTGACCTTATTTTTGTGGATATCAAAATGTCGGTGATGGATGGCTTTGAGTTTCTGGAGGAGTACCAGCAGTACACTCCGGAGCAAAAGGGGAACACCGTGCTGCTGATGCTTACCTCCTCGGCAAGCTTTTACGACCTGGAGAAGCTCAAGCAGTTCCCGGACGTGCGCAGGCATTACTCTAAGCCGCTGGCCGAAGCCGACGTGCGCGAGATAATGCAGGAGTACTTCTAAGCCCCCTGCCCTGCCCGCGCAAAAAGCACCTTTTGTGGTAAGGGGTGCTTTTTGCGCGGGTAAACTGCTGTATTTCAACTATAGCCCGGCCTACTCCGTACATAAAAGCCCGCCTCGTGCGGACATTGAATATGTACAACATCAAAACAAGGAGATAGAACTATGGCAAACAAACCCATGAACCTGAACGGCAGCGAGGGTGAGAACCACGAAATAGGCCGCAAACTATATAACCAAGAGCATCACCAGAACCAGCAACAGGGGCAGCGCTACGGCTACCGCGGAACAGACACGCGCCAGTGGGGCGAAGGCAACTACTTCCACACAGGCCCCAACCCGCGCGGCGCGCAGGACTCGCCACAGCGCAAGTACGGTGACAACTATCAGCACGACCGCAACAGCTCTTACGCACAGGGCCGCAACGCCCACCTGAACGACCACTACGGCAGCGAGTCGATGAGCTCCTACCGCAACGAGCGCGACTACATTGACCACGGCGACCGCGGCAACTACCAGCACAGCCAGCAGCACAGTATGCGCCGGCCCCACACATCGGGAGACGCGCTGGAAAACAGAGGCAACCGCTACGATGTAAACGACTACCAGAACGACCAGTGGCGCGAAGGCCCGGGCAGCCGCAGCCGCTACAAAGAGGATGACTACCGCTACGGCAGCGGCTCGCACAACTGGTACCGCGAGGGCCGCTACACCCCAGACAACGACGCCTCCGCACCGCACCCGCGCGACAACCGCGGCTTTATGGACCGCATGAAGGACACCTGGAACGACATCTGGCACTCTGACGATGCAAACTACCGCCAGCGTAACCGCCACGAGTCGCCGACGGAGCGCACCAGCAGCAGAGGCCACCACGGCTACGAGTCGTACCGCGACCGCAACTTTGACAGAGGCTTTGAGGGCGGACCGCGCTGGGCCGACGAAGTAGACTCAGGAGACGACAACTATTACAACGACATCAACAGAAACCAACGCTGGCGCCGCTAAGCCGTATAAATAGCCAGATTAGGTAGATTTGGTAGTAGATTAGTTTTAGTTAGCAAACAACAGAGCCGGCCACTGCGCCGGCTTTGTTATTTTGCATAAAGCTGCTTATCTTAAAAAGGAACATCCTGATTATCACGCCGTACATTACAGTACCCGCGGCTTAGCCAGGAGATTTTTTCAACTATTAAGACACACCACATGCAGCACGAAGAGCAAGACCCACGGCACCGGGAGCACCAGCGACACCGCCGCGAGCAGTATCATCAGATGCGCCACCAGGACGACGATCATTTCCATGATTTCAGTAGCAGATGGAGCGAGCCTGCACCGCCTATAGACCTGAACCGCTATGATTGGCAGCCACGCAACGTTGGCCGCTTTGAGCGCACGGGGGGCTACCACCGGGAGGAGTGGCCTAACGACCAGCGTTACCGCCGGCAGCCGCAGCGCTACCAGCACCACCCGGACCAGCACTACCACCAGATGGGGGAACAGCAGCACCGCGAGCCTATCTGGCGCCAGCGCGACGTACACTTCGACCCGAGCAACCAGCGCGTGGAAGACCGGTGGTTCGAAGACCCGACCATGCCGCACCCGCAGCAGCGCCCACCGCGCCACTACGATGGCTTTTGGGAAGATTACGAAGACTAACCCATACCTAAAGTATAAAAATGATAAAGCCGGAGCACTCCCGGCTTTCGTTTTTTCGGCCCCGGCACAAAGGGTAGAGCAGCGCTCCTGCCGTATGAAACCAGACAGTTGGCCCGCTTGCCTGCCCCTACTGATTTCTGCCTTCGCCGCTGCCGAACTTCGCGCATACTTTGTATTTTTGTTGCGATGGAGGCATTGGAGAGTTTACTACAGCAGGTGCGCGCCTGCCGCATCTGCGAAGAGCACCTGCCCCTGGGGCCGCGCCCGGTGCTTACGGCAAGCAGCACTGCAAAGCTGTTAATTGTGGGCCAGGCACCCGGCACTAAGGTGCACGCCAGCGGCATCCCCTGGGACGACCAAAGCGGAAAGCGGCTGCGCCAGTGGCTAGGCCTGGCACCCGAAGTGTTTTACGACCAGAGCAAGGTTGCCATTGTTCCGATGGGCTTCTGCTACCCCGGCAAGGGCAAGTCCGGCGACCTGCCGCCCCGCCCCGAGTGCGCCCGGCACTGGCACCAGCAACTGCTGGCCCTGCTGCCAGAGGTGCAGCTCACGCTACTTATCGGCAAGTACGCGCAGGACCACTTTTTAGGCAGCCAGGCAGGGGCAACCCTTACCGAGACAGTACAGAACTGGCATGCCTACCTGCCCCGGTACATGCCCATGCCGCACCCCTCGCCCCGCAATCAGTTCTGGCTGCGCCGGCACCCGTGGTTCGAGGCGGATGCCGTACCTTATGTACAGCAGCTGGTGCAGCAAATTATTTAGGATAACCTATATAGTAGTTTTCCGTTGCAAGCTACTACTTCCACTTCCCTAAGCTACTAACACTATATGATAAACTACCCCGCGAGCAAGCTGCCAGACGTAGGCGCCAGCATTTTCACAGTGATGTCGGCACTGGCCAATGAGCACCAGGCGATCAACCTGTCGCAGGGCTTCCCGGACTTCAACTGCCCGGAGCCGCTTATACACCTGGCGGACAAGTACATGCGCGAGGGCTTTAACCAGTATGCCCCCATGGCCGGCATGCCACAGCTGCGCCACAAAATCAGCCTGAAAACGGAGAAGATGTATGGTTTCAGCCCCGACCCGGACACAGAGGTAACAGTTACATCCGGAGCCACCGAAGCCCTGAACGCAGCCATTACAGCCGTGGTAAAGCCCGGCGACGAGGTCGTGGTGCTGGAGCCCTGCTACGACAGCTATGCCCCGGTTATCCGGCTGTGCGGCGGCGCCCCTATGTATGTGCCCCTCTCCCTTCCCGACTTCTCCATTGACTGGGACCAGGTAAAGAAAAGGGTTTCCTCCCGCACACGCCTGATCATCATCAACACCCCGCACAACCCCACCGGCGCCGTCATGAGCAGGCAGGACATGGACACGCTGGCCAACCTGCTCGATGGCACGGATATTCTGGTGCTGAGCGATGAGGTGTATGAACACATGGTGTTTGACGGGCAGGAGCATTACAGCGCACTGCAGCACCCGCAGCTGCGCGAGCGGAGCTTTGTGGTGTCGTCGTTTGGCAAAACATACCACACCACCGGCTGGAAAGTGGGCTATGCCGTGGCGCCGGCACCGCTTACCAACGAGCTGCGCAAGATGCATCAGTTCATTACCTTCTGCACCGCCACGCCGCTGCAACTGGCTATTGCCGATTTTATGGAGGAAGAGACGCACTACCTGGGGCTGCCGGACTTCTACCAGGCCAAGCGCGACTTCTTTTTGGAGCAGCTGAAACAAACACGCTTTGAGTTTATACCTTCGGCAGGCACTTATTTCCAGTTAGTGAAGTATGATGGTATTACCGATGCCTACGACGTGGACTTCGCCAGACACCTGACCACCCAGACAGGCGTGGCGGCTATACCCGTATCGGCTTTTTACCACGATAAAACGGACAACAAGTACCTGCGCTTCTGCTTTGCCAAGAGCGAAGAGACCTTGCGTGCTGCCGGCGAGAAGCTGAAAAGCGTTTAAGAAAAGTCTCTGCTGCCGGCACGTGAAAACGTGCGCCTTTCTTTAGAGAGCTTGCGCAAATGTTTCCTACATTTATACCTGCTCAAGTATACACCACAGGCCCCTGGCCCTTAAAAAAACGAACACCGACGCACATGGACGACTTACGCGTAACCATCGTACAAACCGAGCTGCACTGGCAGGAGGCCGAGGCGAACAGGCGCATGTTTAGCGACAAGCTGGCTGCCGCTGCGCCGCAAACGGACCTGATTGTGCTGCCCGAAATGTTTACTACCGGCTTCAGCATGCAGGCTGAGGGGTTGGCAGAGGAAGCCGACACCTTTACGCTGGAGTGGATGCAGCAGGAGGCAGGAAAGCACCAGGCAGTGCTAACGGGAAGTGTGATGGTGCGCGAGGGAGAGCAGTACCTTAACCGCCTCTACTGGGTTCGCCCGGACGGCAGCTTTGCCAGTTACGATAAAAAGCACCTGTTCCGGATGGCAAAGGAGCACCATACCTATACTGCCGGCAAAGAGCGGCTGGTAGTGGAGCTGAACGGATGGCGCGTGTGCCCGCTGGTGTGCTACGACCTGCGCTTCCCGGTGTGGAGCCGCAACACGGATAACGCCTATGACCTGCTGCTCTACGTGGCGAACTGGCCGAAAGTACGCAGCCAGCCGTGGCGTACACTGCTGCAGGCCCGCGCTATAGAAAACCTGGCGTACGTGGTGGGCGTGAACCGCGTGGGCACCGACGGCAACAACCATCCCTACTCCGGCGATTCGGCTATTATCCACCCCAAGGGCTACCACCTGCTGGAAACCGCTGAGGTAGAAGGCATCCACACCCTGGCCTTGAGCAAAAAAGAACTCGAAGCTTTCCGCGAAGCGTTCCCGGCGCATTTAGACGCCGACAGGTTCAGCCTGCATCGCTAAGGCACCGGAGTCCGGCTACTTCAGCACATGCCTGCTCAGCACCCGGTACGCCTCGTTGATGTTGTCGCCCTTCCGGAAGTCCTGCTTTATCGTGGGCTCCGACTCGCCGGTCAGCCATATCTTTAGCTCCGCGTCCAGGTCGCCGATGCCGGCGCTTTCTTTGGAAAACATCTTGATGCTGCTGTAGGGGATGCTCTGATAGTCGGTTTTGGAGCCGGTGAGGCCCTGCCGGTTCACCAGGATCAGGCGCTTGTTTGTGAACACCAGCATGTCGCGGATGAGCTTGTAGGCCCGCTCAATCTGCTCGGTATCCATAAGGATTGGCTGAAATTCTTTGGCTAGTTTTTCGATAGACACCTCCGAGGCGTGTCCCATCATTCCGCTTAATAGTCCCATAGGTTTGTTTTGGTTGATGTTTAGGTAAGTGTACTTCTACAGCACGGCTTATACTTCCAGCTCCTTTTTGATTCGCTTCTTATCGATTTTGCCCACGCTCGTCTTCGGTATCTCCGAGACAAACTTAAACTGCTTCGGCACCGCGTAATGGCTGATCCTGCCGCTGTCCGAGAACTGCTCCATGTGCCGGATCAGCTCTTCGTCGGTTAGGTTTGCGCCGGGCCTGGCGACAACCAGGGCGAGCGGCCGCTCCTGCCAGCGCTGGTCTGGCACGGCTACAACGGCCGTTTCCTGCACGTCAGGGTGCTGCGAGATCAGGCTTTCCAGCAACAGCGAAGAGATCCACTCGCCACCGGACTTGATCACGTCTTTCTTGCGATCCGTAATGGTGATTACCCCATCCGGGGCAATGGTAGCGATATCGCCGGTGTGGAGGTAGCCGTGTTTCCACAGCTCCAGGCTGCGCTCCTCGTCTTTGTAGTAGCCCTGCGTGAGCCAGGGAGCCCGCACCACAATCTCTCCCGTCGATTTGCCGTCGTTTGGCAGGAACTGCCCCTCCTCGTTCATCAGCCTGATGTCCACCATCTGGATAGGGCGGCCCGTCTTTACGCGCAGGTCAGCCTCTTCTTCCTCCGTTAGGTGGCGCATGGTTTTGCGGTTGAGGTAGGTGAGGGAGAGCACAGGGCAGGTTTCGGACATGCCGTAGCCGGTGATAACCTCAATGCCCAAATCCATGGCAGCCATCGCCAAACCGCGCGGCAAGGCACTACCGCCAATCACTACTTTCCAGTTGGTCAGGTCAAAAGTCTTTACCTGCGGGTGGTTTACCAGCATCTGCAGAATGGTAGGCACGCAATGCGACACCGTTACCTTCTCCTGCAGCACCAGTTTCAGGAGCATGGCCGGTTCGTAGCGGCCGGGGTACACCTGCTGCATCCCCAGAAAGGTGGCTAAGTACGGAAAGCCCCAGGCGTGCACGTGGAACATCGGCGTGATAGGCATATACACATCATTGGAGCCGATCTTCAGCGCGTTGTCCATTGCCCCGAGCGAGGTGGCCAGCCCGAAGGTGTGGAGCACCAGTTGCCGGTGCGAAAAGTACACGCCCTTGGGCAAGCCGGTGGTACCGGTGGTGTAAAAGGTGGTGGCAACGGTGTCTTCGCTGAAGTCGGGGAAGTTGTAGGTGTCCGGCTGCTGCAGCAGGAGCTCCTCGTACTCACCCGACAGCTCCAGGGGAGTATCCGGAGTGGCCCCGGAATCCGAAAGGAGCACCACCCGCTGCACGGTCTCCATTCTGCCTTGCAGGCTCTCCAGAATGGGCAGGAAGTCTTCGTGGCAGAAGATCACCGTGTCCTCCGCGTGGTTTATCGTGTACAGAATTTCCTCTGGCGACAGCCTAAAGTTGATCATGTGCAGCACAGCTCCTACCATGGGTACGGCAAAGTATGCCTCCAGGTAGCGGTGGCTGTCGTAGTCGAGGAAGGCTACGGTCTGGCCCTGCTCTATCTGCAGGTGGGTCGTCAGCAGGTGGGCCAGCCGTGGCACCCGCTTGTTCATTTCTTTGTAGGAGAGGCGCAGCAGGTCCCGGTACACAATCTCCCTGTCCGGCTCATACTTTAACGACTGGTTGAAAATCTCCTTTATAAGTAACTTGGACTGATATGCCCTTGGTGTAGGAGGTAAAATGCGCGTGTTAGCCATAGTTTGTTTTAGTGTGATGGGTGTCGGTTATAGTTTGTGTGAGATTGTGATCTTTCTTTATCAACGTCACAGCTATTTCTATACCTTAATACGAAAGGTTCAGTTGCGAGAGGCACACTTAGCGCATTTCTGCTTTTCTTCTTCTGTTGCGAATGCTGTTCTTGCCTTGTAGTGGTAGCTTTGGTTAGCCAACCTAAACTGTTCTATAGCTCACCTCGCCGGCGGGGCCTTAATTTCTCCTTGATGGGGGTAGGGCCCCTCGATAAAAAGAAAAGTAAGCAAAAGAATCAAGACAATTTTGTTTGTCGAGGGCCCCTACCCCCACTCGCTGAACGCTCAAACAAAAAATCGTCGCTGTGCACCTGGCAAAGGTTTTAACTCTGTAGCTGCTGTCATCAAACCACCCCTAACCCCTCCTTATCTAAGGAGGGTAACATAGAATCGTCACTTTAAGAAGTATAAGCTCTATAGCTGGCATAGGTGTATTTTATGCGCCGTGGAGCTGTTTTAGCTGATCGATGGAAAGGCTTACCCAGTTTTTCCAGGAGGCGCCTCGAGAGTTTCCGGTGACGAGCGGGAGCGAGGCAGCCCGAGGCACGAGGGCAGGAAAGGAAAGCAGCGCCGAGTGGGAAAACGAGTCCTCGCTTACATAGGGCCCCTACCCCAACTTGGAGCGCAAATAACTGGCAACGTAGAAGGCCGGAACTAAAGCTGTGGATAAGCAGCCCCTACGCCAGCTTAGACCGAAATAAAGTAGTAACTCAGCAGAAACCTCAACTCGCAACCTATTGGCTAAAGCTCAGCAATAATCAATACACACTACTTCAAAGCATCATTACCGTTGCTCATACCCTGCCACCTGCTTTCTATCGTATCATCTGTAAAACCGGAAATAAAACCTTTACTTTGTGGCATAGCGGAAAATTGCTGCAACACATTTCCCCCGAAACTGTTAAAAGGGCTAAACCCACGGCTACAAAGCAGATGGAAGTACAGACCATGAAGATTACCAAGATAGATTACGCTGCCACCGGCGCATTCTCCCAAACAATAACGGACTACCTCTGTCGTGGCGAACAGCTACGACCGTTCTATAACCATTTCCCGACTGTAGAAGCCTTTGAGGCTCAGCTGAAGGAGAAAAGCTTCAGCGAAGCACAGCGACAAACGCTGCACCAGGCGCTGCAGGAGCAGTATACTTCCATCGCTGAGGTAAACCCGAACGTGCAACAAAACATCGACCTGCTGCAGCAGTCGAATACCTTCACTATCACCACCGGTCACCAGCTGAACATCTTTACTGGCCCGCTGTACTTCATCTACAAGATCATCACGGCTATTAATACCTGTAAGCAACTGCAGGAGAAGTACCCAGATTACAACTTTGTGCCGGTGTACTGGATGGCTACGGAAGACCACGACTTTGCTGAGATCAATCATTTTAACCTGTTCGGGAAGAAGTATACTTGGGAGAGTGAACAGACCGGAGCTGTAGGCCGGTTCTCTACAAAAGATATGGAGCAGCTGCTGGCAGAGCTACCGGAGGCTTACCCGATTTTTGAG
Organism: Pontibacter actiniarum; assembly: GCF_003585765.1. Classification (NCBI taxonomy): domain Bacteria; kingdom Pseudomonadati; phylum Bacteroidota; class Cytophagia; order Cytophagales; family Hymenobacteraceae; genus Pontibacter; species Pontibacter actiniarum. The sequence continues at coordinate 3,706,138 of NZ_CP021235.1, forward strand.
GAGGCGTACCGCAACAGCAAGAACCTGGCAGATGCTACCCGTGCCATTACGCATGAATTGTTTGGCGCGTACGGTTTGGTAAGTATAGATGGTGACCACGCGGGGCTGAAAAAAGCGCTGCTGCCGGTGATAGAGAAAGAACTGACAGAGCAACTATCGAATAAGCTGGTAGAGGAGGCAAGTGCGCAGCTGGAGGAGCTTGGGTATAAGCCGCAGGTATACTCACGTGAAATTAACCTGTTTTACCTGACCGATGGGCTGCGTGAGCGCATTGTGCAGGAAGAGGACAAGTATAAAGTATTAAACACCGACCTTAGCTTTACACTGGAGGAGATACAGCAGGAGGCGCAGGAGCACCCGGAGCGCTTCAGCCCCAATGTTATACTTAGGCCGCTGTTTGAGGAGCTTATACTTCCGAACCTGGCATACATCGGTGGAGGCGCAGAAGTGGCTTACTGGTTCCAGCTGAAGAAGTTGTTTGCTGCCTATAAGGTGGCTTTCCCGCTGCTGATGCTGCGCAACTCGGCGCTATACATTAGCCGCAGCAACGCCAACCGCATGCACAAGCTGGACTTGCAGCCGCAGGACTTGTTCCAGGATTACCAGGAGCTGAAAAAGCAGCTATCTGCCCAGATACACGAAGAGGACATCGACCTGACTGCCCAGCGTGAGGCTGTAGCCGCTGCCTTTGCTGAGGTAGAGAAGCTGGCCAAGGAAATAGACCCTACTTTAGAGAAAGCCGTGGGAGCCGAAGAGCAGAAGGCGCACAATGCCCTGCAGATGCTGGAGAAGAAGATATCCAAAGCCCGCGACAACAAGCACGAGCAGACGTTTAAGCAGCTGGAGAACCTGAAGGATAAACTCTTCCCTGGAGGTACTTTGCAGGAGCGTAAAGACAACCTGCTTACCTACAAAACCAATAATCCAGATTTTATACCTGCTTTAATAGAGGCGTTCGACCCGCTGGAGTTTAAGTTCACGATTCTGGAGGAGGAGTAATGCGGAAGGCTGATCTTCGCAAACAGATGCTACAGCAGCGCCGCGCCCTACCGCAGGAAGAGGTGCAGCGGCGCAGCCAAGGTATAGCCGAGCAGTTTTTTAGGCACTTTCCGCTGCAGGCAGGGCAAACAGTGCACGTGTTTCTGCCCATCATCAAAAACAATGAGGTAAATACCTGGCCTATTATTGAGCAACTGCGACTGGAGCACCCGGAGGTGCGGGTGGTGGTGCCGGTTACGGATGTGGAGCAGCATGTGCTGACGCATCATCACCTAACGGACGAAGCCATACTTGTAGAAAACCGCTGGGGTATACCGGAGCCGCAAAATGCTCAAATCATACATGCCCGAGAGGTAGACGTGGTGCTGATTCCGTTGCTTGCCTTCGATAGGGCCGGGCAACGCGTAGGCTACGGCAAAGGCTTCTACGACCGCTTTCTGGCAGATTGCCGCCCTGATGTGCTGAAAATAGGCCTTTCGCTGGAGCCGCCTGTAGCACGTATAGCCGACCCAAATCCTTTTGATGTGCCGCTGGATGCGGTGGTAATGCCGGAGGGGGTGTGGCACAAGCCTCTGTAACACAAGGCAAATAACACAGGCTGTAGCATGCGCAACCGGGTTCAGGTGCGCCCAAAGGCTGCTGCGCCCTTCACTGCGCCAAAGCCGTGCGGGTGCCAGGCGCTACATGCGCAGCCCTCCTCTTTACCACAGCATACTGCTGGCCGCCATCGTCTTAAAAAATCATTTTATTAGGTGCTTCTACCAAAAATTTAAAATAGTTTATTTATTTTAACCAATAAAAGCACCTGTGGCAATTAAGAAAGGTGTTTATTAACAAATTAATAACCTCGGCTTAAAATTAATATGCCCGGATAAGGCTTATATTTTAACCGATGTTATAATTTTGTATTTCCTGTTGCGAGCACCCTGAATCAACCAGAAACACCTGCATATCATTTGCGCGGCTGTATGGCTGATTAGATTATAGAAATTGAGATGTCTAAAACAAAGAAAGAGATAATTTTAGAGACGGCGTTGAACCTTTTCGCAGAGAAAGGCTATGACGCTACCCCTACCAGCCTGATCGCCAAAGAGGCGGGAGTGTCGGAGGGCCTTATATTCAAGCACTACATTAGTAAAGACAACCTGCTGGAAGCCGTTGTAAAAGCGGGCTACAGGCGCATTACCGACAAGAGCAAAGGGCTGGTAGAAGAGAACGACCCGCTCCGGCTCATCAGCAACGTGCTGGACATGCCGCTGAAGCTGGTAGAGGACGAGCGTAATTTCTGGCGGATGCAGTTCCGCTTGGTGGACGAGGAGATTGCCCAGCGACACCACCTCCGCTACTCCCACTCTGTGATGCAGAAGCTGGTAGAGGCGTTTCGTAAACTCGGTTACCAGGAGCCAGAGCTGGAGACCGAGATCCTCATGCTGTTGGTGGAGGGCCTGTGGAGGGCTTACCTGACCAATGAGGACAAAGGCCACTTCGTGAAGATGCTGGACCTGATCAAGGCAAAGTACCTTAAGTAAAACAAGCAGAGAGGGGGCAGCTGCTGCGGCACCTGCCTTAGGCGCCTGCCTGCTACAGTGCCACAGCGTAGCGGTACTGTAACAGACAGGCTTTTGTTTTTAATGCCCCCTTCCGTTCCCGGAAGCAACGTATAAGCAACAGGTAGCAACCACAAAAAAAGCCCCCTTAACTAAGTTAAGGGGGCTTTTTTACATTGCAGTAGTGCTATAGCTAGCCTTTGTACACAACGTTGAACTTCTTCAGCTCGTCTACCGGGCCAAAGTGCTGCTTCTCAATTGTCTTTCCGCGGCGCTTGAGGTGTACCTCTACCGGTGCCATGTTTTTGGTCATGTCAGAGTTAACCACCTTTACATAAAACTTCCGGGCTTCCTCGGAGGCGCCTTTCTCGAAGGTGTGCTTCTGGTGGTTACCGTTTACCGGACGGCCCGGGATGATTTGGTAGGTTGTGCAAACCACTTCATACTTAGGAAGAAACGGTTTGATGACTTTTTTAAGTAAGCTTTTCATACAATAACTTTTAGGGGAATGCCTCTTCTCCACCGCAATCTACTACTTTATACAGAAATTCAAAGTATGGCAGCGGCAAAAAAGTGCAATTTAAGCCCTAACTGTTTGCCTCTTGGATAAGTTCATCTTTGCTCAGGACAAAACCAAGCAAAAGCAGGCACAGCGGGATTGTCTAAAGGCCCTGTACTGATGGGCGGGCGGGGGCTACAGCGAATCGTTTTCTACCACCGCAGCAGAGTCACCGTCCTCGCGGGCTTCCTCAATCCCCTCCAGCACCGTCTCGGCGGCCTTCTCATCCGTGTCCTCGTCCGGGGCCGGGGGCGTCTGCTCGTACTTCTCCTCCGGCTCATAGCTCAGCTTAATGTAGATCGGGAAATGGTCGGAGCCAATGTAGGGCAAGCGGTCCATCTCCACTAGCTTAAAGTGGCTGGAGTGGAACACGTGGTCGAGCGGCCAGCGCAACAGGGGGTAGTTGGCATTAAAGGTACTGTAAAAGCCCCGCCCGATGCGCGGGTCCAGCAGGTGGCTTACCTTTTGGAAGAGCTTGGTTGTAGCAGACCAGGCCACATCGTTAAAATCCCCCGCCACTATAACGGGGTACTCCGAGGCGGCCACCTCCTCCCCAACCAGAATAATTTCGGCGTCGCGCTTGCGCGAGTTACCGTCCTCGGTCGGTACGGGCGGTTTGGGGTGCACGCCCCTAAACTCCACCCAATCGCCGCTGCGCAGCTGTACATACGTTTTAATGGACGGGATCTCCTCGCTGAGCAGGTAGTTAACGCGCTTTTGCCGGAGCGGCAGCCTGCTGTAGAGGTGCATGCCGTAGGTATTGTGCAGCGGTATCTCGATGCGGTAGGGGTATTGTGCGGCAATTTCCGTCAGGGCCTCCTGCCACACGGAGTCAGACTCCAGCGTCAGCAGTATGTCGGGCGCGTACTCCTCCACCTGCTCCACAAGCTTGCCATAGCTGGTGTTGTACATCAGCACGTTGGAAACCAGTATACTTAGCTGGGTCGTGTCCGCAGGGCCGCGCTCGGTGTGCTCCGTTTGCACCGGAGCCAGCGCCGTGTAGGGGTAAATGTTTATGGACTGGTACACCACCACCGCCGCCAGCAGGAACAGCAGGAACTTGCCCCGCTTGCTGTGCTGGTAATACAGCGCCAGGTACAGCACCAGGCTGCCCAGCGCCAGGAAGAACAGCTGTAGCCTCGGGAAATCAAACATGCGCACATACCATTCCTCTGCGGAAAGCAGGGGCACCACTGTTCCGGCAATAGCTATCACAGCCAGTGCGCGGGTAAGGATGGCCAGGATGTTCAGCAGCCTGTTGCGAAGGGTGGGCTGGCTGGTGCTGGTGGTTTGGGGCATGGTAGCGTTAAACAGGTGCTCCCTGTACAGCAGGAGCGGCTGCGTAGTATATACGCAGTTATCTATATCCTGTTATACCCGGCCCTGCCGCGGCAGGCACCACTGTCAGCTCCGGATAAGCGGCTTCACGCCGCGCGTCATCTCGCGTTTACCCGGAGGGCCGGGCAGCGCCTCCACCTCGAAACCGGCGGCTTTGAGGCTTCGCTTAAACGAGCCTTTGGCACAGTAGGTCACCAGCACACCACCCGGGCGGATGGCCTTGTACAGCTTCTCGAACATCGCGTCGGACCACAGCTCCGGTTGCTTCTCCGGGGCAAAGGCATCAAAGTACACCACATCGTAGTAAGACTGCGGCGCCACGAACTCCTCCAGCGACTCGTGTATCTTCTGCAGCGTAAAATAGGGGATAATATCCACCGGCTGGTTCCAGGCCGCGGCGTGCAGCTGGTAGAAGCGCTCGTGCAGCTCCGGGTTCAGGATGATGTTCTCGTAGTGCAGCTGCTTTACCGTTTCTTCTGAAAGCGGGAACTTCTCCAGCGTATCGTACTGGATAAAGGCTTTTTTGGCAAGCGCCGCCGGAAAAGTAAGTATGGCGTTGAGGCCGGTCCCGAACCCCACCTCCAGCACCTTCAGGTCCTTCTTCTGCTCCAGCATGTGCTCCAGCCCGTGCCGGATAAACACATGCTGCGACTCCTGCAGGGCCCCATGCACCGAATGGTAGTGCTCGTTTAACTCGGGCACGTACAGGGTGTTTGAGCCGTCTTTCGTCTGTCGTATTTCGAGGTGCATGTTTTATTGTGTTACTTTACAAATGTACACAAAGCAGTGCAGAGGCTGCAATATATAAGGTTTAGAATTTACGAAAATAAACACACGCCGCAGCAACGGCGGCACAACACGAGCACCCATGGCAAGAGTACACGTACAGATTCCCGCACACACACATTTTGAGGCCACGGTCCCGGTGCGCGTCACCGACCTCAACTATGGCAACCACCTCGGCAACGATGCCCTGCTCTCCATCATGCACGAGGCGCGCATGCAGCTGCTGGGCCACTTCGGCTGGAGCGAGCTGAACCTGGGCGGCGCCAGCATGATCATGGCCGATGTCGCCATTGAGTACAAGGGCGAGGGCTTCTACGGCGATGTGCTGCGCATAAAGCTGGCTTTCGACGACCTTAACAAGTATGGCTTCGACATCACCTACCACATTACCAACCAGGATGGCAAAGAAGTGGCCCGCGCCAAAACCGGCATGCTGTGCTTTAATTACCAGGAGCGCAAACTAATGAGCCTGCCCGCCGAAGTAAAGGCAAAGATTGAAACTAAAGCCTGAGGATTTTTGTAATTTTGCAGTATGACTTTGATTGCAGATTTAAATATCCTGAATAAGAAGGACATCCGGAAGCTAACACTGGACGACCTGAAGGCCTGGTTTGTGGAGCAGGGCGAGAAGCCTTTCCGTGCCAAACAAGTGTATGAGTGGCTCTGGAAGCACTCTGCCCAGTCGTTTACGGAGATGAACAACGTGAGCCTGGCCCTGCGCGAGAAGCTGGACCAGCATTTCTCTATCAACTCGGTACAGGTGGCCACCGAGCAGCTCAGCAACGACGGCACCATCAAATCTGCCTTTAAGCTGCACGACAGCCACATTGTGGAGGGCGTACTGATACCGCACGACGAGCGCAAAACGGCCTGCGTCAGCAGCCAGGTAGGCTGCTCGCTTACCTGTAAGTTCTGCGCCACCGGCTACATGGACCGCGTGCGTAATCTTGATGCCGCTGAAATATACGACCAGGTGGTGCGCATAAACGAGCAAAGCCTGCGCCAGTACGGCCAGCCGCTCACCAACATCGTGTACATGGGCATGGGCGAGCCGATGCTCAACTACGCCAACGTGATGAAGAGCATCGAGCGCATCACGGCACATGACGGCCTGGGTATGGCTGCCCGCCGCATCACGGTAAGCACCGCCGGTATCGCCAAGCTGATTAAGAAGATGGCGGATGACGGCGTGAAGGCGAACCTGGCCCTGTCGCTGCACGCAGCCAACGACGAAAAGCGCAACCAGATCATGCCGATCAACGAGACGAACTCGCTGGAGGCCCTGAAGGATGCCCTGAAGCACTACCACCAGGTAACCGGCCGCAAGGTTACGTATGAGTACATCGTGTTCGATAACTTTAACGATACCCTGCAGGATGCTGAGGAGCTGCTTCGCTTCTCCAAGATCATCCCGTGCAAGATCAACCTGATTGAGTATAACCCGATCGAGAACGCGGATTTTGTGAACACCGACGACGACCGCCTGCAAGCGTTTATCTATTACCTGGCCGACCGTGGCCTGCAGGTAAACGTGCGCCGCAGCCGCGGTAAAGATATCGACGCGGCCTGCGGACAGCTGGCAGTAAAGGAAAAGCAGCCCGCCTAAGTATAAACAACCGCTGTAACGTATAAAAAGCCCGGCCCTGCTACACGTGTAGCAGGGCCGGGCTTTTTATATTGATGGTGCTTTAGGGCTTTATACTTCCGCACGCTATTTCTGCCAGGCCATAGGCTAACCTTGGCACAAGCGGACGCTCACGCCATTAAAAACTGAGTTACTCGCAGCTTTGCTTTTACCCTTCAAACCTGCCTTCCGACTTCGGCCGGCCGGTTCCCTCGCGCTCCTGCGGCTTGTCTGTTACCTCGCGCTCCTCCACAAACACAGCGTGCTCTTTGGGGGTAATGTGCTGGCCGTACTTACTGGCGTACTGCTGCGTAAACTCTGCCCCGAAAAACACAATCATAGACGAATAGTAGATCCAGACAAGTATAACGATGATAGAGCCTGCCGCACCGTAAGCCGAGCCGGGGTCGGAGGTGCCGATGTACCAACTGATTAGGAACTTCCCGATCGTGAAAAGGATGGCCGTGATCAGGGCCCCGATCAGGGTGTCTTTCCAGCGGATGTAGGCATCGGGCAGGTACTTCAGTATCAGGGCGAACAGCAGCGTGATCAACCCAACGGAGATCAGGAAGTCCAGCAGCTTAATCACCCACACGCCAATGCCCGGGAGCATGTCTGACAGGTAGCCGCTAAGCACCGAGATGGCCGCACTGATAACAAAGGAGATTAGCATCAGCAGCGAAATGCTCAAAATAAGGCCGAAAGAGAAAAGGCGCTCTTTGGCCATGCGGAGAATGCCGCTGGTGGGCTTAACCTTCAGGTTCCAGACGCTGTTGAGCGACTGCTGCAACGTGGCGAAGAAGGTAGTGGAGGCAAAGACAAGCGTACCGACACCTACCCACATGGCCCATCCCGACGACTCGCTCGTGCTGGCGTTCTGCACCATCGTCTGTATTTCTGAGGCAGCCTGGGGGCTGATAGCCGCCGACACCTGCTCCTCCAGTTTACCCGACACTGCCTCCTCGCCGAAGAAAAAGCCAGCCGCCTTGATGATAATGAGCAGCAGCGGCGGAATAGAGAAAATGGCATTGAATGCCAGCGCTGCCGCAAGCCTCAGCGCGTTGGCTTCGAGAAAGCCGTTTACGGATGTCTTGAGAAGGTGGAAAATCCCACCGAGTGTATACTTGGCCATAGGCGTACGTCGGGTCTGTTGTGGCTTTAGGTACGGAATGCCTTCTGATTGGGTTGAAACGCCTGTGAAAGTGGGGCTGCGGCGGCATCCTGGGCAGGTATAACTGCGTAGACGGAAGCGCACCAAACGTATGAAACATGCCCCTGAAAAAACTGCTCTGCTCACTGCTGCTGTGCCTGCTGGTGCCGGCGCTCGCCTACGCCCAGGCATCCGACAGAAAGGCCAAGGCCATTGCCGGTAAAGTGCTGCAAAACATGGGCGGCCAAAAGGGCTGGGATAAAACACGCTACCTGGCCTGGACCTTCAACGACCAGTACCAGATATGGGATAAGCAGCAAAACCGCTTCCGTTGGGAGAAAGACAGCCTCATCGCCATTGTAGACACCCAAACCAAGCAGGGCAAAGTATACCTGGCCGGGCAGGAGCTGCCGGACTCCGAGGAGAAGCAAAAGCTGCTCAAGCACGCCTACGCCCTCTGGATCAACAACTCGTATTGGCTGGTGATGCCCTTTAAGCTGCAGGACCCGGGCGTATCGCTAACCTACCTGGGCGAAGGAGAAACCATGGACGGCGACAGGGCCGATGTGCTGCAGATGACCTTTGCCGATGTGGGCCTCACGCCGCAGAACAAGTACCACGTGTGGGTGGATAAGGACAAGGGGCTTGTAACGCAGTGGGCCTTTTTCAGGAAGTTTGACGATGCCGAGCCCACCTTTACCCGCCGCTGGAGCAACTACCGGGACTACGGCAAGATAAAGCTGGCCAGCGACCGCAGCAACCCGCAAAGCGACTTCGAGCTCTTCCATATTGCTGCCCCCACCAACGTGCCAGACAGTGTGTTTAACAGCCCCTCGCCGGTGGAGAAGCTGTAAATAGGCGCTAGATTCTAGACGTTAAATACCAGATAAAACTCTTGATAAATTAAAAGGGGTGCTGCTAAGTGATTAGCAGCACCCCTTTCTATTATCTGGATACCCTCGAAGATATGTGTCTGAAGAAGGTCTCAAATCTAATGTCTAGTGCCTCACCTAGAGTTTATCAACTGTAGCGGTTAATGTGCCTATGGCGTTGACCACGGCCTTGATGCCGTCTGCCGTCAGGTAAATATTATCCGGCGTGATGGATTTGATGTTACCACGCAGCAGCACCGACTCATGCACCCGGCCCTGTTTGTCCAGGGTTGCCTGCAGCATTTTCTGCGCATTCTCCAGCTCGCCCTTCACCGGGATGTTGACCTGCTGCTGAATCATGTCCTTAAACTTGTTTTTGGCAAGCCAGCTGGCGGTGCTCAGCAGCTTGTCCTTCGTATCCAGGTCGTAATCCACATCGCGCACTTTAATAGAGGCTGTTTCGGCATCGTAGTAGGGCGTGCCCCGCAGGTATACTTTGCCCACAATCTTTTTGGTAAACAGGCCTGCCTTGGTTTTACCGTCCACATCCAGCATCAGCACCAACTGCTCTCCGCTCGGCGAGATGGCGGCATCCTTAACCGTCAGTTGGCTTTTTCCACCATCAAACTTGTAGGTCTGCTTCGCCACCTGCTCCTGCAGCAAGGCACTGGCATGCGCATACGGGATGTTCGCCGTCAGCCCTACCTGTATCTCATCGTTCATGCGGCTATCCACAATCAGTTTGGGCAGGTTCTTGTTCAGCTGCGTTTTTGGTTTGCCATCGGTAGTCACCGTAATATAGGAGGTTATGCCGAGGCGGGTGTTCAGGGTGCCGTTCTGGGCCTGCAGCGGCGCCATGCGCACCTCTTTCGGCACTACGGTTAGCCAGGCATTCATGCCGTCGTCCAGCTTTACAGGCTCCTGCAGCAACAGCCACGCCTCTGCTACATACTTTTTCATGTCGAGGCGGCTCTGCAGCTCCTTGTCCAGCTGCTTGGTCAGGTTGCTCATCTGGCTACGCAGGGCCGGCTCCACAAAGCGGGCGAGCCCGATCTTCAGCGGCCCCAGCTCCAGCACAGGTTTGGTATTGCCCCACTCAAAGTCGCCGGAGGTAACGGTGTTAATGCGGTAATCCTCCGTCAGGCCAACCTTGCTTACGGTTTTGATCACCATGTCGAAGCTGGTGTCTTCTGACTTGTCTACTGCCGGGCAGAATTTGCACGGGTCCCACTTCCAGCGGCCTTTGGCATAAATGTGCAGCGGCAGCGTAAAGTAGATCTTGTCTTTCTCGGCGCGGATGCTCATGCGCCCCTTCTTGGTAACGGTTACGGCAACGTTGTCGTCGTTGAGGTTGGTGTCTTTGTAGAGCACGCCGGCCAGCTCCTGGTTCAGCTTGTCTTCCATAGCGGCAATGGAAACGGAAACAGGCACCGAGATGGAAGAAAGCTGGGGCTTGTAGGCCGGCACTGCCGAGGCCGTGGAGGCAGGGGCTGCCGTATTTAACTTAGTGGTACTGGAACAGCCCGGCATGGCCATGCCTAAGGCTACTGTCAGCAGCAGCGAAAGCAGTTGAATCGTAATTTTTCTATACACGTGTTTAGCTGATTAAAAAAGCGGCGCAAGTTAGCACAGGTTTTCCACAACAGCTATAGCCCGTGAGGCGTTCCGTAAAAATTTGTGGCTGAGCTATTTCAGGCGCAGCAGCAGCTCCCGGATACCGTCTTCCGTAGAAACAATGCCACAGTCCACCAGCGTAGCGCTGCGGTAGATGGCAAAGAAAGGCGTACCGGTCATTCTGACCTCCTTGCTGGAGACAGGGTTTTCTGTGGCACTCATCCGCACAAACGTAATATCGCTGTAGGCAGGGTCGGCGGAGAGTTGGGCAAAGGTCGGTGCAAGGGCTTTGCAGACGGGGCACGTATCGTCCACAAACTTTACAATCACTCTCTCCTTCTCAAATATCAGTCTTCTCAGTTCTTCGTCGTTCGATTCGGTAATAGTCATAGTTGGTTTTGTTCTCAGCACCTCTTTTACACAGGTATAGACGTTGTTAAGCGCCGATTAGTTTTTGGGTAGGTGCGGCGGCAAGGGGGCAGCACACGCGCCTAGGAGCGCTGCAGCTCCCATTTTTTATACCTCACCTCCACCTGGTGCAGGGCCTGCGCCAGCTCTTTGTCGCTCCCGAACTGCAGCTGCTCCAGCACCCGGCACTCCACCTGCACCTCTACCCGGGGCGCAGCAAAAGGCCAGGGTGTTACGGTTATCCCGCCCTGCTGCTGTTGCTGCAGAAAGTAGGGCTTACCGTCCGGGCCAGTGGTTATTTCCAGCCTGCGTTCATCGGCGGGCAGCTCGTTGCGGCAAAGTATAAGCGAGAAGCGGTCGCACCATTGCATAACGGCATAGGCCTGCTGCGCCTCTTTTTGGGAGAGGCGCAGACTTTTACGGCAGCCTTGCTGCAGCGCTAGCTGCTCGTCCAGAAAGGCGTCGGTGGCTTTGCCCTCACCACGGCGGCTCTCGTAGAGGTAGCTCATGTGCATGGAGGTAAGCAGGGCTACCCAGCGGCTCTGGAAGCGCACATCGTGCATCAGCGCCCTTGCCTGCTCCAGCGTGTTGGGCTGCAGCGTGAAATCGGCAGGGGCACCGGCTGGCGTGAGGCCATCCTTGCCCCGCCAGGTGCGCTGGCGGTTATCGTGGTTGGCAATGGCGATCAGCGTTTCGGCCCAGTGCCGGCAGTGCAGCTCCGGCTTCAGGTGAAACGCCAGCTGTGCGGCCAGTACGCCATGCGCCTGCTGGTAAATTACCTCCCAGCCTTCAGGTATCGGGTTTACAATCATCGTTTACAGGTTGCTGCAAGTATAAACTGTACTGCTGCCGGAAGGTTAGGCAGAAAAAAGGCCCCGCAGCAAGTAGTATGCTGCGGGGCCTTCTGAAAAAAGGTCTGCTTTGCTTAGAACACGAAGCCTACACGCACGCCGCCGTTCACGAACTGGGAGAAATCCACCCCGTGAAAGCCTTCCACAGTAGTGTTGTTGCCGAAATCAGTATCAACCTCAACCTCAGCATCTTTTCTGTAGCGCAGGCCTACCCCTACCTCAACGCCAGCATAGAAATTACGGGCGAAGTAAAAGTCAGTTCCAGCCACTGCATTCAGGCCAACGCTGAAATAGGCTCTGTCGCTTCCGTTTGTTCCGGTTGCTCCTTTTACCTCTACGTTCTCGTTTTCGTAGCGGGCGCCGGTAAAGCGGATAGGAAGTTCAGCGCCAATGTAAGGAGAGAGCCTGTCTGTGCCGGCAAAGTGCTTCTCGATGCCCGGAGCCAGGGCAATCCCTGAGGTGCGGTAGTGGGCATCGTCGTCTAGCTTTCTGTAGTCGTAGTTTATGCCGACGCTTAAACGAAGGGCTGTCGCATCGCTCATGAAGTAGCGGCCGCGAAGCAGGCCGTTGTTCAGGCTGATGTCTCCGAAATCGTTAAAAAGAACTTCGGTAGTGATGTTGCCGGCAGTTGGCTTGTAAGTGCCACCGCCGTTTTGGGCCTGTGCTGTGATGGCAAACACCATCAGGGTTGCCAGCGCAATTAAGTTACGCATCATAATGTTATAAGTATGTTTGATAGTAATGATGGCGCAAATATAGATGGTATAGTATATAGTAAATGCAATTGCACACGCCTGCCCGATGTCTGAATATTGATTGCCAATACAACCGGTTTACAGCTAAAGGCTTAGAGCGTTTATTTTTTTCGCGGCACCATGCTGCAAGTATAGAAACAGGAGAGGCCGGTGCGTTAACACCGGCCTCTCCTGTTTCTATACTTGTGTAGCTGGGTTTAAACCGCCTGCTCCTGCTTCATCTTTCTCAGGTTCAGCAGCATGTCCTCCGTCATGGCATCCAAATTATAGTTCGGGCTCCAGCCCCAGTCCTGCTGCGCGGCGCTATCGTCTATGCTCTGTGGCCAGGAGTTCGCAATCTGCTGGCGCGAGTCCGGCTTGTACACGATCTCGAAGTCAGAGATGTGCTTTCTGATAGCGGCAGCCACTTCCTTCGGCGAGAAGCTCATGGCGCTCAGGTTGTAGGAGTCGCGTACTTTTATCTGCTCTGCCGGCGCGTGCATCAGGTCCAGGGTAGCTTTTAAAGCGTCTGGCATGTACATCATCGGCAGGTATGTGTCTTCGCTCAGGAAGCACTCAAAGGCCTCCCCTTCCAGGGCTTTGTGGTAGATATCTACCGCGTAGTCCGTCGTGCCGCCGCCTGGCAGGGCTTTATAGCCGATCAGGCCCGGGTAGCGAAGGCTGCGCACATCCAGGCCATACTTCTGGAAGTAGTACTCACACCAGCGCTCACCAGCCTGCTTGCTGATGCCATACACCGTGTTGGGGTCCATGATGGTTTGCTGCGGCGTGTTCTGGCGTGGGGTGCTCGGGCCAAAGCAGGCGATAGAGCTCGGCCAGTACACTCTGCCTGTTTTTTGCTCCAGAGCCAGGTCCAGCACATTAAACAGGCCGTCCATGTTCAGCTTCCAGGCAAACTTGGGGTTTTTCTCCCCCGTCGCCGAAAGCACAGCCGCCAAATGATATATCTGCTTAAATTTATATTTAGAGGCAAGCTCAGCCAGCACCTTTGTGTCCAGCACATCCACCTTCTCAAATGGGCCTGACTCGCGCAGTTCAGCTTGCTTCGGCGGCGCAATGTCTGCCGCCACCACGTTTGCCTCTCCATACATCTGGCGCAGTTCCATTGTGAGCTCTGAGCCTAATTGCCCGCAGGCCCCTATCACCAATACCGTGTCACTTGTGTTTGCCATAAGCTAAATTGAAATCTTTGTACAAAGTAACCGATTTCAATGCAATCCAAAAAATATACTTCGGAAGAAAGACGGGCAGCCCCCTGCCACAGCACAGGGCCTCGTGGCGAAGTTCCATAAAAGAGAGAACGCCTGCCATGGGCAAGCGTCCTCATCTACCTAATCTAACTTTAACCATTATTCACCTTGGATACAAAGGTAAAACGGGTTTTGAGGGCGCGAAAGCGCGTCAGGCAGAATTGACAATTACATAATACCGATAAACTAGCGGTAACCTAAGCCGAAACGGGCAAATTGATTTTGTTATCTTTGTAAAGATGCACGGCACTACCCGCTCGGGGATAGCCTAAGTAGTGCTGAAACCGTAAATTGCGGCATAATTAGCAAGCGAGGCCTGTAAGCGTATGACCTTCGATGAGTACCTGGTAAAGAAACGGATAGACAAGGCAGCCTTTGAGGCTTCTGACCCAGCGCGCTACGCGGCGTGGCAGGAGATGTACGCGCAAATGCACCCGAACAGCTTTCAGGTGCAGGTAAAGATGGTGATCAACGATGTGCGCCTACGCTACCACCTGGCCGAGGAAGCGGTGCCTAAAGCGGAGCCGGCTGCAGCCCCTCGTCCGGCTGCCGTTCGGCGGGCGGTGGCGGCCAAACCGGCGGCCAGTGCAGCGGGTGCTTCGGCTGACACCTCAGCCGAAGCACCCGCAAAAGAAGAAGGCGCACCAAAGCCAAGGCCGGTTGTAAAGCGGCCAGCCGCTGTACGCAAGCCCGTAGAAGGCGAAGCCACGGAGAAGGCACCTGCTCCGGAGGAAGCAAAAGCAGAAGCGGCAGCCCCACGACCAAGGCCGGTCGTGAAGCGCCCTGTTATAGTTAAACCGAAAGCGGAGGAAACCGGGGCCGACGACAAAGCGACAACGGAAGCACCCGGGGAAGCGAAACCAGCGGCACGCCCGCGCCCTGTCATAAAACGCCCTGCCGCCCTGCAGAAGCCAGCGGAGGAGCAAGCGAAGCCATCACCGGAAGGAAGCACAAGCCCAGCTGCAGAGGAGGCTCCTGCTACAAAGCCATCCAGGCCAAGGCCTGTGATCAAGCGGCCGGCAGCGCTGCAGAACCCTAAACCCGAAGCCAAAGAGGAGCAGGCACAGCAGCCTCAGGCCGAAAACCCTGTTGCGGAGGAGAAGCCCACGCCACCACGCCCGCGTCCGGTTATCAAGCGCCCGGCAGCCTTGCAGAAACCTGATGAGCAGGCGGAGGGAAAGGCAAAGCCCGCTGCTGAAGCGCCTGCTACGCCACCGCGCCCGCGCCCGGTTATAAAAAGGCCGGCCGCCCTGCAGAAGCCAAAGGAAGAGCAGCCCCCCCGGCAAGAACAGCCGTTGCCGAACGAGCAGCACAAGCCAGAAGCTACCGCTGAAGCCCCTGCTGCTGCCCCGGAGGCCGCGCCCAGGCCACCAAGGCCAAGGCCTGTTATCAAGAGGCCCGCAACTTTGCAAAAAAACACCCCCGAAGCATCTAATCCGGCAGAGGCAAGTATAACCCAACCGGAGGCTGCGCCAGAGCAACCGCAGGAGCCGGAAAAGCCAGCCGCAGCAGACGAGCAGCAACCGAAGCCAAAGCCGCCAAGGCCGAGGCCGATCATACGCCGCCCGCCGCCAAAGCCCGATGCCGGCGCAGAAGCAACCGGAGAATAAGCATACTTAAGAAACGAACAACGCATAACGATAAACGAAACTATGTACGAAACGCTAAAACCAGATTTAGAACAGCAGCTTGCCGAGATAAAAGAGGCAGGTTTGTATAAGCAGGAACGCATTATCACTACGCCACAAGGCGCTGACATCGACACAACCAAGATGCAGCACGTGCTTAACTTCTGCGCCAACAACTACCTGGGCCTCTCGGCTCACCCAAAGGTGATTGAGGCAGCCAAGGCAGCCATCGATACGCACGGCTACGGCATGAGCTCGGTACGCTTTATCTGCGGCACCCAGGACATCCATAAAGAGCTGGAGCGTAAGATATCTGAGTTCCTGGGTACGGAAGACACCATCCTGTATGCGGCTGCGTTTGACGCCAACGGCGGTGTGTTCGAGCCTTTGTTCGATGCGGAGTCGGCCATTATCTCAGATACCCTGAACCACGCCTCCATCATCGACGGCATTCGCCTGTGCAAAGCGCAGCGTTTCCGCTACAACCATAACGACATGGCTGACCTGGAGGCAAAGCTGCAGGAGGCACAGGGTGCCAAACACCGCGTAATCGTGACCGACGGCGCCTTCTCGATGGACGGTACCGTAGCGCAGCTGGATAAGATTGTGGAACTGGCCGACAAGTATAACGCCGTGCTGTTGGTGGATGACTCGCACTCTACAGGCTTTATGGGCAAAACCGGCCGTGGCACGCACGAGTACCACAACGTGATGGGCAAGGTAGACATCATCACAGGCACACTGGGCAAAGCACTCGGTGGTGCCATGGGAGGCTTTACCTCTGGCCGTAAAGAGATCATTGACATGCTGCGCCAGCGTTCGCGCCCGTACCTGTTCTCTAACTCACTGGCTCCGTCTATTGTAGGCGCCTCTATTGCTGTGCTCGACACCCTGAGCGCTACCACAGAGCTACGCGACAAGCTGGAGTGGAACACCAAATACTTCCGGGAGCAGATCACACGCGCCGGCTTCGACATTAAGCCGGGCGACCACCCGATTGTTCCGGTGATGCTGTACGACGCGCCGTTGGCGCAGGAGTTTGCCGCCCGCATGCTGGAGAAAGGCATTTACGTAATCGGTTTCTACTACCCGGTAGTGCCAAAAGGCCAGGCGCGCATCCGTGTGCAGCTGTCCGCCGTGCACGACAAGGAGCACATCGATAAGTGTATCAACGCTTTCGTGGAAGTAGGCAAAGAACTCGGCGTGATCAAATAGCCGCCAGGCCAAACTTGAAGTATAGAAAAGCCACTCCTGCTATGGGAGTGGCTTTGTTTTTTTATACCTTGTATCACACACAGGAAAAGCAGAGGTATGAATAACATAAAGATCAAGCCAGGGCAGGTACTGCTGGGCACGGTGCTGTCGTGGATGGTGATTTCGTTTCTGGCTTACAGCACGGCGGATATGCGCGGAGAGGCGGATATAATGTACACGCTGCTGCAGATTACGTTCTACTTCTCACTGCTGCTGTCGGTGGAGGCTTACCTGAGCATGCTGCTTAACCCGCAGTGGACGCGCGTGCACTTTGGCACCATTCTGCTGCTGCTCGCGCCAGCGCTGCTTTACCTGATGTGGTTCGTTAGTGAAACCCTATTCTAAACATGGAGTTACTTGCCCGGCACCCTGCCATCTTTCTACTGGTCTCGCTCAACTACCTGCTGGTTATTGTGGCACTCATTCACCTCATCTTTAAATCGAACTATCACCTGGGCCAGCGCCTCATCTGGATGGCGATACTGTGGCTGATACCTGCGCTTGGCGTTGCCACCTACTGGCTGGTATGGTACAGGAAAGAAGGGAGAATCTAAACGCCGCCCTCTCCTCCCGTAGGCAGACGCCAACATGCAGCCATGAAACAACCTGAGGATATGCTAGCCCCGGACAACACAGAGCTGAAGAAGCGAACACGGCACGCCATACATGCCGGCATTATCAGCGGGGTTTTGCTGGGCCCTTTGCTGCTGTCTCTCTACAATGAGATCAACTTGTTCAGGGCCTACAGCATACTGCTGCCCCTGGGGATAGCTTATGTACTGGTGCAGTACTACAGGAAGAGCTAGTTGAGTGTAGTGTAGCGGATTTGCTCTGCTAAGCGGCGCTAACAGACTTTTCTGAAACAGCGGCGGCGGGTTTCTGGTCGGTATCGAACAGGAACTGGTTCAGCTTTACGCGCAGGTCAGCAGAGGAGAGGTTGCGGTACACTTCGCCGTTGCGGACCAGGGCAATCTGCCCCGTTTCCTCAGAAACGACCAGCACCACACTGTCTGTGATCTCCGTCAAACCAATGGCCGCGCGGTGGCGCAGCCCCATAGAGGCCGGTATTTCCTGGTTCTCTGACACCGGAAGGATACAGCGGGCGGCTTTGATACGGCTCCCCGAAATAATCACGGCCCCATCGTGCAGCGGGCTGTTCTTGTTGAAGATCGACATGAGCAGGCGCTTGGAGATCACGGCATCAATCAGGTCGCCGGACTCGGCGTAGTATTTCAGCTCAGAGCTCTTGGTGAACACAATGAGCGCTCCGGTGTTTTTGCCCGCCAGCGTCTTGGCTGCCTCTATAAAAGGCGTCAGGCTAAGCTTCTCGCTCTGCTCGCGGCGCCACGGAAAGCCCCAGAAGCGGTCGTGGTTCAGCGAGGTAGTTTTGCCGATCAGCAGCAGGAAGCGCCGGATCTCGGGCTGGAACACAATGATGGCGGCCAGCACCCCCACGCCCATGAACTGCCCCAGGATGATACTCAGCAGCTCCATGCCGGCGGCGCGCACCACCAGGTACAGCAGGTAAATAGAGAGCAGACCCAGGAAGATCTTCAGCGCCACACTGCCGGTCAGCAGCTTGTACAGCTGGTACAGCAGCACCGTCACGAGCAGGATATCGATGATATCGAGCAGCTCAATCTCTAAAAAACCTATGCTGAATAAAAAGATCAAAGTTTTGTTTTCTCTAAAAGTATTACTGTTTGCTTAGCTTCTTTTACGTCGTGCACCCGCAGGATGTCGGCACCCTTCATCAACGCTACGGTGTTCACGGCTATTGTACCCGTCAGGGCATCGGCCTGGTTAATGCCCAGCGATTTGTACACCATGGATTTGCGCGAGAGCCCGGCAAGTATGGGCAAGCCGAAGATACGGAAATCATCCATACGGCGAAGCAATTCATAGTTATGTTCCACGGTTTTGGCAAATCCGAAGCCGGGGTCCAGCACAATGTCCTTCACGCCTAGCTGCTGCAGCTTGCCTACCTGCACCTGTAGCTCGTCCAACACCTCCACCACCAGGTCGTCGTACTGCGCCAGGCCAGCCATGCTTTGCGGCGTGCCGCGCATGTGCATGAGGATGTAAGGCACCTGCAGCCTCGCCACCGTTTCGAACATCGCCTCGTCCAGCAAGCCTCCGCCAATGTCGTTGATGATGGCGGCACCGGCGGCTATACTTGCCTCGGCCACATCGGCCCTGAAAGTGTCTACGGAAATAACCGCCTCGGGGAAGTGCTGCAGCACGGCTTCTATGGCCGGGACAACGCGGTCCTGCTCCTCCTGCGCCGAAATGTCCACAGCGCCCGGCCGGCTACTGTACCCTCCGATATCCAGTATGTCGGCACCGTCGGCCAGCATTTGCCCGGCCTTCTGCACAGCCTCCGCGGGGGAGCCCAGGCGGCTGCCGGGGTAAAAGGAATCAGGGGTTAGGTTTAGAATGCCCATAACCAACGGTGTCTCCAGCGAGAGGAGCTTTCCGCGGCAGTTTAGTGTGGTTTTTTTCTTAAAAAGCGTATCTTTCGCTTCCAATGTTGGCATGTGGGTCAATTATTTTTAAAATTAAAGCTAAAAAGTTGATTAGTCAAACACTGCAGGAATATAATCAGGTAGTACAGCGTTGCAAGGATACTTTCGTGAAGAAGACGAAAGACTACGGCACCGCCTGGCGGGTGCTGCGGCTGCCTTCCATCACCGACCAAATCTTTATCAAGGCCCAGCGCATCCGCTCCATCCAGGAGAAGGGCAAGCAGCTGGTGGAGGACGATATCAACGGGGAGTTTGCCGGCATTATCAACTACTGCGTTATCGCCCTGATGCAGCTGCACCTACCAGCCGACGCGCCGATGAGCCTGTCTGCCAGCGAGGTGGAGCAGCAGTACACCCACCACATCGAGGAAAACATCAAGCTGCTCAACGCCAAGAACCACGACTACGGCGAGGCCTGGCGCGACATGCGCGTGAGCTCCATCACCGACATTATCCTGATGAAGCTTTACCGCACCAAACAGATCGAGGATAACGAGGGCCAGACGCTGATTTCAGAGGGTGTGGAGGCCAACTACCGCGACATGATCAACTACGCGGTGTTTGCGCTGATCAAGTCAGGCTTTGCTGTGCAGGCAAAGTAAGCCGCCGGAGGCTCTCCCCGGCACGGGCTTGGGGCAGCGCCCTAACCTTTTAACGTTCTAACTCTTTAACACAAGTTGATGAAGTTCATAAGCAAGTTTTGCTGGCTGTTTGTAGGCGTGCTGTTCATCTTTTCGGGCCTCATTAAGATAAACGACCCGGTAGGCACAGCTATCAAGCTGGAAGAATACTTTGAGGTGTTCTCCACTGACATCGCTCCCTTTTTCAAAAGCTTTGAGCCCTACTCCCTGTTCCTGTCCATCTTCCTGAGTTCGGCGGAGATTGTGCTGGGGGTAGCCCTGCTGGTGCGGTTCAGGCTGAAGCTGGTGCTGTGGCTGCTCCTCATCATGATCGTGTTCTTCACCTTCCTTACCTTCTACTCGGCCTGGTTTAACAAGGTAACCGACTGCGGCTGCTTCGGCGACGCCATTGTGCTCACGCCGTGGGAGTCTTTCACCAAGGATGTGGTGCTGCTGGTCATGATCCTGATCCTGCTTTTCACACAGCGGTACCTGCCGCCGTTCATGCGCCCGGCCTCCGGCGCGGTTATCACCATTATCACCGCGGCCCTGTCTGTGGCGGTGGGCTGGTATGCCTATGAGCACCTGCCCTACATCGACTTCCGCGCTTACAAAGAAGGCAACAACATCCCGGCGCTCATGAAACCCTCTGCCCCGCTCCGCTACAAGTACATCATGACTAAAAACGGCGAGGAGGAGGAGTTTGAGGAGTACCCGACCGACCAGACCTATACCTTTAAGGAAATGGTAGCCGTTAACCCGGAGGATGGCCCTAAGATCACGGACTTTAACGTCTGGAACGACGAGGGCGACTTTACCCAGGAGGTCCTGAGCGGCCAAAAGCTGCTGATCATCGTTCAGAGTGTGGCCAAAGCAGAGCAAAAGAACTTCGAAAGTATAAACAAGCTTGTAAAGGCTGCCGAGGCTGCCGGTATCACCCCAATGGTTGTCACCAGCAGCAGCGCGCAGGATTTTGAGGTGTTCCGGCATGAGGTTAACCTGGCTGCGCCCTACTATTTCGGCGACGGCACCGTCCTGAAAACCATCATCCGCTCCAACCCGGGCTTGCTACTGCTGCAGGATGGCACCGTTATGGGCAAATGGCACCACAACGACACGCCGGAGATAGAAGAGGTGAAAGAGTTGCTGGCGCCGGAGGAGAAATAGCCTACCAAAGGAGGCAAGTTCCTCTATGCGATGCCTGCAGCTTCTGTTGATAAACCGTAACACATAAATTACAAAGATGCTCGTCTTTTTGGTTGGCATGATGGGCTGCGGCAAAACCACGCTGGGCCGGCAGCTTGCGCAGCGCCTCGGGTACACCTTCCTGGACCTGGACGAGCACATTGTGCGGCAGCAGGGGCAGCCCATTTCGCAGATTTTCGCCCAGCAAGGCCAGGAGCGTTTCCGGGAGCTGGAGCGGGAGGCCCTGCAGGAAGTGGTGCAGCTGCACCAGGAGGCGGTTATCGCTACCGGAGGCGGCGCGCCCTGCTTTTTCGACAACATGGCTTTCATAAACCGCCACGGCGCAAGCTTTTTTATAGATGTGCCGGTAGATGAGCTGGCGCGAAGGCTGATAGCCCAGGGGCAGGAAGAGCGGCCGCTATTGGCGGGCAAGCGTGCCGATGAGCTGAAATCGTACCTTGCCGAAACATTAACCCACCGGAGGCAGTTCTACGAGCGCGCGAGCCATACTTTACCCGGGGCAACGGTGGGTGTGGATGCCGTGTTACGGCTTCTTAACCTATAGCTAAAAGCCTCGTTATAGAGAAGGCAAGCCGCAACAAGAGTGACTTGGTCTAAAATTTTAAGTAGCTTTGCAGCGTTAAAGATTACATCAAAACTAACTATGAAACCTAATCATAAAGGAAGCGCACAGCTCTTTAAGAACCCGGTTCTGGAGAAAATGACCAGAACGCACATTGCCATACCGATTACGATATTCCTGGTGATAGCCACCGGGCTGATCTACTATGGCATCACCCACAGCTTTATCAGCATACTGGAGGCCGTTGGCTTTTTCTTCCTGGGCTGGTTTATATTTACACTGATCGAGTACCTGGCGCACCGCTACGTGTTCCACATGGACACCAGCACGCCCTCAAAGGCTCGTTTTCAGTACCTGGTTCACGGTAACCACCACGATTACCCGAAAGACAAGAAGCGCCTGGCAATGCCGCCGGTGGTAAGTATACTTTATGCCTCTGCCTTCTTCTTTATTTTTAAGGTGATCTTCGGCACGTTTGTGTTCGGCGTTGTGGCCGGTGTGTTGTTCGGCTACGCGATGTACCTGCTGGTGCACTATGTCGTGCATGCCTACCCGCCACCGAAAAACTTCCTGAAGCAGCTGTGGATCAACCATAGCATCCACCACTACAAAGACCATGAGAAGGCATTCGGCGTGTCGTCGCCACTCTGGGACTACATCCTGGGCACCATGCCGAAACGATCCAGATAAACGGACGCACCCTACTGTAGAGACAAATAAAAAAGGAGCCCCTTTCGAGGCTCCTTTTTTATTTGTTGCGCTTATCTCCTCAGCTTTCGGAAGAGCCAGGTGATCAGTATCACAATCAACACGATAATGATCAGGGCAGTCCACATGCCTGCCTCGAAAATATCTCCAACCAGCTCACAGCTACTCATGGTAAACATTAGCAGCACGAGCAGCGTCATTAAGTACATCCTTATATTTTTCATAGTTTTATTACGTTAAGTTCTGCCGTTGGCTAAACCAAAGTATGGCAACAGTATAGCCAGGGCGAAATATGATCATATTGCCATGTTAATGGTACTGTGTAGACGGGGAAAAGGTTAGCGGCCACGCCTGTTCTCTCAGGGCAAACAGCGCCGGGAAGTGAATAATAGGTGGCGCACCTATGCGGTACGGTGGGCATCTCCCTGAAAGCCGCTAGATGGCTGTAGCTACTGTTTAAAGTAGCCCTAAAGGATCGGAGGAAAACTTCGGGTCCTGTCCCTGCTTTGTTCGGTTTTGACAGCACACACCCTGCAGCAGCGCCTTGGCGTGGCGTGGCGCAAATGGTATAAAAACAAAAAAGCCACTCATTTCTGAGTGGCTTTTGCTCCCCCTCCTGGGCTCGAACCAGGGACCCCCTGATTAACAGTCATAATCGATTTGTAATTAATGAAAATGCTTTTTGATAAAAGGTATTTTTATGGGCTAATTTAGATGTTTTACTAATAGGATGTAATAGGTTTGAATAAATATTGATATGACTCGTATGCAAATCGTATGCAAATGCGTAACTTGAAGCGATAAATTTAGCACCTATGATAAAGCCTCATATCAGCGTTTACCTAGACACAAGGAGAGCAAAAGCAAACAACTTATACCCCGTTAAGCTAAGGGTGTATGTAAGCAACGGAAAGCAGCGCACGCAGAAGCTTTTCCCGCTCGGCATGGATTTGACCATTGAAGCATTTGAACGCTCCTACAACGCTGTAAAGCCCCGGAATGAGGACAAGGAGCTTAAGCTAAAATTATTGGCAAAGGAACAACGAGCTGTTGAGGTAGCAGATGGTTTAAGTGTGTTTACCTTTGAGAAATTTGAGCGCGAACTGTTTAGGGAGAAGCAGTCTGCCAATGATGCGGCATATCATTATAAAGAGTATATAAAAGACCTGCAGAAGAAAGGTAAGATTGCCACGGTTTCCAACTATGATCTAAGCTTAAAGAGTCTGCTAGAGTTTGTGAATTCTAAAGGCAAGGGCGGTGCTACAAGTATATTTTTCGACAGCATTACAGTTGACTTCCTGCACGGGTATGAACGTTGGATGCTGTCTAAGGAAAAGAGCCGTACAACAGTGGGTATTTATTTGCGGCCTCTAAGAGCGATCTTTAATAACGCCATAGAAGCAGGAGATATACACAAAGACCTGTACCCTTTCGGTAAGCGCAAGTATCAGATACCTGCAGGGCGGAATGTAAAGAAAGCATTTGGCAAGGAACAACTAGGCATGCTCTTTAGATTTGATGTGTTGATCCCTGAGCAGATAAAAGCCAGAGACTTTTGGTTTTTCAGCTATACCTGCAGCGGTATAAACATCAAGGATATTGCCAATCTAAAGTATAGCAACTTACAAAATGATAGTCTAGTGTTTAGTAGAGCGAAAACCATAGACACAACAAAGGCCAATCATAAATCTATAGTGGTTGCTCTGTCAGAGTTTCCAATCTCAGTAATAGACAAGTACGGCAATCCGGATAAGAGCCCAAGTAATTATATATTCCCGATTCTGGCCAAGGGGATGAGCCCAGAGGAGCAGGACCGGTGCGTTAAAAAATTTACCCGCTTCATCAATCAGCATATTAAGAACCTCGCAAAAGCGGCAGGGTTAACAGGTGATATCTCCACTTATTGGGCACGTCATTCCTTTGCTACCAATGCAATACGTAACGGCGCTAGCATGGAAATGATACAGGAGAGCTTAGGGCACAACGACCTGAAAACTACCCTTAACTATTGGGGCGGCTTTGAAGACGCTGTAAAGCGTGAGATTGCAGATAAATTAATGGAGTTTTAGGAGGTTGCGCCATGAGTTACAAAGAGCTTACACCGGATGATTTGGCTACGCTATACTTAAATAAGCCCGAAGAGCGGGAGCGAATAGAGCAGCATATAGCAAGTCTAGGCGAATATCAGCAAGGCTATTTTAATTACTTGTTAGAGGAGCAGGAGCAACTGCCGTTCCAGAGCTACGCCGCCAATAATTTGCACACTAAGCGAGACGGCCGGATATTATGGTCTGACCTATACAGTTTTGACAGTTTAGTGTGGCATTACCAGCAGCAGAAAGAGGACCTGTTAAACAACAGCCCCACGCCTAACTTATCCTTATTTATAGGGAGAGCAATAGTTAATGCTGCTGCTGCACGCACTAAGTTAGTAGAAAGCTATAACAAATCCTGCAGCGTAGAGAATGATGATAAATACAGCTTGTATGTTGGGGCATATGATCAATTTATACGCTTCTTAGAGAAGGAGATAGTAGCACTGGAGAAGCCCGCTGCCACAGAACAGATCAAAGTACCTGGAGACGCGCGACAATCAAAGCTGACTCTAAGAGCCCTGGCGCTTTACTGTTATTACCTACAGGGCGCTGGGAATATGGATGCTTTTGAGAACATGGAAGGAGGAAAGGAGCAAGCTCTTAAAAGAGTTGCCGCTGAGCATGGTTTTGCCTCCAGTAGCAGTTGGAAAGCCCTGCAACAACATTACAACACGATAAGCCAGCCTAGGCTAGGCGCATTAGAGCGCATTAACCCAAACCATACACGGAACCTAGAATTAGCTATCAGTATGCTTGACTCTTATCCTGTAGCACTTGAAGCAGCAAAGAGGGAGCATAAAACCGCGACTCTAAAAAAGTAAGCACCCTACGTAACCCCTTACCTCCCCTTACCTCCTTTGTTAGCTACTTACTTTGTCTCAACAACAAAAAGCAAATTGAGACAATGGGAAATCCTTTTGAAACTATCGATGCGAGGCTGAGCAATATTGAGGCGCTATTACTTGACTTGTTTAGCAGCAGGTTTAGCCAAGGTTCTAACGACACCGCAGCTGAAAAACTGATGACAGTAAGAGAAGCCGCTGAACTCCTGTCATTAGCAGTCCCTACCATATACGCTCTAGCTCAACGCCGCGAAATACCTCATAGCAAAAAGGGCAAACGCCTGTACTTTTCTAAATCTGAACTAACAGAATGGGTGCAGGCCGGCAGAATCAAAACTGCATGCGAAGTAGTAGCAGAAGCTGAGGCCGAACTAGCTGCAGCAGGAAAGAGGGGGTAATGATAATCCTGTCTGCCCTGCATATCCAATTGTTTTGTAATAACATCAGAGCTAGTAAAGTGGTGAACCCAGCACAT
This sequence comes from Pontibacter actiniarum, assembly GCF_003585765.1. Classification (NCBI taxonomy): domain Bacteria; kingdom Pseudomonadati; phylum Bacteroidota; class Cytophagia; order Cytophagales; family Hymenobacteraceae; genus Pontibacter; species Pontibacter actiniarum. The sequence goes on from NZ_CP021235.1 coordinate 3,731,807, forward strand.
TAGAGATAAACTGGGTTCACGAAAACTAGTTTCCTAACATCAAATAGTCTCAAAGTGCGACTACTACCACTTACAGCCGCACTTCGATAGAGCAGCCATGGCAAAAAAAACAACCGGCAGGTTAATTGTGCCAGAACCGGTTGTGCAAGAACTTCAATCAATCCTGTCAGATAGTCAACAGCGGCACTTGAATAAATACTTATGGGTAGTCCACAAAGTGCTGGAGCAACAGGCTTTCAAACGAAGATATATTGAGCATAAGCACAACGGGTTTGCACCAATCCATTCACAGCTAATTAGTGCAGCTGTTACGGCTAACTTTTACCATGAAGTAATGACCATACTTAAAAATAGTGGAATACTTCTATGTGATGAGCACTACGTACCGGCATACATGGATCCAGACAATGCAGAGTCAAAAGGTTACAAGATTGGTTCTAAGTACATGGAATCAATCTTGGTTGCCTTGCCTGTAGATAAGGGGATAGCAAAGCGTGTTCAAAAGTCAAAGCATGGGAGCGCTTATGTGCCTAAGCTGAATCACGAAAAGCATTTGAGAAAGCATTATGATTCTTTTTATGTTGATACTGAAGTTTATAGCTATATAGAAGAAAAGTACTGGCGAGGAGATAAAGAGTTACAGAATATAGATGATGCTGCTTCACTAGCTTATTTAACTGATTTGCGATTAATTGAATCGGTGAACAACAGTGAAACCTTCTTCATAAGGGATGGCAAAACAAGACGCATTTTCCATGAGTTAAACCTAATGCGTAGAGAGTATAGGGCGTTCTGGAGGCACAGAAGCGGTGAAAGGTTGGTAGAGTTAGATCTGCGCAATTCACAGCCGTTGATCCTGTGCACACTGTTCCCTGAATACTTCCGGGCGGAGTGGCCGGAGGATGTAGTAAAGTATAAGAAGCTGTGTGAGCAAGGGTTACTGTACAACCACCTGCTAGAGTTGGGAGGCTATTCAACAGATGATGAGACCCGGAATCATTTCAAAGAAACGCTTTTTGCGGAGGTGTTTTATTGCCCGGATCCGAAAAAGTGCAGAAAGCCTGAACATAAAGCCAGGTACTATACCCAAGTAACTCAGCTGTTTGAGAAGGTATTCCCTAATGTATATAAGCTTATCTGTGACTATAAGCCTAAAAATGACTATGCAAAATTGCCCATTACCATGATGCAGCGGGAGGCCAACCTAATAATTGACACAACATGTAATAGGCTCATGTTAGAAAATAATGGCAAGGTGAACATGTTGACAATTCATGATTCAATCGTTACAACAGAACCATTCGCAAAAATAGTGGGAGCTGCAATCTTGGAGTCCTTTGCTAATAAGTACAGCATCTACCCTGCACTCAAGGCGCAATATTTAGACAATGGACAGCCATTTGAATTATAGGGCTATTTCCTTACCTTAGGCCTAAGTATGAAAGAAGATACAAAAACAAAAAATGGCCATTTAAATATGTTATCAGCGGTAGAGCAGTATTTAAACCCACACGGTGTTTTAATAACCATAGTTAATCAGGCAGAGCGAAAGGTTTTTGCCAGGGTAGCCCATGATTCCCAAGTAAAATCAGCAGAACTTGATCCAGAAATGGAAGCGGAAGAAATAAGCTCCCTTACTATAAATGACATACTCCTTACAAAGTAACACTTGCTGTAACACAGCTATATAATGAAGAAAGCCCCAAACGCTACCACACGTTTGGGGCTTTTTGTTTTAGGGTAGAGCAGACCTAAAAGTCTTATGTTAATCACATAGTCATATACAAATATAATAAATCCTATTGGTAGAAAAGTGCCTTATGTTCTATATTATCAGCTATATCAGAACAGATTGGCTATCCAGTGGGATGTTGTTCACATACTTATGTAAGGCTATATCAGGAGGCTAAGGAAATTTGGCTGTAAGCTCACCTAAGTGAGGGAATAAAGCTGTAGTTGAATATAATGGATGAACCTGAAGAACACTCCTGTGCATAGACAGAATTGCCCAGGCTTAATACGCAGCTTTTCTACATGAAGAAAAGCTACATGTAGAAAAGCTACATGTAGAAAACGTAGATATAGTAGAATAAGTGGGGCGATTTTAGTAACGTTTAGGCTACAGTACAAAAAGTTGTTATTTAGGTGGTGTTGACCTAATATGTTGTAAGCTAGATTAGTATGGTAAAAACAGAATACATAAGTAAAGAATATTGTAGCTTGAAGACTATAACTCTTAAATATCTCACGCTCTCCACAAAGGCTTTAAGTTGGTGTGAATAATGCAGCAGCTTGTGACAGCATTAGCCTTACTATTGTGTTTCTGTGGCAGAAACCTACTTGGTGCGGCGTTTTTGCTCACTAAACTTAGTCTATGTTTATGCCTACAAAAATAAATGAGTTGCCATTAAATGGCTTAGGATTTAGATAAACCTTATGAAACTACACCACATTACCCCCAACGGCATTTACCAAATAAGTGGGGCGGACCTGTTAAACCTTATTGACTATGTAATGGAGCAGTCAATTGAAAAAGCAATGGAGAGAATAAAGGAGAAGGGCCCAAAGCCAATTCCTGATAGATGGTTGGGAAAGCGGAAACTTACCACCGATGAGGCTGCTGAGTTTTTAGGCATCAAGAAGCTTACACTATACGACTTCCACAAAAAGTATAGTATGACCTACGAGAAGTCTAGGCCAAATATGTACACCATAGAAGAGTTGGAGCGCGTGGAGCGGGAGCGCAGAATTCGCCCTCACTAGTCCTCTCTGAATTTTGCTTGTGCAATTGTAGGCATACCCTCGCCTGCTTTCAAAGCATCTAATTATTTTGTAATAATGGAAGAGGCTGACATTTCACACCCCCTCCTCTCTCTACTTCTCCTTAAGAGTCTTCAAAAACACAGTCAAAGCAAGTATTCCAATAATTAGTGTTTCCACTCCTCTTTTCTTTTTGGTTACAGTTAAACAGGCTTGATTTCTTTTCTTGTAAAAACTATATTTCTGCTAATGATATAACGAAGAAAAGCTAAGCAGCTAAAGAATAAAAAGACGTATCCGGCACACACTTTGCCACTTTAGCGCCAAAATAAAAGGTTTAACTACTAAAGCCTGCTATAAGTCTTTGTTTCTAATCATATTAAAAAAAGACAGTTACAACGCCTTTTCTACTCGTTTTTTCTGGAGAGCAACACGTGTAAATGAAACTGTACCTGTGCTACCAATCGCATTATTATAGTGTAATACACTCTAAAACCATTGTAACAGAGCCTCTTTGCAGAAGTGTATTATGCCTTAATAAGCGGTAGAATCGCCTTTGTCGGAGGCTGGAAAGGGGCTAACTGTTTGGTGGTAAGTGTTTAAAGTAGCTAGAGTTAGTATGTCTTAATGCACATCTAAGTGCGCCATGTCTGGTGCTGCATGCGTCGATAAAACTCTGAAAAAAATTAAAACAAACGCTTTGTACCTTTATCCTATAAGCAAAACCAGCTGAAAAACATGGATATAAGGTCAATCAAAAGCATTGATGATAGGGCACTGTTAGAAGCAAGTGCCGTACGACGGCGGGTAGATAGCTACGTTCGCCGGGAATTTGACCTGCAGCAGCTTGATCTAGACATGCTACTCATTATTGGTACCTCATCTGCCAATTATAGAAGGCCACTGCTATCGGTTCGTGACCTGGTACTACTCACCGGGTACAGCGAAAGCAACAGGGACAAAGTTTATAAAAGGGTAGAAGCTCTGTCGCAAGGCGAGAAGCCATTCTTAGACAGGCATGACAACTGGGCGCCGGTTCAGTACAGCGTCGCTTACTACGGTCTAAAGGTGATACGGCGGCACATTGAGCTTACCAAAATGTACCGCGATGATATGAGAATCTACCTGGGACATGAGAGTCAGTACGAGGTCACTGTAAGTGAATCCTAATAATCTTTACTAAACCAACACTATGCGAATCAAACACTTAAACGATGCGGATATGCTGCAGATTCTGTCTGTCGGCTATCGGATGCAACGAGTTTTAAACAAAGAGTATGGCCTACCGCCGCTCAACGCCGCTATCGTCAACCTGATCGGCAGTTACAGTAACAAACCATCCGACGAAGTGCTGACCCTATCTGTGCCTGAGATATGTGCACTGCTGGCTTATAGTACGTCCGGTAAAGAGAAGATATACTATGCAGTTAAAGACATGTGCGAAGGTGATGAGGCGCTTCTGAAAATGCATACCACAAAATCGACCCGAGGCAAGAAGGTTGCTAGTTATTCCCTGACCGCAAGAGGCATCGAAATCGTCAGAGCAGCCATTAACCTAACCAAAATTTTCCGACACGATATCGCGCAGGTCGCGGTATAACCCCCATACTATGGCAGACGCATTATCACAGTTTAACCCGCAATCACGGGGCGCAGCCTTTATTCTTCCGAACGGCTGGAAAACACCATTAGACATTCTACAGCAGCGCCAACAGCAGCAGCGCGAGGACCAACTACGCACCGAGCAACAGCAGGCGGAGCAGGAGCAGGCAGCAGCAGAAAGATTGGGTAAAATTATCCCTGACGTTGGCGACTACTGGGCGCCGGACCACAAACTAATTTCTGATAGCATGCAGGGCATACGCGACTACACATCCAACATGCTTGCTGCAGGAGTAGACCCTACCCACGCGCTAAAGAACCCGCATGAGTACGCTAAGCTCAGCCAGATGATAACGGAGGCGCGAGGTCTGGCGATGATGTCCGCGCAGCAGAAGAAGGACTATGATTCATTCGTGTCGAAGTACCAAGGTATCGACGATGGCTCAGTCCGTGCTACCGCGGCTGAGGCCTTGCTGAACCAATATAAGGGTGCTGCCACACCGCAGGAACGGGCGAAGATCAGGCTTCAAATGGAGCGGCTATACGACTTGCCTGCAATGGCTGCTTCGTCACTCAAAGAGTTCCAGCCCAATGAGTCGGAGAGTCTTGAGCTGGATGGCAAAGGAGGTAAGAAGACATTTTCCATCTCAAAATTTTCAGAAGATCAGAATGAGAACATGAGGAAAACCCTCTCCTCTAACCCGAAGCTTGTAGAGGCGGCGCGCCTTCAGTATGGTTACTTGAGCAGTGAGGAAAAAGAGAAGCACGGCGGCTTCAAGCCATTTTTTGACAACTTCATAGATGAAGCGGTAGAGGCACGGCAGCGAACAAAGGTGAAGGAGGATTATGATTCTGATGACCTGTACTGGAAGTGGAAAAACTATAACCGCCAGCTAGCCAACGACAACAAAACCAAGCAGGAAGAGGAGGATAGCGCCATAGACCGGGTAAAGTGGATGGAGTCGATGCGCACCGGTAATGTGGAGCAAGCAAACGCGCTCCTTAATGGCAAGCTAGGCGGCAAAAATGTAGTAAGCGCACGTTTTGTCCATGATAAAAAGGTAGCGGTGCCAGGCGGTGAGCTGTCGGGCGCCAAAGACCTGTACGGGTTGAGCCAAGCCCCTGTGCTAGAGCTGGAGATAGCCGAGGGCGAAACCACTGATGAGTTTGGAGAAAAGCACATACAAACTCGCAAGGTGAAGATAGATATGTCTAAACCAGGATGGCAGTATGAGGCAAACAACATCTACGATGCACTGGTAGGCGAGAAGCGCAAAGTTTCCCCTGAGCAGTTTGATGCCGCCGCTAAAAAGCTCAACCTCTTTCAGGAAGGGAACCAGACCTACAGCGCAGACACGCCTAAGAAAACGGCCAATCCCTACAACATCTCAGTCGATGATGAGCCAGAAGTAAACAACCCATACGGCATAAAGCTACAATGAGCAAACAGCACGCTAACAAAAACCCACACGAGGGACTTATCCAATTCATTGCTGACAAGCACTATGATGGGCAGCACCTCGACCAGATAAAGACAAAGCTTCTCACTGATGAGGCTCTGTTTAACAAGGCACTGGATGAGTTCAGGCAGAACTATTTCAAAGATCTGGATTCTGCCGCCTTCTCGTCCAAGTACCTGAAAAAGTACGGTAACCCATTCTCTGAGCAACAGCCAACGGCTACAGAAGAAGCAGCGCCTATAGTGGAGCAACCTGCAGCGGATCCTGTGGCAGCGCAGGCAAGGGCCATGGCCGAGCAGACAATGGCAAACCCTTACGAGCAGATCATGCTCAACAACGGGCAGGCACTGAACCAGCAGCCAAACGTACTGCCGGAGGTGAATATACAGGCATCGGGTGGCGTAACTGCCGCAGAAATGCCTGGTGCTGAGGTGTATCAGCAGCTGTTACCCGATCCAGAACTTACCAAGCACCTGCCAGACGTATCGCAGTCAGACCGCACAGGCTTTATCGGCGGCTTGAAAGACGTAGGGGCGAGGGGCTACAACGCGCTCATTCCCGGATTAGTGAACACTGCCGGCAACGTGACCGAGTTCCTGGGCGATGCCTGGCAGATGCAGGGGGGCGGCATGGTGACCGATGATAAGATCACCGACCAGTGGGCAGACTCGATGCGCGGCACCTCCAAAGATCTTTCTGCCTATGTTTCCCCGGAAGGCATGAAGTCCGTCACCGATGATCCTACTTCGCCTCGTGCATGGTTCGGCACACTGGCTGAGGCCGGGGCGAATATGGCGCAGATTATGGTTGCAGGGGCAGCTACCGGAGGCACTGGCGCTGTTATCGCAGGCGGCGCCATGGGCTTATCGTCTGTGTATGACGCAGCCGATGAGGCGGGTGTTTCCGATGAGGATAAGGTTGCCCTGGGCGCTGTGCTGGCGCCGGCCATGGGTATGCTGGAGCGCATCGGTTTGGATAAAGTGGTTTCCACTCCTGCCGTCGTTCGTACGCTGACTAAAGAAGTACTGGAGCGAACCGGTGGTAAACTTTCTGTACAGTCTGTTTCCAAAGCCGTGGCGGAGATCATGCCAGAGGTAGTAAAGACGCACGGTAAGCAGGTACTGAAATCAGCTGCATCAGAAGGCGCCACAGAGGCGGCACAGACCGCACTGCAGGAAGGTTCGGAGGTTGCCTACGATGCCACTGTGGGTGAAGGAAAGAAGAAGGGAGAAGGCAACTACGGCACGCTGGAGAACGGCATGGAGGAGGCGCTGCTGAACGTGGCGAAAGAGTCGGCCGCCGCTGGCGCTGTGGGTGGTATCGTCGGTGGCACAGCTGGTGCCGTGGCAGGTAAAACCGCACCGTCTCAGGAGTCCAAGGTAGCAGTAATTGAGCAGGAGCTGCAAAAGCCGGACCTTAACCCGGATATCCGCGAAGTACTGGAGGAAAAGCTAACGCAGCTACAACCGGAAGTGAAGCGCTATGGCGACAAAGTGTACTATGGCGAGGGCCTTGAAAAGGAGGCCAAGCAGGTACAGGTAAAGACAAAGGACGGAGCTGAGCGGCCAATTTCAGTGACAAACGCAGAGCCTACGCTAGATAAGGCTGCTGTAAAGGATTTGGGTGCATGGGAAGCTGTCACTGACGAAAACGGAGTGACGAAGTATGTCCCTAAAAAGAAAGAGAAACCGGCTGTAGCCGTATCAGAAGCGGTCCCAGGTGATGCAGCGGGTAGCGATAATTCCACCGAAGCCGCAGCCAGTGCAGATCCGGAGCAGGCGGAGGCACCATTTGCAGCGCCTCACGAAAATGGTACAGCAACTGTCAAGGAATCCTTCATGGTTGGCAAGGCATCTTATTCCGTTGAGAAAACAGACGATGGTTATAAAGTCACCAATACTTCCACCGGGAAAGAGCTGACCAACCCGGATGCTGTCAACTATAAAAGCGCAGTCAAGCAGTACGAGGCCAAACAACTGGAGAGTAAAACACTGCAGCAGCGCAACACCCTGACTTCCTCCGTGCAGGCTTTAAGCGAACAGCTGAAAGGCACCAAGCCGCAGGAGCAGGAGGCACGCAAGCGCCTGGTGCAGCTCTCTGCTGAGGCAGACAAAGCCGGTTTGGAGCTGAAGGAGAACAAAAAGAAGAAGCAGTTTGAGCTGATCGACAAAGCTACCGGCAAGAAAGTGTCTGTGAAGAATTCCGACACGCCGACGTCACCGGCTCCGGACTTTGCGCCGTTGGCCGAGAGAAGCCAGCAGGTGCAGGACATTGCGAGCCGCTTGCTGGAGCAGGCGAAAACTAACCCGAAACTGCTGCAGGGGCTGGGCCTTGGCATTTCCCGAGACTCTGACTTGAAAGGAACATTAGCCGATATTGAGCAAGGCAAGAATACCAACAGGGCAAACCAGTTGCTCAACGTGGTGGAGAAGGCCAGCAAAGACGGTTTCTTTGAAGTCTCCACGCAGGAAGGGGCCGGGGTGGTAAGGCGGAGCAACCCGAGCATTGAAGAATATCTGAGCAACACGCCGTTGCCCACCTCTACTGCCAGTGAGCAGGAACTTGATGCCGCATTCTCCGGAAGTAAATCTATCAAAGATTTTATCGGTTCAGAGGGCATCCTGAACGAGGATGGCACAGTAAACTATGACACGCTGCATGGCAAGCTAAACTCTAAGGAGATCGACGGTTTGGCGTGGGTGTATGATTTGTCAGAGCAGGATATCACGGAGCTAAAAGCACTGGTAAATGAAAACAGAAGCAATGGGAATATTCGAAAACCCGGGCAAACCGAAACCAACGGCAACGAAGCAGCAGGTGGACAGTCTGCGGGCCTTAACCCGACTGATCGAGGAGGCGAAAGCGAGAGCACGGCAGAAGCAGAAGTAGCACCGGCTAGCAAGTTCGACCAACAACGGTCTGCCATTCAGGAGAAGCGCCAAAGCATCAAAGACCGCATCAAAGAAAAGTCCGCCGGCCGATTGAATGCCTTGCCGGTTGACCTGATCGGCGATTATGCGGAACTGGCGGCTACCTATGTGCAGGAAGGGATTGTGGGCATCAAGGAAATTGCGGCTAAACTTAAAGCTGAGCACCGGGCGCTTTTCTCCAGTGCTGAGGAGCTATCAGAGGACGATATAACTGCTATCCTGAAACGTGCCGAGATAGCGCCACAGGCGCCCGCTGCCGCCACGAAAGACCGCAGGCATACACAGCGCCTACTCGCCTCCCCGGACTTATCAGAGGACTTTAAAAACGGTATCACGGAGCAGGATAAAAAGTACATTCCCACAACCAATGAACTGAACAGTGCTGAGGCCGATGCTTTCATTGAAATCAAAGGCGCCGAGGTAGCAACCCGCGACGCACTGGACATGGACAACGGCATGCACCCTGCTACCCGAGCGCTGCTGCGCGATAAGCTGATCACACACTTTGATAAGCTGGGCACACAGCGTTTGCAGGAGGGTGACGAGGTAACGGCGCAGCTGTACTTTGATAAAGCCGAATCCATCACCTCCGCCAAAGTGGAGCGGGGCACTTTCCTTGGCCAGGAGCTGCAGGCCTACCGGGTAGTCGCCAACTCAACTCCGGAGCGCGTGCTCTACAACACCCGTAAGCAGGTGGACAAAACCCGTAAGGAAGAGCTGAAGAAAGTAAAGCCGTCCCTGGATAAAAAGGCAAAGGCAGTGCGCGAGGCAAATAAGCAGAGCATTGCCCAGGCGCTGGAGAAGGGCAACGTGAAAGCCGCGATTCAGAAGGCCATGAAGGAGGAGGGCATTAACATTGCCGCCGTTGTTAAAAAGCACTTCACGGTTGTGGACCAGACCGGTAAAACGCTTGCGGATAAACTGGTGGAGCAGTCCAAATTAACAGGCGATGAAGCGAAAGCACTGGCGAACCTGGTGCAGAAAGAGTTCTCTGCCATTGCCACGAAAAAGAAGCAGCAGCTTTTAAAACAGACGCTGACACCAAAGGAGAGGCTAACACCTACTCAGTCAAAGCAGCTGCACGACAAGATTATTGAGCTTTCCAACATGGGGGCCCTCTCTGATCAGCAGTTGGCTGACCTGTACGCCGATAAGATGGGGCTGCCGAAACTCACCCCTGAACAGACAGCAACTATCCTGAAGCTCGCTGACAAAGCGCAGCGTGCCAAAGACGGTATACCCAAGCATAAGGCCCTGCAGGAGCTGCTGAAGTACCAGGAAGGCATCAAAGGTTTTGCCACTGTGGACTTAGCGCGCAGCATCTGGTATGCCAATATTCTTTCAGGTTACTCAACGCAGATGATCAACGCCTTTGCCAACCTGAACCAGACGGCGGGGGAGCTGTACACATCGACTGTCATGCACCCGAAGGCGCTGCCATTCCTGCTAAACGGTTTAGTACAAGGGTATTCCCGCGGAAGATGGGAGGCGTTGAACGTGCTGAAAACGGGAGAATCCCCGGTACGAGGTGGGAAAATCAACATCCCTAACGCTTTGGAAAGAGTGACTTTCAAAGGCGGTAACTGGAATCCATTCAACTACCTCAAGTACGTGCAGCGCATCATGGAGGCATCCGATACGTTCTCCTATTATGGATTGAAAGAAATGCGCGCCCATGAACTGGCCTATGCCAAAGCCAGGGAAGCGGGAGTAAGCAAGCCAACGCAGCAGATGTGGGAGGAGGTGACGGAGACACTATTTAGAACTTCTGAGCGCAGAGCAGCGGCAGAGGAGACGGCAACCGAAGAAGGGTTGAAAGGCAGCGACTATAAGCGCCGGGTATTTGAACTGATGGAGCAAGCACGGCCAGTAGACTTAGCGGAGGACACCCACGATTTCGCCAGCCTGGGCACCTTTAACCATGATCCGCAGGGTACGCTTGGTTTCCTCACCGACAACATCGCGCGCATCACCAGAAGCGTAAAAGGAGCCAGCTACATCGTACCCTTCACGCGCATTATCTCCAACGTGGCTAACAGTTACCTGGACTGGTCACCTTACGGTCTTTTCCGAGCCGCCAAAGGGCGTACCGGCAACCTGCTGAGCGACAGCGATAGCAACAAGAAGTACAGGAAGGAATACACGGCCGAGGAACGGGCAAAGCTGCTGATCAAGTCCGGCACCGGCATGCTTGCTGCGACCGCGCTTTATGCTTTGTCAGCTCCAGGCGAAGGAGAGGACGAGCCACAGCTGCAGATCACCGCCAACGGTCCGGGTGATTACAAGGCACAGGCAGAGCTCGCAGAAACGGGGTGGCAACGCTACAGCATCAAAATCGGCGGCACCTGGTACAGCTACCAAAACACGCCGCTTGCTATTCCTTTGTCTATCATTGGCCGCATCCGTGACGATGAGCAGTACAACGGGCACAGCCTGGAGGATGAGGGCTACGCCGCCAAAGTTGGTATTTACCTGCTCAACACCATTCAGTACTTCTCTGATATGACTTTCCTCAAAGGGGTGAGTGAGTTCCTGGGCGCTGTGAATGGCGGCACTCCTGATCAGGCCGGCAACTATATCAAACGGACAGCTGCCAACACGGCGAAATCGTTCGTGGTACCTAACCTTTTCACACAGGTGTCAAGGGAAGTACAGGCCGTGGCAGATATCCCGATGAAGGAAAGCCCCAGCATTTTGGGTAAGATGGTGCGTGATATTCCCATTGCCCGTAACCAGCTTAACGACATGGTGAACAGCCTGGGCGAGCCTGTTTTCCCTGACACTGACCGTATTGCCTCAGCACAGCAAGAAGACCCGGTGTGGAATCTGATAGTTCGCAATAACGCCTGGATCCGGAAGCCATACAAAGGCAGCATCGTTATCTATGACAAAGGCAAGGAGCGCGGCCTAACAGACGAGGAGTATTTCATGTTCTGCAAAATCAGAGGCCAGTACATCAAGCAGAAAATAACAGACAACCTAGCCAGGCTGCAGCGCATGAACCAGGGGGAGGTGCAGGAGATGATACAGGGATGGAAAGCGGCGGCAACCAAGAAAGCAAAAGCTGAATTGCGCAGGTAGAGAGACGCTTAAATGAAAATGGGGGTATCTGCTATAAACGGCGGGTACTTCCCTATTAGAGGCCCTACCCCCTTTTGTCTACCGGGTGGGGTCTCTTTTTTCATGCCCGATTTAAAAAAATGTGAGCTGTATGAGCGTGTGATATAATCGTACAGCGAGCGGGGGCTATCGGAGGTAAAAGGAAACGACTTTTGCTGACTGGGTACGGTCTGTAATTGGGCCTACCGCTTTGGTTTTTTCTTTATATGTGCTGGGTGTATCGGTGCGCACATGTACACTAGTATCAGAGCTGGCTATGCTCAGCCATGCCGCCAGCGCCTCATTGCGTTGCTCCCCCTCCCTGTATAGCTCCAGCTGAAAACCGCCGCTATGATCTGGCGCACTCATTATACATGTCTTATGAGATTGTAAGTACTGGCTTTTATACCGAGCTTTCTATTTTTTTATTGACACATGTAAACCTTTTAAATACCTTTGCCGTTAAAGCAGCAAAATAAGTTTAAAGCACATGAGCACAAAATACCTTCCCATCGGCAAGTATGCCAAAGAAGCCGGAGTAACCCGCCAGGCTATCTATTTACGCATTGAGCGCGGTATATTGGACGCCGTGATAATCCCTGATGCTTCAGGCGAGGAGCGTAAGTACATCGACATTGAGAAGCACCCGCCTAAGCGACTGAAATAATTTTTTTATCAATATTGTTTACATGTGTAAACAATATTATACCTTTGCATCATCCCGGCTGAGGGAGCCTATATTTTTTTGTCAAGATTGTTTACACCTGTAAACAAAAGAAATTAACCTTTAACCTTTTAAATTCTTCGCTATGAACTTCGCAGAATTCATCACCTACATCGATTATACAAAAGAGCTGGAGCGCAACAACATAAGCCCATTGTCAAACTCTGTTCTTGAGGAAATCGCCGGCAAATACTGGCAGGTCGCCGCGAACCGAAAGCACGTGACGCCAGCCATGGTGCACTATGCCTTGATGGAGGCTAACGCCGAGCTTTACCCCGTGTGCAACCATGCCAGCTACACAGCCTACGGCTACGGCAAATGCGCTTTCCCTGTGGAGGTGGAGCTATCCATAACTGATGAAGGTTTCTGTACTGTATGCAGAATTCTGAACGGTTTACTACGTGGCGACAAGGCGTATAGAGACGGCCTGAAAGCGTGGGTGAAGGAGAAAGGCACCCCCGGCCGCAAAACCAAACGAAGCGATGCAGCACCGGCTGTCACCGTTTCCAGCAGCCGTGAACTTCTGAGTGCCTTTGCCTCCCAAAGCTTCAGGTTGTCAGCCGGGACATACCAGGCAACTACCGCGGAGCTACTGCAGCTTAGGGTATCATCTAACTAGTACATAAGCGCCTGAATGTGTAGATGTTCAGGCGCTTAACTCTGCCCAAAATACAGCTGCATAAGTCGTATTTTTATACTGAACCACATAACAACCTATCACATGTTACCACTATTAGCACTAGCCGCTGCACCCGCCATTTACCAGGGCGTGTCTGGCATTCTACAGAAACGTAAAGCCAACCGGATCAACGCTGTACGACCTACTTACAACATACCCGGTGCCGTGCATGAGTCGGTGGATATGGCCCGGCAGTCGGCCAACGCCGCCATGCCAGGTTACGGCACAGCACAAAACAACATTAAGGGGGCCACAGCCAATGCTGTACGCTCCGCTCAGTTGGCAGGCTCGGGTAATAGCATGCTCGCTGCCATAGCGGCAGCACAGAGCAATGAGAGCAACTCCCTGCTAAATCTCGCCACCCAAAGTGCGCAGCACCAGGCGGCGCAGCGTCAGAACCTGCAGGGGAGCCTGATGAACCTGGCGCAGTACAAGGATAAGGCTTGGGACTGGAACGAGAAACAGAAGTACCAGGAAAAGGCAGCGGCCAAGGCGGCGCTCACCGAGGCGGCAAACCAGAATATCAACGGGGCTATCTCCGGCCTTGCCAGCATCGGCACAACTGCACTTGGCCAGAAGAAAAAGCAGATGCCAGGAATGCCGCTGATTCCCGGCATGGATATGCAGAACGCACTGATCACTTCGCCCAATCCCTATGGCACCTACAACGGCAACCCGCTTGCGTAAGTCGATGTTACTTACTTACTTGTCTTGACTTTAAGCACAGATGCCATGATGATCACACAGACCTACGCCGACTACTGCCAAGTATGGACCGGTGTTTTGCAGACGAAGAATGAAATAGTGGAGCAGCTGCAGAAGGTTGTCCGCTGCGATTCTGTCACTATCCATGCCGTTCTGCTGGAGATAAACCCCGCCGTTATAGACTATAACTGGGGTGACTGCAGCAGTGTGTCTGTGCAGAGTAACCAAGACTTCGACAATATAGTTAAGACATTGGCTGAGCTAAGCACGATAACGCTCAACTAAGCATGCAGTACCCTAAAGCAAAACGGCACATCTCAACCAGGTGTGCCGTTTTTTATGAAAACTATTTTCCTTGCCACTTATGCCCATAAATCTTCCCGCTGCTGTCTACATAGAACATGCGTGTGCGGGTATAGCCGACATTCTGAGGAGTGGTGTAGTAGGTAGTGCCGTTGGAGGCGGTTTTGATCTGCCCTGGCTGTTGGCCTAAGTTAACGTTGCCTTGGTAGATGAGGATAGAGCCGCCGTTGCCATCTTCGGTGATCTGCGTAGGAGGCCCCCAGGCTTGGTATAGCTCTGACTGGTGATGTTCAATCCAAGCATCCATGCTTTGGTTGATTTGCTTAGTGGTGGGAGCACAGCTAAGCATTCCCACCACTAAGGCTACTATGCATGTGCATTTACACATTATTATATTCATGAAGCCTTGATATATTATTATTATATATGCATATTTATATAAATTATGGCTTACATGAAACTATCGAATAAAATATTATGTGTAATAGGCTTTGCAATCATAGTTGCTATTGCTTCAGGATATGCCTCCAACGAGGCTAAATATTATCTACATCATCCTAAAGCTAGTAAACAGGAAATAACAGAAGCAATGTACAAAAGCTATTTGAGTGGCAAGTATAGGGAGCGGGTGCGGTCTGAAAGTGCCTTTAATCTGCAGATGGCTTTCACTGCAGGCGCGTTATGTATTGGTTTAGGAGTTATAGTTGTAGGAGTAATGGATGGACGCCGCATAAAGGCTGCCAATGCTTCTGAAGGGCAGAACCGCGTCACGTTAGAAGGTTGCCCAAATAGAGAGGGGTAGGCAGCGTGCTTTTGAACGATAACAGAATATACAAAAGGTGAACCGCAAGAGGGTTCCCTTTTGTATATTCTTCTTTTGCTCCTCATGGCTATGGCATAGCCGTCAATGCAGCCAGTAGCTTAAAGCAAAGCATGATATATTCGTAGTTTCAACTCTTCGTTATAATCCTCCTCATAAAGTATTGATGTAATTATAGCATGCAGTAAATCCTTTGATATATAATTGGCTGCAACATATACAGCTATATTCTCCATACGACTAATAAAGGTGGGCACTAAAAAGCCCAAGCCGTTTAATTCTAGGAAATATGCAGCTAGTGCAATAGAAGCTCTTTTGTTGCCATCATTAAAGCTATGGTTCTTATTTATCGAATAGAATAAATGTGTAAGCTTATCTTCTATTGCAGGATAGTAGAGGTCATGCTTGATGTGTTCTAACGATGCCTCTAAAAGGCCAATATTAAGAACACCTAGTGCTCCTCCTGACTTCCTAATTATTTCGTCGTGCACCTCAATGGCATGTGCCACATCAAAATAAGCGCATGCCATTATCTATCCTTTAGTCTTTTAAAGACTTCAATGTTTTCATCTATTCTGTCCTGCAAGCTCTTGCTTTTGTCTCCTAAAAACCTTTGATAATCGTCTGGAGTCAAGCATTTAATGTATGGCTTTAGCCTATCATGAATTATATTACGAAACCCGTAGTCTCTACTTGCCATTTTGCTTCGCGCGTCTTCAAGCTGTGGTATCCAAAACCGCCGTTCTGAGAACTTCTGTATTAGGATATTCAGCTCACCCGGTGTGAGCTTTCTTCCCATCTCTTCGCTCTTTTCCTTCATTGCGTCTGCAATGCCAATTTCAAATGAGGCTATTAGCTTGAGGACCTCAGCATACATTGTGTCTCGTGGATTTACTTTTTCCTCTAACTGCAAAATCTTTTTATATTCAGAGGCATTCTCATGGAAAATAGATTTATAAATTGCATCTGTATAAACAGCATATTTATATGCACCCATATCTAAATAGAGATTAAGGGCACTTGTAAACTCTTTTCTGTAAACCGGCTCTCGTGCTATTGATACTAAAAACTCTTCGTCGCGCTGGTTTATAAACTTGGTTGATCCTCCTAACTTCTTGTTTAGTCCATCAATAACAATATTTAAAATAGCGCTCCTTAAAGCCTTTGCTTTTTCGCTTTCCGCTAGGAGCATGCCAAGGTTTAGGAATGCTCTAAAATTAAAAATTCCTAACTGTGGAGCCTTTGCGCCGTCTTCTAATAGCCAGCCAAACTCAGCCTTTAGCTCTCGTAGCTTTTTGCCCTTAAAGATTTCATAGCCATTGTGCTTTAATTCATCTTCATTGTTTGAGAGGTATCTTTCAATAGTTGAACTATCAACCTCATAGAATTCAACTACTTGATTCTTAGTAAATCTAAACTCGCCCTGGAAAAACATTCCCCTGATTCCCAGATACTCCTGAATGTCTGCAACTGCACTTAGGTTATTGAGAATATTTTGCCTATCAATTGCTGATACTGTTAAATCTTTCATATATGCAAACAATGTGGATAACTTGCAATGTTCTCCTTGTTAATGAGGATAACATGTGTTAATTTGCTTATTATCAATAAGTTATATGCCTTAAAAAAGTAAATTTTTAATTCTTGAATGATGTCTATATATAAATATATGGCATTGATTTACAAATGGTTACACAACATAGCTTGCATAAGCTCTTTACTGTCTGTATAATGCTGGGTGTTGATAACTTTTTTGCGTAAGACCTAAATTATTTCAAAAGTGTTCATTGTGCAAGTAAACTTAATAGATTAAAGCTGAAGTGAAGGTCTTTGATGCGAACTAGCAGGGAGGGTGAGTAGTTCCACCTTAAGGAGAACTGTTAATGATAAACTGGGTGAAAGTTGATGTTTGTATGCAAATCGTATGCAAATAAAAAAAGCCACTTAACGATTTTACTCGTAAGTGGCTCATTTTAAAGCTCCCCCTCCTGGGCTCGAACCAGGGACCCCCTGATTAACAGTCAGGTGCTCTAACCGACTGAGCTAAGGAGGAATCTCGACATATCTCCGGCGACTTTCCCGCCGTTTGATGATGCAATATTACGGCAGTTAACTTTCTTACGCAAGCCCTGGCCTAAAAAAAACTTAACACAGGAGCTAATTTACTGGGAATCAAAGAAAAAAATTAATTAGAAATATAGAGCGTAGAGGCAACAAGCGATGTTCTGTACTGCCGGAGGCCAACAATCGCCGGCCCACCGATTACCTGCCCCTTCAGGTTAAACTGGGAGCCGCAGCACGGGTCCACAATAAAAAGCCGCGACGGGTCCACTTCCAGCGCACAGCTGTTCGTGGGGTCGTAAGGGCAGGCTCGCTCAAAGGCAAAGTAGCTGCTGGCGCTCTGGCGCACCACAATAATGCCTTTGTAGCCCTCTTGCAGGTACGCAAAGCCGCCGTCCTGGCGCAGGTCCGGGTACAGCTGACTGCTTACGTTCAGCTGCGCGTTTACGGGCACCTGCGGTATAATGGGGCTACTGCTGCTGTCTTTGCAGGCGCTGGCCAGTACAGCCAGCAAGCCAACAAGTACAGGCCAGCGCCTACTGCTCATACGTATAAAAGCCTTTGCCTGCTTTGCGGCCGTGGTGCCCGGCATCCACTTTCTGCTGCTGTATGCGGCTCGGTCTGAATTTAGGATCATAATGGAAAGCCTCGAACATGGAGGTGGTTACAGAATAATTAGTATCAACACCGATCAGGTCCATGAGTTCAAAAGGCCCCATCTTAAAGCCGCTGGCCTGCATCAGCTTATCGATGGTTTCTACATCGGCCACGCCCTCCTCCAGCAGTTTGAGGCCCTCCACGTAGAAATGGCGCGCCACGCGGTTCACAATAAAGCCCGGCGAGTCCTTCGCCATCACAGCAGTCTTGCCTAGCTTTTCGGCCAGGTCTTTTATTACCTGAGCCGTTGCAGGGGCGGTAGCGGCCCCGGAGATCACCTCTACCAGCTTCATGATGTGAGCCGGGTTAAAGAAATGCATCCCCACCACACGCTCCGGGTTAGGCACGGAGGCGGCAATCTGGGTAATTGGAATCGAAGAGGTATTAGAGGCAAGAATGGTATCCGGTGTATTGATGCTGGCCAGCTCCTGAAAGATGCTTTGCTTTACCTCCAGGCGCTCCACCACGGCCTCAACGATCACGTCGCAGCTTAGCTGCAGGGTGTCGCCGGTGTAGGTTAGGTTAGAGATGGCTGCTTCTTTCTCCGCCTGGGTTAACTTGCCACGGGCAATGCCTTTGTCCAGGTTCTTAGTGGTTGTCTGCTGCGCCTTTTCCAGCACCTGTGCGTTGATGTCGAACAGGATGGTTTTGTAGCCTGCCTGCGCACATATCTGCGCAATGCCCTGCCCCATTGTGCCGGCACCTACTACGCCTATGGTCTTGATATCCTCTAACGTCATAGCTTTTGGTTTTCATCAAAAAAGAAGAGTGAATGCTCTGCTATACTTGTACGGCAAAACATTCACTCATCCGGTTAACTGTTTATTCTAAATTCAGTTATGCAGTCATTCAATATTCCTAAATCACTCCTTCGAACTGGCGCAGGAAGCGCACATCGTTCTCCGTGAATAAGCGCAGGTCCTTTATCTGGTACTTCAGCATCGTGATGCGCTCAATGCCCATTCCGAAGGCGAAGCCAGAGTATTCTTCCGGGTCAATGCCTGAGCTTTGCAGCACAGCAGGGTCTACCATGCCAGAGCCGCCAATCTCTACCCAGCCGCTGCCTTTGCAGATGTTACAGCCTTCGCCCTTACAGATAAAGCAGGTAATGTCTATTTCGGCGCTAGGCTCTGTGAACGGGAAGAACGACGGGCGGAAACGGATCTGTGTATCCTGCCCAAACATCTCCTTGGCAAAGTAATACAGGGTTTCTTTCAGGTCTTTGAAGCTAACGCCTTTGTTCACGTACAGGCCCTCCACCTGGTGGAACACCATGTGCGCACGTGCCGAAATAGCTTCGTTGCGGTACACGCGGCCCGGCATGATGCTGCGCAGCGGCGGTTGGTTGTTCTCCATCAGGCGCACCTGCACCGTGGAGGTATGCGTGCGGAGCAAGTGCTCTTTGTCTTCGCTGAGGAAGAAGGTATCCTGCATTTCGCGGGCCGGGTGATTCTCCGGGAAGTTCAGGGCAGAGAAGTTGTGCCAGTCATCCTCCATCTCCGGGCCTTCGGCTACGTTAAAGCCAATGCGCTCAAAAATGCGTACGATCTCCTGGCGCACCAGCGAAAGCGGGTGGCGCGTGCCGAGTGTGTTGGGCACTGTTGGCAGGCTGAAATCGAAACCCGTATCTCCCGTTGTATCAGCGGCGCTGCTCAGCTGCTCCTGCGCCTGGTCAAAGCGCTCCTGGGCACGGTTCTTCAGCGTGTTCAGCTGCTGGCCTACCTCACGGCGCTGCTCCGGCGCTACTTCTTTCAGGTTGTTAAACAGGTCGGCAATGCGGCCCTTGCGGCCAATATAGGCAATGCGGAATTGTTCCAGTTCGGCAGCGTTGGTCAATTGTGCTGCTTCTATCTCTTGTGCTACTTGTTGTATGTTCTCCACCATAATACGCAAAGATAATAAATTGGCGCGTTCTGCCTTCTAGTTAGGTAATTCTGAGTTGGTACGCAAATAGGGAGAGAGGGTATGGGCCTTTACTCTTATCTATTCGATCGCAGGTGTTGCCTGGTATCGCTTTTCGCCTCACCGGCGGGCCCTGTTTTCCTCATCAAGGAGAAAAGTAAGCAAAAGAATCACGGCGGTTCTCTTTGTCGAGGCCCTTGCCTCTCGGATGAGGAGAATTCTGCTGACGCTGAGGCACAGGTACAAGTTTCACAGCGGGCGATATTGTGCGGACAGGTCGCAACCTGTCCGCACAAAGTTTTGGAGAAGTAACGATAGGTTGGCTATTGAAAACTTATCCAGTCTTTCCGTTGAGCGCCTATGCGAGTTTTTCCGGTGACGAGCGCGAGCGAGGCAGCCCGAGGCACGAGTAAGAGGGCCCCTACCCCCGGCAGGAAAAGCTCCCAGCGCGATGCGGGAAGACGGGCCCTCGCGGGCATGAGCGCTTTAAAGTATAGAGTGGAACGATAGGTGTGTGGGAGCTGCAGGGTGAACGGGAACTAGAAAGAACAGCTTGGGTGGAGATGCAGAAAGCCGTGGCAGCTAACGGCACAAGCGGACGCTTGCGCCAGGGCAGTAAACAGTTCAGCCTTGGGTAAGCAGCCGCTAAGCAAGTATGGCTTTGCAAGCCAGTCGAGTTACAAACTCGACGCTATAGTAAGACACGAGTTGCAAACTCGCGCCAGCAGGAGGAAAACTCGCGCCAGCGGGATTGTTAAAGTATAAGCAGAGGCGACTGGAGGCACAAGCGGACGCTCGCGCCAGAAAAGAACTTTGGAAGTATGACTGCAACATAGTAGGACACAAGTCTGAAGACTTGCGCCAGCATGAATGCCACATAAGGAACAGGCACAGCTTTCTTACTTTTAACTACTGCTCTATCGGTAAATTGCAGAACCACTATATACTTTGTAGTTTACCGACACAAACCCGCAGCTTACCGACTTCTCTCAAGGGCCTGCCTATTGCCTGTGGACGCGCAGGGCTGATTACAGTACCTTTATATCAGATACTTAAACAAAGGAACTATGGAAAACGGAAACCGACACCCCAACTACGGCGATAACTGGCAGAACCCGCGCCACAGCACCGGCGGCAAAGTAATGGCAGGCTTACTGCTCATAGCCGTTGGCGTACTCATACTTGCCTCCAAGCTCAACATCTTCTTTCTTCCCTACTGGGTCTTCTCCTGGCAGATGTTCCTGATCGTGCTGGGGCTGTTTATTGGCTTTCGCCACAACTTCCGCAAGTCCGGCTGGCTCGTGCTCGTGCTGATCGGCACCGTGTTTTTGATAAACGACCTGGTGGCCGGCTTTAACCTCCGCATCTATTTCTGGCCCATCCTGCTGATCGGCATTGGGCTCTGGGTAATGCTGAAGCCGCGGAGCCGCTACCCCAGGCACTTTCGCCGGGTCGGGAACGCTGGCCCCGCCGAGCCCGGGCCAGCGGCGGACAGCTACGGAAACAGCGAAAACGAGCCCGGAACAGGCACCTTCCACGACAACACCTATTCCTCTGAAGATATAGTAGACGCAACCGCTATCCTGGGAGGGATCAAGAAAAACATTATCTCCAAAAGTTTTAAGGGAGGTGAGGTCGTAAGCGTGTTCGGCGGCACCGAGCTTAACCTGAGCCAGGCCGATATGCAGCAGCCGGCCGTGCTGGAGGCAACCCAGATCTTTGGCGGCACCACCCTTATTATCCCGCCGCACTGGCAGATAAAGTCTGAGATGGTGGCCATACTAGGCGGCATCGATGATAAGCGGCCGGTGATGCCCGGCGGCTACGATCCGAACAAGGTACTGGTCCTCAAAGGCACAACCCTCTTTGGCGGGCTGAACATCAAGAGCTACTAAACGCACAGAAGCGCATGTCGCAGGTCCGAGTGATAATGATTTACCTGGCGTGGGCGCTGCTGTGGGCGGTGGTGCAAACCGCACTGCTGTGGTCGGTAGGCTTTAGTGCGCGGGTGGCCGTGAGCGACGCCCTGCTCACCAACCTGCTGCTGACGGTCGGGGGCTACGCCATGGGCACGGGCCTGCGCTACTACCAGCCAAACATACGCGAGGCGGCGCACCTGGTGGGCTGGAGCCTGGGGCTGGCGGTACTCAGCACCATGGTGTTCTACTGGGTTACCACAAGGGCCTTCCGGGGCGATGTGGTGTACCTCGATTTTGTGGACGCCACCCTGGCCGTGCGCTTCCTGTTTACCTGGCTGATGGTGCTGCTGCTACTGCTGCTAAGCTGGTTCTGGTTTTATACCTTGGAGCGCCAGCAGGACGAGCAGCGCCGTGCCGCCGCCGAAAAGCTGGCCCGCGAAGCCGAGCTGCACACCCTGCGCCAGCAGCTGCAACCGCACTTTCTGTTTAACAGCCTCAACTCCATCAGCGCGCTGGTGGGGGCAAAGCCGGAGCAGGCCCGCAAAATGATACAGCAGCTCTCCGACTTCCTGCGCGGCACCCTGCGCAAAGACAACCAGCAGCAAGTAAGTCTGACGGATGAGCTGCAGCACCTGGAGCTGTACCTGGAGATAGAGAAGGTGCGCTTCGGGCACCGCCTGCAAACTGCCATTGAAGTACAAAATGAAACAATGAACATGCACCTGCCGGCCCTGCTGCTGCAACCGGTGGTGGAGAACGCCATCAAGTTTGGCCTCTACGACACCATCGGCGATACCGTAATAAGTATAAAAGCCACCGCACAGGACCACCACCTGCTGCTGCAGGTGCAAAACCCTTACGACCCCGCCACCGCACGGCCGCAGCAGGGCACCGGCTTCGGCCTGAGCTCAGTGCAGCGCCGCCTTTACCTGCTCTACGCCCGGCAGGACCTGCTGCAAACCCGGCAGGAGGAGAACCAGTTTATCACCACCATTCAAATCCCGCAGAAAAATGATGAAGTGCCTGATCATAGACGATGAGCCCCTGGCCCGCAGCATTGTTGCCGAATACCTCCAAAAGCACCCCGGCCTGGAGGTAGTGCAGGAGTGCGGCGACGGCTTCGAAGGCGTAAAAGCCATTATGCAGCACCAGCCCGACCTGGTCTTCCTCGACATCCAGATGCCTAAGATCAACGGCTTTGAGATGCTGGAGCTGGTAGAGCAGGCGCCGGGGGTTATCTTCACCACCGCCTTCGACGAGTATGCCCTCAAGGCCTTTGAGACCAACGCAGTGGACTACCTGCTCAAGCCCTTTAGTCAGGAGCGCTTTGACGCCGCTGTGAAAAAATGGCTGGAGAAGCAAAGTATAAACGCCACGGAGAACAAGGCGGCCAGCTTGGGCAACGTTCCTGCAAAGCAGCCGGAAGAGCAGCTGCGCATAGTGGTGAAGGCGGCCAACGATATCCGCATTATCCCGGTGAAGGACGTCTTGTACCTGGAGGCCTACGACGACTACGTGAAAGTGCATACCACGGAAGGCCTCTTCCTGAAGAAGAAAACCATGGGCTACTACGAGCGCGTGCTGGACCCGAAGCAGTTTGTGCGCGTGCACCGCTCCTACATCATCCCCCTCTCCCAACTCACCCGCATAGAACCTCTGGAAAAAGACAGCCATGTGGCGCTGCTGAAGAACGGGGTACGCGTGCCCCTGAGCCGGAGCGGCTATACGAAACTGCGCGCTGTACTGGGCATCTGATAATTTTTTTTCGGATATAAATCTGGCCGCCCCGGCTTAGCGGCACGCGTTGGGAAGCAACCTGTTGTTGCTGGGCTTACACGGCCCGTTCATCTGTACTTTACGGCCGTTCGTCAAAAACACACAGCCCCCGCCAAGCTGCAAACGCCAGCGCACGCTTTGCAAACACTTGTATTTTACTCATAAACAAACATTTAAGAGCACCCTGTGTTAACTAAAGAGAGCCTCGGAAACTTTTGATATGAAAAATGTTTCCATAGTTTTACCCCCAATTAGCGGTATGGAAACAGCAGAAAGAACAGATCTCAAAGAAAAGATTAAGCGGGCGGCATTCAGCATGTTCTGCCAGCGCGGCATCAAAAGCGTGTCGATGGACGACATTGCCCAGCACCTGGCGATGTCTAAAAAGACCCTCTACAAGTGGTTTAAGAACAAGGATGAGGTGGTGTACGAGGCCACGGCCGACTACCTGTGCTGTGTGCAGCACGATTGTGAGGGCTACATTGAGCAGGCGCAGAATGCCATTGATGAGCTTTTCCAGGTTATGGCCCTCACGAAGCAGGTATTCTCACAGACTCACCCGTCCATTTTCCACGACCTGCAGAAATACCACCACGACAGCTGGCAACTGTGGCTGCAGCATAAAAACAGCTTTATGCTGCAGAAGGTGAAGGCCAACATCATCAGGGGCATGCGGGAAGGGCTTTACCGGAAAGACCTGAACGTGGACATCATGGCCCGCATGCGCCTGGCTATCCTGGAGCTGCCGTTCAATGCAGAGGTGTTCCCGCCGCACGAGTACGAGATCAAACAAGTGCAGCTGGCGGTGCTGGAGCACTACATGCTGGGCATGGCAACCCTGAAAGGCCATAAGCTGATCAATGAGTACAAGCAGATCACCGAAGAAGAATAACCACTACCTACTACCAACCGATAAAACTATGAGAAAACAGATCAGCCTGCTAATAGCCGTACTTGCGCTGTTGGGCAAGAGCTATGCCCAGGAGCCAATGCCGCTGGGCCTGCAGGAAAGTATAAAGTACGCCCTGCAGCACCGCGCCAGCCTGCAGGCCACGCGCAACGAGGAGAGAATCGCCAAGGCGCGTGTGGGAGAGATACGCGCCACCGGCCTGCCGCAAATAAATGGGACCGTGGACGCGGGGAACAACTTTGTGCAGCAGCAGAGCTTTATCCCGGCCATCATTGCTGATGAGAACGCGGATCCAAACGCCTTCATACCGGTAACCTTCACGCCGGCCTACACCAGTAACGCCACTGTCACCGGAAGCCAGCTGCTCTTCGACGGCTCTTACCTGATCGGGCTGAAGGCGGCCAAAACCTACACCGACCTTTCCCGCAAGAACACCGCGCAAAGCGAGATAGAGGTGGCCGAGCAGGTCAGCAAAGCCTACTACGGTGTGCTGGTGAACGGGGAGCGGATGGAGCTGCTGAACCAGAACCTGGTGCGCCTCGACACGCTGCTGAAACAAACGCAGGTGATGTTCGAGAACGGCGTGGCCGAGAAACTGGATGTGGACCGCCTGCGCGTGCAGCTGAACAACCTGAAGGTGGAGTTGCAGAAAACGCAGCGCCTGATGGAGCTGAGCGAGAACCTGCTCAAGTTCCAGATGGGCCTGCCCCAGGCGCAGCCGGTGCTGCTCACAGACGAGCTGGCGGAAGTGGACATTGACATGGGCCGGCTTTACCCGCAGAGCTTTGAGTACAGCAACCGCATTGAGTATTCCATTCTGGAGACGCAGCGCGACCTGGCCGAGCTGGACCTGCGCAACCGAAAGTCGGGCTACCTGCCCAAGCTGCTGCTCAACGCCCGCTACGGTTACCTTGCCGCCGGCAACGCCTTTAGCAATATTTCGAACCTGAGCAATTACCTGGAGTTCGGCTATGTGGGCGCGCAGCTGCAGGTGCCGATCTTCGACGGCCTGCGCAAGCACTACCAGATACAGCAGACCAAAATAGCGCTGGACAACACGAAGCTCGGCTTTGAGACGCTCCGCCAAAGTATAGACCTGGAGCTGGAGCAGGCCTCCACAGAGCTGACCAACGCCCTGGATGTGCTGGAGGCGCAGCAGGAAAGCCTGGAGTTGGCAAACGAGATTGCCCGGGTCGCCAAAATCAAGTTTCAGGAAGGCGTAGGCACGAACCTGGAGGTGGTGAGTGCCGAAACAGACCTGCGCGAGGCCCAAACCAACTATTACGCCGCCATATACGATGCCCTGATAGCCAAGGTAAACCTGGAGAAAGCCACCGGAACCCTACTGACAAAATAAAACTACTGAAAAACGATCTACTGAAAAAAACATGAAGCGCATTATAGGAACCTCATCCATGGCCGTGCTACTGGGCCTGGCAGCTTGCAACGGCGACAGCACCAAGGAAGAGCAGCTAAAGGAGTTAAAAGCACAGGAGGCGGCCCTGCAGGAGCAGATCGCGGAGCTGGAGGCAGAACTGAAGGCCGGAGGCAAAACCGTGGCCACACAGAAAAAGACGGTGCCGGTGTCGGTGGCGTCGCTGGAACAGGGCACCTTCCGCCATTACCTGGAGGTACAGGGCAAGGTGGAGTTTAACGAGGATGTGCTGGTAAGCCCCAAAGTGCCGGGTGTGCTGACGAGCATGCGCGTAGAGCGCGGCGACCGTGTTTCGAAGGGGCAGACCATGGCCACCATAGATGCGCAGGTGCTGGAGCAGAACATAGCGGAGGTACGCACCCGCCTCGACCTGGCCCGCATCGCCTACGAAAAGCAGCAGAACCTATGGGACCAGAAGATCGGCACGGAAATGCAGTACCTCACGGCAAAGAACAACAAAGAGGCACTGGAGCGCAGCCTGGCCGGCCTGCAACGGCAGCGGGACCAGTATAACATTAAAGCGCCGATCAGCGGCGTGGTAGACGAAGTAGTGCCGAATGCCGGAGAGGCGGTGGCGCCAGGCATGGGGGTTATCCGTGTGGTAAACCTGCAGGGCGGCAAAATTGTGGCCGAGGTGTCGGAAGCCTACCAGGCCAAAATCAACAAAGGCGACCAGGCGGTGGTCTTCTTCCCTGACCTGAACAAGGAGATAGAAACGACGGTGGATGTGGTGAGCAACTCCATTGACCCGACCAGCCGCACCTTTACCGTGGAACTGCGCCCGAAAGACTCCAGGGAAATCACGCTGCGCCCTAACATGGTGGCCGTGGTACGCATCCAGGACTACAAAAACGAAGGCACCATTGTACTGCCGGTAAACCTGGTGCAGAAAGATGAGAAGACGGAGTATGTGTACGTAGCCCGGAAAGTCGGCAACCAGTACGTAGCTACGCGCAAGGAGGTAGAGACAGGCGTGAGCTACGGCGGAAACGTGGAGGTGCTGAGCGGGCTGTCGGCCAGCGACAAAGTGATTACGGCGGGCTACCAGAGTGTAAACGAGGGGCAGCCAGTGGTATTTGCCGAGACGAGCCTGACCCAGCAGTAGCCTTAAAGCGATAAAACTATGAAACAGTTCAAGCCAACCAGTTGGTCGATCGATAATAAGACCAGTATCTACATCATCACCATAATTATCACGCTGGCAGGTATCTTCTCCTATATCAACCTACAAAAAGAGAACTTCCCGGACATTGTGATACCGACGGTGTTTGTGAGCACCATTTACCCCGGCACCTCCCCCTCCGACATGGAAAACCTGGTGACGCGGCCTATCGAGAAGGAGATAAAGGCCATCAACGGGGTAAAAGAGGTCACCTCCAACTCCGTGCAGGACTTCTCCATGATTACGGTCGAGTTTGAGACCGATGTGGAGGTGGCCGAGGCCAAGCAGCAGGTGAAAGACGCCGTGGACAAGGCCCGTACAGACCTGCCAACCGACCTGGACCAGGAGCCGAACGTGCAGGAGGTGAACTTCTCCGAAATCCCGATCATGTACGTGAACGTGGCAGGCAACTACAGCCTGGACCAGCTAAAGGACTACGCCGAAGAACTGCAGGACCGCTTTGAGGCCTTCCCCGAAATTACCCGCGTAGACATGGTGGGGGCGCTGGATAAAGAGGTGCAGGTAAACGTGGACCTCTACAAAATGCAGGCTGCCCAGGTAACGTTCACAGATATCGCCAATGCTATTGCGCGTGAGAACGTAACGGTGTCGGGCGGCAACATAACCGTGGGCGAGGCCAAGCGCTCGGTGCGCGTGGTGGGCCAGTACGCCGACCCTGAAAAGATCGGCGACATTGTGCTGAATTCCGTGGCAGGCGCCAACATAAAGCTGCGCGACATTGCCGAGGTAAAAGAAGGCTTTGAGGAGCAGGAGAGCTATGCGCGCCTGGGCAACCAGCCGGTTATTACCCTCAACGTCATCAAGCGAAGCGGCGAGAACCTGATCGAGGCCTCTGACCAGATCCGCGAAACGATTGAGGAGATGCAGGGGGCCACGCTGCCAAGCGACCTGAACATCACCATCACCGGCGACCAGTCGAAACAGACGCGCCACACCCTCAACGACCTGATCAACACGATCATCATCGGGTTTGTGCTGGTTACCCTGATCCTGATGTTCTTCATGGGCACCACCAACGCTATTTTCGTAGGCCTGTCGGTGCCCATCTCCATGTTCCTGGCCTTCATCCTGATGCCAACCTTTGGCTTCTCCCTGAACATGATCGTGCTCTTCTCCTTCCTGCTTGCCCTCGGGATAGTGGTAGACGACGCCATTGTGGTGATCGAGAACACGCACCGCATTTACCACACCACCAGCATGAGCGTGGTGCAATCGGCGAAAGCGGCGGCTGGCGAGGTTTTCGTGCCCGTGCTGGCCGGTACGCTTACCACCGTAGCACCTTTCCTGCCGCTGGCTTTCTGGCCGGGCGTGGTGGGCAAGTTTATGTTCTTTTTGCCTATCACGCTGATCGTAACCCTGGTTTCGTCGCTGCTCGTGGCCTTTATTATCAACCCGGTGTTTGCCGTCTCTTTTATGCAGAAGCACGGAGAGCAGGAGGCGTCGCCCCGCTCCCGCAAGGTTTTCTGGATACTGCTGGGCATTGGCTTTGCGGTGGCGGTGGTGGGCTACATCGCTGGCTGGTACGGTACGGCTAACCTGGTCATGCTTGCTATCTTGCTGGTGCTGCTCAACAAGTACGTTCTGGCGGGCCTGATCGATAAGTTCCAGAACCGGATGCTGCCGCGCTTTATGGCCGGCTACGAAGCCCTGCTGCGCTGGATGCTGGTGGGCAGGCGGCCAATCGCCGTATTTGTGGGCATTGTCGGCCTGCTGATCTTCTCTGTTGCCCTTACCGCCATCTGGCCGCCGAAGGTGGAGTTCTTCCCCAGCGGGCAGCCAAATTTTGTGTACACCTACATCAACATGCCCATCGGTACTGACCAGGCCGTTACAGACTCAGTGACCAAGGTGGTGGAGCGGCGCATCTACAGTGTTATTGGGCAGGATAACCCGGATGTGGAGTCTGTGATCTCTAACGTGGCCATCGGGGCCGGAGACGAAAACGACCGCTCCCAGACAGCACAATCTCACAAAGGGAAGGTTACCGTTGCCTTTGTTGAGTATAAAGACCGAAAAGGAGAGAAATCGACGAGCGAATACCTCACGGACATACGCGGGGCGGTGAGGGGAATTCCCGGCGCAGACATCACAGTGGACAAGGAGCAAAGCGGCCCTCCGGTTGGCAAGCCCATCTCGGTGGAGGTGGCCGGCGAGGACTTTAAGGGCCTGATAGCCCTGTCCAAGCAAGTGGAGCAGTACATAGACCAGCAGGGGATTGAAGGGATAGAGGAACTGCGCTCCGACCTGGAGGACAGCAAGCCCGAGATCGTGCTCAACATTGACCGCGAGCGCGCTAACCGCGAGGGAATCAGCACGGGCCAGATTGGCCAGGAGGTACGCACGGCGATCTTCGGCAGGGAAGCCTCTAAGTTTAAGCTGGATGAGGAGGAGTACCCGATTCAGGTGCGCTACGCCGAGCCGTACCGCGATAACATCGACGCGCTGCTGGACATGCGCATCACCTACCGTGACATGAACTCGGGCCTGGTTCGCCAGATTCCGCTCTCCTCGGTGGCCACGATCGATTACTCGACCACCTACGGGGGCATCAAGCGCAAGAACCTAAAGCGCGTGGTAACGCTGGAGTCGAACGTGCTGGACGGCTACAACGCCAACGAGGTGGTGCAGCAGATAGAGGAGGCGCTGCAGAACTTTGACACGCCGGAAGGCTATGAAATCGGTATGGGAGGCCAGCAGGAAGAGCAGGAGGAAACGGCCAACTTCCTGCTGGTGGCGCTGGTGGCGGCATTCTGCATCATCTTTTTGATTCTGGTGACGCAGTTTAACTCCATCTCCAAGCCGTTCATCATTCTTTCGGAGGTGCTGTTCTCCATTATTGGCGTACTTTTGGGCTTCACAATCTTCGGCATGGATATGTCTGTTGTGATGACGGGTGTGGGGGTTGTGGCGCTGGCCGGTATCGTGGTAAAGAACGGCATCCTGATTGTGGAGTTTACGGACATCCTTTTAGGGGAAGGCAAGGAGCTGCGGGAGGCAATTGTGGAGGCCGGCAAGACGCGCCTGAACCCCGTGTTGCTGACGGCCACGGCCACCATTTTGGGCCTGATTCCGCTGGCGATCGGCCTAAACCTTAACTTCTATACTTTGTTTACGGAGTTTGAGGCGGGTTTCTTCCTGGGCGGCGACAGCGTGGCCTTCTGGGGGCCTCTGGCCTGGACTATTATTTTTGGTTTGGGCTTTGCTACAATTGTAACGCTTTTGGTTGTGCCGGTGATGTACCTGCTTAACGAAAAGCTGAAAGATAAATTAGTCGGAAAGAAAAAGCGCGGAGAAATGAGACTGCAGGAGCAGCGCGTGAATGGTAAAGTTAGAGAATACACACTTTAATATTATGCTTATTACAACAGACAATGCTATTGAGCGCGAGGTTATCCGCATCA
Organism: Pontibacter actiniarum; assembly: GCF_003585765.1. Lineage (NCBI taxonomy): Bacteria > Pseudomonadati > Bacteroidota > Cytophagia > Cytophagales > Hymenobacteraceae > Pontibacter > Pontibacter actiniarum. The sequence continues at coordinate 3,762,133 of NZ_CP021235.1, forward strand.
TTAGCAAGACCAAGGAGATAAAGCCAGACCGCCTGCAGACCAGCAAGCGCCTGTTCCAGGACTTTGGCTTCGACACCGTGGACCTGGTGGATATCATTCTGGAGCTGGAGAGAAACTTCCAGATCACGATTCCGGATGAGGTGCCCATCGACACCGTTGGCGACTTCGTAGACTTTGTGGCGACCCACACGATCAGGAAAGCCAGCTAGAAGAAACACTACATTAAAAACTCAAAGCCCTGGAGCCACAGCTTCAGGGCTTTTTTATGGCTTCTTGTGCCTCCCTTGCTGCACCCGCCTTAAAACAAAAAGCGGCACGGCTTGCCGCATCGCTTTTGCTCTTTTGCGCCATTTACACAAACAGCGCGGTTATACCGGTGCACCAGCCAAAGCCAGGGCAAGTTTGTAATCAGGCAGGAAGTATAAATCAGGATAGTAAAGTGTAGCGATAGGCTGTTCTTAAAAAATGGAGATTCTGTACGCCTTCAGTTTTTTATCCAGGCCTTTTGCGTTTCCGCAGACACTGTCGAGCAGTGCCCAGAAGTGCGGCCCGTGGTTCTTTTCCACTGTGTGCGCCAGCTCATGCAGGATCACATAGTCGCAGAGGGCATCGGGCAGGCGCATCAGGTGCAGGTTCAGGTTAATGTTGTTGGTGTGGGAGCAGCTGCCCCACCGGCTTTTGGCGTTCTTAATAAAGACGCCCTGGTACTCAAACCCGAACTTTTCGGCAAAGTACTGCACCCGCTGCGGCAGGTACTGCTTGGCCTCTTTGCGGTAAGCCTCCTCAATAGACTTGCGGATAAACTTCTGCACATCCGGGTCATTCACCTCTTTAAAGGCGGGGTAGAACACGTTAATGTGGCCTTCCTGAATTACACAGCGCATGTCATAGCGGGCGTGGGTTAGCAGGCGCAGGGTGTGGTGCTTCGTTTTAAACTCACTGTTGTGGTCGTAAACGGTTACCTGCTGCTCCTGCTGCTGCATGCGCGCCTGGTGCTCTCTGATCCAGCTGGCTTTGGTGTAAATAAGCTGCTCGGCTTTCTCAAAGCTAATGTGCGGCGGCACTGCCACCCGTACACCCTTTAAGGGGCGCACACTGATACTCAGGCGCTTGGCTTTGTCGCTTCGCTCAAACAGCACTTTACCGATTCCATCGATGTGAAGGTTGACGGACGTAAGACGTAAGAATGATGAAGACACTTGGCTAAAGGTTAAAGTACAAAATCATCTCGCCAAAGATAGGTATTAATTTCATTAAAAAAAGCCTGATGATGAAGCTTTTGTGAGTTTCAAACAAAATTAAAACATTTGTATTGTACTATATTTTAGCCAATAAATTCAGAATATCAGGCAGTTCCGCTGCTTCTGGCGCACGGGCTTAAGTCCGCTAAAGTACAAAAAAGCAGCGGCAGGCCATAGAATAGCCTGCCACTGCTTTTGCTTTAAATAGGTTAAGTTAGCGCACGTTGCCGCCGGTTGGGCCCTCGTCCGTGTTCTTCTTAGACTGTCGGCTGCTATCGGTGGTGGCGGAGCGCATCGTCTCTTCGCGGGTGTTCGTCGCTGCGCCCTTTGCATCCGTGCTGTGGCCCTGCGAGGAGTGCTTCGCCTTCGGATCGTTTTGCCCCTGCTTCGGCTCGCCCTCCACCGGGTTCGGGTCGTTGCGGTTTTTATCGCTCACGTTGCGGTACTGCTCACCAGTGTGCTTATCCGGAATGCGGCCTGTTTTAAGGTCTCCTTTGGCGTCTTGTGCTGTTTTTTCCCAATCTTTTTTATTTGTTTTCATGATGTTCTGGTTTTAGTTAAATGTCTTTTTTAGTGTCTACCTGTATATCGCCGGCTGTGCGGTCGCTATACTTCGGAGTTCCAAAAGAGGTATCGGAGGTATGGGTTTCGTTGCCTTGCTGCGCCTCCTGCGGAGCCACCCTTATAGGCCGGCTTGCTTCCCACTCCTTAAACCTGTCCAGCTCAGACTTTATACTTGTCATGAACCAGGCAAGCAGGCTGGCGTCGTCCAGCAGGCCTATCACCGGAATCACGTCCGGGATCACGTCAATCGGCATCAGAAAGTAGATCAGCACGGCTATGCCACCTACCACCGTAGGAGTCGGAATACCCTTGTACTCCCCGGTGCTGGCTGCCTTTATCATGCGCGACAGCAACTGCAGGCTCTCCCACACTTCCCCGGCCAGGGCACCCACGCCTTTTTTAGCGGTGGCCTTCTTCAGCGCATCGCTTACCAGCTTTGCCACCTGCGAAGGGTGCTTCAGGTAAGCCTCTGCTTTCTCCAGTATCTTTTTGAAGATGGCGCTCTGTGCAACGTTTTTGCCCTCTGCTCTTTTGTTATCCATAATTATGTACGTGCTTCTACTTATTGTGTTCGTAATGGCACAGCCTCCGGCTTTTGCCAAACCGGGTGCAATTTGCTTAAACAATCGGTAACCTTCCTATACTTGCTCTCTTTAAAATTGTTCTGGGCCGGGCAAACAAAAAGCCCTGCGGCTAATGCCACAGGGCTTCCAGCAGGTACGCCTCGCGGGCCTAATTAATGCGCCCGGCGGCGTAGTAATAGTTGCGGTAGTACGGCTCCGACAGTGAGCTCACCATAACCCCGCCGCTGGTGGCCGAGTGGATAAACTTGTTGTTTTTGAGGTAGATGCCCACATGAAAAATGGGGCCTTTGGCACTGCGGCGGAAGAAAACGAGATCACCGGTGCGGACGCTGTCTTTGCGGACGCGCGCGACGTTCTGAAACATGGAGCGGGAACTGCGGTTAAGCTTGATGCCGTACACCTCGCGGTAAATGCTGGAGACGAAGCCGGAGCAATCGGTGCCGCGGCGGGAGCTGCTGCCATAGCGGTAGGGTGTTCCGAGCCATTTAGAGGCCGTCTCGACCAGGTCGCGGTAGGCGGGGTTCTTAAACTTTATCCCCAGCTTTTGCACGTAGTACTCTTCAAACTGCTCATGCGCCTCCTCATCTACGAGCGGCTCGTTCATTTCCAGGGCACGCACCATGTCCTCCGGGGAGTTTATCGCGTAAGGAGTAATAGCGAAGGATGGCGGAGCATCTGCCGCCGCGGCAGACCGGGCAGGCGTAACTTCGTAGAAGTATGACAGCGCCAGCGAAAGTACCGCGAGCACGCTTAGTATGATTGATTTTTTCATTGGTTTAGCATGTTTAGGGCCACCTGAGGGGCCAAACAGTTTCACCCGCAGTTGCACAGAAAAAGGGCGCAAATTAGCGACTCCGGCAAAGCTCCGACGTGCCTGGGGTGTATGCACACCCAGCAACGGGCAAAAATAGGTACAATTAGCTAAAGCACCAAACTGCGCCACTTCGGTACCTGCCTGACAATGTGGCGCTTCCGCCTCCAAAAGCCGCCCCGTGGCCCGGGGTACCCCTAAAGGCCCGGCAGCAGGAGCCTGGGCTGTAGCACAAAATAAAATTGAACGATGAATTATAAAGTTGTAGAACGATCTCCCTTTGCCAGAATTGCACGCATGGTGCTTAAAAGCAGCAACGTGGCGATGGTGCTGGGCAAAACTATCCACCTGAGCGGGGTTAGCCGGGCAGATTTTCTGAAGAATGAGGGCTGGGTGGCGCATGAGCTATGCCATATCCGGCAGTTCCAGGAGCACGGCTTCTTCCGGTTTCTGTGGCTGTACCTGCGCGAGTCGGTGCGGGTGGGCTACTACAACAACAAGTATGAAGTAGAAGCCCGCATCGCCGGCATGAAGCACCGCCACCAGCAGACTCCTGCCAAGCGGGCCTCTAACGCTGTAGACCCAGCGGGTATTCCGCTGCCAATAGACACAAAGAAGGGAGAGTAGCCCGTGCCACCATGGTATATATATGGTTTGGCTGTTATCCGGCGTATATGCAAGGCTAATGCAGCAGCACCCGGTTTGCTGTTATAAAGACGCTCCAACCTACGGCATCCGTTTCTCTGGTAGCTTGTACATTACTTTATATCACAGGCTCAGGGGGTACAGCGGAACGCTGGCCTTAGCGCCAGCTTACGGCAACTCTTGGGCGGTTTTAGAAGATATGATGCAACGGCGCAAAAGCAACAGGAAGCAGCAGTAGCGAGTATCCTTTTATTGAAAATTAGCTCCAAGGTTTATGATGTTAACTTTTGCCAACATTGGTTCATGCTGAGGCGGCAACCAAACATAAAGGCTATTTATTACTAGCCATCAACGGTCCTGTTTTTCTTGCTTTCTGCAGGTTATAAACCAGAATTTCTGTGATGGCCTGTTTCCTACCTGCTTGGCAGGTTCATCTATCTCTCTAGCTTCAACTAGGCCATACTTGCCAAACTCTTTTTCTACAGAGTCTGAATCATAGAAGAATAGTTGAACACCGTGTTTGGTCTCAAATCTATCCTTGCTGACTTCTTCTCCGGCCCCATAAGCAGCATCATTTTTTGATATTGCCACAAAAACCATGTACCCATTGGGTTTCAACTGATTGTAACAGTCGTTCATCAGCTTAATCCGCTCATCTTCATTTAACAGGTGGATTAAAGCATAGCAGAAAATCCCGTCGTACATTTCTTGGTCAAACGGCATAGCACTAACAGAGCCGTGGTATACTTTTACATCACCTCCATAGTGCTTTTGTGCCATGTCAATGGCGGTTTCTGAAATCTCTATCCCAGTTACCTTGAACCCTGCATCGGTGAAGATCTTTGCATTTCTGCCGTAACCAAACCCAGGTATCAGAATTTTATGCAGCCCTTTTTCTTTAAACAAGTTTAGGGCTGCAACGGCAGAGTCTGCAGGTTCAAACCCCCACATCGTCTTTTTGTCTTTAAAGCTTGACTCCCAGAATTCTGTCATAATGTTTCCTGTAAAAAGGTATCTCTCTTAGTTTGGGGTGAATAGGTTCGTTCTGTGGCGCATTGTAACGCCCTGGAGGTAACGCTCCAGGGCGTTACAATGCGCTATTAAGGACTGTTTCACAGCTTTATACTGCGCATCAACCACTGCTTGGTTATGCCCGTGTGCAGCGCCCGGCACCAGCACAAACTCTTTCTTTGGGGCTTTCACTTTATCGAAATACGCTTTGGTGAGGTCTTTAGGAGTTAGAATGTCTGCCTCGCCCTGAATGAAGTACACCGGAATTTTGTAGCGCAAGCCGTCGCTCATGAAGTTCACGCCAGCCATCATTGACTTTATTCCCATCTTTTTGTGGCCGGCAGAGTAAAGGAAAGAATAGTCGTCTCCGTTATACCTGTCATTAGCGTCCTTTTCATTGTCATAAGCGCTTGCCAGCTTCCACCAGGAGGCGGGGGCTGGTGTAGAATTCTGCCTTTCGTACTTTTTGATGATGCGCATCAGCTGGCCCTCTTTCCTGGCATCCTCATAAGGTGGCGGCCCCAGGGCCTTCAGCTTATCTAATGACTCCTGGTCATCGGCGTTCTGGGCCATTGTAGATACTTTATTGTAGGCATGCCCAAACCCTTCATAGAAGTTCACTACCTGGGAGTGGCCTATATAGGCAGAGAAAAGGTCTGGGCGGGCAAGCGCCATTCTTGCGCCTAGCACAGAGCCCCAGGAGGTGCCTACAAGCGTTACTTTCCGCTTGCCCAGGTGCTTGGTCAGGTATTCGGCAAGCTCAATCCCGTCGGCTGTCATCTGCTCCAGGGTCAGAGGGTTCTCCATCCAGTAATCCTCGGTTACCGTATCGGGGGCGTTCCGGCCAAAGGTTCTGCCTGCGCCTCGCTGGTCCCAGTACACCAGCACAAAGTCTTTTTTCCAGGAACCGTAGATGGCGTCGTCGTACTGGCTCATGGTGCTTCCGGGCCCGCCATGCAGAAACAGGACAACGGGTTTGGCCTGGTCCTCCCCGCTGATGGTCACCCACTGCTCTATACCTCCGATTGTGACAAATTTTTCCTCGTTGATTGGTTTAGCCTGTGCGGCTAACACGCCTGGAAGCAAAGAAAGAAACAGAATCAGTAAAAATGTGTGCTTCATGTTGGGTTAAGTTTTAGGGTAGATGATGGTGGACTATGGGTAACACGTTATTCAAATTACCGCTACCGGCCTGGTGCATAAACCGCCTGAGGTGTTAGCGAAAGGTTATGTATGCACCTCGTTAGCTACTGTTTTACTTTTTTGCCTGTAGCGTTTCCAACTTCTTTCTGGTCTCAGCTACTTCCTGCAACGTCAATGCTTTTTTATATGCTTCCATGGCCTTCTTTTTGTTGCCTCTCTCTACATAGTAGTCTCCCATCGAATCATGTACATTGGGGCTGGCAGGGTAATTATCAATGTTCATCTTGAAAAAGCCGTACGCTTTTCCATACTGTTTATTGCCCATGGAAATATACCCCAGTAGGTTTACTGTGCCTTCCGAAGGCAGCACGGTATACTGCATCATGGAAGACACGGTGCGGTAATGGTCTTTTACATACTCCGCCGTGATGGTGGTATCCTGCAAATCTTTGCCTAACTCATACTTCTTGAAAATGAAACGCAGAGCATCGTACTGAGAGAGAAGCGGCACGGAGGAGTGGTTTTCCTCTGGATAAAATTTCCAGGCCCAGTGCAGGCTTTTGCTTTTACGGAGTATCTCCCTGAACTGAAAGTTGTTGCGCACGTTGCCGTTGGCGTACACTGTGTCGCTGATAACCCTGACCGTGTCCATGCCTTTCTCCATGGTGTTGGACGCTGCGTAGTAAAGGCTTTTGTGGGTGTAGTCATTTTGGGAGAAGGCTTTCTGCGCCTGCTTTACGATGAGATGGTTATCCCACCAGACGCTAGGGTCCATGGCCACGTAGGAGTTGAACAGATTGGGGTGGTTAACTAGCGCGTGTAGCACTGCGAGCCCTCCAAGGGAATGCCCTACATACATGCGGTAAGGCTGCGTGTTATAGCGGGACTCAACAAAAGGTATAAGCTCCTTCTCCAGAAAGGAGAGGAATTTATACCCTCGGCCTGAGTTCTCAAAATCCGGGTCTACCATACCGTCCCGACTAAACGGGGAACGGGTAGGGGTAAAATCAGCTCCTCTGTCTTTGTTCATGACTCCCACCACAATCATCCTGGGCATCCTGCCAACAGCACCTAGTTCATTCACCATCCCCGTCGTGGAGTGGAAAAAATCTCTGCCATCCAACAGGTACATCACCGGATAGCGCTCGGCTCCGGCAGACTGGGGCACATAAACCCACACTTCCCGGTCTTCCTCTAAAATGGAGGAATGGATAGTTAACCTCCTTCCGATAGAAACCTCATCTTCAGCATGATTAGAAGATTGCCCGAAGCAGAAGGCAGGGAAAAGTAAAAGGAGACTTAGAAGTAATCTCATTGATAGTTTAGTTATAAGCTATACTCAACTTATTTGGCTTTGGCGTAGCTACGGCAAAGGTGTGGTTATGTAAGGTTTATGTTAATATCACTTCCCTAGTCAGCAAGGTCAGTTTGTCTCCTGCCTTTTCTTTTAACTCCAACAGAAAGCTATCAAACTCCTTTTTTTGCCTTCACTCCGTTAGAGGGTACGACTTCTTAAACGCCTCAGCCCTGATTTCAAGAACGAAGTCCTTTTTCATTGACTTGTAAACTAAGATACCTCCAAAGCACAGAAGCCCGAAAACCAAAAAGATAAGATATCCCAAAGCTTTACCTCCCTTTAAACCTAACCGGGCACCCGTGACGTTCAGAGGGCTGAACATGTTGCCTATGTAAATACCCGCAGCAATCAGGGCGACTCCCACGATAAAAACAGCAACAGGGTTGTTCACTACGCTGCCTCTGCGAATCCGGAGTTCAGCAATTTCGTGATAGGAGAGCGTTTTATATGCATACCTGCTCCTGAGAAGTGCTAAATCAGAATCATCAGCTCTAAGCTCTGCCGTCTCGTATTTCTTCATGCTTTAGATTAAATGTTGCCGACGTTTCTCGGCTTAGAGACGCGGCGGATTTAAGCATTACTGTTCAGATGAAATACGTCAGCCGCCATATTGCCAAGCCGTTGCTGGTGGTTCGTTGTTTTTCCTAACCTTCGTCTCCTTTGGTTTCAATTCCCACGCCCGCTTCAAAGGTTAATCTAAGTAACCACAGGTCTGAAAGTTACTTCCTGCTTCCAGCAAAGCCACACATCCCACCAACAGCAATACCTATACCTAACCCCATTGCGATGCTTAAAGAAAAGTTTCCAGAAAAAGCACCATAGGCTGCTCCGAACGCAACACCAAGAGCAACCCCAACGCCTATACCGTTTCTTGATTTTTTATTTCTAGTTTCTGTCATGATTAAAGTTCGTGTGACTACTTTTTCGTCGTCTGTGTTATGGTTGCTGTTCCGGTCGTTACAATGCCCGCCAACGGACTGGGCTTTGCCGTGGCGTAGCTACGGTAAAGGTGTGGTTACCTAAGGTTATTTTTTAATTTCATTATACCAGTCGCCACAATAACTGTAGTTACTAACCCAACTAAAGGTATAAAATGAAACAATGTTATTCCTTCAGCATATTCATCGGTCACAGCTTCATAAAAGTAGTAACTGAAAATAAGTGTAATTATACTTAGTAGGGTCAGGAGCAATGTACTGCTTTTCAGTTTTACTTCTGTACCTAAGAAGGTTCTAAACAGAAGTATAGCTGTTAATGGCATTATAGCTAATGATATTAAAAGAACGACTTGAAAGTCAAAATCAAGATTTTCAAAAGGATGAGCGGCCATAGCAAATACAGGAACAATGACGCTAAATCCCAAAATTCCAAACGCGTATAAAGCTATGAGTGGAATTAGGAGTCCTGAGTTGCTTTCTTTCATAATTATAATCAAAGGTAACTACTGTATATAAGGAGCTATTCGGCTTATCAGCCTTATATGTGGAGGCCTGCTGGCTCTACACTATATGAAAAGCGCCGATTCAAGCACCTGAATATAGTATATTTTTCATTAAAAACTTACCATGCATTTTTACCTGGCCTGTAACAAACTCGACGAATGCTGCCAGTCCCCTTTTGTTCACCGTCGGGGCAGGAGCCAAGCCATTATCCCCAGTAAGCTTGATCCTTGTAGGTGTAAAAGGGACAAAACAAAACTACGGAGACGTTAGTGTGTGCTAACTGCGCCTGCCCATGAACAGTACTTGAGAAACAGTAGGGCCAAAATGAGGAAAGGCAGCCCTATAGGGCTGCCTTTCCTCGTTTGGTAGGGCCTTGGCGGCAAACGTAAACTACCCCGCCAAGACAACAACTTAACTACCTTACGCCTCTCTCCATTTAATCGTGCAGCCGATAGCCTTGGTATTTGGGCGGCTTACCGGCTTGCCGCTCACCAACTCGTTTAACGCTTCTTCGGCATACTTCTTCTGTACCTGCGCGGCGTCTTTATAATTATCGTCTATGGTGCCGATGTAAGCTACTTTCAGGCTGCCGTCCGGCTGCTTCTGCACCACGTACAGGTGCGGAGTACGGGTGGCTCCATAGGCTTCGGTAACTTCCTGCGTCTCGTCGTACACATACGGGAACGGGAAGTTCTTCTCCCTGGCGCGCTCCTGCATCTTATCAAAGGAGTCTCCCGGCGACACCCGGGCATCGTTTGGATTAATTGCGATGACCGGGTACCCTTGAGGGGCGTACTTATTGTGCAGGGCTATCAGGCGGTCTTCGTAAGCCACGGCGAAAGGGCAGGAATTGCAGGTAAAGGTTACGATAAAGCCCTTCGCATCCTTATAGTCCGCCATCGAGACCATTTTACCGTCTATGTTCTTGAGCTTAAAATCGCGGGCGGTGTCGCCTACGTTGTAGCCGTTGTCGGGGGCAGGCGCAGCGGAGAGCAGCAGGCCCACCAATAGCAGGCAGGCCGCGTACACGAAAGGCAATTTTGCGTTTTTCATAGGTATAGCGTTTATGTTGATGTTACTTCGGCGGTTACAGCATTTCCTCGATAAGGGCATTCAGCTCCTCCTGTGTGATGGCGGCCTCCCGAAACGCATATTTCCCCTGCTTGTTGTTAAATACCATGGTGGCAGGTATGGCCCCAGACCACTTCGGCTCAATTTTGTCTATCCAGGTGTTGCCGTCCACCTCGTCCAGCAGCACAACCGTAGACTTTAGCCCACGCCGCTGCACAAAGGCCTTCACGCGGCTGTCCAGGTCTTCCACGGCATCCATACTAACGAGCACCACTTTTACAGGCTTGTTTTTGTACTGCTGGTTAGCGGCCTCAAAGTATGGCAGCTCTTTAATGCAGGGCTTGCACCAGGTGGCCCAGAAGTTTACCACGTACAGCGTATCGCCGGGCCGCTCGCGCAGCTCCTTCAGGTCTTTAAACTTTATTACCTCCACCTCCTGTGCCGAGGCTGTGGCTGCGGTTACACATAAAAGGGCCAGCACGGCCAGCAAAATGTTACGTATTTGTGTGATCATACCTCCATAACGGCTATAGCTGCAGTATACGTATTTACTCTCTAAACATCGGTACCTGAGCTGCTTAAATAAAAAAGCAGCCATGGGCAAAGTAAACCCATGGCTGCTCCAAAAGTTATAAGGCCCCTCGCTTAGCCTGCAACCTGTGTCGCGGCATTGCGGGGCACTCTCTTGCCCGGCTTTTTCTTCCGGAGCTTGTTAATCCAGATCAGGGTGCCGGTTACCGGCAGGCTGGTGGCAATAAGGCAGGAGATAAAGTACAGGATCTTAGAGAAAGTACCATACACATCGCCCAGGTGCAGCGGCCTGATAAGGGCCACGATCTGCTCGTTCAGCGGCTTGTCCGCAAAGACCTCTACCTGCAGGGCCTCGCCATTGTGCTGGTTCAGCTGTACTTTGTCAGAGGCTGAAAGGGCAAAGAAGCCCGCCTCGCTCTTGGTAACAACTACGGCAGTGGTGTCGTCTGAGGGAATGGAGATCCGGGTGTTGCCTTCGTAGGGCAGTATAGCGTTGGCTTTGGCCAGGTAGTCGGCCAGCTGCAGGCTGGAAGCCTCGCCGGTAGCCTCTGCGCTCAGGGGCTTCTCACGGCGCCCTTTAAACACCTCGTCCCCCATAATGCTGCTCAGGCCGTCGCGGTACCACTCAAAGGACCAGCAAAGGCCGGTGAGCGACATAATCAGCAGCAGAATAAAGGCATAAAAGCCGAGCGTGTTGTGCAGGTCGTGGTTGATGCGCTTCCAGTTGGCGTCGGTTTTCACTTTAAAGCCCTGCTTCCAGTTCTTTATTTTCTTTGGCCACCACAGCACCAGGCCGGTCAGCACCAGTATGGTAAAGATGATGGTGGACACGCCCACGATCATTTTGCCGGTGCCGCCCTCGATCAGCAGCCAGCGGTGCAGCTGCATCACCTTCAGGAAGAACTCCGATGCCGGGCCCTCCGTGGTGCCCAGCACGGCTCCCGTGTAAGGGTTCACCATGTAGGTAGTCGGTCGTCCGCCGCCGCCCGGGCCATGGCCTCCCTTTCCTTCCTTCTTGCCCTCTTTGCCGCCTTTAGCCTCTGACTTCTGGGCAGCAGCAGCCTCTGGGCCTTTGCCTGCCCGCTCGCCGCCGCCTTCCGGCTTCTTGGCCACGCCTACACGGTAGGCCAGGGCTTTATCCTGCGGTATCTCCAGTGAAACCACCTTTCCCTTCAGCTCCTTCTCTACCTTAAAGACCAGCGCATCCGGAGAGAACGGCTTTGCATTGGCCGGAACAGCCACCTCATACTTGTCCGGCTCCAGCGCTTCCTCTATCTCTGTCCGGAAAGTATAGACCGTGCCGCTAAGGCAAACTACAAACAGCACCAGGCCGCTGGCAATGCCCAGCCAAAGGTGCACATCATTGAAAAACTTTCTCAAGCTATAGCCCTTTTTCATGTTGAAGAGTTTTGGAAGGAACAGGAGGTTTAACGTAAAAGCTGCCGATAGTAAATATCGGCAGCTTTTGCTTCATTAGGTAGAACAGGTCTAATTAAAATCTGTAAGTAACTACACCTGAAAAGTTTCGTGGCTGAATTCTATCGATAAAGTTAGATCGGTACGCATCGTAGCCAACCTCATCAAAGATATTGTTAAACAGCGCTCTCACGCCCCAGTGCTGCTGGAACTCGTACCCTATCTGCGCATTCACGATGGTGTAGGCTTTGTTGTCCCACGGTGCAGTGTTCGGGTCGATGTTGTGGTACTGCACTCCTGGCAGCGTCCAGTCGTTGTAAGGGCGCTCGCCCAGGTAGTAGGCACCTGCACCCAGGTTCAGGCCACGCAGCACGCCGGTTTGCAGCGTATAGTTGGCATAGGCGTTAAAGGTATGCTTTGGTGTGTTGTTCGGTGCGGAGCCAGTCACAAATGTAGTGTGCTCTTTGTACTGCGCATCGATGTAAGCATAGCCGGCTACCACCTCCAGGTTCTCCAGCACGCGGCCCGTCAGCTCTACCTCTATACCCTTGCGCTCGTCGTTACCGCCTTTAATGTAATAACCTGTTTCCAGCACGTTGCCCAGGTCGTCCACCGTAAAGGCCTTCAGGTTCATGTCTTTGTTGTTGATCTTGTAGAAGGTCAGGTTGAAGCGCAGGCGGTCGTTCAGCCACTCAGACTTGATACCGGCCTCAAACTGGTCGATGCGCTCGGCACCCAGTGCGTCACCGTTTACGTCTACCACAGCGGCAGAGCGCGGGTTGGTGCTGTTAGTGTAGGATCCGAAGATGTTCAGACCGTCCTTCACAGTGAACATCACACCGGCCAGCGGGTTCCAGAACTCGGAAGTGGCACTGGCCTCCCCCGCCGACTTAGACTTGTTGGTGCTGTAGCGCACGCCACCGTATACTCTGGCCCAGTCTGTCAGCTGGATCACATCCTGAAGCGTAACCCCGAAGCTGTGGTCATAAGACTGGGTGCCGCCTGTTCTTGTGAAGGCTCCCACGCCTGCAGGCAGGGTGTTGGTGATCGTCTCCGGGTTCAGCACGTCAATCGTGTCGATACCGATGGCATTGTAGGCAGGAGTGTACAGGTCGATGTAGCGGTAGTCGGTGCCGATCTGGAAGGTATGGTTGATACCGCCTGTCTTGATCTTCTGGCCTACCAGGTCCACCTGCATCACTGTGCTGTTGTCTTCGCGGGCCTGGTTGTGCGCAATAGAGCGTGAGTAAATGTTAACCTGCTCCTGGTTCACATTCTTTCCTTTCAGGGCCGACAGGCTCGTTCTGATACCGTCGGCGTTATAGTTAGAGTTGAAGAAGGCGGCGCGCAAGTATAGGCTGCTGTTCAGGTTATACTTGTAGCGGGCGGCGTAAGTCGTGTGCGTAATATCGGTCTTGTCTGACTCAAAGCCCAGGAAGCGATCTGCCGGCAGGTCGTAGATCTCGTTCTTTTTGTTGCCAACCGACAGGTTCACGGTACCGGCATCAATTGCCTGCTCCTCCTTAAAGTAATCCATCTCCAGCGTCAGGGTGCTCTTGGCGTTAGGGCGCCACTCCAGGGAAGGGTTGATGTAGAAAGACTCATTGTCCATGTGGTCACGGAACTTGCCGCCGTTTTCGTAGGCGCCGTTCAGGCGCACGGCCAGCTTGTTGTCTTTGTCTACCACGCGCTGCACATCAAAGGTAGGGCGAATCAGGCCCCAGCTGCCCGCACGCAGCGACACAACCCCGGAGTTTTCGAACTTAGGCGTTTTGGTAACGATGTTTACAATACCACCCGGGCCACCCAGGTCGGTAGAGGCTCCCATCGTAATAGCGCTGGCACCCTTGAGCACCTGCACGCTCTCCACTCCCTGCATATCGGTAGAGAAGCCGATGCCGCGGAAGTCGGTCATAACGCGCACGCCGTTTTTGAGCGTTGGTATGCCACGGAAGCCGCGGGAAGAGATACTCTCACGCACGCCGCCGTAAGTGGCGTAAGTATACACGCCCGGCACGTTGCGCACGCCTTCAATAACAGTAAGCGCGCCCTGCTGCTCAATCAGTTTCTCGGAGATCACAGAGATACTCTGGATCTGCTCACTCGGCTTCAGCGGCAAACGCGTAATGGCGTCCAGCTTCTCCGGCTGCTTGTCCCTCACACCGAAAACCTCGATCTCTGAAACCTGGTTGGCTTTGGCGGCAAGGCTAAAGCTAACGCTCTTTGTTTCGCCCTTGCCCAGCTGCACTTTCTCTGTCACGCTGTTAAAGCCGATCATCATGGCCCTAACCTGGTAGTTGCCTTCCGGCATGTGCAAAATCTTAAAGAATCCGTTTTCATCGGTCACAGTGCCGAACGGGGTGTTCTCAACCACAATGCTGGCAGCAGCCAATGGCTGGCCGTTCCCCTGTAGCACCTGCCCTCTGATGGATGAACCACGGTGCTGCGCCCACGCCAGCTGCGTTAAGAGCATACACAAACAAACCAGAGTAAATTTCTTAAACATGCCTTACAATTTATAGGTGGTGTATATGAAGTGCCGCTGTGCAGACGAGGTAGCCGGTGCTGCCTTTTTGCCCCAGAACACAATCGTTATTTAGACTAATTCTAAGTGCTGCAAACTTACTCAGTAACTTAGACTAGTTCCAAATAATCTTTCTTAAAGTTGATCACGTCATAGACAAAATCACTATTAATAGCTATAGTGGGTATAGCGGCAGTATGCGGCCGATAACTACTTTAAGCGGCAGGCAAAGGCCGGTAACGCGCAGCAGAAGTTTGGCAGGGGTTAACAATTAACGCGCTGACGCGTTATTTATAGAGCAACACAATGTTTAACCACACAACAAACTTAAGAATGGCTAATAAATTAGAAGGAAAGAAAATAGCAGTACTAGTAGAGGAGGGATTTGAGCAGGTAGAACTAACAAAGCCGATGCAGGCGCTGAAAGACGCGGGAGCCGAGGCACACATCATCTCTCCGAATAAGAACAACGAAATAAAGGCGTGGAACCACACCGACTGGGGCGACAAGTTTAAAGTAGACAAAAAACTCAGCGAAGTAAAGGCCGAGGACTACAACGGCCTGCTGCTGCCGGGCGGCGTAATGAACCCGGACCACCTGCGCGCCAACAAGGATGCCGTTAGCTTTGTGAACAAGTTTATGGAAAGCGGCAAGCCTGTGGCAGCCATCTGCCACGGCCCCTGGACACTGATCGAAACAGGAAAGGTAAAGGGCAAGAAAATGACCAGCTACCACACCCTACAAACAGACCTGAAAAACGCAGGCGCCGAGTGGGTAGACCAGGAGGTAGTAGTGGACCAAGGCCTTGTCACCAGCCGTAACCCGGACGACATTCCGGCTTTCAACAAGAAAATGGTGGAAGAGTTCGCCGAAGGCAAGCACGACCGCTAAGCACCGGAAGCTGCATCATTTACATTAAAGGCGGCCGCCCCTCTGCAAGGAAGGGCGGCCGCCTCTTTTTTATACATTAGTTATGGTATGAGCCGGAAAAGCGGTTCGGCATAGTTCTCCAGCAGCACGGCCAGCACCAGGTCCAGCAGAAAGAGGAACACCCCCTGCAGCACAATGGCCTGCCCCCAGCCCAGCAGCCGCTCCGTTTTGGGGGAGTAGCGCGAACGCTCTTTCAGGTACACCCCCAGTAGCATGTAGCCCACATCCAGCCCCACATTCAGGTAAAGCACTTTTTTGTACCAACCATGCAGGTATAGGCTGTCGGCAAGGCTTTGCGCACTGCTGTCTTTCGTCAGGATGCTGTACAAGGCGACACTCGCCACCACCAGGTTCACAACATTCCAGTACAGGTTCATCTGGTAAAAGTATTTCCGGTTGCGGGTGGCACGGGTCAGCTTAAAGCTGCTGACCAGGATGTTTACAATGGCCCACCCGCCAAGTACAAGCATGCCTGTTTTCAGTGTGCCTGCCTGTGCCTCGTTGAGCCGCACCAGGGTTTGAGACTGGGCACTGGCAGTAAGGCATAACAGGAGCAAGGGGAGCAGGCAAAGGTACTTTCTCATAGGTAATAGGCAGTTTTATGAGTAGGAACGCAGGAAAACAGGCTTTAGCGTGTAGCCAGAGCAACCTTAGCCGCAGCAGCTGGCGCAGGCGCTGGCTATGCCGCGGCTAAGGGGTTGTGGGTTAGCGCTTTTCCGGCCGGGCCACAATATCCAGCCCAATGTTTACTTCGGAGTAAATAGTTTTGTCTCCCAGGGAGTTGTCGGAGCGGTACACCAACCCCCATTTGGTGCGGTCGAGGTTGAAGTTGGCCTTAGCGCGCAGCAGGCTGTCCTGCAGTGTTACCCGGGCCGGGAACGACACGCTCTTGGTTTGCCCCTTTATCGTGAGGTTGCCGGTAACGCGGTGCGTCGGGTTCTTGACGCGGAGCTCGCTGTAAGTGGCCACTGGGGAGCTGGCCTGTTCCTTCGTGCTGTCGTAAGGGGCAATGCCCGTTAGCTCAAACTCAGCGGTGGGGTAGCGCTCGGAGTCGAAAAAGTCGGCCGAGCGCAGGTGCGTGGTGAGCTTTTTGTTGCTGGCTTCGTCTATAGCCTTGTCGGTGGCGCGCACCCTGGTAATGTCCAGCACAATGTTGCCGTCTGTCAGCAGGCCGTTGGTCATGTTCAGCTCGCCTTCCTTTATATCAAAGAGCCCGTTGTGGCGCCCGGTCATTTTAGAGCCGATCCAGGTTACCTCGCTGTTGGCCGTGTCTATGGCGTAGGTTTCGGTTGGCACTACCCTGTTGTTTTTTACCACGGCATCGCCTATCACCGCCTCGTCAGTCTTAACGGTGGTGTCGCAGGCGCTGGCAAAAAAAAGGAGCATGGCCAGCTGCAGAAGCAGGAGTAGGTGTCGCTTGCCCATTGTTTAGGTTTGTTTTAGGTGCTCTACGGTGCTGTAGTCTAACCTACTGGTACGCTGCCGGGGCCAAAAACGATATGTTCTGTTGTAAAATGCAGAAACCAGGCAAGGCCTGGCTTCCACACTTTTCCGGCAATAAAATGGCGGCGGGCTACTAAAAGCTTACCCCCAGGTATACCTGTATCACGCCGTTCTTAATGTCCTCGTTAATGTTGTTGCCCATGCTATCCTCCTTCCGCAGGTCGCCGAAGCTGTGCACATAGCGCGCCCCAACCCTAAAGCGGTCAACGCTCCCTTCCAGGCCGGCGGCAGCCCCGTAGTCAAAGGTGTTGTAAGGCTCCATCTCTATCTCCTCGTCCTCCACCTTTGCCGACACCATTACGCCTACCTGCGGGCCGAGGTGCACACTAAAGTTATCGGTGATGTTGAACACAGCCAGCACGGGCACCTCCAGGTAGTCGAACCGGTAGACCGAGTCCTGGCGCTCAAAGCCCTTGCGCGAGTACAGCACCTCAGGCTGCAGCGAGAAGAACTCCCCGAAGCCAAACTGGGCGAAGATCCCGGCATGGAACGAGGTGTGGCTGTTTACATCACCGAACTTGTCTTTGTCGCTGCCATGCACGCTGGCGAAGTTCACACCGCCCTTTATACCGATACCGGAGTTAGGCGAGCGGCTGAAAATGTTGTGGTTCTGGTTTATAGAGCGTGGCCCCTCGCCCTGGGCAAACCCCGCCACCGACCATAGCAGCATAAGCGCGAGTATACATGTCTTTTTCATAGTTTCTGTTTTTAAGCGTTCAGCCCTCTACACGTGAGAAGATGTTCATATGTTTTATACTTATTTTATACTTAGGATACCGGCAGGAGGTTATCGGCGGCATTGCACCGTTTGTACTGCTTTACAAGCGATTACATGTAGAAGGTGAACGCGAGAGACGGTACAGGCACGCCTTTTTAGCACAGGAACAAGCATCGCAGCCAATATCGGCGGCACTCTCTCTTCAGACTTCAGGCAGCAGCCCTTTTTCACAAAAGCCAACTTATTGCAATTTTCTAATAGCACACAAGCACAGGGCAGCACATTCACAACCTTTATGAGGCCGTTAACCAAATTCCCCTGTGAAGCCATCGTGCGAATTGTGAAGAAATCGTGCGCTTGTTCACAGGGAATTAACAACAAACCGTGGATAAAGCCGGGTAATCAACAAAGTTATCCACATACAGGTGTGGCAAAAGCGGGAAAAACGGTTATAGGCAGGCCAACTCTTAATTAGTTACACCATTTATCCACCATCTTGTGTATAGCCATGTGAATTGCACTGAAATATGACAGAAGCTATAGTAACACGGAGGATTTGCGGTAGTTTTGCTAAACCCAAATTGCCGCTTAATTGTTAGCTTTGCGTTATGCTAAAGATTGCCTGGTCCGAAATTTTTGCCCACAGCCTGCCCGAAGGCCACCGTTTTCCGATGGCCAAGTATGATTTGCTGCCGGAGCAGCTGCTCTACGAGGGCACCATTACCCAAGACAACCTGTTCGCGCCCGAGCCACTGGACGAGCCGTTTATACTTGATACCCACGACGCCGGCTACTGGCACCGCCTGCGCGACCTGCAGCTCACCCCCTCCGAAGTCCGCAAGACCGGCTTTCCGCTGTCGGAGCAGCTGGTGCAGCGGGAGGTTGTTATTATGAACGGCACCGTGCAGGCCAGCCTGTTTGCGCTGGAGTACGGCATTGGGATGAACATCGCCGGCGGCACCCACCACGCCTTTACCGACCGCGGCGAGGGCTTTTGCCTGCTCAACGACATTGCCATTGCCGCCAACCACCTCCTCAAGTATAAAAGCATAAACAAAGTGCTGGTGGTGGACCTGGATGTGCACCAGGGCAACGGCACGGCGCAGATCTTTGAGCACGAGCCACGGGTGTTCACCTTCAGCATGCACTGCGGCCACAACTACCCTTTCCATAAAGAGAAATCAGACCTGGATGTGCCATTAGCAGAGGGAACCGACGATGCAACGTACCTGCAGCTGCTGAGGCACCACCTGCCGCGCCTGCTGGATGAGGTGCAGCCGGAGTTCGTGTTCTTTCAGTCCGGGGTGGATGTGCTGGCAACGGATAAGCTAGGCAAGCTGGGCATGACCATCGATGGCTGCAAGGCCCGCGACCGTGCGGTGCTGGAGCTGTGCCAGCAGAACAACCTACCGGTAACGGTAAGCATGGGCGGCGGCTACTCCAGGCAAATCGCGCATATTATAGAGGCCCATGCCAACACCTTTCGGCTGGCGCAGCAGCTGTTTTTCTAAGGTAGGCGATACAGGCACCGAAGGAGGTCAGGGCAAGGCGCGGCCAACGGTGCCACTGAGCTAGAGCAGTTATCCGACCGGTGCAAAGCCGGCAAAACCCGAAGCCACTCGTCGGAGTGGCCAGAAAGCAAAAAGGCCCGCAGCATTTCAGCAGCAGGCCTTTTACATCACCTTAAAACACTCTTTTACCTTATAATTTGCAGGATTGTCCGCATTATCGCTATTGTCATCCATATCTGTTTAGTCATTGTTCTTGCGTTGTCTCACGTTGCCCACTTCTAAAACACTGCCTGCGAAAACGGCTTCCGTGAGAACACCGTTACGTCGTTCACGTCTTTCAGGCGGCAGATAAAGCGGGTCATGCGCTCTACACCAAAGCCGCCACCGGCCGTTTTCGGGATGCCGCCCTCTTTGGCCACCTCCAGGTAGTGGGCAAAGGCCTCCTCGCTGGTGCCAACCTCGGCCATGCGCTTGCGGATCTGGCCGTACTCATGCTCCCGCTCCGCGCCTGACAGGCCCTCGCCAAAGCCCTCCGGCCAAATTACATCGTAGTTCAGGTAAGTGCCCGGCTTTTTCGGGTCCTCCTTGTCGTAGAACTCGCGCTTGTGGTTCAGCAGCCAAAACGGCTCCGTAGCCTCCTCCGACTTCACTTTCTCGTAGTCCGGGCCAAGCGCTGCCTCCAGCTTTTCGGTGCGGTATACCGCCCACTTCTCAAACTGCGGCAGCAGCTCGCCGCGCAACTCCAGTAGAAGCTCCGGCACCTCCTCGTTCAGGCGGCGGAACACGAAGTTCACCAGCTCCTCCATAAACTCCATCACAAAAAAGCGGTCTTTGCCCTTAAACTCGAAGTCTATCTGGGTAAACTCGAACAGGTGCCGGCCGGTGTCGGCGCGGTCAGCGAACTCCAGGCGCACGTTTGGCGACACAATGTAGAGGCTGTCCAGCTCCGGGTTCATCAGGGCCAGCTGCTTGTGGAAGATCATAGACTTGGTCAGGCTCCAGCGCTGCTCCGCATAGGTGATCGTGGCGTCTACCACCCCGTGGTTGAGCGGGTCTGTGATCGGCGACAGCATGAGCGGCATCAGCTGCGTAAGGCCTTTTTTGAACATAAACTCGTGCGTAGCCCGCACAATACCCTGCTGCACTCTCAGGATCTTCGGCAGCTTGGCCCGGCTCAGGTGGCCGACGGTGGCGCTCAGCACCGTTGGCTCAGAAAGGGTTTCTAGTTCCATCATTTTTTGATAATTTGTTAAACATTTGAAGATTTATACATTACGAATGTAAAGATTGTTGCCATTTATTAAAAATTTATCAAATAATATTTTTTAACATTGATAATCTATCAACAAAAAAGATATATCTTTGCAACTTTGACAACAGCAGCAAGTATAGAAGCATATGAATTATGAAATTGACAATCTGGACAAGCAGATTCTGAGCCTGCTGATGCAGGATGTGACGCGACCTTACACCGACGTAGCAAAAGAACTGGGCGTGTCAGGCGGCACGATTCACGTGCGGATGAAAAAGCTGACGGAGATGGGCGTGGTAAAAGGCGCGCAACTGCTGGTAAACCCCTCTGCGGTAGGCTTCGACATTTGCGCCTTTATCGGGGTGTTTCTGGAGAAAGGCTCCGAGTACAAGGAAACGGTAGAGAAGATGCGGGACATACCCGAGATCGTGGAGCTGCACTACACCACCGGCTCCTACAGCATGTTTGCCAAAATCATCTGCCGCGACACCACCCACCTGCGGGAGGTGCTAAACGAAAAGCTGCAGGCGATAGAAGGCGTGCAGCGCACTGAAACGCTGATCTCGCTGGAAGAAAGCATTAGCCGCCAAATAAAGATAGAATAGCAAAAGGGCCGCCTGTTACAGGCGGCCCTTTTGCTGCTCGTGCTTAGCACAAGTATAAACCACAGGCAAACTGCCGCCTGCGGCTTTGGCTTTAGGTTACTTTAGCTTCTGCAGCGCCTCTCGGAGCCTTACCAGCGCGGCTTTGATCTCCTCCAGCGAGGCACCTCCTACCGACAGCCTGAACCAGTTCAGGTCTTTGCCCGTGCCAAAGGCAGAGAACGGCACCACCGCCAGCTTTGCCTCGTGCAGCACATAGAACGTTATGTCCTGGCTTGTTTCCAGCACCTTGCCCTCCGGAGTGGTTTTGCCGGCCAGATCCAGTTGGGCAGAAAGGTAAATGGCCCCCATCGGCTCAATGGCATCCACAGCGAAGCCATCTGACTTCAGCTGCTGAAAACCGTTGTACAGCACGTTCAGGCTCTCCTGCACCTTCGGCTTAAACTCGCTCATGAAACCGTTCACCTCCTCGGGCTGCTGCAGGAACTCCGCCATCGCCATCTGTTCGGCTTTAGGCGCCCAGGCCCCGATGTGGCCCAGTATAGACTTCATCTTATCCATCACCACAGTTGGCCCAAACGCATAGCCTACACGCACACCGGTGGCGGCAAAACACTTAGATGTACCGTCTATATAGATGGTATAGGCACGCATGTCCGGGCGCAGGCTTACCGGGTCGTAGTGCTCGGCGTTGCCAAAAGTCAGCATCCAGTAAATCTGGTCGTAGAGCATGTACAGGGGCTTCTCTCCCTCACCACGGCGGCTGTTTTCCTCCAGTACCAGGTCGCAGATCTCCTCCAGGTCCTTTTTAGAGAACATGGTGCCCGTCGGGTTCAGCGGCGAGCACAGGGCCAGCATTGTGGCTCCCTTCAGGTGCGGCTTCACGTCTTCAGCGGTCGGCATAAAGTTGTTCTCCGGCCGCGTCTTCACCTCCACCGGCGCAGCGCCAGACAGGTGGCAGTAGTGGTTGTTGTTCCAGGATGGCGTCGGGTACACAACTTTATCGCCCGGATCCACCAGGGCCATGTAGGTAGCGTAAATAAGCGGGCGCGACCCGCCGGCCACCAGAATGTCACTCTCCGGGTAGGTCAGGCCCAGGCGCTCCTGGGTAAACGCCACCACTGCTTTGCGCAGCACCGCCACTCCGTTGGCAGGCGGGTAGTTGGTGTGCCCCTGCTCATAGGCTTTGGTGATACCCTTGCGCAACTCCTCCGGAATCGGGTAGATGGCCGGGTTAAAATCGCCGATGGTGAGGTTGCAGATAGGCTCCCCTTTGGCAATCATTGCGTTCACCTCGCCAGCCACCCGAATAATTTCGGAGCCGATCAGGTTCTGCGCCATTTTAGAAACTGTCATGGTAGATAATAGGGTTTAAGAAGGTTCAGGCTAAGTTATGTATTTCCACCAAAGTATGCGCTAATTTTTCGATAATGATTATAAAACCACCTGTTTTTGACAAAGTACACACGTAAAGCCGCCCCGGATTAAACAAATGCCAAACAGAACCGATAGCAGGCGCTACCCCGCCAGAGCCACTAACTGACTTGCACCGGCCTGGCCGAAGCTATACCTTATACTTACAGTAGCCCGTGTTCCCGCTAAAAAAGCAGGGTGACGGTTAGCTTGATCCGCAGGTTGTCACGGCTATCCTCCAGGCGGTACGCGCCGTAGCGGTAAAAAGCGCCCACCCCCACGCCGCTGAACGGAGAGCTAATGATATTCTGCAGCATGAGCCCCGACTCGAAGTACCCCTTGCGCATACTGCGGTAGCTGCCTTCCGGCAGAACCTGCAGCGGCTCCTCCAGGTCTCCGATGCCTACATTGGTTACCGCCACCAGGTCGGGGGCAAAGAACCGCGTGTTAAGCAGGCGCTTCCCGAAGTTCTGAGAGAAGAACAGCGCCGCATACCTATCGGAAAAGAACTCGTAAGGCTGCATGGTTTCGAAGCCCTCGCCGGTGTATACTTTGTAACTCGGGTTGTAGCTGCCGTACCCGTTGTAGCGCGTCACCAGCGGCGCATCGCCGGCGATCCACCCTCCGGCAAACAGGAGGCTTGTTTCACCGAAGGTCCGGTGGCGCAGGGTCTTCTCCAGGCGTACATCATACTTGTTGTAGCTGTAGTCTCCGCTTAAAAAGCCGTCGAGGCCGCGGGTGTACTGCAGCCACAGCACCGGGGCCTCCTCCTGCGGCATTGGCAGAAGGCGGTTAAACTGCTGCATGTACTTTTCGCCGGGGGCATAGCGCAGCGTCAGTACTGCCTCTGTCAGGTCAAAGGCAGGGAGGGGCTGCCCCTCCTGCTCCAGCAACGTTGGCCGGCGCTCCTCCTGCCGTAACTCGGCATTTGCCTGCAGGTAGCGCAGCACCCGCCCCCGCAGCGCCACGCTTTTGTGGGTGGTGTAGTCCATTTCCGGCAGCAGGGCCCGGCGCAGGTTACCGAGCACGCCGTAGTTCCGGTCCTGCGGCAAACGGCGGCCGCCAGTCTCGAGCAGGTCCTCGAAGTACACGGCTTTCAACTGCAGCTCACGCGGCTGGTAAAGTATAACCGAGGCATCGGCGCCGTACTTGGCTTGCTTGTCTTTCAGGCCGTAGCCCCAGTACCCGCCCACCTTAAAGCGCTCAGAGAAACGGGCGTTGGTGTGGGCGCCCAGCCCCAGCCGCACCCCCTCAAAGTTACTCAGGCGAAACAGGCGGCCCAGGTCCAGGCTAAGGGGGCCAACCGGCAGCTGCTTGCTCATCAGGTACTCCAGCACGCGGATGGTACGGTCCAGCTTTTGCGCGTGGCCCACGCTGTCGAGGCGCTCGTAGGTGCGCTGCTCCAGCTGTGTCAGCGAGTCTGGCCGGTAGGCCTGGAAAAAGCTGTCGGGCTGCCGGTTGGCGTTGGGCGTCTGCTTCAGGGCTATGGCACCGAAGTCGGAGCGGCGCAGGTCCGGGTTTAGGTTGATGTTGGTGATGTAGGTGCGCAGGCGGGCGTAGGGCTGGTGCCCGTTCAAGCTTACCTGCGGAACCGTCAGCTCCACGTCCAGCTCCGTCGGGAACCAGGCCTGCCGGTCCCCCACCCGCTCATACTGCTGCTGTAGCCTGATGTTGCGCTTATCATCGTCTCCCGCCGATTGGGCCAGCACGTTCTGCACCGCCCAACCGTCGCTGTTGATGTAGAGCAGCCCTTCCAGCCCCTCAAAGTTCTTCCCCTCCTCCGGCCGGAAAGAAATCACGAACACCGTATCCCGCCCCTGCACCAGCTGCTCCTGCAGCACAAAATCATACTTGCGCGTGCTGCCCGGGCTGATGGGGCTCAGGTAGCGCTTGCCGAAGAAAACCGGCAGGTCATCGTACACAGAGAAATCGCGAGCCTCGGCGGCCACTACGCCAAAGCTCGGCTGCTGCAGCCCCGACACACGTGTGGCCAGGATGGTCTCTTTGGTAAGGTTCGGCTGCAAAAAGGCGTAGTCGGTAACGCTCTCCAGCAGGAACAGGTGCTGCTTCCGGAGCAGGCTGCGCATTCGCAGGTACGCAGAGTCCCTGGGCGAAAGCTGCAGTGTGTCGCGCAGCTCCAGCTCCCCCACATCGGTGGCGGTAAGTATAAATTTATTGTAGGTGCGGTAAGTATAGCTGTTGAGGTGCTGCAGGCGGTTCCGCTCCCGGTTTTCCGTGGCCTTCCGGATGATGCGGTGCGCCGGGTTCTCCCCTGTGCCCAACACAATCACCTCACGAAGCTGTGCCGCCGTGGGCTGCAGCTGCACGTGTATATCCTGCACCGAGTCCGGGTAAACCACGTGCGGCCTGTAGCCCACATAGCTAAAGCGAAGGCTGCGGATCGGCTGCTGGTGGCGCAGGCGGTACTCGCCCTCCAGATTGGTGGTTGTCCCGGCTTCCCCCTCATTGGCTACAATGCTCACAAACGGAAGCCGCTCCCCCGTGGCGGCATCGCGCACAGTGCCCTGCACCTGCCGCGGCTGTGCCAGTACGACCCAGGAGTGCAGGCACAAGTATAAAAACAAGAGGTGGCGAAAGTACGGCATCCCGTAAAGATAAAAAGAAAAAGGCGCTACTCCCGCAGCGCCTTTTCCTCTTCGTGAAGTATGCTTAAAACGTTACGCTCAGCCCAACCCCCGGGCTTCCGTTTGGCAGCACCGTCGGGGCCACCACGGTGTTAAGGCCTTTGTTTCTGGCCAGCTTGTCGTGCAGCCAGTATACCGTGTTCACCGACAGGATACCCACACCCGCACCGGCTAGCACATCGGCCATCCAGTGCTCGTTGTTCATCACGCGTAAAATGCCGGTGGTACTGGCAATGGCATAGCTGCCCACGCTAACCCAGGGGCTCTTGTGCCGGAACTCCTTATCCACCAACGTGGCGATAGTAAAGGCATAAGCCGTGTGGCCGGAAGGGAAAGCAGTTGCCTCCCCATTCGGCCTGTCGATGTTCGTAAGCTTCTTAGCAGGCCATACAATGGCGGAGGTCAGGGCGCCGGAGGCCAGCAGCAGCCCCGTCTGGCGACGGATATCGTGGCGGTTCTGCGACGAAAACGCATTGAAGCCATAGAGGTAGGCTACCGGCAGGAAGAAAAGGTAATCGTCTACTTTAGTGCTGAAGTGAGGGGCGAAGCGGTTACGGTCGTCGCGCGCATCGTGGCTACTGTAAAAGCCGCTGCCCTGCATGGTGTACAAGCCCGCGCCCACCAGCACCGCCGCCGGGATCAGGGCCCGCTTCAGAAAGCGTTTGTCTTCCCCCTCCCGAAGCTGCGCCTCTGTAAAAGGGTTCTTCTGCCCGGGGTAAACCGTATCCGCCGGAGCCGCGAGCACGTCTGCCGACGCGGTATCCGGGGATATGTGCGAAAGGGTCTCAGTAGAGAGGGCAGCCAGGCTAGCCGATACGCCGGCCCCTGTACCTGGCTGTTGCTGTGCCTGCGCCAGCACCGGGTTTACCAGCACAAGCAGCCACAGCAGGTGTGCAGTCAGTTGCTTCTTTAGTTTCAAAATGATCTTATGGTTTGGTTGAGTTTTATTAGAAACTACTTTTTCGCATTTTTTGTGCCATCCCCGCTCACTTTCTGTAGCAGCTGAGTATACTTGTCGCTTCCGGCTTTCCTCCTGGGTGCCTTTGCCGGAGCACTCAGCACCTAATTGACTTCGCGGGGCAGGGAAGCAACGCACTTCTATCCGCCGCCGGGTGCCCTCCTGTCCTTACCGCTGCGGCAGGTGTCTGCCCGCTCTCCCCCACGAGGCGAGCAGTGCCCGCCAAACCATTATTCGCGCGCGGCCTGCAACTGTAGCACCAGAACATAGTATATTTAGCTACACCAAACGCCCCAGTGCCACATGAAACTGCTGACTGCCGCACAAACACGAGAAGCCGATGCCTACACGATTAACGAAGAAGGAATTTCCTCTATTGATTTGATGGAGCGCGCCGCAAAGGCCTTTACCTGTTGGTTCGAGAACAAGTTTCAGCCGAGCGAGCAGGTGCACGTCTTCTGTGGGCCCGGCAACAACGGTGGCGATGGACTGGCAGCGGCGCGGCTACTGCACGAGCGCAAGTATAGCGTGCACGTGTATTTGGTAGGCGACACCTCGAATCCCTCCGAAGACTTTAAGACGAACCTGGAGCGGCTACCGCAGGGGCTGGAGCCGACGCGTGTAGAGCAGGAAAACAGCCTGCCTGCCCTTAACGGTAAGGCCTGTGTAGTGGACGCCCTTTTCGGAACCGGCCTGAACCGCCCCGTCACCGGCTTGTATGCCGCGCTGATCCGGCTGCTGAACGAGAGCGGTGCCACCGTTTCCTCCATCGACATGCCCTCCGGCCTCTACCCCGACAGCCAGACACCGGAGGAAGGAGCCATTATCAAAGCAAACTACACCATCAGCTTTGAGCTTCCGAAGCTGGCTTTCCTGCTGCCACAGCACGAGGAGTATGTAGGGGAGTGGCATGTGGTACCGATTGGGCTGAGCCAGCAGTTTGTTGCGGATGCGAAGACGAACCTGTACGTAACCACCCAGAGCGACATACAGCACCTGCTGAAGCCTCGCAAGAAGTTCTCCCACAAAGGACTCTACGGGCATGCCCTGCTGCTTTGCGGCGGCTATGGCAAAATAGGCGCCGCAGTGCTCTCTGCCCGTGCCTGCCTCCGCGGCGGCATCGGCCTGCTGACGGTGCAGGTGCCACAGGCAGGCTACACCATTCTGCAAACGGCCGTGCCCGAAGCCATGACGCTTACAGACAAAAACCGCAAGCACCTCTCGGAGCTTCCCAAGGAGATTGACAAGTATGATGTGATCGGCATCGGCCCCGGGCTGGGCACAGAGCGCGTTACCAAAACGGCTATCGGGCAGCTGTTGGCCACAGCCTCGCACCCGATGGTAATCGACGCGGACGCCATCAACATTATCGCCAGCAGCGATAAGCTAAAGATGCAGCTCCCCAGGAACAAGGTTATCTTCACGCCCCACCCCAAAGAGTTTGAGCGACTGGTGGGCAAGGTAAAAAACGATTACGACCGCCTGCAGCACCTGCGCGAGTTTTGCCTGGAATATCAATGCTACGTTACGCTGAAGGGAAGCCACACCGCCATCGGCACCCCGGAGGGCAAAGTATACTTTAACACCACCGGCAACTCAGGGATGGCCACCGGCGGCACCGGCGATGTGCTCACCGGGGTTATTACCGCCCTGGCGGGGCAGCAGTACTCCCTGGAGGAAGCCTGTCTGCTGGGGGTGTACCTCCACGGCCTGGCAGCCGACCTGGCCCTACACGCTGTGGGAGAGGTAGCCATGACAGCCTCAGACGTGATCGATTTCCTGCCGAAGGCACTGCTCCACCTTAGCCAGCCAAGGCCATAGCCATTATCACCAGCCCCGCATGCAGCAGCATGGCTCCATCCGCCAGGATGGCATAGTATAAACGGGGGCGGCCCGTGGACGAGAACAGCACCACCAGGGCAGCTCCCGCGGCACTTGCCAGCAGCGCCCCCAACACCAGCCCGTGCTCGCTCTGCACCAGCACCAGCATGTACAGCAGCAGCAGCGCCAGCGAGATCAGCTTGGTTCTGCGCACCCCTGCCCAACCCGGAAAGGTGAGGGTGTTTGTGGTTTGGTCATAGGCATAGTCGCGGATATCAAAAAGCAGGGCCAGCGCCAGGATAAACAGGAAACGGCGGAAGAAGAGCCATAGCGCCTCCGGCTGCCACACCTGCATACCTGCATCCAGCAACGGGAACAGCGCCGTTACCACGGCCCACACATAGGCGATTAGGAACACCTTTAGCAGCGGCACGCTCCGCAGCGGTTTTATACGGCGGCGCTTGTAGAGCACCGGCACCGTGTACCCCACCGATATCACGGCCAGGTGCAGCAGGAACCACAGGTTTATGCGCAGCCCAAACCAGAAGTACACGCCCACGGCCACTCCGATACTTAGCAGCCCCAGCACCGCCAGCTCTCTTTTGTGCCGCTGCCCCCAGACGGGGTCTTCCCTGTCTAAGGTTTGGCGGGGGCGGCGCAGGATGCTCTGCAGGCTGCTGAGGTTATAGGTAAAAAGGGTGGCCAGAAAGATGAAGGCCGCCATCGGCAACGACACCGGGAGCCCCGCCAGCAGGTAAGTCTCCACAGCCAGGGCAAAGGCACAGCACGAGATAAAGACGCTGCTGTACAGCAGCCCCTCCAGCAGCCGGTACGGGCGGTGCCGCACGCTTTTCTCGCCAATGCTTTTGTTCGCTTCCATCCTACCTTGCAATTACGCAACAATTCTGCGCCCAATCAAACGCAGCCACACCTGACGTCTAAAAACAAGAAAGCCCGGCACAGGAAATCCCACGCCAGGCTTAACAGGAAAAGTAAGTTTATTAGAGTGCCTTCTCGCGTTGGCTAGGCTCTCCAAAAGTAGTGTTGTACAGCTCAATGCTCTCCTGTATGATTTTGTAAGCGTGCTCACGCCCCAGGAACTGCTCCACGATCACCTCTTTGTTCTCCAGCTTCTTATAGTCTTCGAAGAAGCGGCGCATCTCCAGCAGGGTGTGCGGCGGCAATTCTGAGATATCGTTGATGTGGCGCACCGACATGTCATTGTAGGCTACGGCAATGATTTTATCATCCTCTTCATTATTGTCGATCATCTGCATCACCCCGATCACTTTCGCATCGATCAGGCACATAGGCTGTACGTCGATGGAGCAGATCACCAGGATATCCAGGGGGTCTTTGTCGTCGCAGTATGTTTGAGGGATAAAGCCGTAGTTGGCCGGGTAGTTCACGGAAGAAAAAAGCACGCGGTCCAGCTTCAGCATACCGCTTTCCTTATCTAACTCATACTTTGCTTTCGATCCTTTCGGAATTTCAATGATAGCTGTTACCACCTCTGGCGACATTTCGCCGTAGCTCACGCTATGCCATGGATTGTTGTTGTCCATATTTTCCATATTCATCTTTAAGTTATAAACGCGCCGTCAACTATTGATCTTCTTCAGGCGCTATGGTTCTTTTATTTCATGTATACTTGTAAAGGTTCGCCCACGCTGCCGTTGGGCTCCTGAATGTACAGCCAGTAAGCGATAGTGGCGGCAATATCAGACACCTCGGCTTCAGCGCTGCTTTCCCCCTGCGGCACATTCCAACCGTACCAGACGAGCGGCACGTGCGTATCGTAGTTTGCGTATGAGCCGTGTGTGGAGCCTGTGTTTCCGTACCCTTCAAACCAGGCCGGCTCCAGCACCAGTATAACGTCTCCGGAGCGTTTGGCACTGTAGCCGTTCTCTACGCGCGACATCATTCCTTTTTCCCAGTTGGTGCGCTGCAGGGCAGTGGCTGTTACGGTTTTCATCACGCCGTTCAGCCCCTGCAAATAAGCTGCCACCTGCTGCTGCACCTCTTCCAGGTTCAGCTTTTTGCCTGCTATCAGCTCATGGTTCAGGTACACCTGCTGATTGCTGTAGCGCTGCACCCAATTGCCTTTGCCGTACTGCCTGGTCATAAAGCCGCTCAGCGAGTCGCGCACCGTCTTGGAGAAGCTGAGCCCGGTCGGCACTTTCATTTCTTCCAAAAAGGCGGGCACGTGCGCCCCGCCGTGGTCGGCCGTCAGGAAGAAGAGCACTTCTCCTTTGCCAACCTCGTTTTCGATTTGGCTGATCAGTTCCGCCATCTCCCGATCGAGGCGCAGAAACACGTCCTCTGCCTCAACGGAGTTAGGGCCGAAGGTGTGGCCTACGTAATCTGTCGAAGAGAAGCTAACCGTCAGGAAGTCGGTGATGTCGTCTTTCCCAAGCTCCTCACCACGCAGTGCCGCCAAGGCAAAGTCTTTGGTGATGGTGTTGCCTGCCGGTATGGAGCGAATCAGCTCATATTCCTCCCCGCGAAGCGCCGGAATGTTGTGCGGGAACACCGGCTTCTCTTCATTCTGCAGCGTTCCTTCCCACGGCACATCGTCCGCAGTGCTTTCCGTGTACTGCTCAATCGGCAGCAGTGTTTCCCAAGGCTGGCTAAGGTACTGGTCTGCCAGCTTTTTATCGTTAAACTCCCGTACCCAGGCCGGCAGATCCTCGCGGTAGAACGTACTGGTGATCCAGTTGCCGCTCGGCGAGTCGAACCAGTAGGCGGCATTCGCCAAGTGGCCTGCCGGAAGTATGGAGCCCCTGTCTTTCAGCGCCACCCCGATTACCTTGGCTCCTTTGTTGGTTGCCAGTCGCAGTTCGTCGGTGATGGTGGTCGTTTTCAGGTTGGCCGGCGACATCTGACCCGCCGTGGAGCTGCTCCCCACCGTTTGCACGGTATTGTCTTCTACACAATATACAACTTTATTCTGATCGCGGTCATACCAGCTGTTGCCGATGATGCCGTTAATGGCCGGCACGCTTCCGGTATAGATAGAAGCATGGCCAGGCGCCGTGTAGGTCGGCACGTAGTTGTAGTGCGTGTTTCTAAAGCTAAACCCTTCTGACAGCAGCTTCTTGAAGCCATCGTTGCCGTACTTGCTCCAGTAGCGGTACAGGTAGTCGTAGCGCATTTGGTCTACCACAATGCCTACAACCAGCTTTGGCCGCTGAAACACCGGTTGGTTATTTGTGGCTGCAGCCGCCGGTGTTTTTGTAGAGGAGGAGTTTTGGGTGGCTCCGGCACAGGCGCCTAACAGCAGCAAGCTTGCCGCCGCCGTTTTTGCCCATGCTACATGCTTCAAAAGGGTCATATATTTCATGTTACTGTAGTTCGCTTGCTACAAATATAACAAGTACACTTTACTAATGCCGTTTGTGTTGCACGATAACCTGTTCTTTACCTTTTAATAACCTACTGGCGAACAGGCAGCCGTAAAAAACAAGCAGCGCCCACCTGTGGTGATGGGCGCTGCTCCTGTGCTTTTCTTTCTTGTTATTTTGCAGCCAAAGCTTCGGCACCACCCACGATTTCGAGGATCTCTTTGGTGATGGCCGCCTGACGCGTCCTGTTGTAGGTCAGTTTCAGCTGCTTCAGTAGCTCGCCGGCGTTTTCCGTCGCTTTGTCCATGGCGGTCATTCGGGCTCCATGCTCAGAGGCATTGGACTCCAGCACGGCCTTGTACACCTGGATCTTCAGCGATTTCGGGATCAGCTCCTCAATGATCTGCTCCTTCGACGGCTCAAAGGTGTAGTCGATCAGCAGCGTAGCCGCGTCAACTTCCTCGGCCGGCTTCTCCTCAATAGGCAGGAACTGCTCCTGGCGCACGATCTGCGTAGCCACGTTTTTGAACTCGTTGTACACAATGTCCACCTGGTCAAACTCGCCTGCCACAAAACCGGCCATGGCACGCTCTGCAGCGGCACGCACCGTGTCGAAAGACAGGTTAGCGAAGGAGTTGCTGTAGTCGCCGATTACGTTGAAGCCTCTCTTGCGGAAGGCATCAAAGCCCTTGCGGCCGATCGTCAGGATGGTTACCCTCCCGGCATCGTACTGGCTCTTATACTTGCCATTGACCAACGCCATCACCCCTTTTACAATGTTGGAGTTAAAGGCACCGGCCAGACCACGGTCAGAGGTTATGGCAATAAGTAAGACGCTGTTTACTTCCCGCTTCTCGGCGTACACGTTTGTTACAGCACCCTCTGCCATAGAAGACAGGTTTGTCAGGATGCCGCTCAGGCGCTGGGCGTAAGGGCGCATACGCATGATGCTATCCTGCGCGCGTCTTAGCTTGGCAGCCGACACCATTTTCATGGCTTTCGTGATTTGCTGCGTCGATGAGATCGATGTAATGCGGCCTCTAACCTCTTTTAAACTTGCCATATTATGTTGCTATGAGCAAAAGCTGGAGGTTAAAGACAGTTATCTCTACCCTCCAGCCTCTATACTTAAAGTCTATTTGTTGTACTTCGCAGAAGTTTCCTTCGCCACCTGCTTGATTGCAGCAGTTGTTTCGTCATCCAGCTTACCAGCTCTCAGCGCGTTCAGGGCGCCTGCATGCTGTGCACGCAACGTGCGCAGGAAGTCTTTCTCGAAGTTTCTTACTTCTGTTACCGGAACTGCATCCAGAAGGCCGTTGGTAGCGGCGTAGATAGTGGCTACCTGCTCCTCTACCGGCACTGGTGAGTACTGTGCCTGCTTCAGGATCTCCAGGTTACGACGGCCACGCTCAATTGTCAGCTTAGTGGCAGCGTCCAGGTCAGAGCCGAACTTCGCAAAAGCTTCCAGTTCGCGGAACTGCGCCTGGTCCAGCTTCAGGGTACCGGCTACTTTCTTCATCGACTTGATCTGAGCCGAGCCACCCACGCGTGATACCGAGATACCTACGTTAATGGCCGGACGGATACCTGCGTTGAAGAGGTTCGTCTCCAGGAAGATCTGACCATCCGTAATCGAAATTACGTTTGTTGGGATATAGGCAGAAACGTCACCAGCCTGTGTCTCGATGATTGGAAGGGCCGTTAGGGAGCCACCGCCTTTCACCAGGTGCTTGATAGAATCTGGCAGGTCGTTCATGTTCTGAGCAATCTCATCCGACGCGTTGATTTTCGCAGCGCGCTCCAGCAAGCGGGAGTGCAGGTAGAAAACGTCACCTGGATAAGCCTCACGCCCCGGTGGGCGACGCAGCAGCAGAGACACCTCACGGTAGGCTACCGCTTGCTTCGAAAGGTCGTCATAAACCACCAGTGCAGGACGGCCCGTGTCACGGAAGAACTCGCCAATGGCAGCACCCGTAAACGGCGCGAAGAACTGCATTGGAGCAGGGTCAGCGGCAGAAGCGGCTACAACTACGGTGTAATCCATCGCACCACCTTCTGTCAGGGCTTTCACTACCTGCGCCACAGTAGAGGCTTTCTGGCCAATCGCCACGTAGATACAGAAAACAGGCTCGCCTCTTTCGAAGAACTCGCGCTGGTTCAGGATAGTATCGATTGCAACCGCAGTCTTACCTGTCTGGCGGTCGCCGATAATCAACTCACGCTGACCACGGCCGATCGGAATCATAGAGTCGATCGCCTTGATACCAGTTTGCATTGGCTCGTTTACCGGCTGGCGGTAGATAACGCCCGGTGCTTTACGCTCCAGTGGCATTTCGTACAGCTCTCCGGCAATAGGGCCTTTACCGTCGATCGGCAGGCCCAGTGTGTTTACCACACGTCCTATAATGCCATCGCCTACTTTGATAGAGGCAATGCGGTTTGTTCTTTTTACAGTGGCGCCCTCTTTGATCTCGCTGTAGTCGCCGAGCAATACGGCACCTACGTTGTCCTCTTCCAGGTTCAGAACGAGTGCCTGCAGACCATTCTCAAACTCTAAAAGCTCACCAGACTGAGCCTTGGAAAGGCCATAGATACGAGCGACACCGTCACCCACTTGCAGTACAGTACCTACTTCTTCCAGTTCCGCTTCGGTACGGAAGTTAGATAACTGTTCTCTTAATATGGCTGATACTTCGTCAGGTCTTACTTCTGCCATGATTATAGTTGATTAATATATGGGTTGTCTTTAAATTGATTTCTCAGCTTGCGAAGGCTGTTCTTCACAGAGCTGTCGATTTGTTGATCTCCTACACGCAGCACAAATCCGCCGATCAGGCTAGGGTCTACGCGCTCGATCAGTTCTATGCGCTTGCCAGTCTGAGCCACCAGCTTTTGGCCTAGCTCATCGCGCAGGGCCGGGGTAAGCGGAGCAGCCGAAACGACCTCAGCCGTTTGGATGCCCTGCAGCTCTCTGTACTGATCCTGGAAGGAGGTAGCCACCGCCTCCAGAATAGACTCGCGGTTTTTGCGGGCAATCAGGTTAAAGAAAGCTAACGTCAGCTCCTGCACCTTGCCTTTGAAAACGGCATTTATCACGGACAGCTTTTTGTCCGATTTGACAATCGGGTTCTCCAGCAGCAGTTTGAAATCGCGGTTCTGAGAAACTACCTGCGTGAACAGCTGCATATCTGCATTTACCTGCTCCAGCACTTGCTTCTCATTCGCCAGCTCAATCAGCGACTTCGCGTACCTGGAAGCAACTCTAATATCTGACATAGTGCTTGTTTATAATGGAGCGGCGCGCCGGGGCAGGCCGCATTCATTCTTTGTTAGTTTAGCGTTACTTCACGAATGTAATCCTGCGCCAGTGTCTGCTGGGCAGACTTGTCGCTCAGCTCTCTTCTCAGGATTTGCTCAGCAATCTCCAGCGACAGCGTTGCGGCCATGTTCTTCACCTCCGTGATGGCAGCACGCTTTTCGTTCTCGATCGCCTCACGCGCATTGGCGATCATACGCGTACCTTCTTCGTTAGCCTTCTGCTTGGCTGTCTCCACGATGCTGTTGCCAGCCTCTGTAGCCTCCTGCAAAATTTTGTCGCGCTCCATGCGGGCCTCAGCCAAAAGCTTTTCGTTGTCGGCTTTCAGCGCCTGCATCTCCAGCTTCGCTTTCTCGGCTGCGCTCAGGGCGTTCTCGATAGAAGACTCACGCTCGTGCAGCGCGTTCATAATCGGCTTCCACGCAAATTTACCAAGCAGGAACAGAACGATCAGGAACGTTACCGTCTGCCAGAAAAGTAGACCTATACCAGGGGTTACTAATTCCATTGTTTATGAAGGTTGAATACTAGTTTCTTTCTTTGAGCGGCCACCCTGGCCGCTTTTAACTATAACTGAACTATGGGTTAATCTCACCGTCTGGGCCATGCGCCCAGACGTGAGATCAATAAGCATGTTAGCTTTGTTACCTTAAGATAAGATAATTAAGCAATAGCGATCAGAAGACACACTACCACACCGAACAGGGTTACACCCTCGATAAGTGCAGAAGAGATGATCATGGCAGTCTGGATTTTGCCACCAGCCTCTGGCTGACGAGCAATAGATTCCATAGCTGAACCACCGATGCGACCGATACCAAGACCAGCGCCCAGGGCAACTAGACCTGCACCGATACCGGCACCCATGATACCAAGACCAGCGCCTTCAGAAACAGCTTGAAGCAAGATTGCTAACAACATAGTTATAGTTATATATAGTTAAAAAAATAAAATTCTGATTAATGATGATCCTCTGCGTGATCGTGCTCTTCTACCGCCCCGCCGAAGTACATGGCAGAAAGCAGCGTAAAGATATAAGCCTGCAGCAGCGCCACGAACAACTCCAGGAAGTTCATAAAGGTCGCGAATGCCACGCTAAGCGGCCCCACGGCCACACTTCTAAAGATAAAGATCAAACTGAACAGCGACAGGATGATAATGTGCCCCGCCGTAATGTTGGCAAAAAGACGAACCATCAGGGAGAATGGCTTTGTCAGGATACCGATTAACTCTACCGGGATCATGATCGGGGCAAGCCATGTAGGCACGCCCGGCGTCGCGAAGATGTGCTTCCAGTAGCTTTTGTTACCGCTAAACACAGTGATAAGCAGGGTGATCAGGGCCAGCACCAGCGTTACTGCAATGTTTCCGGTTAAGTTGGCACCACCCGGCATTAGGCCCAGGAGGTTGTTAAACCAGATAAAGAAGAACACGGTGAGCAGGTACGGCATGTAACGCTCATACTTAGGGCCAATGTTCGCCTTGGCAATCTCATCACGGATAAAGATGATGATCGGCTCAAAGAAGGACTGAATACCGCTAGGAGCGCTTTTCGGATTGTTTTTGTAACGGCCTGCGATAACAAAGAAGATTATCAGCAGCAGGGCCACACTAATAAACATGGAGGCCACGTTCTTAGTGATAGAGAAATCATACAGCGCGGCGTGATCCTCTACTGGCTCACCAGCCTCATCCACTCGCACGATATGCCCATGCTCCATCGCATACCCGTTGTACGGCTGTCTTTCGTGAAACTCATCATAGAAGTTCCCGGAAGAAAAAACCTTCAATTCGCCATTATCCACCAGTATAACAGGCAGGTACAGAACTGCACCTTCAGCAAATTCCCAGATATAATCATCCGCAATGTGGTGCGTGATCATTTCACCTGGCTGAAACACTTCACCTTCAGCCGGCGCCTTAGCAGAAGCAGTCAGCGTCAGGAGGGAAAACAATAGAACGAATAACCTCTTCATTAATAATGATTTAGGAGCAAGATTTTACAGACAGAACCTACCGTTAATTCTGCCCTCTCAAATGCGGGCGCAAGTTAGCCAACAAACTGTAAATTTCAAACCCGGTAAACAGGAAATATAACGCAAAGAAGTTGAAAACGAAGTGCAACCGCCCCTCCTTGAAGAACCACACGTAGAGCCCCACGACACCGATGCTGAGCACCACCCGGAAACCCATAGAGGCAAAATAGTATACCTGGAAGTTCTCAGGGTCGTTTTTGTACCCTAATTGGGTAAGATAGTAGGTAAACCCGGTAATGAAAACGAAGAAAATAAGGATGTGCCAGATAAAGCTGTGCAGCAGGCTGTAACCTGTAAATTGCAGCAAGGCCCCGATAAGTACACAAAGTATGGCCGTCAGGATAGCCAGGTTTCGAAAGAACTTCACGCCTGTTACTTTTTATTTATAGATATAATAGTCAAAACCATAGTCGCCACCACGGCAAGCAGCAGCAGCACAATTGTAAACCAGGGCTTCCGGTTGCCTACGTACTCATCCAGCTCGCGGCCCGCAAAGGCAGCCAGCACCAGCGCGCCGATCATCTGAAATGCCATACCCGAGTACTTCACGTAAGGCTTTATACTTTCCTGCCGGCGCTGCTCTGGCTTTTCTTCTTTTTGCGGAGCGTTGTTGTCCATGTGCTTCTCAAGTTTGCAAAGATATTCCTTTTTACGGGCTTCTTCACCAAAGCAGCGCAACTCGCCGCAAAGTATGCCTCGCCTGAAACCATTTAGAATTTTGTATAGTTCAATAGCAGGCCCCAAAAGAGCTATTTGCTTAACTATCCGATGTTTATTGTATTTTTGTAAAAGCCCCTTTGGCACACAGCGCCTATAACTATTGTTACAGAAACGGCTGTCGCCTGAGTGCCTATACTTTTAGCAAGAACCACGACGTTTATACCTTATATACATAGTGCCCAGACACCCTGCTCATACCATTGCCTTGAATAAGAAACCGCTGCACCTGTTCTTTATACTTGCCGGGCTCCTGCTTGCGGCCTGTTCTGCCGAGCGCAACAACCCGCTTAGCAAAGCCTACCACAACACCACGGCGCGCTATAACGGCTATTTCCTGGCCAAGGAGAAGATGCGCCTGCTGGAGGAGCAACTCCAGGAGCAGATGCAGTATGACTACAGCCAGGTGCTGCCCATTTACCCGCCCATCGACTCCACCACCGCCAAAGCGCTGGCTGCCGACCTGGAGGATATCAAGAAGAAAGCCTCTTTCCCGATACAGTACCACAAAAACAGCAAGTGGGTAGACAACAGCTATACCCTGATAGGCAAGGCAAACTACTACGACCTGGGCTTTGCGGAGGCCGTCCGCACCTTTAAATATGTAAACGCCAACAGCAAGAGCAAAGACGACCGCCACGAGGCACTGGTGTGGCTCATGCGCTCGTTCATGCAGCTGGGCGAGATGGAGAATGCCAAGCAGGTGTCGGAGTACCTGCGCAAGGAGCGCCTGAACAAAGAAAACGCCCGTGAGCTGTACCTGGCCCGCGCCCACTACTACCGTTTGGAGGGCGACACGGCACAGGTTATGGAGAACCTCGCTTACTCCATCCCTAACTTTGACGACAAAGACGCACAGTCGCGGGTGCGGTATACGCTGGGCCAACTCTACCAGCTTGCCGGCGAAGACAAGAAGGCCAACAAACAGTACAGCAAAGTGCTGCGCAGCAACCCTCCCTACGACCTCGCCTTTTTCAGCCGCCTGAACCTGGGGCAGGTAACGGAGCTGGCGGACAAGTCTGACCGGGAGCGGATTGAGGGCTATTACCAAAAGCTGCTCAAAGACGACAAGAACAAGGAATACCGCGATAAGATCTACTACGAGATGGCGCAGTTCGAGCTTCGCCAGCAGCACTACGACAAGGCGCTGGAGTACCTGAACCAGTCGCTGCGGACGCCGGGGGCCTTACCAAACCAGAACGCCTACAGCTACGTGTCTGCCGGTGAGATACACTTCGATAACCTGCACCAGTACGACCTGGCCGCCGCCTACTACGACAGCGCCGTGCAGGTATACCCCAAAAACGCCATCACGTACGAAGCCGTGGCCGAGCGCCGCGATGTGTTGGCAGACTTCGCCCAGCAGTACAGCACCATCGCCACGCAAGACAGCCTGCAGCGCCTGGCTAAAATGCCGGAGGCCGAGCGCATGGCATTTCTGCAGCAGCTCGTGCAGCAGGAGGAAGCGGCACGCCTCGCGGAGCAGGAAAAGCAACAGCAGCTGGCCAGGCAGCAGGAAGTGCAGCAAAACCGCCGCCAGAACCGCAACAACAGTGGCGGTGACTTTGGCACCGCCACCAGCACCGGTGGCGTGTGGTACTTCGACAACCCTTCGGCCATGGCGACAGCACGCGCTGAGTTTACCCGCCGTTGGGGCGACCGTCCGAACCAGGATTTCTGGCGCGTTCGCAGCCGGGGCGAAGCCGGCAGCAACGAGGCTGTCATCGCTCAGGCACCTGAAGCCCAGGAAGCGGTAGAGGAGCAGACGCCCGAGGAGCGGATGCAGGCACAGGTAGAGACGTATTTAACAGACATTCCGCTTAACACAGCCGCTCTGCAGCGTTCTGAGAAGCAGGTAGAGGAGGCATTGTTCCGCCTGGGAGGCATTTATGCGCAGAGGCTAAAGGCACCGGCCGAGGCCATCAGCACTTACGAACAACTGCTGCAGCGCTTCCCGCGCACCGAGCACGCAGCCGAAGCTTACTACAGCCTGTACCTGCTCTACGGCCGCACCGAAAACACAGCACAGCAGCAGGCATACCACGCCAAAATAAAGGAGCAGTTCCCGAACACGGTGTATGCCCGCCTGCTGGATGATGAAGGCTTCCGGGAAAAAAACGCCATCAACAACATTAAGGTGCATGCCCTGTATGACTCTGCCTACGCTCACTACGAGGCACAGGAGTACCCGCAGGCGGTAGTGCTGCTAAACCGTATCACGGCGCAGTACCCCCTCAACGACATTCAGGACAAAGTGATGTTTTTGGACGCGATGGTGGCCGCCCGCACTGAAAAGCCACAGGTGCTGCGCGACAAGCTGACCCGCTTTAAACAAGAGCATCGCGGCAGCCCGCTCGTAAAAAAGGCGGATAAAATGCTGGCCACTTACCAGGACCTGGAGCAGAAGAACCAGCTGCGCGCCGAGGCCCCAACCCCTCCGGCCCCCACACAAAAGGAGCCGGAGCAAACACCGGAGCAAAAAGTTAGCACAGAAATTGCACAGGCTACAGCGTCAGTGGCCAAGGCCACGCCGGTGCTGTCGCCGTCAGTAAGCACTCCGGCTAAAGTTAAAGAGCAGCCAGACACAGCTGCCGTGCCACAGCAACAGGCCCAGCCAAAAGAAGCTGTATCACCTGTCGCTACACCGGCTGATGCCACTGACACGCCAGCCGCTGACCCGCTGGAGTACAAAGCAGAGGCTGACTCGGCTTATTACTATGTGTTGATTTACCCGGCTGCTGAGGCGGCCTTCAAAGACATTCAGCAGAAGTATGAAAAGTATAACAGCACTTACTACAAGAACCAGCGGTTGGAAATTGACTCTGTGGCCTTTAGTGGCAGTAAGGCGATGCTGGTTGTGCGCGGCTTCCAGGACCCGCAGTTAGCTGCCTCCTACAACATCAAACAAAAGGCGCCGCAGGCTCCGGTTGGTAGAATTAGAGGCGTAGATTTCACTACCTTTGCAATCTCTTCTGCCAACTATCAGAAATTTATGCAGAAGAGAGATCCGGACGTTTACCTGACCTTCTTCAAAAACAACTTTTAACCTTATGACTACGCGTCAAAAGACCCTTACTCCGAAGACTCCTTTTTACTCTAGAGCTATCACGGCACTGTGGCTGCTGTTCCTCAGCGGCTTCGTTGTCTTTATACTTTATATCTATGCCGTCAGCATCAACTTCCTGAACCTGTTCGGCGAAATGCCTAACCTGCGGTCGTTGGAGAACCCAAAAAGTGAGCTGGCCTCCGAGCTTTTCTCTGCTGATAACCAGCTGTTGGGCAAGTACTTCCGCGAGAACCGCTCTCCGGTAGATTACGAGGACCTGCCGGACAACCTGGTGAACGCTTTGGTTGCCACAGAAGACGTTCGCTTTGAGGAGCACGCAGGCATAGACCCACAGTCGATGGTGCGGGTGGCGGCCGGTATACTTACGGGCCAGCAGAAGGGGGGCGGTAGCACCCTGACGCAGCAGGTAGCTAAAAACCTCTTCGATACACGCGGTGATGAGCTAAACAACGGGGTGCTGAGTGATGTGCCGGGGCTGCGTATGCTCATTCTGAAGACCAAGGAGTGGATCATGGCCGTGAAGCTGGAGCGCTCCTATACCAAGCACGAGATCCTGACCATGTACCTCAACACGGTTGACTTCGGCTCCAACGCCTACGGCATTAAAGTGGCCGCCAAAACTTTCTTCAATAAGAAGCCTTCTGAGTTAAAGGTGGAGGAGTCTGCGGTACTGGTAGGCCTGCTGAAGGCCCCTACCTACTACAGCCCTAAATCAAGCCCTGAGAACTCGAAACGTCGCCGAAACACGGTACTGGCGCAGATGGTAAAGTATGGCTACATGACGGAGGCTGAGTATAACAAGCTGAAGGAAGAAGACATTGCCCTGGATTACCGCGTGGAGAGCCACAATGTTGGTTTGGCACCGTACTTCCGTACCGAAGCCAGCAAGTTCCTGCTGCAGTGGTGCCGCGAGAACGGCTATGACCTGTACGCCGACGGCCTGAAAATCTATACAACCATCGACTCTCGCATGCAGCAGTATGCAGAGCAGGCGGTGGCAGAGCACATGAAAGACCGCCAGAAGGTGTTCTTTGAGCACTGGCAGGGCCGCAACCCGTGGGTTGACCAGAACATGCGCGAGATCAAGAACTTCCCGGAGCAAGCCATCAAGCGTACGGAGCGTTACCGCCGTCTGAAAGCCCGCTTCGGCGATCAGGAGGACTCGATCAACTACTACCTGAACAAAAAAGTGCCGATGACCATCTTTACCTGGGAGGGAGACAAACAGGTTGAAATGAGCCCGATGGACTCGCTGAAGCACTACAAGAAGTTCCTGCAGACCGGCTTTATGGCGATGGAGCCGCAAACAGGTCATATCAAAGCCTGGGTGGGCGGCATCAACTACAAGCACTTTAAGTACGATCACGTAAAGCAGGGCGCGCGCCAGCCGGGCTCTACCTTTAAGCCGTTCCTGTACACTACGGCCATCGAAAACGGCTATTACCCTTGTTACGAGGTGCTGGATACGAAAACCTGTATTCCTTTACCCGACGGCAACATGTGGTGCCCGGACAATGCCAACAACAAGTTCAGCGGCGAAAGGTACACCTTGCGCAAAGCACTGGCCGAGTCGGTAAACTCCATCTCCGCTTTCCTGATGAACAAGCTGGGGCCTGAGTCTGTGGCGCAAACGGCAAAGCGCATGGGCATTACCACCCCGCTGGATGAAACTCCCGCCCTGGCTTTGGGAACAAGTGATGTGACCCTCTATGACATGGTGGGCGCTTACGGCACGTTTGTGAACGGCGGTACCTGGGTGCAGCCGACCTACATTACCCGCATCGAAGACAAGCACGGCAATGTAATCGCTGAGTTTGTGCCTAAAACGGTAGAGGCCCTGAGTGAAGAAACAGCCTATATGATGGTGCACATGCTGAAAGCGACAGCGGAGCCGGGTGGTACAGCCTACTATGGCCTTCGCTTCCGTAACGGCCTTAAAAATGAGATGGGCGCTAAAACAGGTACAACTCAGAACTACTCTGATGCCTGGTTCATGGGCGTGACCCCGGACCTGGTGTGTGGCACCTGGGTAGGCGGCGAAGACCGTTCCATCCACTTTAGAACGATAGCCCTGGGGCAGGGTGGCAAGCTAGCCATGCCGATCTACGGCGCTTTCATGCAGAAGGTGTACAAGGACAAGAGTTTGGACGTTTCGAAAGAACCTTTCCCTAAACCTTCTACGCCTTTATCGGTAGAATTAGACTGTGACAAGTACAACCAGGGCATGCAGATCGATTCAGCGCAACAAGATGAGTTCCTGAACCTGCCAACTGAGATTGACCTTGACGCTGAGATCTAACGCTGTTACTTATGCCAGCAAACGAAAAGCTGAAGGAGAAAATATCGCACCTGCCGCACAAGCCCGGCATCTATAAATTTTTTGACGACAACGGCATCATCTATGTGGGTAAAGCGGTTGATATCAGGAAGCGCGTCAGCTCCTATTTCAACCGCTCTGCCCAGCATAATAAGAAAACGCTCAAGCTCGTCTCCCAGATTAAGGATATCGAGTTCACCATCGTTGATACCGAGGCCGATGCTTTCCTGCTGGAGAACAACCTCATTAAGCAGTATCAGCCCAAGTATAACATCCTCCTGAAAGACGGGAAAACCTACCCGTACATCTGTATCGTGAACGAGCGCTTCCCGCGCGTCATCACCACACGTAACAAGCAGAACGACGGTTCGCGCTATTTTGGCCCCTACCCGAGTGTTACATCGATGAATGTGGTGCTGGAGCTCATTCGCACCCTGTACCCGCTCC
This sequence comes from Pontibacter actiniarum, assembly GCF_003585765.1. NCBI lineage: Bacteria > Pseudomonadati > Bacteroidota > Cytophagia > Cytophagales > Hymenobacteraceae > Pontibacter > Pontibacter actiniarum. The sequence goes on from NZ_CP021235.1 coordinate 3,805,070, forward strand.
GGACCTGCACCTATAACCTCTCCCCGGAGAACATTGCCGCCGGCAAATTTAAAGTGTGCCTGGAGTACCACATCGGCAACTGCAAGGGCCCCTGCGAAGCCCTCGTGGAGGAAACGGAGTACAACCAGCACATCGCACAGATCAAGAATATTCTTTCAGGCAACCTTTCGGTGGCTAAGAACTATTTTAAGGAGCACATGGCCGCCGCCGCCGCAGAGTTCCAGTATGAGCTGGCACACAAGTACAAGCAAAAGCTGGACATGCTGGAGGACTTCCAGGTCCGGTCTACGGTAGTGAGCAACACCTTAACCAACATCGACGTGTTTACCATTACCAGCAACGAGCAGTGTGCCTTTATCAACTACCTGAAGGTTATGAACGGCTCCATTATCCTGACCCAGTCGTTGGAGATAGAGAAGAAGCTGGATGAGGAGGATGCCGACATACTTGCCTCTGTGATTGTGCAGCTCCGCCAGGAGTTTGAAAGTACAGCCCGCGAGGTAATCACTAACATTGAGCTCGGGCTACCGCTGGACAACATCACGCTGACGCACCCTCAGATCGGCGATAAGAAGAAGCTGCTGAGCCTGTCGCTGAAGAACGCTTTATACTTACGCAAGGAGCGCGAAGGGCGGCAGGAGAAGAACAAGGAGCTAAACGAGCAGCGTGAGCTGCGGGTGCTGGAGACGCTTAAAAAAGACCTCCGCCTTACGGAGCTGCCACGCCAGATCGAGTGCTTTGACAACTCCAACTTTCAGGGCGACAACCCGGTGGCCTCTATGGTGTGCTTTAAAAACGGCAAGCCTAGCAAGAAAGACTATCGGCACTTTAATATTAAAACGGTAGTGGGGGCGAACGACTTTGAGTCGATGTACGAGATTGTGACCCGCCGTTACCGCCGCCTTTTAGATGAAGAAAAGCCGCTGCCACAGCTCATTGTAATTGATGGGGGAAAGGGGCAGCTCGGGATGGCTGTGAAAGCCCTCCGGGACCTGAACATCTACGGACAGGTGGCCGTGGTCGGTATAGCCAAGCGCCTGGAGGAGATTTTCTACCCCGGTGATACGCTCCCGCTGTACATTGATAAGAAGTCTGAGTCGCTGAAGCTGATCCAACGGCTCCGGAACGAGGCCCACCGCTTCGCCATTACCTTTCACCGCAGCAAGCGCGATGCCGGCACGCTCAAAACGGAACTTACCGACATTAAAGGCATTGGCCCTTCTACCGCAGATGCCCTGCTACAGAAGTACCGCTCCGTTAAAAAGCTGCGTGAGCTTTCGCAGGAGGAACTGGCCGAGGAGATCGGCAAAGCGAAGGCCGCTGTACTTTATGCCTACCTGCACCACTCTACAGAAGAAGCCCGTTAAACTTACCGCACAGCCATAAAAAAAGGAGACCCAGTACTGGGTCTCCTTTTTTATTTAAACAAGCTGCTGGCTTAGTAGCTCCACAGGCTGTATTCATATTCAATTAAAGCTTCAGCAGCATCCTGTGCGGCAAGCAGGCCGTTCTTGCCACCACCGTAGATATCTGCCAGGGCTCTGTCGCCTGGGTTAGAGATCTTAGTGATGTAAGAGCTGAACAGCCACAGGTCAAACGCGTCAGCCAGGTTCTTGTGCTGCGCATCGTTCTGGGCGTTATACCAAACTGCCATCTCTGGGTTGTTACGGAAAACACGTACCAGATCGCTCATTTTAAAGCTGGCTACGTTTTGCTCAAAGCCCAGTGGGTTAAGCGTGGCCGGCACTTTAATGCTGATCGTTTGGATATCGTGGTACATACGCGAGCGTTTCTTATCGAACACGGCGTTCTCCTTCACCTCCAGCAGGTAAAGCTGCTTTGCAAAAAACTCATTGCTTACAGGAGCTGCCTCAGTAGTACCAGCATCGCTGCCCAAGGCATCGCCCCAGGCATCTTCCTCTTCCTCTACTTCACCGAAACCAGCTGCGATTTCCGCCTCGCTCAGTCCTCCTTCTGTTTGCTTGGGAGTCATGTTTGCGATAAACTCTTCGCGCGTCAGCGGAGTATTCACAGAGTCGCTCTTGTAAGGGGTCAGTTCACCGCTCTTCACCGCGTTGATGATGATTTTGGTGATCTCCCTGTTTTCAGAGAACATAGGCTTGTTCTGCTTTTCACGCAGGTCAATCTTACGCCATACTGTTTTCTTAAACAGGATGTCTGACTCTGGAATAGGCCTTGCCGAAGGATTACTGGAGGTCGTGTTTGCTACCTGCTGCGCCATGGCACCTACAGAGAACATCAGACCGGCTGCTACACCTATTGCTTTAACTAATTTCATACTCCTTGTAAGCTCTAATTATTAATTTAAAGGAACGTTAAAGTTCGGGCTACCCACGTTCACGTCTACCGCCTGGCCTTTGTAGTTCAAACGCTTCACGTCAACGATCTCTATTACGACACGGTCACCTTTGTTTGCCTTAGCGGCAAAGCTTGTCAGGTTCGCCGTCGGGCCATTGAACTCTCCCTGGTCAACAGGTTGGTTGTTACGCACCAGGAACGCTCTCCACTTTGTTACTCTATAACGCGCTTCGTTAGGTAATAATTGTTTGAAGCCTTCGTCAGCAACCGCCTGAATTTCAACTGCTCTGAAAGACTGGGCAGGAATACCACGCTTCACATCCACCGGCTTGCCGTTTACCAGTGCCACAATCTCCGGCTTTGGTATCGGGCGCACTTTAAACTTCTCAGATCCGATAGAGTTGCCACCGCTGCTTACGTTGATGGTTACCTCTGTTGCACTTGGGATGATGGTCACTTCGCCTTTCTTCGCACCTTTGATGGCTGAGCCACCGCTCGCGCTGAAGCTAGGGTCATACACCGCACCCAGCGCAGGAACCTGAATGTTCAGTTCGTTTGCGCACTGGAAGTACAGCGCCTGCACCGAAGCAGACTGCACCTGAATTACCGGCTTCGCAACAATGTATTCCTCTGTTACCGTGAACGTTGTGTCGCGGCCATTCTGGTTAATGGTTACCTGGCCTTTCCAAGTCTGCTTAGAGTTACCGTCGGCATCGTAGTTAGAGGCAGAAGCCACGAACTCTACTTTACCTAAACCGTTCTCCACCTGCACTGGCTTGCCCTGGAAGCTCATCTTCGGAGTGATGTTATCAGAAGACGCGGCAATAAACATGTCAGCTTTGTACTTTGTGCCAGCTGCCACTGTTTTGGACTCAGCACGCGCCATCGCAAAAATCTTCTCGAATTTAATGATGTCGGCACCTACCTGCTGCGCCAGCTTCTGCAACGCATCCGCCTCATACTTCAGTACTTCGGCTTCTTTCTGCGACAGCACCGCCAGAGCGGCTACCATTGGAGTCTCTTCGAAGTTCAGCTGCGCAAAGTCTTTGCGGCGCTGGTCCGGGTCGTTTTTAGCCACCGGGTCCTCAGAGCCATCCAGCGCCAGTTTATCTGGTGTGCTAGGGCTGTACTGGTTCAGGAACTTAGCATAAGCATTCAGCTTATCTTTCAGCTCATAAGCAGCGCCGTTGTTTTTGTTGGCAGCACCGATCATGTTGATGGCTACGATATCGTTGCCCTCCGGCTGTGCATAGCCTTCTTCCGTTTCACCACCAGTTTTATCGATCAGCATCTCACGCAAGCCGCGGATGTAGCTAACCATTTCTGATGTTTTCTCGCGTACCTCTTTTGCGCTTTGCAGCACACGCTTGTCATTAGCAGAAGGGGTTTTATTTTCTGCAATGGCAGCCTGAATATTACTTACGACCCCGGCGTTATCATTAACTGTCTTTTTGTTTACCTGTTGCAAGGACTCATCCAAGAACTGAAACTTTAACAGGATAGCCGAGCTCACGTTTAAGGCAAGCATAGCGGTCAGTACGAGGTACATCATACCGATCATCTTCTGCCTTGGTGTCTCTTTTCCTCCAGCCATTTTATACTATATTAACTGTTGTTTTCTTATAGAACCGTTTCAAAGCAGCTTAACCTTTCATGGCTGACAGCATGTTACCGTACACTGTGTTCAGTGAGTGCAGGTTTTGCGTCAGACGGCTAACTTCCTGTTTGAACTGTTCTGTGTCTTTGCTGGCATCAGTCAGGTTTTCCATGGCCATGCTCAGGTTGCCGTAGAACTTGTTCATGGCTTTCAGGTGCGTGTTGGCATCCTGCAGTTCCATTTCGTAAACAGCGTTCAGGGCGCCCAGATTGCGGGTCATGCCTTGTACCTGGCTGTGGTACTCTTGTGCATCAGCAGCAGAAACAGCCATTTTAGCTATAGCATCGGCTGTGTTAGCGTATGCATGGTTGATTTTGTCCAGTTGGTCAGCCGCACCTCTTACACGCACTGTGTACTCTTCCGTAGCGGCAGTTGCCTGGCTGATATCGGCCAGACCTGCAGCTGTATCGCTCAGGCGGTTCAGGCCAAGACCCAGTTGGTTGATGGTTTCAGGAGTGATGTCTGCGTTGCGCATCATTTCGTCCAGCTTGCCTGTTACAGACGGGCCTGCTGAAACTGCCGTGGCAGGTACAAGCGCCTCACCGGCGTACTCATCCGAAAGCTGCGGATAAACTCTTGCCCAGTCTGGCTCAGCGTGCTGTGGCTGGAAAGCACTCAGGAAGAAGATAACGGCCTCTGTCAAAAGACCCACAATCAACATAGTGTTTGCGCCTTCCCAGTGCTGGATCTTGAACAACGCACCCACGATTACGACGGCAGCACCGATACCATATATTTTCGGCATCAAAACGTCGAACAAGAAACTACGACCTTTAGCTTTGCTCATTTTGTTTTCTAAATTAAGTAGTGAACGATTAATTAAGGATTAAGGGGGATTGGTGATTTTTTCTTATCAAGATACTAATTAAAACTCTCTGCCTGATGAACGGCCAAGGTAAATCATGGCGTTACGGAAGCCAATGTAAGACCTGGCTGAGTCCTGGAACTCAAAGTTACGCGTGCCAGTCTCCAGGAAGTACGCGATGTCTTTCCATGAACCGCCTCTTACTACTTTGCGTGGCTCGGCATCGTCGGTATACACCGGGTTCAAGTCCCATACAATCGGAACAGTAGCATCAGAATATGCATCCTCGCACCACTCAGACACGTTGCCTGCCATATCGTACAGGCCAAAGTCGTTCGGGAAATACTGTGCGACAGGGGCTGTATAGGTAAAGCCGTCACTGTAGTAGTCGCCGCGGCCCGGCTTAAAGTTTGCCAGCAAGCAGCCTTTGCCGTTGCGCAGGTAAGGCCCGCCCCAAGGGTAAACAGACATATCGCGTCCGCCTCTGGCAGCGTATTCCCACTCCGCCTCTGTCGGCAGTCGGAAGGCTGGCATTGGCGCCATTCCTTCTTCGGTGTTTGCCTGGTTTTTGTGCTTGGTGCGCCACTCGCTAAAGTACTTGGCAGCAAACCAGTCCACGCCTACCACCGGATAGTCGTCGAACGCCGGGTGAGAGAAGTAGTACTCCATCAGCGGGTCGCCCATGTGGTAGGTATAGTCTTTTACCCAAACGGTTGTATCAGGGTACAACTGCGTCATCACAAACTCCTCGCCGAGCACGTCAAGCGAGTCTTCCATCATCACGTTGATGAACTGACGGTATTCGTTATTTGTGATTTCGGTTTCGTCCATGTAGAAGCCACCAATAGTCACTTGCTTATTCAGGTTGGCCATGGATGCTGCGATGTCTTGGTCAGCCTGGCCCATGTGGAAAGTACCTCCTGGGCAGGCCACCATGCCATACGGCACCTGCTGCGGATTGTACTCCGGTCGGTCCTCAGCACCAACAAGATCGCCTTGTGGTCCACGTCCCATTCCACAGCTTGCAAGCAGTACCACCGCCAATGCGAAGGAAGACAGCTTAAGTAGTTTGTTCATGATGACTGTTAAAAAGTAAAATTTTCTGTAATGGATTTTAGTACACTTTTATGGGTGTAGCAAATATATGAGAATTAGGAATAAATAAAAAACAATTCCCTACAACACCATTTTATTATTTTTTAACGGTGTAAGGAGCTGATTATTATAGGAGTAAATCAGATTTTTTTTCTGCACTATTTCCAGAAATGTCAACAGAACTGTTAAAACAGTTACAATTAGCTAACGCATCATCTGGAAAAGTAGTATCGAGGGGTTCTCACTGGCGGCTTAAACCGGATCACCGGCTCGGCCAGTCGGTAACTCACCATTACCTCATGCGAGGTGGCCGCCTTGGCAGCCTCATCAAAGGTGGTTAAATCAAGTGCATACCCAACCCGCAGCGCATTGTCCTGAAACAGAGACACTCCCACAAGTGCACTAACAGCTTCTTCATGTCGATAATTCAATCCGACCCAATATTTTTCAAGATAAGTTGCGCGGCCGCCGGCATCAAACGAAAGCGTCTCCGTGTCGTGCTTCAGCAAAACGGTCGGCGTAAGGGTCAGGTCGGTTGTCAGGGGGAAGTGGTAGCCGGCTGTGGCGTAAACGTGATTTTCACCCAGCAGGGTGCCGGTTCCGGTGTTGGCGGAGTCGGCAAACGCATACTCCGCATGCAGCAGGTTGGTTACGCCGCCGCCCGCGTAAAAGGTCTCTGACTCGTACCACACGCCCGCGCCCAAATCGAACTTCGTGTCTGAGCTGTTATAAGGCACGCTCGGGTCATTGTCGTCGATGGCGCGGTACCGCTCCTTCTTGTAATTGTTCACATTGCCCTGCACTCCCAGGCCAAGCTTTCCGGTCTCGCCGATGTTGATGTGAAAGGAGTAGGAGAGCGCGGCCGACAGCACCGTGGTGTTGGCGATCTTATCCCGCATCAGGTTCAGGCCCACGCCTCCGTGCAGCAAGCGAACCGGCGTGTTGGCCGAGAGGAAAAACGTTCGCGGGGCACCGCCGTCGTCAAACGAAGCCTCATAGCCCAGCCACTGGTAGCGGTATATGGATAAGAACTCTGGCCGGTTGGTGATGCCGGCGTAGGCCGGGCTTATCTGCATGCCATTAAACCCATAGTGGGTAAACTGGGGCTGCTGCTGCGCCATGGCGAGCGGCGCTGCAAAGAGCACCAGCAGCAATACAGGTAGAAGCTTTTTCATAGGCTGCGGCAAGAAGGCACGTTCAAGTATGGGCTGGTTGCACAATACGCTTTCCAAATATAGCTATTAAACACTAAAACGCAAATGCGGGCGCTATAGGGCACAGCGCTCGCGTTTGCGTTTTAGTAAGTATGGAAAACAGGGGTAAAAGTTGCGTTAGCAGCTTACTTTTTTGTTTCCTGCATTTGGTTCTGTATGTAAACCTCAATGGCTCCGGTCATGGACGGGGCATTCGGCATTGGCGCCTCAATGTCCAGCTCCAGGCCTGCATCGCGCACCGCCTTGGCCGTGGTGGGCCCGAAAGCCGCGATCCGGGTGTTATTCTGCTTGAAGTCCGGGAAGTTGATGAACAGCGAGTGAATGCCTGACGGGCTAAAGAAGGCCAGGCAGTCATAGGTCACGTCGTCCAGGTCCGAGAGGTCCGCCGCCACGGTTTTGTAGATGATGGCTTCGGTGTGCTTGATCTTGTTTGTCGCCAGGAAGCTCGGAATGTCGTCCTTGCGGATGTTGGAGCAAGGGAACAGGAACTTCTCGTTCTTGTGCTTCTTGATCACCTCAAACAGGTCCTTGGCCGTTTTCTCGCCCACAAACAGCTTACGCTTGCGCAGCGTGATGTACTTCTGCAGGTAGTACGCTGTCTGGTCGGAGATACAGAAGTACTTCATATCAGCCGGCATCTCAATCTTACTTTCCTGGCAGATGCGGAAGAAGTGGTCCACGGCGTTACGGCTCGTGAAGATCACGGCAGTATGCGCCAGAATATCTACTTTATCCTTGCGGAACTCCTTAAAAGGAACCGGCTCCACCTCAATAAACGCCCTGAAATCTACCTTGATATCATACTTCTCAGCTATAGACAAGTAGGGGGAGTTATCAGTAGTAGGCTGTGGTTGCGTAACCAGTATACTCTTAATCGGTAACTTGTGTCTTTCAGGGTTCGCAGAGCCCTTTGCTTTGCTTTCAGCCATAGTAAATGATGCGGTTTTTATAAATTCGCCTGCTGCAATACCCACTGTAACCGCTCCTTTGTGTTTTTAAAAGTTAAAAACTATCAGTTTAAGCATAATGGCTAGCGGGATCACTTCTGTGGCGCAAAGGTACGAAAATAAATGTAAATTAAGCACAGAGGCTTTCTTATTTACAGTATAATACACACGCAGTGTCGTGATAACCAACACCAACGACACCGCCAGGCTCGAGATTAGCAGGATCTCCTCGGGCATCACGGCGTTCAGCGCCAGGTAGAGCAGCATCACCAGCGGCAGGAAGAGCCCCAGAAATAGTAACGATCTTATAAACTCGCGATACTGCAGCTGCACCACCTGCTCCAGGCCGAAGATAAACGCCATCACCTTCAAAAAAACATATTTCAGGAGCACCACGAGGAATATCAGCACCGTGTAAAAAATGATCTTGGTGGTGATGTCGGCCTCCGAAACTGGGAACAGCCGGTTAAACAGCTTAATGTGCTGCACATTGGTGTGGATGGCCGCAATCAGCAGGGCCAGCGAGAGGGAGAAGGCCAGCACAAACAGCACGTTGGAGGCGGCTCCCACAGACTTGGCCGTGGACAGCTCCGACTGGGCACTGGTCCGCAGGAAGCCGTTCAGGTTGAACACGCCCTGGAAGTCCACCGGGTAGTTGATGCGCAGCAGGCCGTAAATAAGCCCGATGGCAAGTATAAAGATAATGAAGGCGTTCTGGTTTACGTACTCCCGCACCTGTATGGAGAAAGGCCGCTGGTTGGCCTCCGGCGCGGCGCCCGATACCCGCGGCACATTGCGAAAGGTGTTTACGTTGGGCTGCTGCACAGGGTGCCACACGGTAAAGAGGTACTTGCCCTCCACGGGCTCCATGCCCTTGCTGTACCGGGTTAGGTCCAGGGTGTAGTTGGCGGCGGAGTCGGCCTTAAAGATCAGCTGGTTGTTCAGGAACAGGCAGAGGTCCTTGGGGGCGGCAAAGGCAACAAGGAAGGGCTGGGCCTGCGTAACCGGCAGCCACTGGTGCAGCGCGTTATACTCCGTATGCACCCCTGCCACATAGGGCACCAGCTGGTCGGCCCCCTCGCGGTGCACCATCCAGTTGCTGGTGAGGGTGTTTTTCTGCTCCAGCGGCAATACCTGCCCCTGCACAGGCGCCACAAGCGCGCCCAGCCACACGAGGGTACATAGCAAAAGGGTGAGGCTATACTTTAGGAATGCTCTGTGCACTTGGCAATCTGTAATTTCCTGCTCCCCCGGAAAGCGGGCAGTGCCTTTCGGGGCGCAGTCTGGTTAACGGAAATATCAGGAGTGCAGCACGCCCTGCATCTGCAACATGTTAATATCGATCAGGTTCTCCTGCACAACAGTGTCCGGCACGAACACGAAGCGCTTGTCGTAGATCTGCCGGTCGATGTAGTAGCTCACCCAATACTCGTTGTTGATGTGGAAGATGGCCGGGTCGATGGGCTCCACCTGCACAAAGCTTCTGGCCTCCACCCGCTCAAACATGTGCCGCAGCACAGAGGTCTTCACTTCGTTGCCCTCCACCGTGCCGTAGCCTTTGGAGGCCACCAGCACATTCTCGATCGGGAAGGGGTTGTTGTTGAGCAGGTACACATTCCAGTTGGCATCGCCGGTGGTGGCTATGGCCACAGCAATCCCCTCTACCGTCCCGAAATTAATATCCTTCTTCATGTGCAGCTGTCGTAATAGTGGCTTCAAACAATGCAGCCAGGTGCTTTAACAATTTCTCCTCCACTTCGGCCAGCGGCACTTCATGCCCCAGCTCTTTGGCCAGCGAAGTTACGGCTTTATCAGAAATCCCGCAGGGCACAATGTTATTAAAATAGTCGAGGTCGGTGTTGATGTTGAAGGCAAAGCCGTGCATGGTTACCCAGCGGCTGCACTTTACGCCCATGGCGCAGATCTTGCGCGGGTTGCGCTGCTCCTCATGGTCGAGCCACACCCCCGTCAGGCCCTGGATGCGCCCCGCCTGAATGCCGTAGTCGGCCAGCGTCAGGATTATGGCCTCCTCCAGAAAGCGAAGGTACTTGTGTATATCGGTAAAGTAGTTTTCCAGGTCCAGAATGGGATAGCCCACAATCTGGCCCGGGCCGTGGTAAGTGATGTCGCCGCCGCGGTTGATTTTGTAGTAGGTAGCGCCTTTGGCCTCCAGCCCCGCCTCGTTCAGCAGCAGGTGGTCTTCGTGCCCGCTCTTGCCCAGCGTGTACACGTGGGGATGGTAGCAGAAAAGCAGGTAGTTCGGCGTCGGCACCTGCTCCCCCTCCGCTGCCTTGCGGTTTTGCACTTTCAGGTCCAGGATGGAGGTAAAAAGCTTGTCCTGGTAATCCCACGCTTCTTTGTAGTCGATCAGCCCCAGGTGCTCGAACTGTATTTCTGTATTTTTTTGCACGTTATACTTTAGATATTTCCCCTTTCAGGTAATTGATACTGTCAATCGTGTTTGGGTTTGCGCTGTTTAGCTCCGCCAGGTACACCGACACCCAATCGGACAGGTGCACCAGGTAAAGCATCTGCTCCAGCAAGGTGGCCCCCACGGCCTCTACTTCCAGCACATCCTGCTTCTTCTGCTCAAGCACCTTTTTTGTCAGGTCCATGCGCAGCCTCACGCGGGGGTGGTCGTAGGAGGTTTTCATGGTAAGAACAACCGGCTGTCCGAATAGTTTCTCCGGGCACTGCCACCCCTCCACCTCGTTGTGGTTCATCTCCGGCAGGGCGTTCACATGCGCCAGCTGCTTGGCGTTCTCGTTCAGCTGCTGCTGCAGGCGCAGGGCAACCGGCTCAAACGCATCGCTGGCGTAAAGCACCGGCAGCTTGCCCTGGAAGGCGTTGGCCAGCGCACTGGCCTGCACTTTTATACTTCCGATCTGCTCCTCCAGCAGGTTTACACTCTGGCTCAGTTCCGTTTTAAAGGTATCGTCGAGCAGGCCGGCGTAGTACAGCAGGTACAGCTGCTGCACCAGAAAGTACCCCAGGCTGGCACGCGGTTGCCCCGAGCCGCCGGGCACTACAATGTGCGGCATGTTGTTCTCCTGCGCCATGCGCAAAAGCTCTCCGCCCGTGGTGATAAAGCCTACGCTGGCCTCTGCCTCCATCGCCTCGCGTACCGCCGAGAGGGTTTCCTCGGTGTTCCCGGAGAAGGAGGTGGCGATGAACAGCGTATTTGGGCTAACAAAGGCCGGCAAGCTGTAGCCCTTGTTTACAATCACCGGCACCGATAGCTTGTCGGCTACGTAGGACTGAACAATGTTGCCGCCAACCCCGGAGCTGCCCATGCCTGCCAGCACTACGTTGGCGTAGGGAGGGCCGGCAAACGTAACTGTGGCACGCTCCCCGATTTCGATGGCGTGGCGCAGTTGCTGGATAAAGCCTTCAACAAGTTGTTTCATAGTAACTGTCGTTAATAGCACGGCAGCCCTAACTGCCTGCAAAGTACAAGATTTATATGGCTTCTCAAATAAGCACACACCTCCGCACCGGCCAGCTGGGCGAAAACCACGCCGCCACTTACCTGCGGAAGCAGGGTTATACTGTACTGCGACAGAACTACAGGTATAAACGCGCGGAGGTAGACATCATTGCGCAGAAAGGTAACCTGCTGGTGTTTGCAGAGGTAAAGACGCGCGCTACTAATAAGTACGGCTACCCCGAGGAGGCGGTTAATGCCAAGAAGGAGGAGATGCTCTTAAGCGCGGCCGAGGCCTACATCCTGCAGCAGGAGTGGCAGCACGAGGTGCGGTTCGATATCATCGCGGTCACGCTTTCCTCGCCGCCGGCTATACACCACATAGAGGATGCCTTTCATTAGGGGGTATGCCACCGGCACTTTCGGATAAACAGGCACGGTTCCAAAGAGCATGCGCCTGTCAGCAGATGCCCCAAAGCCGCAGCTGTAATACCTGAGCTAGATCCAGGTTGGGAGTAGCCGAGGCCTAGAGTCCTATTTGTTGCTGGCCTGGGAGCGCTTATCGAACTTGCCCCGCTCGTAGATAGGCGTGGCGTGACGGTCGTATTCCCTGATCAGGAACGGCTCATGCGGCTTGTCGTAAACTGTTTCGGGGTACTGGTATTCGTAGTGGCGGCGGTTCCGGAAGTCGTAGTAGTTGATCCAGACGCCTATTTTGCGGCCTTTCTGGTACTGCCCGCTCCACTCCAGCTGCCCGTTCTCATAGAAGCGGTAGTAGGTGCCCTGCACTTCTCCGTACTCATACGGGATCACTTCCTTTATCTTCTTGGTATCGCCGTAGTAGGTCACCACCGCATCGCGCAGAAAGCCCTTCTCGTAGTGCTCTTTGTCCACCAGGGTATGGTCTTCGTTGTTGCGGTACTTCTCCCAGCGCAGGTGCTTGGTGCCAACGTAAAAATAGCCTTCCTCTACCACCTCCCCGTTAATGGTTTTCTCGTAAGGGCCATGCAGCACCTTGTAGCGGTCAACATCTTCCACGTTAGAGCCAGAGCGGGCAAGCTTGCCTTTTTTAGTGTCGTAGTAATACTTGAAGGGGGCGTATTCGTTCGGCTCCACGTGCTCCGGCAGGTAGCTGAAAGTCTCGATGGTCTCTTTGTAGCGGCCACCGCTCTTGGTATAGGCGCGCTTTACCTTGTGCCCCAGAAAATAGCGCTTGCTGCGCTTTTGCCGGCGCTTGCGCTCTTTCTTCTCCATCTCCTCCTCCAGCGGGTTCTTCACCTCCACGGTAGGCTGGGTGGTATCGGCCGAGGCCAGTGCATCGGTTTTGCTGCTTTCCTTCAGGCGCGCCATATCCAGGTTATAGTCGCTGTTCCACTTAGGCTGGCCGCAGCCGCCAAGCGCCAACAGAAAAACACCTACCACCAACGTATAAACCGACTTTTCCAAGGTTGAATAACTGAGTTTTGAATGATTGGATGAATGCCGGACAAGCAGCATTTACAAATTTTCAACGTAAAGATGCACAATATAAGTATAAGGCCAATACGCCGTTTTGCCCCTTATAACTACAGGCACCACTGGTAAGTTTCATTTTATACTGGCAGGGGAGTAAAGCAAAAAAGGCAGCACCCAATCGGGCACTGCCTTAGTAAAACTGTTGGTATATTTTAAATGATGTTTTATTCCCGGCTGGCGTAGCTTCTGATCTTGCAACTGGAAACGAGCTACCTGGTCTAGCTGCCGCCTATCCTGCAGCTCCCCCATGCCTAACGTTCCACCTCAGGCCTTGGAGCGCTCCAAGCTCGCGAGAGCTCGTTTTCCCGCTCGGCGCTGGGGCTTTTCCTTTGCCACCCTTCGGCCGCAATGCCTGCGGCACCGGAAAAACAGGAAAAGCTTTGCCTGAGGTCAGCAACCACGAAGCCATGACTTCTACCTGCGCTAGCGCGAGCTTGCAGCTCGTGCTTTCACACATGCACACGCATCAAGAAAAGTCCTGTGTCCTGCTACCTGCGTCCTGTGTCTCTTTTACTCCTGCGTCATCAGGTCGAAGCTGCGCTTCACGAAGCTGGTCAGAGCGGCACCGGATAGCATGTTCTGCGACAGCAGGGCAAGGTCGAAAGCCTGGCGCGCCAGCTTGGCCTTCTCCTCTGCCTTGAGCACGCGCTGGTTCAGCGGGTGGTTCGCGTTAACGGTCACGTTGTACATGTCTGGCATATCGCCCATAAACATCATACCGCCACCGCCTGCACGGTTCATGTCCTTCATGCGGCGCATAAACTCCGGCAGTGTGATTACCACCGGCGCGTCGTCCGGCGACATCGGCGCTACCTCTACCGTCATGTTCTTGTTGTCAATCGCCTGCTCGTACACGCCTTTCAGGTCTTCTTTCTCGGTATCGGACAGTACACTTTCCTTCACCTCATCCTTCTCCACCAGCTTGTCGATGGTTTCGGAGTCAACGCGCTTGAGGGTAGTTTTCTCCAGCTTTTGCTCCAGCAGGCCGATAAAGTGGCTGTCGATTACAGAATCCAGCTTCAGCACATCGTAGCCGCGGTTCTGTGCCGCCTCCACAAAGGCGTGCTGCTTCTCGGCATCCGATGTATACAGCAGCACCAGCTGCTCGTTTTTGTTCGTTTGGTTGGCCTGCACCAGCGCTTTGTACTCTTCTATTGTGTAGTACTTGCCCTCGGTGCTTTGCAGCAGCACGAAGTCCTTTGCTTTTTCGTAGAACTTGTCGTCGCTCAGCATGCCGTACTTCACAAACACGCTGATATCGTCCCAGTTCTTCTCAAAGGTTTCGCGGTCTTTTCTGAAGATCTCGCTCAGCTTGTCGGCTACTTTTTTGGTGATGTAGGTGTTGATCTTCTTCACGCTGGAGTCGGCCTGCAGGAAGGAGCGGCTCACGTTCAGCGGAATGTCCGGCGAATCGATTACACCGTGCAGCAGCATCAGGAACTCCGGCACCACGTCTTTTACCTCATCGGTAATAAACACCTGGCGAGAGTACAGCTGAATCTTATTGCGCTGTACTTCGAAATCGTTCTTGAGCTTAGGGAAGTACAGGATACCTGTCAGGTTAAACGGATAGTCTACGTTCAGGTGAATCCAGAACAGCGGCGGCTCCGCCATCGGGTACAGCTCTTTGTAAAACTCCTTATAGTCTTCTTCTTTCAGGTCGGCTGGCTGCTTTGTCCAGATCGGGTTCGGGTTGTTGATCACCTCGCCCTCAAACTCTACCGCCACCGGCAGGAACTTGCAGTACTTATCAAGTATAGTACGGATGCGTACCGGCTCCAGGAACTCCTCTGAGTCTTCTGCAACATGTAGCACGACATCTGTACCGTGCTCCGCTTTCTGCGCATCTGTAATCTCAAACTCTGTGCTACCGTCGCAAGTCCAGCGGGCAGGCTCTGCTCCCTCTTTGTAAGACTTGGTGATGATATCAACACGTGATGCCACCATAAAAGCAGAGTAGAAGCCCAAACCGAACTGACCGATGATCTGGTCTTTGTCGCCGGAGTCTTTAAAGCGCTCCACAAACTCCGTGGCACCCGAAAAAGCGATCTGGTTGATGTACTTTTTAATCTCCTCGGCCGTCATACCGATACCGTTGTCGGAGATGGTGATGGTTTTAGCGTCTTTATCTACCGCTACTTTTACCTTCAGCTCGCCAAGGTCACCGGTAAACTCGCCAATAGAAGACAAACGCTTCATTTTCTGCGTGGCGTCCACGGCGTTACTTACCAACTCGCGCAGGAAGATCTCGTGGTCGGAGTACAGGAACTTCTTGATAATCGGGAAAATATTCTCGGTGTGGATGGAGATATTACCTCTTTCTTCCATTGTCTATACTTTATATATGTTAGATTGATCTGTTACAGAAATGCTGTACCAGGCACACTTTCAAATCCTGTTCCAGAGGCGGCAGTTGTGACAGCTTGTCAGACAGAAACTGAAAATACTTCCGCTTGCGACAGAAAAAGAAGCGGCAGCTAAATGCAACATTGTGGAATTTAACATATATTTGTTTATGTTCGTGTTCTGAAGGTGCACCGCTTTATCCAACATATCGCCCTGGTCCTGCTGCTGCTGTTTTGCAGAGCGATGGTACCGGACGCCCTGATTCAGGAGCTGCACGCCCACACCCACACCGTCCATACGGAGCACACGGACCCGCACAAGGCCCAGGTGGGCATGAAGCACAAGCACTGCCAGGTGGAGGATGTGTTCAGCACCCCCTACCAGGGCACAGCGCTTTCCATCGATTTTAAACCCATCACCCACACGGCTGTATATGCTGCCGCCTATACCTACGGCTGGCACGGCAGCACCCCTACGCTATACTTCCTTCGCGGCCCTCCTGCGGCCTAGTTTTTAGCACGCCCGCCCCCGTTTGCTGCGCTTGGTTGAAGTGCGGCAATGGCAGCGGCACACCTTTTTTGTAATAAGCCCTCGGCTCGCGCTTGCCCCTGGCACAGCGGCTGCCTCCACAGGGCCTCGTGGCTATTGCATTAGTATAGCCACTGCTAAACCATTGCTGAAAACCAGAAGAAGTGTTATTAACCAAACAACTCCGGAAGAATATCCTTTTGGCACTGGTGCTGTTAAGCACACAGGCGCCGCAACTGCAGGCACAATCGCTTCCGGCACCGGCAGATGCCGTTCAGGACTGCGGCCTCACCGTTTCAGGCAAAGTACTGGACCACGACACGCGCGAGGCGTTGGTGGGGGCTACCGTGTACATTCCTGAACTGGACAGGGCCACCGTGTCAGACGCCTACGGCAACTATCATTTTCACCAGCTTTGCCAGGGTGCCTATACCCTGCGGGTAACCTACGTGGGCTACGACAGAGAGGAGTTTCCCGTGAAACTATCCGGCTCTACGTCTAAAAACCTAGCGCTGCACTCCGATGCCCAGACACTGCACACGGTAGAGGTTACCGGCGCTCACCTTAAAGAGCAGGCGCAGTCGCAGCAAACGCTGGAGGGGCGCGAGCTGGAGCAAACCCGCGGGCTGGCCCTGGCCGAGACGCTGAAAGGCATTGCCGGCGTCACTACGCTGCAAACCGGCCCAACTATCTCCAAGCCTGTCATCCACGGCCTGCACAGCAACCGCGTGCTGCTGCTCAACAACGGTGTGCGGCAGGAGGGGCAACAGTGGGGCTCGGAGCATGCGCCCGAGATAGACCCATTTGTGGCTTCCGAGATGCGTGTGATCAAAGGGGCGGCCGGCGTGCGCTATGGCGCCGATGCTATAGGAGGTGTGGTGATTGTGGAGCCGAAGCCGCTGCGAAGCGTACCCGGCATCAGCGGCGACCTGCACCTGCTGGGCAGCACCAACAACCGCCAACTGGCTACCTCGGCCATGCTGGAGGGCAATTTTGAGAAGGTGCCGCCGCTAAGCTGGCGCCTGCAGGGCACGCTGCGCAAGGCCGGCAACGCCAGAACACCGGATTACTACCTGGAGAACACCGGGCTGGAGGAGCAGAACTTCTCTGCTGCGCTGGGTTACCGAAAGGAAAAGTACGGGGTGGAGCTGTTCTTCAGCCAGTTCAACACAAAGCTCGGCATCCTGAAGGAGTCGCATATTGGCAACGTAACGGACCTGCTCTACGCTATTGAGCGCGGCAGGCCCAGCAATGCCGACAACGCAGCATTCACCTACGACATCGGACGGCCTTACCAGGATGTACAGCACAACCTGCTGAAAGCAAAAGGCTATTGGGAGCTGGGCGAAGCGGGCAAGCTGGAGTTTGTGTACGGCTGGCAGCGCAACGTGCGCGAGGAGTACGATGTGCGCCGCCGCAGCAGCTCCCTGCCCTCGCTGCAGCTCACTCTTAACACCCACACAACCGAGGTTGTGTTTCAGCACAAGCCGCTGGGCCGCTTCTCCGGCTCTGTAGGCCTCAACACCATCTACCAGCACAACACGTACCAGTACAGCGATTTTCTGCCATACTTTACAGGCACCACCTTTGGCGCCTTCGCCATTGAGCGCTGGCAAAAAGGCAAGCTGCAACTGGAGGCAGGCCTGCGCTACGACTACAAGCACCTGCTGGTGAAAAGGCTGGAGAATAACCGGGACCTGCAAAAGCCGGAGTTTGACTTTAACAATGTGTCCGGCACGCTGGGGGCCATGTATGATGTCGGCTACCACCTTACCTTTGGGTTGAGCGCCACTTCGGCCTGGCGCGCGCCGGGGGCCAACGAACTCTTCAGCAATGGTGTGCATCACAGCGCCGCCACCTTTGAGGTAGGCGACCCGACGCTGGAGTCGGAGCAGGCTTATAATTTTGAGCTGTCGGCGGATTACTACAATAACGCCCGCTTAAACGGCAAGCTGAGCCTGTACCACAACTACATCCATAACTTTGTGTACCTGGCGCCGCAGCCGGAGCCGGTGCTCACGATTCGCGGGGCCTTTCCGGCCTTTAAGTACACCCAGGCAAACGCCACCCTTACGGGAGCAGACCTCAGCCTGGACTATACTTTCACCCCTAAGTTGAAGCTGGAGTCCAAGACTTCGCTACTCTACGCCCGTAACCTGGATACCGACGATGACCTGATCTACATGCCTGCCAACCGCTTCGACAACAGCCTGAGCTATGAGTTTGGGCAGCTTGGCGGTGGCAACAGCTTCTACGACACCTATATTTCTGTTGGAGGTGTATATGTAGCAGAGCAGGAACGTATACCGGGTGGGCTGGAGCAGGATTTTGCCCCGGCGCCAGGCGCGTACTTTTTGGTTAATGCCGAAGCCGGAACAACCCTGCAGCTAGGGAAGCAAACCATTGAGGTGGGCATTACCGGCAAGAACTTACTCAACACCGTGTACCGGGAGTATCTGAACAAGCTACGCTACTATGCTGATGAGCCTGGGCGCATGCTGATGTTCCGTATCCGGGTGCCGCTCGATTTTACCAAATCGTAACCCATTATTTAGTATCATTTTTAAATAAACTTCGTATTGTTGTACATTGTCAAATACCTATATCATGAAAAAACTATTTAGACCTTATCTCACAGCGTTTTTATTAGGCTCACTCTTGTTCACAGCAGCCTGTGGCGATGATAACGATGATCCGGATCCGATTGAAGAGGGTGAGGTAATTACCAGCATGACCATTGTGCTGGAGCCGAGCTCTACCATTAAAGGGGTAGACAGAGCAGAGGCGACATACTCTGACCCTGACGGGCCCGGAGGGAACGCCCCGGTAGTTACCACTTTGAATTTAAAGCCGAATGTTATCTATAACGCAACGGTTACTTTTGCAGACAATAACGGTGATATCACTAACGAAATCGAAGCAGAAGGTACCGACCATGCGGTTATTTTTGAACCAACCCCGGAGTCGCTACTTTCCGTTCAGCGAACTGATATGGATGCGAATAACTTTCCTATTGGCTTAGAAGCGACCATTACAACCGGTGAGCCGACAACGGGCACCAACAACAACCTTAGGGTTACTTTGATGCACCAGCCCGGCATTAAAACTGCCACTTCCGGTGTAAGCGTTGGCGAAACAGATATCCAGGCTCTTTTCCCTGTTGTTATTGCACAGTAAGGAGCTACTTTAACAATACAAAAAAGAGGTGCGGCCGTAGCTGCACCTCTTTTTTTATGCGCCTGATGGAGCTTATCCTTTTCCCTGAGCCTGATTTTTTGCCCCCTCCACGGCTTTGGCTATACGGCGGGCCCTCGTCTCCGGCTTCTTTGCCTCCAGCACCGCCACCACATACTCTTTCCGGTGCGTGAAAGCCATACGCTCAAAAGCACCCAGCATGCCTTCCTGCACCAGGGCCTCCTCCAGGTCACCGGGTATGGCCACTGCTTTTGTCCTGCGGTCGATGCCTGGCTTATCCACTCCGAAGGCGGAACTTTGCGGGCGCTCCGACTGGTGCCGGAACCGCAGCGCCGACCACACCTCGTCCACCGCCACCTGCCGCACTACCTCAAAACCCAGCGCCTTTATACTTTGCCAGCCTTTGTCGCGGCTGAGGTCTGTTGTAACACCGGAGGATTGCTTGGGGTAGGCGATCCACAGCATTCCTTTGGGCTGAAGCAGCGCCACCGCCTGCGGGCCAAGCTCGTTGAGCTGCGCTGCATGCTGCACAAACAGCAGCACGGTGTGGCAAGCCCCTGCACCTGGCGCTTCTTCGTCGGCCCTGAAAGCGCAGCCCTCCTGCGCCAGTACCTGCGCCACTGCTTCCGGAGCGTTCAGCAGTACCAGGCTGTCGCCTTGCTTTACCTGTAGTTTCTTTCTCAGCTCTGCCATTGTTTGGGTAGGGTTATAAAATCGTTCCAGCCCCTAAGCTAGCACAAAATCAACTGCCTGCAACGGCAACCTACGCTTAGGCACAGCAGCACATGCCTGTACACCACAGCAAAGTACCAGGGCAGGTGGCCCGGGAGCCGTGGCGTTACACGTGGAAAGTGTAGCCTCAGCCGTCCCGCGCCAGCAGCCTAACAGCGGCAGGTTCCGGCACCGGCAGCTATACATAGAGAGGAGAGGCCTCGCTGTTTTGTGCCTGAAAGGCGCTACCGCTGCTGCCCGTACAGCACAGGGCTAGCCCCCACATTGCCGTTGTTACAACAGCATCAACAAAAAAGAAAGCCCCTACAATGCTGCCAGCGCACTGTGTATCAAATAATTAAAATAAAACACAACATTTTATCATATATAAAGTATAACTATATATAGTTAAAACCCTATTTATAATATAAAATGCCTATGACTAAAATTTTTACTTCTGCTATTTCCGATTTAAACCGACTTGTTTTCTTACTCCTGCCTTTATCTCTGCTGGCCTCCTGCTCTACCCGCGTAGAGCCCAAGCTAGGCGAGCAACAGGAGGCTACGGCTGCCGTGGTGGCACCTAAAGAAGTGCCTGCCGTTACAGTGGCTGCCATAGAGAACACATCCGACGAGGTTTATTTCGACCTGATTGCCAAAACCTCCAACTGCCTGGGCGAAGACCTCTGGCTTGGTGGCAAACTCGAAAGCGAGAGCAAAGCCATGCTGGCAAAATCAGGAGCACTCTCCCAGCACAAGATCTATAAGATTACAGAACTGACGGCCACCGGCCTGAATAGCAACAGCAGCTACCTGGTAAATAACAAAGCCCACACGCTGCGTGCCGTAGTCGATAAAGAAGGCGTGATTTACCTGCAGCTAAGCCAGGGGCAGCTACAGCTGATGCCACAGGCAAACGAAAAGCCGCTGGTGCTGGCCTACCAGCCAAACCCATCAGACGGCCGGTACGACGGCATGGTGGGCCGCTGGAGCTGTAAATAAAAACGGCCTGCCCTCCTAAAAGCAGTAACGGCCTGTGCCAAGGTAGCACAGGCCGTTACTGCTTTTATACTTTTAGCCACCTTCGCGCATATTTTCGTAAATTTGGGTATGATATTGTACAACATAACAGTAAGTATAGATAATACTGTGGCCGAAGAGTGGCTGCAGTGGATGAAGAAGGTACACATACCAGAGGTAATGGGTACAGGTTATTTCCTGGCGAACCAGATTTGCCGTGTAATGGAGGATGAGGACACAGGAGGCACCACGTATGCCGTGCAGTACACCTGCCGCAACGTGGAGGACCTGCTGGAGTACCAGCGTGACCACATGCCGGCCTTACAGCAGAAACTCAACGACCGCTACGCCGGCCGGTACGCATCGTTCAGAACGATGCTGGAAGTGGTAGGGGTGAATGTGGAGCGTAAAGACCAGGAGTAGGTTTTAAAATTACAGAAGCCGCCTCCGGAGCAAACCTTTACTGCTCCGGAGGCGGCTTTTATTTGCCAGGGCTAACCTGCGTACTGCTGTATCTGCTCCTCCGTCATGGTGCAGGTGTACCACTCGCTGCTAATGTCTGCTCCTATTTTCTTATAGAAGGCTATGGCAGGCTCGTTCCAGTCCAGCACCTGCCATCTGAAGCGCTTGGCTCCGGTATCTTTCGCCTCCTGCGCAACGGCGTTAAATAGCTTTCTACCGATGCCGGTGCGGCGCATAAACTCTGTTACCACCAGGTCTTCTAAGTATAAGGTGCGGCCTTTCCACGTGGAATAGGCGGTATAGTACAAAGCGATGCCTACAATACCGTTCTCGCCTTCGGCCACAAAGAACTTGTAAATCGGGTTTTCGCCAAAGCCGTCGCGCTCCAGTTCCAGTACGGTGGTGGTCACTTCCTGCGGTGCCTTTTCGAACTCGGCTAGCTCTTTTATCAGCGCATGCACCTGCGGCAGGTCGTCTATGGTTCCTCTTCTTACTTCTACCATTGTTTGTGATTTATCTGTTAGCTTCTCCTATACTTTTTATACTTGTTGATTCTCCAGCGTTCTCCACTCTGTGATGGCCTGCACCAGTTCTTTGCCGCTCTCCTGGCTGGTAAGCCTGTGCAAGTATAAATTCTCGTTTTCATTACCTGGGGCAACAGCTGAGCTTACCGTATCACCCAGTATACTTTCTGCTTTAAAGATGATGTCCAGCTTCTGCAGTTGCTTTTGCTCCAGCAGCTCCAGCGGCAGGGTATCCAGGGCCCATTGCAGGTAGCGGGTGTTGGTGACATGGCGGTTTAGGTCTATGTCGTGCCAGCGCACGGGCATTTGCTGCTCCTGTTGCGGCTCCTGCAGCTGCGGCAGCTTGCCTTTGGCAAAAGGCAGCGGCTCCCGCCCCGGCACGACCTCCATCGCCGAAATAAAATCCGGCACCGACACCAGTTGGCGCTTCACCACATCCATCACCAGCCAAACGCTTGTTGCCTGCCCCAGTAGCTCCCGATCCGAAGTATAAATTCTGAAATCGCGGTACATGAACACGCGCTCCCGACCCGAGGCCCAGGTTTCTACTGTTATTGCCTCGTTGTGCGTGGGGTAACGGAACATTTCTATCCGCATGCGCTGCAGCACCCAGGTTAGCCCCCGCTCCAGCAAATCATACATGGACATGCCTAATTCCTGGGTGTTGCTCCAGGCTGCCTCCTGCATATAACTCACCAGCGCCGGCATGGTAGCCTGCCCCCGGTAATCTATCTCGTTAGAGCGTACAGTAAACTCACTTGCTCCTCCCGTTGATTTCATAGCGTTTATACTTGTCTGGCTGCTAAGTTACGTAAGAATCTACTTTGGCACTTTATAAAAACAAAGCACACCGTACTGGGTGTGCTTCCTGAACTCATATGAATTTGATTTCTTTAAAAACTGCTTTCCACAAACAGCTGCCATAGTATAAAAGATACTGTGATTACTACGGCAAGTATACCTGCTACTTTGAAAAGCAACTTCAGACTGCTTAAAGCACTTGTTAGTAACAATTGGCTGTTTTGGTGGAACGCTTTATCTATTCTGGTAGAGAAGAGAAGCAGGCATACTGCTATGCAGAAGTACACTGCATCAAGGGCAAAGCGGCCGGCTGCCCAGGCAGCACCTCTAGCATCATCAGGGCTCCACACACCCTGCTTAAGCGTGAAGAAAAGCCTGCCACACACCACCAAGAATCCCACCACGGCCAGAACTTTACTCCATGTTGATACTGATTTTAGCAAAGAGCGCGAAGCCGCATTCAGTACGAGTTCCTGCTCTACCTCATCTTTTTGTGTTTTGTCTGTTTTCATATGTTTACTTTAGGTAGTTGTGCTTTCTCCTATCAACTAGCGTAGGTGTGTAGCTCTTACTCTAAGCACACAGCATCACCAAATCTTTGCTAAGCAAATACTTGCATCAGAAGCAGGAACTGCTTTTAGTTGATTTAAAGCTCTCCTTTGTTGTTACACCTGCAGCTCTGACACACCCGTCACGAGCATTACCAAAGACGCTCCGAACAGCAACAGGAACAGCCCCATCATAATGGCCAGGAACTTGAACAGGATCTTCAGCTTTGTAATGGCCCGCTGCACTTGCTGCCTGTTACGCTCCTGCACCCCTTGCTGCATGCGCGAAGAGAAGCTGAAGAGGTACAGTGACGGGAAGAAATACACCAGCGCCACAAAAGCGTACACAACAACCGTAAATCCCGACAAGCCAACATTGGCAGCACTTTCTTCCAGGGCGGGTGCTTTGGCAAACCCCTGCATGAACATCCCGAACAAAAGCGTAAAAGCCGATAGTACAAAGCCCAGTATCGCCAGCACTTTGCCCCATTTGGCGACTTCGTGCAGGTTGTTCAGCATCCTTACATCCAGGTAAAGCTCGTCTGGCCCTGTTTCGCTATGTCTCTCTGGTTTCATGCAATGGGTTTATACTTCGTGATTTGTTGTGCAGCCTAAATATACAACAAGTACTATAGTAGAAGTGCACGATCGGGAATCATTTTGCCGATAAACCGACAGTCAAGTGAACGCACCTGCCCACCGGACTGCAGCAAAAAAGCCGCGCCACCTGAAACAGGCAACGCGGCTAAAGTATAAAGGCAGATTTATACTTGTGTTATTGGTTCTGCGCGTACGGGTTCACGCCCATGTTCTTGTAGATGAACGCATAAGTATCAGCATACTCCTGAATAACCAGCGAGGTTGGCTTACCGGCACCGTGACCTGCACGTACATCCACACGAATCAGGTATGGATTGCCCGGCGCACCTTTGTCCTGCAGCTCAGAAATAAACTTGAACGAGTGAGCCGGCACCACACGGTCGTCGTGGTCAGCTGTTTTTACCAGTGTAGCCGGATATTTCACGCCTTCTTTGATGTTGTGCAGCGGCGAGAAAGTATACAGGTTCTTGAACTGTGCCTCGTTGTCTGATGAGCCATACTCCGGCACCCAAGCCCAACCGATGGTGAACTTGTGGAAGCGCAGCATGTCCATTACACCTACAGCAGGCAGGGCAACTTTAGCCAATTCAGGGCGCTGCGTCATGAAGGCACCTATCAGCAAACCACCGTTAGAACCACCAGCTACGGCTAGTTTCTCTGAAGAAGTATACTTCTGGTCGATGAGGTACTCGGCTGCGGCAATAAAATCGTCGAACACGTTTTGCTTGTTTGGCGTCATGCCGGCTTTGTGCCAATCTTCGCCATACTCGCCACCACCGCGCAGGTTTGGCATCGCATACACGCCACCGTTCTCCAGCCACAGCATGTTAGCAATGCTAAAGCTAGGCGTCATAGAGATGTTAAAGCCACCGTAAGCGTACAGGTAAGTCGGGTTCTGGCCATCCAGCTTCAGGCCTTTTTTGTGCACAATGAACATCGGCACTTTGGTACCGTCCTTAGAAGTATAGAACACCTGCTTCGTTTCAAAAGCAACGGTATTTACGTTTACCTCAGTTTTGCGGAACTGCGTTACTTTGTTGTTCACCACATCATAACGGTAGATGGTTGGCGGGTAAGTGAAGGACGTGAAAGTGAAGAATACTTCTTTGTCATCCTTGTCGCCATTAAAGCCACTTACAGTACCTAGCGTTGGCAGCTCCACTGTGGTCAGTTGCTTGCCGTTCATGTCATACACTACTACCTGGCTGGCTGCGTCTTTCATGTAAGTAGCTATCAGTTTGCCGCCTACAGTAGACACACCTTCCAGCACATTCTGTGATTCTGGGATAACAGTTTTCCAGTTCTGCTCTTGTGGCTTCTTCGGATCGATGAGCACCAGGCGGTAGCGTGGCGCGTTCTTGTTCGTCATCACCAGCAGTTTATCACCCACGTTATCCACCACACTATACTGGCTCTCGAAGTTCTCTACAATCGGCTTAATGGCTGATTTAGGGTCTTTGAGGTCTTTGTAAGATAAAGCGTTGGCTCCGCTTGCTCCTTCTGATACATTTAGAATCAGGAAGCGCTCGTCCTCAGTCGTCTGACCGTAAAAGTTGCGTAGTGCGTTTTTCTTGTCTTCATACACCAGTTGGTCCTGGCTCTGTGGCGTTCCTATTTTGTGGTAGTATACTTTGTGGTACTCGTTCTTGTTAGCCAGTTTATTACCCTCCGTTGGGGCATCGTAGCGGCTGTAGAAGAAGCCATTTCCGCTCCAGCTCGGGCTAGAGAACTTCACCCAGTCCAGCTGGTCGTCTAGCTTCTTGCCAGTTGCTGTTTCCATTATGTGGTAGGTGTTCCAGTCAGAGCCACCGCTGGAGGTGCCGTAGGCCAGGTACTTTCCGTCCTTAGAGAAAGAAAGCGCGGTAAGAGCCACTGTGCCGTCTTCGCTCAACTTGTTCGGGTCGAAGAACACCTTTGGCTCTGCCTCCAGGCTCTCCTGCACGTACAGCACGCTCTGGTTCTGCAGACCATCGTTTTTAAAGAAGTAGTACTTGCCACCCTCTTTAAACGGAGCGCCATACTTCGGGTAGTTCCAAATTTCCGTCAGGCGTTTCTTGATGTTGTCTCTGAAGTCGATATCGCTGAGGTACTCCTTTGTTACTTCGTTTTGCTCCTCAATCCACTCATCCAGTTGCGTGTCATGCGTTTCCTGCCAGCGGTACGGATCGGCTACTTTGGTGCCGAAGTAATCGTCCACCTGGTCTACTTTCTTGGTGTCCGGGTAATCTAATTCTGTATCGGTTGTGTTCTGTGCAGTCGCACTTGTGGTGTTTTCTGTCGTCATGCCTGTGGCAGTTGTATCAGTTTGAGATGATTTGCAAGCCGACACAGCCGTGAGGCTGCCGGCCAGCAGAAATACAGTTGTCCTTTTCATAATGGCTTAGCCTATACGTTTGTTTAAGGTTATGTTACAAGGTGATGGATACAAGTTAAACAAATTACAACACATAACCGCCCCTGTACTACTGTATCGGCGTTCTTTGTACTTATACTTCAATCAGTTCCGGCTCGAAAATTTCTTGCTGCCATAGCTGTACAAGCTGTTCTTTTCCTGTTTACTTTTGCGCGCTTTTACCGCAGGCGTAGCCAAAACACTCGTTGTAAAGTATAAAGCATATACTAAGCCTGACATTGTTTATGTTTGACGAACTGGAAGACGAGAAGTTACTGCAAAAGTTTGAGCAGATAGCCGACAGGCTATCGGAGAAGGGGTACGCCATCGTGGATAACTTTCTGGAGGCAGAGGAGGTTCACAACCTGCTGGATGTACTCTCGCACCACCAGGAGCAAGGCACGTTCAAGAAAGCCGGTATCGGCTCCGCTGACCAGTTTACGGTAGACAAAGAGGTGCGTGGTGATTTTATCCGCTGGATTGAGCCATCGGAAGCGCTACCTCCTACACAAGTTTTCCTGGACCGCATGGACGAAGTAAT
Organism: Pontibacter actiniarum; assembly: GCF_003585765.1. NCBI lineage: Bacteria > Pseudomonadati > Bacteroidota > Cytophagia > Cytophagales > Hymenobacteraceae > Pontibacter > Pontibacter actiniarum. The sequence continues at coordinate 3,831,714 of NZ_CP021235.1, forward strand.
GCGCTACATTAACCGCACCTGCTTCCTCGGCCTGAAGGACTATGAATTTCACTTCACGGTTTATCCTCCGGGTACGGTATACAAGCGCCACATAGATCAGTTCAAGGAAAACGACCACCGCCGCCTGTCCTTTATCTGCTACCTAAATGAGGACTGGAAGCCAGAGCACGGTGGTAACCTGCGTTTATACTTGCCTCAAGCCAATGGCACCGAAGAAGAAATAGACATCCTGCCCATCGCTGGTCGCCTTGCCTGCTTCCGTGCAGATCTCATTCCGCACGAGGTACTGGTAGCCACCCGCCACCGCTACAGCCTCACCGGCTGGATGCTGGACCAACTGAATGAGCTGACGTTTTTGTAGAATAGACACAAGTATCAAGACGCTAGACACAAGACTTTTTTCCTGATGTGTATAGGGAGGGTATTCTCCTAACATACCGCCAGTTTGAGCGAAGCGGTAACTGGTGGTTGGATATGGTAGCCACACGTTGCGCTGGCGCTAAACTTGCGGCATGGGCGGGCTATCCTGTGCCTAGCAGCCTACTTTAGCATTGCCACCAAGTTTGGCAAGAAGTTACCTAAACTATGCGCCAGCGCAGGCAGCAGCAGGCTTCCGGTTTGCTCTACAATATACGCCAGCCCCAGCGCGAAAAGAAAGGTTTGCGCAAAGTATAAAGGCTCAAAGGAAACGGAGAAACCTGCTGTTAACGAAAGCGCATGCACAAAACCGAAGAGCAGCGACGTAACCAGGTTGGCAACAGAAATTCCCCTGAACAGTTTGCTGTGGCATACCGCTTTGTTGAGTAGCGCCAGCATAATACCCCGGTAAGCAAGCTCTTCATCTAGGGTAGGCATCGTTAACTGAAAGGCCAGCGTCTCCAGGTCTAGCTCCTCTGCCGATATTAGCACCCCTCCAAGTATAGTAGGTACCAGTATAAAAATAAAGACAAGTATAAGCGGCAGTTTCAATGAGCCTTTCTGTCGCAGCGTCAGTCCTACGTCCTTAGCAGTTAACCCTCTATACAGCACCAGGAAAAGCACAGAAGCAGCTATAGTAAATATTTTCCCGGACCAGTTCCAGTTGCCATGTATAAACTGAAGCCCCTTGTAGTAACGGGGCAGGTCGAGCATCGCCTGGTTCAGGATAAAGAAGAAGATAAACACAAGCAGATACTGCCAGAAGTTGGCGCTTTTCTTTTTAGCGAACAGGAGGATCGGAAATACAAGAAGGAGGTAAAAGGTGTAGTTAAGAAAGGCAGTTTCCATAGCTTATTATATTGCGCACAAGCAATATAATAAATTCCAGATATTATTTAAAGCGTTTATTTATAGCAGACACTAATACGTAGTGCAACTCCCCAACACCATAAACACCTACTCCCAATCACATTACATGATTCTTGTGTCTTGCTACCTGCGTCTTGTGTCTTTAAAAGTTACTGCCCAAAATTAATCTCCGTACTATCCCCGATGTTCAGGCTGTGGCTGAAGCCCTTGAAGGAGGCATCGCTGCCAATGATCGAGTCGTTCATCACGGCAAACCGCAGCTCTGAGTAGGAACCGATGATGGAGTTGCTCAGGATGCAGTTGGTAACAGTGGTGTTGTCGCCGATGGCCACGTTAGGGCCAATGATGGAGTTGGTAATGGTGCAGTCCTGCCCAATGCTGACCGGTGGGATGATGATACAGCCGGGGCACATCTGGCTATAGTCGCGGTCGCGGAACTTGGGGCGGGCCAGCAAGGTGGCGTTCGCCTCCAGCAAAGTCTCTTTGCGGCCGCAGTCAAACCAATGGTCAACGCTCCAGGGCACCATTTTCTCCCCGTTCTTGATCATGTGCATCAGCGCGTCCGTCAGGTGGTACTCGCCCTGCGTGCGGATATCCTCCTGGATAATGTGCCCAAGAGAGGCGATGAGCCGCTGTGGGTGCACGATTTTGTAGAGCCCCACCAGTGCAAAGTTCGATTTCGGGATCTTGGGCTTCTCCACCACTTTGGTCACAAACTCATCGTTGCCCATCTCGGTAACCCCGAACAGCGACGGCTTGGCGACCTTCTTCACGCCCAGCACAGAGTAGGGCGCTTCAATAATAGGCTGCAGGTCTACATCCACAATGGCATCGCCGAGCATAATCAACAGGCTATCTTCCTGCTCATACGTGTGGCGGGCAACCCAAAGGGCGTGCCCCAGGCCCTCGCGCGGCTCCTGCACCACAAACACAGCATTTACTTGCGGGTACTTTTGCCGCACATAGCGCTCCACCTTCTCGCCCAGGTACCCAATGATAAACACAAAGTCCTGAATACCGGCGGTAAGCAGCTTCTCAATAATATGGCCCAGTATAGTATTGTCGGCCAGCGGCACCAGCGATTTAGGCTGCGTGTGCGTGTGTGGCCGGAGCTTTGAACCAACGCCTGCTACAGGTATAATTGCTTTCATACACTATACATTTCCTGCAATATATCAATTTTTAACTATAACTTAAAGAGCGGCAACCGGTTGTCTTTCCACATTCTGTCATATTTTTCTGACGTTGCCCCTGCACACCGCCCACCGCAGGCCATGCCCGGCCGGCCTCTTGCCCTGGAGCACCTGTTGCAGCAGCAGCCCCGTTAAGCCCCCAAGCATCAAGTTTTTACTATTTTCCTGCGGAGCTTAACACAGCTTTCCTATCTTCGTACAGATATCGCCTGATAAGGCCAATTACAACGTATACTAAACCATACCAACACCCACTTATGAAAAAACTGTTTTTCTACCTGATAGGCTTCGTAATTCTGGCCTCGCAGTCGTCCTGCGGCTACAACACCATGGTTACCAAAGATGAGCAGGTGGAGGCCCAATGGGCCAACGTGCAGAACGCCTACCAGCGCCGTGCAGACCTGGTGCCAAACCTGGTGAACACCGTAAAAGGCGCTGCCAACTTTGAACGTGAAACCCTGACAGACGTTATAGAAGCCCGTGCCAAAGCAACCAGCGTCAACATCAGCCCGGATAACCTGACGCCGGAAAACATAGAGCGCTTTCAGCAGGCCCAGGGAGAGCTGAGCGGTGCCCTGAGCAGGCTGCTCGTTTCTGTGGAGCGATACCCGGAGCTGAAAGCCAACCAGAACTTCCTCGAGCTACAGGCACAGCTGGAGGGTACCGAAAACCGCATTTCCGTGGAGCGGCGCAAGTTTAACGAGGCGGTACAGGACTACAACTCCTACATCCGCTCCTTCCCGCGCAACCTGGTGGCCGGCATGTTCGACTTTGAGAAGAAAGGTTACTTTGAGGCTGATGCCGGAGCGCAGACCGCCCCTACAGTAGAGTTCTAACCTTAATTGTTTGAAGGCTTACATCGCGTAACCTGGGGCTCCCGTTCCGTAGTAACTGCGTTATGCAATCCAACAGTTTAACCATTTAGTTTATGCCTAAAGACACGATCACAGCAGCTGACGAGCAGAAGATAATTGAGGCGATAAAAGAGGCGGAGATGAAAACCTCCGGCGAGATCCGGGTGCACATCGAGAGCAATTGTGAGGGTGATGTACTGGACCGTGCCACCGAGGTATTCGCCGAGCTGCACATGCACCAGACGGCAGAGCGCAACGGGGTGCTTTTTTACGTAGCCCTCGAAGACCACCAGTTTGCCGTGCTGGGCGATGCCGGCATCAACACCTCTGTGCCAGACCATTTCTGGGAGGATATCACCGCGGAGGTTATCAAAAACTTTAAGCAGAAGAAATATGCCGAAGGGCTGGCGCGGGGCGTACGCATGGCCGGCGAACAGCTACAGGCCCACTTCCCGTACGATCGCCACGGCGACATCAACGAACTGAGCGACGACATCTCGTTCGGAGACTAAAACATTATGAAGCACCTATTCCTTAGTTTATACTTTTGTTTCCTGAGCCTGGCTGCCTTTGCGCAGAACGGCGATTTCCCCGCCAAGCCAAACCGCCTTGTCAACGATTACGCCGACATGCTCACCCCGCAGGAAGAGCAGGCGCTGGAGCAAAAGCTGGAGAATTACGCCGACACCACCTCCACCCAGATTGCCGTTGCGCTGCTCACTTCTATCGGCGGCTACGACCCTAACCAGTATGCCGCCGAACTGGGCGAGCGCTGGGGCGTTGGCGCCGGCAAGTATGATAACGGGCTGGTGATACTGGTGGCCAAGGAGGAGCGGAGTGTAACGATACAGACAGGCTACGGATTAGAGGAATACATACCCGACGCCATTGCCAAACGCATTACCGAGCGCACCTTAAAGCCTGCCTTCTCCCAGGGGCAGTTCTACCAGGGCCTCGACCAGGCAACCACTATGGTCATCGAGCTGGCCAGCGGGGCTTACCAGGCAGACCCTTCGCAGCAAAGCCGGGGCGAGGGTTCCAGCCCATCGCTGCTCTTCATCATCATCGTGGTGATCGTGGTGGTGGTCCTCCTTTCCAAAATAGGCGGAGGCGGCGGTGGCCGGGGAGGCAGGCGCTACGCCCGCACCTTTGGCGGCCCTGTGATCATACCCGGTGGCTTTGGCACCTTCCGTTCGGGCGGCGGCATGTTCGGCGGCGGCGGAGGGGGCGGTGGCTTCGGCGGCTTTGGCGGCGGCTCCTTCGGTGGTGGCGGCGCCAGCAGCAACTGGTAACCCAGCTTACAACAAGTATGGCTTTAAGTGCAAAAGGGCAGGGCGCATGGTAGCGCGTTGCCCTTTTGCACTTAACATGGCAGCAAATGGCCTTTGCCCTGCCCTTGCCGGCCGGTCAGGCTAACAGCCAGCAGGTTCAGCCAAGACGCACCACACCGTTCAACCTTTCCCTGAAGCTGCAAACTCCCGGCGATAGCGGTCTTTCCAGTTCATGGGGCGTGCCCGAAAGGCGTATTCTTAGCCCTTCCCGGGCCGATCTGCAGCACAAAGGCACCCTTCTGTAATCATTTCTGTTGTAATGGCGTTATAAGGACTGCGCCGCTCGCAGGCGCGGCAACAAAAGCGACACAGTTATACATGAAGATATCCGGGGATAGCATAAAAACGAAGGTTGTGGCGGGCTTTACACTGGCGCTTAGCGTGGTGCTGGTGGCCATTTACCTGACCTATACCAGCTTTACCAAACTGCTCAACTCGGTGGAGGTGCTCTCGCAGCCCAACACCAAACTTATGGAGCTGCAGCACACGCTTTCTACCATCTCCACGGCGGAAAGTGCGATCCGTGCCTACACCCTCACAACCAAAGAGTCCCACTTCAAAGCGTACCTCAGCCACCTCGACACAATCCGTAACCAGATAGACTCGCTCGAGTGCCTGATGGAAGACAGCCCCCGCGAACTGGCGCAGGTTGACTCTATCTCCGCGCTGCTGAGTGAGAAGCAGAAAAGCCTGGAACTTTACGTAGCCCTTAAGAAGCGGCAAAAGCTGAACAATTACTCGGGAAAGGCCATGCGGCAAATCGCCTCCACAGCCGAGGAAAAGCCTCTTTCCACCACCATCCACCAGCAAACCACCACCACCATCTCGGATAACCTCAACATGAACGGCACTGATGAGCCGCAGCAAAAGGAGGAGCAGCCACAGCAGGAGAAGGAGGATAAGCGGGGCTTCTTTGGCAAGCTGTTCTCCAAGAAAGAGAAGCAGGAGAAGGAAACGCCGCCGCCACCGAAGGTCATCGTGCCGCAGCTGGATGTAAGGCAGGAGATACGCATAGACACCAGCATTGCCGCCACCCCGGTGGCCCCCCTGAGCAAGGTGCGCCGCATCCTGCACAATGTGCAGCGCGAGGCCGATGCGCAGGAACAGCAGCTACAGGCAAAGGAGCTGGCCCTGCTGCAGCAGGACAAGCAGATCATGGACCAGATCCGGACAATGATGTACCAGCTCGAACGCCATGAGCAGGAGCAGGCGGCGCTTAACTCCAGCCGCGCCCGCGACGTGGCCGAGGAGACCTCTGTTATCATGTTGCTGATCGGCATAGTTGGCCTGGGCAGCGGCATTGCTTTTATTCTGATGATTCTCCGTGACCTGACGCGCAGCAACAACTATAAATCGCGCCTGATACAGGCGCAGAAGGAGGCCGTGAAGCTGGCCCGCGCCAAAGAGGCTTTTGTAGCCAACATGAGCCATGAAATGCGCACCCCGCTCAACGTTATACTTGGCTTTACACAACAGATGCGCCATGCCCCGCTCCAGCCGCAGCAGCAGGAGCACCTGCAGGCTATCAACGGCGCGGGCCAGCACCTGCTCCACATTGTGAACGACGTGCTGGACCTCTCCAAGATAGAGGCCGGTAAGCTGCAGATAGACCGCACCGTGTTTAGCCTGCACAGGCTGCTTACGGAAGTGGAGCAGGCTTTCGCGCTCAAGGCGTCCAGCAAAAGCGTAACGTTCAGCTGCAAGGCTGACCCCGCTATACCGGACGGCCTCTGCGGCGACGCACTGCGCCTGAAGCAGGTGCTGTTTAACTTGGCAGACAACGCGATTAAATTCACACACCAGGGGCAGGTGCAGGTAGAGGTAAGCCTGCGCAGCCGCCGCCGTAACCGTGCCGTGCTAAGTATAGCCGTGGCTGATACGGGCATCGGCATTCCGCAGGAACGCATACAGCATGTGTTCGGGGAGTTTAACCAGGCCGATGACTCTATCCTTCGCAAGTATGGCGGCACCGGCCTGGGCCTGTCTATCAGCAAAAAGCTGGTGGAGATGCAGGGCGGCACCCTCGCCGTGAACAGCGTGTATGGCGAGGGCACCACTTTCACCATTGTGCTTCCGATGCAGGTGGCGCAGGAGCAAGTGCCGGCGGCACCACCTGAGCCGTTGGCAGTGCCGGCTACCTTCCGGGGCTTTAAAGTGCTGGTGGTGGACGACGATGCCTACAGCCGCACCCTCTGCGACCTGATCCTGAGCCGCTGGGGCATGAAGGTGTACCTGGCGAACGATGGGCAGGAGGCGCTGGACCTGGTGCAGCAGCATAGCTTTGACGTGGTGCTAACCGATATTCAGCTGCCGGGCATGAGCGGAAAGACCGTTGCCCGCAACATCCGCAGGCTTGATAAGCAGGTGCCGATTATCGCGCTTACCGCCAACATTCTGAGCAACGACACTGACTTCTTCAAGAACTCAGCCATCACCGCGCACGTCATGAAGCCTTTTACCGAGCAGGAGCTACACGAGAAACTGGCAGAGGCCCTGCCCATCTCCCCGATCGATGTACAGGAGGAGGAGCAGCACGTGCCAGCGGGCACGCTGCGTTTACCAGCGGCTGCTGTTGCCCAGACACCGGAAGCGCCATTGTACGACTTAAGCGAGATGCGCCTGTTTACCGGTGATGACCACCAGGCGCTGGCTGATGTGCTGGAGGTGCTGGTGGAAGACCAGGAGCAGAACCTGAAGCAGCTGGAGCAGACTGCCGCGGCACAGGATTGGGAGGCAAACGCCAACATGGCCCATAAGATGCTCACCGCCTTTAAACACCTGAAGGCACACACTGTAACCCCATACCTGCTTCAGCTGGAGCAGGTGCTCCATACAGGAGAGGCAGAGCAAAGCGTGTTAGAGCAGGCCGTGGCAGAGGCGCTGCCACAGGTGCAAAAGGTGCTAGGGGCGTTGCGGCAGGAGCTGCAAAGTGTAAGAGCCACCGCAGAGCAGCAGCCCGTGGAATAGCCGCCTATATCTCAATATTATAGAGTTTCAGCTTGTTGTAGAGCGTTTTACGGTCTATGTTGAGTAGGCGTGCCGCTTTGGATTTGTTGTACTTCACGCGCTCCAGCATCGCCAGGATCATCTCACGCTCGGTACGCTCGTTTATACTTTTCAGGTCCGTCTCCATTGGGTCGTGGGGCGAGTAGGCAACGCTGGCCTGCTGCGGCGCAGGCGTGTAGTGCACAATCTCGGCGGGCAGCTCCTGCAGCGTCACAAACTCTGACTTGGCTAACAGTACGGCGCGCTTTACCACGTTTTTCAGTTCCCGCAGGTTGCCGGGCCAGTTATAGCGGAGCATCGCATCCTCTGTGGCGGCGTCGAAGCCCTGCACCGCTTTCTCCAGCTCCCGGTTGGCCTGCTGTAGAAAATGGTTGGCAAACAGCACCACATCGCCGTCGCGGTCGCGGAGCGGCGGAAGGTTTATCTTAAACTCGTTGAGGCGGTGGTACAGGTCCTCGCGGAACTGGCCGTTGGCAACGGCTTGCACCAGGTCCTCGTTGGTGGCGGCCAATACGCGCACATCCACATTCTGGTCGGTGGTGCTGCCCAGTTTGCGCACTTTGCGCTCCTGCAGCGCGCGCAGCAGCTTTACCTGCACCTCGTAGGGCAGGTTACCAATCTCATCCAGGAACAGGGTGCCTCCCTCGGCTGCCTCAAACTGGCCTCTTTTATCCTGCAGGGCACCGGTAAAGGCGCCTTTCACGTACCCGAACAGTTCGCTGCCCGCCAGCTCTTTCGATAAGGCACCGCAGTCGATGGCTACAAAAGGCCGGTCGTGGCGCTTGCTCTGCTCGTGTATCATGCGGGCCACATACTCTTTGCCGGTGCCGCTTTCGCCTTCTATAATCACAGATAGGTTGGTGGGGGCCACCAGCGAGATAAACTCCTCTATCTGCTCGGCCTGCGGGCTCTGCCCCCGCACAAACTGGAAGCTGCCGGCACTCGCTGTAGACACGGCCTCCTGCTCTGCCTCCGCTTTCCTGTTCAGGGCGTTTTTGATAACCAGCAGGGTTTCGTCGGGGTTGATAGGTTTCGTAATGTACTCAAAGGCGCCCATTTTAATGGCACGCACGGCAGTGCGGATATCCGCGTAGGTGGTCATCAGGATAACGGGTACTTCCTGTGTTAGCACACGGATTTGAGACAAGAGCTCCAGTCCGTCTTTGTCAGGAAGGCGGAAGTCCGTTAGGATCAAATCAAACGACGATGCCTTGAGCACGCGCAGCCCGTCGTTTGCGGTGTAGGCGGTCTCTACCTCATACTGCTGGCGCTTCAAATAGCCCTTCAGCATCAGGCAGAAAGCTGGATCATCATCAATCAGAAGTATCTTTGGCATAGTATAGTTTACGTGTTGCTTCCTGCTGGGTGAAGGCATGAAGCAATAAAGTAACGACTTTAAGGCCGTTTATGTTCTACCTGCCGCTAATTATACTCCTATATTTAGCTTATACTATACCTAAAGCAGGCAGGGCCTCCGTTATATAACGGAGGCCCTGCCCGAATCAATATACAAACGTTTGCGGCCGGTCTTAGCCGTTTACTTCTTTACCCGCCTCATCGTAGCGCACCACCACCGGCTCCTCTTCGCCGTTCAGGAACTGCACTTCGTACACCACGGGGGCACCATCCTCAGTCGGCTGGATCAGGTATACCTCGCCCAGCGTCCACTCTTTGTAGTCGCTGTTGGCTACGGCCAGCTTCACGGCATCCGGAAGCTCCTCCGGCTTTACCTGCTGTTTGTTCTGCTGACCCTGCTCCTGCTGCATTGTCTGCTGCTGTGGCTGTGAGGTAGGGTTGTCCTGCGCCTGGGCACCTAGGCCCGCAAGCGCAAAGGCTACGGCTAATATGCTTATCTTTTTCATCTCGTTTCGCTTTTTAAACTGCTTACAAAGGCATTAGCTATTTCTGCTCCTGTCCTGCTGCTGATGCGGAGGCCAGCGCTTTGCCCGTCTCATCGAAGCGTGCTACCGCCTGCTTCTGCTCAGCATTAGTGAAGTATACTTCATAAGTGGCTTTGGCTTCGGCACCGGCCGCCGCGTCTGGCGCTACTTTGTATACTTCGCTAACCTGCCACTCTTTCAGGGCATCGTTTTGCAGGGCTTGCTTTACCCCCTCAGGCAGCTCCTCCTCCTTAATCTGCTCTTTGTTGGCGGCCTGCTCCTGCGCCTGCTCTGTTTGCGGCTGCTGAGTAGAAGAGTTGGCGTCAGTTGTTTGTGCTTGTGCTTCTGTTGATATGAATCCGAATGCCGCGAAGGCAAACGCTAGTACAGTTACTTTTTTCATGGTCAGTTCAGTTTTTAGATGTTCTGTTCTGCCAATCCTATAGGAGATAACTGTGCCAAACAGCCCCTGCCACACACAACACATTGATAATCAAGAAGTATAAGCAAAACAACCGTACAAGAGAGGCTTTGCTGCTTTGTAGACTTGTTCCACAGCCTGGGGAAGAGCGCCCGCAGGCTGTATCATAACACGGGCAACCCCATGCGGCTCTGCCGGTTATAGTATAAATCAAGCGGGGCTGCGGCTGCAGTGGCTTCTTTTAACCCGAAATTGACTAAATTAGCAACATGAGTGAACCACGTAAGAAACTGTTTCTGCTAGATGCCCTGGCACTGATATACCGCGCGCACTTTGCCTTCAGCAAGAACCCGCGCATCAACTCAAAAGGCATGAACACGGGCGCCGCCCTTGGCTTTACCAACACGCTGGTGGAGGTACTGCAAAAGGAGCAGCCTACCCACATCGGCGTTGCCTTCGACTCGGCGGCCAAAACCTTCCGCCACGAGAACTTTGCCGACTACAAAGCCAACCGGCAGGCGCAGCCCGAGGATATCTCCATCGCCATACCTTACTGCAAGAAAATTGTGGAGGCCTTTAACATTCCGGTGCTGATCATGGATGGCTACGAGGCCGACGACATCATCGGAACCATGGCACAGAAAGCGGAGAAAGCCGGCTTCGACGTGTACATGATGACGCCCGACAAGGACTACTGCCAGCTCGTGACAGACCATATCTTCCTGTACAAACCTGCTTTTATGGGCAACGCCATTGATGTGTGGGATGTGCAGAAAGTGCTGGAGAAGTGGGAAGTGGAGCGAGTGGAGCAGGTGATCGACATACTGGGCCTGCAGGGCGACGCCGTGGATAACATTCCGGGAATCCCGGGCATCGGCGAGAAAACCGCCAAAAGCCTGATTCAGCGCTTCGGCTCCGTGGAGAACCTGATTGCCAACACAGACCAGCTGAAGGGCAAGCAGAAGGAGAACGTGGAGAAGTACGCGGACCAGGGCATGATGTCGAAAGAGCTGGCCACCATCCACTGCAACGTGCCGGTCGAGTTCAGCGAAGAAGGGCTGCACTACGACGGGCCAAACGAAGAGCAGGTAACGGAGCTGTTTGCCGAGCTGGAGTTCCGGCAGCTGGCGCAGCGCGTGCTGGGCAAAAGCCTGGGAGAGGCCGCTGCCGCACCTGCCGCCAAAGCCGGGAGAAAAGGCAAGGCCGCCGCTGTAAACCAAACGTCGCTGTTTGATGCACCTGCCGCCGCGGATGCCGCCCTGGCCGTTGCCGAGGAGGAGGTGCCGGGCGTGATGCAAAGTATAAAAACCACGCTGCAGGACTACCACCTCATCAATACCCCGGAGCTGCGCCAAAGCCTGCTCCAGTACCTGCTGAAGCAGGACGAAGTCTCCTGGGACACCGAAACCACCAGTATCGATGCGATTACGGCCAGGCTGGTGGGCATGTCGTTCTGCTACCGCCCCGGCGAGGCCTACTATGTGCCCGTACCACACCATGACCTGCAGGAGGCGCAGCGTATAGTCGACGAGTTCAGGCCCCTACTCGAGAACCCGAACATCTCCAAGGTGGGCCAGAACATCAAGTATGACATCCTGGTGCTGAAGAAGTATAACGTGGATGTACAGGGGCCGATTTTCGACACCATGCTGGCGCACTACCTGCTGGAGCCCGAGATGCGCCACAACATGGACGTGCTGGCGGAGACGTACCTCAACTACAGCCCGGTGCCTATTACCGACCTGCTGGGCCCGAAAGGCAAGAACCAGAAAACCATGGCAGACCTGGCGCCCGAAGCGGTGAAAGACTATGCCTGCGAGGATGCGGACATCACACTGCAACTGAAGCTGTACTTTGAGCCCCTCCTGCAGGAGCAGGGCCTGATGAAGCTGTTCCGGGAGGTGGAGAGCCCGCTGGTGCAGGTGCTGGCCGATGTGGAGAACGAAGGCATGAGCATTGATACGGATGCGCTGGCCGACTTCTCGACTCAGCTGGAGAGCGAGATCATCAACATAGAGAAACGTATTTTCGAAATTGCCGGCGAGCAGTTTAACATTGGCTCGCCAAAGCAGCTGGGCGAGATCCTTTTTGATAAGCTGGAGCTGCACGGCAAGTCCAAGATCAAAAAAACCAAAACCGGCCAGTATGCCACCGGCGAGGAGATTCTGGTGAAGATGGCTGCCGAGCACGAGATTGTGCGCCTGATTCTGGACCACCGCCAGCTGACCAAGCTCAAATCTACCTACGTAGACGCGCTGCCGCAGCTGGTTTGCGAGCTGGACGGGCGCGTGCACACTTCATTTAACCAGGCTGTTACCGCCACCGGCCGCCTCAGCTCCACCAACCCCAACCTGCAGAACATCCCGATCCGGACGGAGCGCGGGCGCGAGATACGCAAGGCCTTTGTTGCCCGCGACAGCAAGCACCAGATCATCTCTGCCGACTACTCGCAGATTGAGCTGCGCATTATGGCCGATTTCAGCGGCGACCCTACTATGAAAGAGGCCTTTAAAAACGGCCTCGACATCCACGCCTCTACCGCCAGCAAGGTGTTTAAGGTGCCGCTGGAGCAGGTGGATAGTGAGATGCGCCGCATGGCCAAAACGGTGAACTTCGGGATCATCTACGGCATTTCGGCCTTTGGCCTGGCGGAGCGCCTGGGCATTCCGCGCCGCGAGGCCGCCGATATCATTGAGGCGTACTTCCAGGAGTTCCCGGCGGTGAAGGAGTACATGGACAGCACGATTGAAAAGGCCCGTGAGCTGGAGTATGCCGAGACGGTGCTGGGCCGCCGCCGCTACCTCCGCGACATTAACTCGCGCAACCAAACCATTCGCGCCTTTGCCGAGCGGAACGCCATCAATGCCCCGATCCAGGGCACAGCCGCCGACATCATCAAAATTGCAATGATCAACATACATGATTACCTGAGGCAGGAGAAACTGCAGACCCGCATGATGCTACAGGTGCATGACGAACTGCTGTTTGACGCCCCGAAAGAGGAAATAGAGATCGTAACGCCGAAGATTGTGGAGCTGATGACAAATGCCCTGCCGCTCAGCGTGCCGATGGAGATCGGCCTCGGTGTGGGCGACAACTGGCTGGAGGCGCATTAAAGGTCAGTATTCGCAGGGTTGGCAGATGGGAAACAGGATATTAACTGCACTTGCGTTTGCACCGGCTGCTAAAGTATAAACCAAGAGCGCCTTGAAGTCTAAACCGCACTTTAAGGCGTTCTTTCTTAGTCCTGCTCATCCTCAAACCACGTACATCCTGATTCAGGCAACAAAAAAGGCACCTCTTGCGAGGTGCCTTTTTACTTTATTCAACCGTGCCCGTTAAGGGAATACGACTGTACGGTAGTTAGTAACGTCTACAGTCGGCACACTGGCTTTATAGTAAGAGTTTATCACACGGATAAATTCATTTGCTATAATCGCGTAACCTCTAGGTGTAAGGTGAATACCATCTAAGGAGAATAGGTTGCCACTGATGAAAGCTGGCGAGTAGGTCACCTCATCAATGTTAAACCCACCTTTGATGTTATTGAAAAACGCATTCACGTCAAACACTGCGATGTTGTTAGCATCTGCCACCTGTGCAATAACCTCGTTCAGCTGTCTCACATGCTCTTTGATCTCAGCAACCTCTGCCTGATCCAGCACTTCACTGTCTGTTAGCGGGTTAGCTGGGTGGAAGCCATGAGGAATAGCTACAGGGCCTGCAGGTGTCTGTACCTGGTCAGGGCGACCAACTTTATCTTTTGTAGTAAGCAGCACCAGGTCATCCATAGTTAGCGGGCGTACATCCGTCGGTGCCGGGCCTACTTTAATGTAAATGACAGCATCATCAGGCACTGATTCACTTTGCCTGATAGAGTTAAGGTTTACGGTTGTAAAGAAAGGCACAGCGGTAACATCCGGAATGTTAGCAACTACACCTTCTACTTCTCCACCTTTTGTAAGCGCTGCCAGCATCTGCGTATAAACAGCTCTGAAAGTTGCAACAGGGGTTTTATCGCTGAAAGGGTTTGTCGGGTCAGCAACAGCACCATTCGTAGCATAGGTCAGCACATCGTTGTTGCCAAGCCACATCGTAAAGAAGGTAGGCTGGGTTTCTGCCACTTTTTGGAGGTAGCTCTTCTGTCCTACTTCCGCATCAGTTAACAGGCGCTCAAAGTATGGGTTTACGCCACCATAAACTGGTGTTGCTGCGGAAAGAACAGATATACCCGGTACAGCAAGGTTGTTAACAGGGTCGGTAAACTTCGTAAGCCTTGGTCCGCCCGGTAGTGGCTGCACATCTCTTCTTACTGCCAGCTCAGTCGTGACAGGCTCTAGAACAGGAGAGGTTGGCGTAGGCAAACCTGCTAATCTTAAATAACCGGAACCGTTTCTTTCTGCTTCCGAGAAAAGTGGCTGCACAAACTCGCCACCACCTACTTCCTCAAACTGGTCTGCAAGTATAGCCGGGTAAGAATTAAGCTGGGCCTCACGGTACAAGCCTCCATCCTGGTAGCCAGCTGTAAGCGAGTTTCCTACAGCTACATAGTTACTAAAGTCCAGTTCTGCGCCTGCCGACGGGTTAACATCATAGTCAACCTCAGGCTCGCAGCTTGTAAACAGCACGCCGGCGAAAAGGGCCAGCACACTAGCTTTATAGATATACTTTTTCATATTAATTCAGGGAAGAAAGTTAAAAGTTGTAGTTCAGACCGATACCTGGTATGTAAGCAACAGATTTGAAAGTACCGGCCACACCGCCAGAGAACTCACCTGTATCCGTGCGCTCTTCCTTGTTGATGTACAGGAAGGAAGCATCCACGCTGAACTTGTCAGAGAAGCCGTAGCTAATACCCGCAGACAGGCCACGAGAATCTGAGTCCGGAGTCTCCGGCGTCAGGTACCCGTTCTGCACTGGCGTGTTGTCGTAGTAAGCACCCGCACGCACCATCAGGTTGTCAGTGGCTTTGTACTCGGCACCGAGGCGGTAGATGTAGGCATCGTCGTAGTTACGCTGGTTTTCAGAGAAAGGCCTGCCGGCAACCGGTTGGTCATAGTCGAAGCGAAGCTTATCGTAGGCGCTCCACCCCACGTGGCTCACGTCTGCGGCAATGGTCCAGCGCTCGGTTGGATGGTACCCTATACCTACCGACAACGTGGCCGGCAACGGCAGCTCCGCAGAGAAGGTCTTGCCCGGGAACAGCGCAGTGGCAGAGTTTGGCAGGTTGGAGTAAGTAATGTCGCCGTCCTCCACTTTCAGGTCAATTCTGGAGCGGTAGTCGATACCCAGTGAGAATTTCTCTGAAGGCTGGAAGTAGATACCCACGTTGTAGCCAAAGCCAGTGTCTGCCGAACCGTCCAGCTCAATGCCGGGCTCATTTCCGTCCGGGCCCTGAAGCGGCAGCTGGCGCTGCAGGTTTACACTACCCGTCGCCACGATCAGACCGGCACCGATACCAATTTTATCCGTCAGCTGGTAGCTAAGCGTAGGCTGGAAATAGAAGGCTGCCAATGAAAGCTCCGAAAGACCAAAACGACCATTCCACTCATCACCCCACCTCACTGTGCTGCCATACGGCGTGTACGCTCCCAAACCTGCTTTTAACTTATCGTTAATGCTAAAGGCAGCATACACCTGGAAAGGAGTTTTCACAGGGTTGTCCGCTTCGGCCGTAGCGCTTGTAAAGTTAGTAGAGCGGTAGGAGATGTATGAGACCAACGCACTGGCACCCACCGTTACGCCGTTCTCCTGCAGGTAGCTCATGGCACCCGGGTTAAAGAAGATGCTTGACGTACCGGTTTGGATACCGGTACCTGTGTGGCCCATACCTATCTGCCGCTGGCTAGCCAGGTTTACCTGGTAACCTCCGGCCATAGCCGAGGCCGAAAGAAGGGTGCCACCTAGTAAGGCTAAAATTTTGCTTTTCATAAGAACAACTTTTATAAAAGTAGGGTGATAAATAGTCTAAACAAATATATACTTATTACAGCGGCTCGCAATATTTTTTCAAATATTTTTAGAAATGAGTCGAAAAATTAAAACAAGAAACCCGCAGCCGCAGGCAACACACGTACGAAAAGCCCTCGTGCGCTCCCCAGGCTCCACCCGCTGCCACTGACTGCTGCCCGAGGCACCCCGCCCCCCGCGGCGCCGGCGCTGTAACCTGCTACTGCTCAACCTACATTCCGGGGCCTGAAGCGGACTATAGCTGCAAAGTATAACTTTATCCTCCCAGAACCTCCATCTTATTACATCACCTTTCGTTAGAATAACCTCGGAAACTGAAGAAGAAACACCATGTACGATGTGATCATTATAGGAGGCGGCCCGGCTGGCTTAAACGCAGCCATGCTCTTAGGGCGCTCCCGCCGCAAGGTAATTGTGATGGATAGCGGGAAACCCCGCAACCGCTGGGCAGAGAGGATGAACGGCTTCCTGACGAGCGATGGGATGAACCCGCGCGAGTTTATACAGAAAGGCCGCGCAGAACTGGACAAGTATGGCGTTGAGCTGGTGGATGTGGTGGTGAAGTCAGCCACCTACACCAAAGGCGAGTTTGTAGTGAACGACAGCAACGGCAAAGTATACCGCTCCCGCAAACTACTGCTGGCAACCGGCCTCAAAGACACTCTGCCGGAGCTGGAGGGCGTGGAGGAAATGTACGGCAAAAGCGTGCACCACTGCCCTTACTGCGATGGCTGGGAGAGCCGCGACAAAGCCATTGCCGTGTACGGTGGCCCCGTGCACCACGGCGTAGGCCAGGCGCTTGCCATGAAAAACTGGAGTGCCGATGTAACCCTTTACACCGATGCCATAGACGGCCTCCGCCGCGAAGACATCGAACTGCTGGAGCGCAACGAGGTAAAAATTGAGCAGGAGAAAATCGCGCGCCTCGAAGGGGAGAACGGCATGCTCCGGCACATTGTGCTGGCCAACGGGGAGAAGCGCCCGCAACAGGCCCTATTCTTTTCGCTGGGCACCGAGCAGCAGTCGGATCTGGGCGAGCAGTTGGGCTGCGAGTTCACTAGCGACGGCGTTATCCGGACCAAGAAGCTGCAGCACTCCAACATCCCGGGCCTCTTCGTAGCCGGCGACGCTGCCCGCGATATGCAAATGGTGGTGGTAGCGGCAGCCGAGGGCGCCAAGGCCGGTGTAGCCATCAATATGGAGCTGCAGCAGGAGGATAGGAAGTAAGGCTGTGCCCAACGACCCGGGGCTGTATTTGCTTGAAGATACAGCCCCCGCTCCGTTGGCCATACCTCTTGCTCAACATTCTTAGGTATCTTGGCAATTTTCTCCGGCTACAGCTTCCCGCTGCTCCCACTCTGGCGCAAGCATTCGCTTATGTCCTCTGCTGGCGCGAGTTTGCAACTCGTGCCTTAAAACGGTGTTGCGTTTGTAACTCAACTAGTTTGCAAAGCCATACCTGCTATAGCCTTGGCTGCACTGCTACAGTGGATCTTCCTTCCCATCTTTAACTACAGCTCTTACACTTAAGAATTGTGATTCTCCTTCTGGAGGCAGGAACACCGGAGAAAAGCCAGGGAGGGGTAGCTGGACCGGGGAAGGCAGTGTTATTCAACTTTCAAGAGTTACCTGCAAGCCCTACCGTACTTCCTCCACAGGGATTGGCTGGAACAGGTGCTCTTTCAGGCAATAGCGGTAGCCGTGCACGAGCAGGTGCATTTTCAGGTTTTCAACGGCAATGGGGTCGTTGTCTGCTACCTGGTGTATGTTGGAAAACTTGATGTTACTGGCATCAATCACCGTCACGACGCCCGGGCCAAACACCTCCACCTGATCTCCCTCTTTGATGATGATGCCTGTCTCTTCGCTCAGCCCGATACCGATGTACCTGGGGTCGTGGGCTACGGCATGTGCCAGCCGGCCAAACCGGCCTCTTTCGGCAAAGTGCGTATCAATAAAGATGTTGTTGATAAAAGAGCAGCCGACTGTCGTTTTCATTTCGCCCTTGATGAGGGAGTAATGCCCGTAGCCGTTGTAGATCATCCTGTCAGACATAATAGCCGCACCGGCACTGGTACCGGAAATGATGATGTCCTCGGTGCGATAGCGGCGGTGCATGATGCGCAGCAGCTCAGTGCCGTTCAGGAACTTCGCCAGCCGCACCTGGTCGCCGCCGGTAAAGAAGATGACATCGGCCTTGCTGATGCGCTCCAGGTACTCTGGCTTATCGGCCTCGTTATCCTCATCTATGTGCATAAAGTATACGCTGTGGCAACCCAGTTCCTCAAACGCTTCCTTGTAGGCGTTGCCAGACTCTTCGGGGGCGCTTGCTGCAGTGGCTATAACTTCAATATGCGAGGTCAGGGCGCAGATTTCGGAGCGGATCAGCTTGATCAGCCCATCATCATCGCCTCCGCCCAGTGCTATCAATTTTCCTTTCACGGGTTCCATAGGTACTTTTACACTTAGAATGCTAGGTTATACTGTACAAAACAGTCAGAAGTTGAGATGTGCTTCTGTATTTAGCCGCGTGTGTTCAGGCACCGCCCCGTTTGCAAGATTTACGGCAACAGCAAATGCTTCTCCTGCAGCTCCTCCCGCTCAGGCACCGTGCCA
The DNA here is from genome assembly GCF_003585765.1 of Pontibacter actiniarum. Taxonomy (NCBI): domain Bacteria; kingdom Pseudomonadati; phylum Bacteroidota; class Cytophagia; order Cytophagales; family Hymenobacteraceae; genus Pontibacter; species Pontibacter actiniarum. The sequence continues at coordinate 3,850,272 of NZ_CP021235.1, forward strand.
TCGGGTAGCTGCCACAGCCGCTGCTTCTCAAAGGGCAGCCGGAGCAGGCGCACAGGGTGCTGCTCTGCAGGGTCGCGGTAGGAGGGCACCCCAATGGTAATGGCGTGCTGGGGCACGTTAAGGCGCAGGGTCTGGTGCAGACGGTCCCAGCCGGAAAAGATAACGGAAAAGTTACTGTTGGTTTCTCGGGCTACAATAGAGTGATGAATACCGTGCATGCGCGGGGTTACCATCAGCTTGCACAGCTGCTTTTCTACCTTGTAGGGCAGGCGCAGGTTGCTGTGGTGAAAAGCGGTGCAACCCTCAAAGATCACCTCGTAAAACAGCACTAGCGGAGCCGGCACACCCAACAGCGCCACGGCACCGCTCCGGTACGGCACCGAGGCGATGTTCTCCCCGATATGGAAGCGCCAGGCAGAGGAGAGGTCCAGGTCCAGGTCGATGTGGTGCACGTTATGGAAGCGCCAGAGCAGGTCTGATTTGTGCAGCAGCACGTGCCACAGGTAGTTAGTATAGTCCAGCAGCAGAAAGCCCAAAGTATACCTGCCCCACCCGGGCAGCCACGCCAGCAGGCCAAAGTTGCGGCGGTTAGCCCACTTGGCAGCCGCATACATTCCGGGCACGAGCAAAAGGCGCAGCGCCGGCAGCGCCGCAGCCGCCACGCTGCCGTTCTCGACCAGGCGCTCGCTCTTCGGCCGCGTACGCCGCCGTAGTTGCCGCTTTGCTTCCAGCACAAACAAAGCCGCCGCGGCCACACCCAGCAGCGGCATGCCCACCTTATCAAACTTCGGGAACATTATCTTCATCCTGTTAGCTACCACCGCAGCTGCTGTTTAGTTGCGCGTGTTGCAGCTTGGTTACCCGTATTTCGCTGGATTAGCAGCTGCTGCAGCAGTGCCCTGCACACCTGTCCGGTGCCGAACAGTAAAGTGTTCGCTACCGAACAGATGACACGGGCTAAAAAAGCAATCACCACACATATTACACTGTTTATCAACACCTTACACACAATGGCACGCAAAGTGTAATAGGTAAATCAGAAATAAAAATAATTATAGCAGACCCAAGCAACCATTAGCCCAGAGCTGCTATCTATTAAGACAGAAACAGTTAGAGAACTTTAGACCAATAACATATAAAGCCATGAAAATTGTAATCCTTATCCTAGCCATGATGTCCGGAATGGGGGCCTCTATTAAGAAGTCTGCCGATGACATGAAGAAAATCAAAGCGCACCACGAGCTCAACGAGTACAAAAGCTACCCAAACCTTTTGCCAGAGGTAGAGATTGTTGCGCCAAGCAAATAAGCTCTACCAGAACCACCCAGATCCACTACTTATCCACTACCATCTAAAAAATAAAATCATGAAAATCGTAATCCTAATCTTCGTTTTCCTCCTCGGCGTTGGCGCCTCTATCAAGAAGTCTGCAAAAGACATGAAGCAACTTAGCGCCCGCCAGGAGCTGAGCATGTATAAACACCAGCCCAACCTGCTGCCTGAGGTGGAGATCACCGCACCGAGTGTGTAACCTTAGCCAAAGCAGAACGATGAAAGTTGTTACCCTACTCCTCGCTACGCTGCTGGCCTTTGGGAGCTTTGCCTGCGAAAGCGCCTCAGGCTCCCGCGCCAGAATAGCTGCCCGCCAGCAACTACTTGCCACAACCCAGATGCCTGCTGTAACACAACATCCTCAGCCTGTACACACTCCTATAGGCTGAGGCCCTAACAAAACCTGCAGCGCCGCTGCACCTTGCCACCAGCCGATGTTACAAGCTACAGTTGCTTTTCCCCAAACAGACGTTGTCTAAGGCCTTTTACGAGTCTCGCATACCTTGAGCCAATGTTACAGGACATGCTCTAAATACCTTTCTCCCTATATATTAACTTCTTATTTTTATGGTTCATGTAGAGCCTGATGAGAAGGGGAGGAGTGTATAAGCCTGAAACAAGCATAGCGTTGGCGAATATAAAAAGACCCAAAGATGCGCGTGGCCTTGCCGCAGCCCTGCTACAACATATTGCGGCCTTGGTGGGAGCCAGTGGGGCGACCGCTGCATTGGTGCGCCCGCGCGTAGGCCTTGGTTCTTTGCCTCCGGCCACTGCGGAGCAAGACGGGCCTCTTCACAAACTCACCGCGCTAAGCCTGCGGCACTGCGCCAGGGCTCCGGAGGAGTTCCATGACCTGGCGGCCGTAGTCGGTACCGCCGACCCGGAGCAGCTGGCTTACCTGGCGGAAAGCTTGAGGGGCGGCAGGTTTGTGGAGCTGTACGTTAAAAGGGGCAAACCCTTCATCAAGATAAGCAGGCGGGGATGGCTGTACCTGAAAAGTTTGGAGAAAGTGCATTGAGCGTTACTGCCGCAAAGGCATGGCCTTGCGGTTAAGCCATGTGCCACGGTTAGAAGCCGTTCGCTTTTCCGGAGGCTAATCCTCCTTCTTTTTGAAAATATCCAGAATGCCCGATTTCTCGTCGTTCTTCTTATTCTTTTTGTTGTTCTGCTTGCCAAATGGCCACCATTCCTTCTTTTGCTTCTTCTCTTTAATAAGAACATAGCGAATCGAGACGCCGGAAGAGAGGTTTACCCAGTCTTCGTGGTTAATGTGTACGGCCGGTTTCACATCGGCGGAAAGCAGGAAGGGCAGCCCGTTTACTTTGTACTCAATGCCCAGGATGGCATCCACGCCCGAAAACACACCGTTGTCTTTCAGGTTGCCCACATGACCGCCGGCGCCCAGGTAGTAGTTGAACCGCTTGCCCAGCATCGGAAAGTGCCACTCATACAGCGCAGTGCCACTGTACTCCCGCGACCCCACCGACAGGATAGCTTCGATGGTGCCCCGCTCATGCAGCTTTTGCTGCAAGCTTAGCCCGAACCGCTCGCTTTCCAGGCGTACACCTGCGGCCGTAACGTATTTCTGTGCCATGCCCGCCATGCACACGCCGCAAAGCAGGAAAACTGTAATCAGTACTCTCTTGATCATACTCTAAGGGTGAAATCTTTATGCCGCCGCAGCCCTTCCTTGGCTGCACGCCAGCACGTTTAACGTAACCGGCTGCTCTTCTACAAAAACCAGTCGGTTGGGTTTATACTTATACTTGCCTGTGATCCGGTTAAAAACGGCAGCTTAGCCTGTGTATCGCGTACCTTCAACCTGGTCACCGATGAGGCACTTCACTTCCGGGCGTTGAGCAGACTCCTCGCTGAAGGCCAGCACCTACCTTACTGAGCAATTCATCAGCACGGCCTCCAAGACCGAAAGCGGCTCTTTACCTGATCGCCCAAAGATACTTTATTCCAGCAAGCAAACCGGTGCCTGTCACAGAAGGCGAAGCACAGCGGCTCACCAACTCAACGGAAAACTGAGTATTTGTGATATCTTATTTGCCGAAAGATGAGCGGATTTTGTACGCCGGCGGCCAAGGCGGCAACGAAACAACACACCCACGGTTTTATGAAGCAGGAGAACCAGATAAAAGGGCGCAGCGCCATACTTTCGTTTCTGGATACGTATTTAAAAGAAGGCAGCAACAGCACAAACAACTGGAGATAAACAGCTTGCGCCTTAACAGGCACTACAACCCTGTGCTGCCTCAACCTTTACGACCCACTTATGCAAGACCTGGATGAGTTAACAGAAGCGCTGTACGCGTGCATCAGCTTTGGCAAAGGCGGGCAGCCGGACCTGGAGAAGCTGAAAACATTTTTCTACAAGGGCGGCAGGCTTATAAACAACGTGGCAGCGCAGCCACAGGAGTTTACGGTAGACCAGTTTGTGGATGTTGTTGCGGAGCAGGTTAAAAACGGAAAGCTGGAGGCATTCAGTGAGCGGGAAGTTTCTTCTAAAACAGAGGTGTTTGGCAAAGTGGCGCACCGTTTCAGCACGTATGAGGCGCGGTTCGACCCCAGCAGCGCAGCTCCGTTCTCAGTAGGCGTTAACAGCATTCAGTTTATCAAGGTAAACGGCCACTGGCTAATATCCTCTATGGTTTGGGATGATGAGACAGCCTAAGGCAGCAGCGCTTAGCTGCCATGCTTTGAGTGCGCTGCTGTAGGTACCGCCGTATACTTCCCAGCGCGATCGCCCCAGCCGTTTTCCTATAGCTTTACCCATTGCCTGTTGCTTTGCACCTGCTTCGGCGCTATGCAACAGAACAGGCCCCGGATTAAAAGTCTCCGCGAAAGCCCCTGTTTGCTTTCTTCTCCGCCTGCTTTTTCTTCCCTTCCAGCCGCCGCCTTACGCTGGAGCGGGTGGGCCTGGTGGCGGTGCGCTTCTTCTGCTTGGTGAGCGCCTGCCGCAGTAGCTCAAAAAAACGCTGCATGCACAGCTCCTTGTTCTTCAGCTGGCTCCGCTCGGTTTGGCAAACCACCTGAAGGTACCCTTCGTTGTTGATGCGGTTGCTTAATTTCTCCTGCACCAGCTCTTTTTCCTCGTCCGTTAGCAAGGCCGAGTGCTGTACATGAAACCGCAGCTCTACCTTTGTATTGACCTTGTTCACGTTCTGGCCGCCCGCACCGCCGCTCCGCGATGCCTGAAACTGCAACTCCTGCTCTAAGCCTCTATTTCTCAAATTCATATATCCTCCTCTATATTCCGGTGCTGCACCTTCCGCCGCTCCTCTGGCACTCCCTTCGCACCTACGGCTTTGCAACTTTAACCATTATATTCCACATCCAACAGGCAGGGTAGGATTCTTTACCTGTAGCCGGTGCTGATTCTCACCCTTAACTGTGTGCTGCTGTACGAACGTGTGGCCGGAAAGGGTAGGCCCAGCCATAAGCGCCCTGCAGCCCAGGAGGCGCACCAAGGGCGGTTGGCACAGCTCCGGTAAGTACGCGCGGGCTGTTGGCAAAGCAGCCTTACCGTTCTCAGCAGGTTAAACCATCTAAATAAAGCACAGACCTGCAGTGCTTTGCAACCCACCTCTGAAACAAAGCCGTAGTATAGGGTGATGTGTAGCAACAGCGTGTTGCCGCACCTGTACATATAAAAACACGACTATGGAGAAACCGATAGGGCACAAGGTGTGGGCCATTGCTGAAGGCTACATCCCGCCGTACGGCAACGGCCCGGCGCCCCAGTTTACCAGCCACGAAACCGCCTGTATTCTCAACGCCTCTGATCAGGATGCCAACGTTAAACTCTGGATTTACTTCTCGGACCGCGACCCCATTGGCCCCTACAAAGTGGTGGTGCCTGCCAGGCGCACAAAGCACCTGCGCTTTAACGATCTCCGCGACCCGGAACCCGTACCCACCGACACCGACTACGCCAGCGTGATAGAGTCTGATGTGCCGGTAGTGGTACAGCACACGCGCCTCGACTCCCGCCAGGCCGAAAACGCGCTGATCAGCACGGTAGCCTTTCCTGTAGTGTCGTAGCGCCCCGGCGGCAGGCACCCCTGATCATACCTTCGCTACCCGGGAGCAGAAGGCGATACGGCTTTTGCCCGGGCAGCTGTGCCGGGCAAGAGGGCCATTTGCATCTAAGACAGAAGCCCCGGCCGTGCCTGGCGCGACAAACATTCGCCGGCCACAGCGCGTTAGATTCTTAAGAACCAAAGGGTAACAAACAGATGAAGTGGTCACTGAACTTAGGGAGGATAGCAGGTATAAAGATACTCGTGCACTGGACGTTCGCGCTTCTGCTCGGCTGGGTAGCCTTTACGGAGGTACAGCGAGGCAGCGACTTATCCGCCACCCTGCTGGCCATCGGGTTTATACTGGCGGTGTTCTGCTGTGTGGTGCTGCACGAGCTGGGGCATGCCCTCACGGCCAGAAACTACGGCATCAACACCAAGATGATCACGCTGCTGCCTATTGGTGGCGTGGCCAGCCTGGAGAAAATGCCCGAGAAGCCGAAGCAGGAGCTGCTGGTTGCCCTAGCCGGGCCTGCCGTTAACGTGGTCATCGCCTTTCTGCTCTGGTTGGTGCTGCCCTCGCTGCAAGGCATGCCGGCAGACGACTTTTTCCTGCGCATCACGGCAGACAACTTTCTCTACCTGCTGCTCTTTGTGAATGTGGTGCTTGTGCTGTTTAACGCCATTCCGGCCTTCCCGATGGATGGGGGGCGGGTACTGCGGGCGCTGCTGGCCTTTAAGCTGGGGCGGGTGCGGGCGACACAGATTGCCGCTAACCTGGGGCAGTTGCTGGCGATCTTCTTTGTGTTTATCGGCTTTTTCTACAATCCCTTTCTGATCCTGATCGGCGCTTTCGTGTTCTTCGGGGCCTACTCCGAGAACATCATTGTGCAGCACCTTGATTTCCTGCGCGGCCACAGCGTGCGCGAAGGGATGATGACCAACTACGTTACCCTTGCCCCGACCGACACCGTGCGCGAGGCGGTCGGGAAGCTGCTGATGGGGTCGGAGCACGAGTTTATCATCGAGGAGGAGGGGCGGGTAACCGGCACGCTCACCCGCTCTCAGCTGATACAGGCGGTAAAGGATGAGCAGATGGAGACGCCGGTAGCCAGGGTCATGTCATCAGAGGTGAGAACCTTTAACGTGCAGGACAAGCTGTCCGAAGCCTACACAGAGCTGCAGAAATCGCGCGCACCGCTTTACCCCGTACTCGAGAACGGCCGCCTTGCCGGCGTTATCAACACCGACAACATCAATGAGTTCATCATGATCAAATCGGCGCTGATGCACTGACCGCTTGTGCATCTCCTCCTGTTGGCGTACATTTCACAGAAGATGACAAAAACGTAAAGTAGACACGATGGGGCTGTTACTTGGGGTAATATTACCAGTGCTGCTAATCCTGCTGCCAATGATTATTCTGGTAGTGATTGGCAAGCGCAAAGCAGGGCGGGTGATGTTTGGCTTAGCTGTTTTAGGCTGTTCCCTATTAGGTGTAGCTGTTCCAATACTTGCGACTTATCTTGCAGCACAAGGGTTGATGTACAATTTTGGACCCGATGAGCCGAAATGTGTGATAGGAGCCGGCGTGTTTTTGTTCGTTGGTTACCTGGCAAATATACTAGGACTACCGATTATCGGAGTAGCTTTTTTCCCACCGAAGCAAGCGGTGTAACTTACACTTAAAGCAAAACGCCCCGCCAAATAGGCGCATGGGCAAAACTTCCTCGGCTGTCGCTCACCTTATGTGCGAGCCGTTACTACCTGTAAAGGAGCAGGGCTTACCCGCTGTTACAGCAATTTCCCATCTCCGCTAAATCCCCTATCTTCGTGTGTCACCTTCAGAAAAGACACTCCCCATGAAGCACACCCTTCCGGACGGGCACCAGCTATACTATGAAGTGCAGGGCAACCCTGATGCTGCGCAGACGCTGGTATTCCTGAATGGCCTCACGCAAACCACTACAGCCTGGGCGGGAGTGGCCTTTACGCTCGGGAAGAAGTATAAGCAGGTGCTGGTAGACCTGCTGTTCCAGGGCAAAGCAGATGCCGCGCCTGAGCCTCGCAGTTTTGAAGCCCATGCCGCGGACCTTGCACATCTGTTGCAGTCGTTACAATTGCCTGATGTTGTACTAGTAGGCATCTCTTTTGGTGGCGCTGTGGCACAACGGGTGCTGGTAAATTATCCTGAACTGGTACAGGCGGGAGTTCTGCTCTCAACTTTCGCTCAAGTAGATGCTTACTTTGAAGCCGTCTGCCATACCTGGGAAGCTGCGTTAGAAGCAGGAGGCACTGCGCTGTTGGTAGATGTGATGCTGCCGATGGTGCTGGGCCGAAGCTATTTTCTGAAGCCTGTCATCAGCATAGAAAAGCTAAGAGGTAGTAGAGCGAATCAGTCTCTGCTAAAGGAAAACGTGCTACACCAGCTAGCAGCGATAAAGGAAAGCGGTAATTACCTGAAGGAGCTGAAAAAGGTGCAGTTGCCTGTAATGCTGGTGCATGGTGAGGAAGATCAGCTTTGCCCTACTGAAATGGGAAAGGCAATGAATGACGTTCTCCCGAATGCGAAACTAGAAACTATACCAAAAGCTGGCCATACTTTAAACTTGGAAGCCGTGCCTGCACTTACTCGTCTGATAGACGCTTTTGCTGCAAGCGTAAAGTAAGTGATGTAAGTTTTTAGAAGTAAAGTTAGAACCTCTCAGTGCCCGAGACATTGCAGGCGACGGCGGCTATTTTTGAATGAATGATGCAGTGGTAAAGAGAATATTATACTTGATCCTTTCTCTTTTGTACCTTTTTACCATTCTGTAAGGATTTTGTGGGCCAGTAGCAACGGCTTTAGCGCTCCGCCACCAAGATCTTTACAAGATGGCAGATTCTTTGTTTATTCAGTTATTTAAATTCAGTTATTCAAAATTATTCGCTCATTCACTCAACCACTCATCCAAAATTGATATGGAATTTCGCACGCTGCGATGTCTGTGTCAGCTCATATTTAAAACTTCTCTTCCAGCCATAGAAAACCGCTGCTCAGTACAAACAGCGCAAAGAACCATAGTAACGACACAGGCTCCTCTTTGTAAGCTACGGTAGCATCACCTGACGGTTTTAAACTTTGCTGCGCTGCAAAAGCTTGTGTGGCTTCTCTTCGGGCGGCTATACTTTCAGATTCCCAATCAGACGAATCCTGCACAAAGAAGAAGTAGGGCGCAGCATCAGCTGTTTGCACGTTATACCAGCCACTGCGGCGGGGCCAGAAGGTGCCGCTAAACTGCTCCGGCTGATACTGTTGCTGAGCTAACGGCAAGCTTATACTTGTAGAGTCAACTAGTGAGATGACGATAGCCGTAGGAGCTGCCGCACCTTCTGCCAAAGTATAATCCGTGAAGGCAAGTATAGTAGGCTGGTTGGGCTGTGGAAACTGAGACTTTGTTAGCTGCCAGAACTTCTCTTTTGCTTCCTCCTTTGCCAATCCGCTTAATAGGTGAGCCCAGTAGCTGGCGTAGGTTTCCTCTTTTCCCTCTAAAACCCAGGGGAACGTCTGCGGCACAAAACTCATAGCAATACTTCCCCAACCAGCGCGTTTGGCTCCGGCTAAATTGTTGCCATCATCTTCTGCTATAAGGCTTTTAACAGCCGTTGTATTTGCCAATGTATAAGGTGCTGCCGTGGCAGTAGCATTACTGTTATTAGCCCAGGAGGCGCGGGCATTGCGGGAGTCCTGCTGCGATAGCCGTTTGGTTTTAAAACCTGTGAAGAAGGATGTGCTACGGCTGTTAACAGGAGTAGCTGCGATAGTCAAAACACCTAAGCCATCTTCGGTAACGGCACGCTCCAGAGCTGCTCTTTCTGATGAACTTAAGTTTTGCAGTGCTTCAGGCTCAGTAATCACCACATCAAAATCCTGTAGCAGCTTGGAGGAAAGGCGAGATAGGTCTTTCTGTGGCATGTTGAGCCACTCACTTTGGCTAAGGTCTTTGCTAATAGAGGTGCGCAATGCCACCCGATGCTGCAGCTGCGCCAGGTGGTTCTTCAGAAACTTAAACTCAAAGTTCGGAGACGAAGCCAGTAACAGCACACCCAGCTCCTGTGTTGGCTCAACCTGCACAGGCACCTGCCCCAGCGTATCTACCTGCTCCCCCGACTTAGCTGTTAAAGTATAAACGAACCTGCCCTGCTGCTTGGGCTTATAGCGGAGATTGAAAGTATAAGTGCTATCGGTTTTGAATGCTACAGAATCCTGTGCTTTGCCAGCAGCATGAACGTATAGCTTCGTCGGTTTGGAGCTGGTCGATTTATACTTGCCTGCCACTTCTACGGTCTCACCTAACTTGATACTTTGTCGCCAGTTTAGCCCCTGCACACCAGCTGGAGTTGCGGTTAAATGTGGCTTTACCTGCAGGTTGTGTAGTTGCTGCAGCTCTTGTTCATTCAGGCCATATCCAAACAAATGCACTGTCTGTAGTCCCGGCTGCTTTTGGCGCAGGTTGTACAGAGACGCCAGCTGCTCTGCGCCATCTGCTGCTGAAGCCTCATAAGTATACAACTGTGGCTTTGCCTCCTGTTTTTGCAATAGAGCCTCAAGCGAATCAGCGTCATATCCTTCCGTTAAAAGTATGGCAGTACTGGGGCTGATAGCTTGTTCTGTAACTGGCGGAAATACCAGCAGTACCAGGCTTGTACCTGTCACAGCGCTTGCCAGCAGTCGCCACGGGAGGCGCTGCCGGTTAGGCCTGCGCCACGCCAGCCACAGCAGGAGCAGTACAACAGGTATCGCAAGAAGCCAGGTAAGGTATAGCATGGTGATGTATGATTAACGTGGAGGTAAGCCCAGCATCGCCCGAAAGTCTTCCTTCCCCTCTGGTAGCTTTTTCAGGTTTTCAATCAGTGTAATGGCTCGATCCACGCGTAGCTGTACGCTTTTGACGGCTCCCACATGGTTCAGCATGTAGCGCTGCATGCCTGGCTTTAGCAATAGAAACCGTCTGTTTCCCTCTTCATCCTGCCGTAGCAGCTCTTCCATCTCTGCAGGCATTTCGGTGCCGTAGGTGCTGTCGTCCTTTTCCAGTTTTACCGTAACTGTATCTTCAAGCTTTACCCCCAGCTCCTGCATGCGCTTTTTAGAGATACTGATGTAGGCTTTCCCTTCTCCCAAGGCCATCAACCCACACTGGAACTTCACTTTGGCGTTGACGGTGCAGTGCAGGCGCTGCTTTAATGTACCTAACTGCTGTACCACTTCCTGTGGGATTTCCAGGTAGTGCATACCGGGCAGGTGCTTTAGTAAGCCGATATGGGTTTTGAAGTTTATCATTTACTCTTCTTTATACTTTGCTTAGCTGGCTTTTATTATCAGTCTTCCCTCGCTAGCGTAAGTTCCTTTTATGCCGCAAGTCTTCAGACTTGTGTGCTTTTGTGGTGTTGAGTTTGTAACTCAACTGGCTTGAAAAGCCATACTTGTTGACCTCCGCTAATAGCATTTCTGGCGCAAGCGTCCGCTTGTGACCTAGACTGCCTCTGCTATATGCATCCTCAGCCAAGATATCCTTTCTAGCTTCCGGTTATCCTCCAGCTCACACATACCTACCGCTGCACTTTATTCTTTGGAGCGCTCACGGCCGCGGGGCCTCGTCCTCGGGCATCGCGCTGTGTGTCTGAAGCTGCTCCTCGCTCCGCTGCGGGCTGCCCTAGCGGGCACCGCAACATGCACAAGGCGCTCAACCCAAGGACTGGGATCAACTCCAGTAGCCAAGGTTCTAGGAGCTCCAACTAAGTTTCTGACCTCGCGGTGTGCGCAGCACCTACGAGCGTCTGGCCGCTGTCCATACTTACTGCTCAAGCTGTTTCATATACTCCTGTGCCAGCTTGCTTCGCATGACTTGCTTGGGCTGCGGTGTTTGCGCTGCTGGTGGTAGTAGGGCTGTTAAAGCGTGTTCTACTGTTGCCAAGCATGAGGCACACAGCTTGCCGTCTCCCGTTCTTACTTCAGAAATTAACTGTCGCATGTCTTGTAGTGCGCGGAGGTTCTGGCCCGGCGTGTTTACGGCCCGCTGTGCCAGTTCTTGTCCTGCCCGTTCCAGCAAGGCTGCGTCGCTGGGTTTATACTTGCCGTTTTGCTTGTATCTGGCCAGCCAGTTTAAGGCTGCTTTTGTGTCTGGATACTGCTGCTTTTGCTTTATGGTGTTGCGCTCATTTAGCGGCGTAATCTTGTTCAGCTCTCCTGTCAGGCGCAGTTCTGGCTCTTTGAGTGGTGGTGCCTCAAAACCTGTTTTGGCTACATATGCCCGCTGCGACTGCTGTACATCTTTCAGCATTCGGAGGGCCATGTACTCAAACGGTAGCGCTTCTTTCGGTTTAAATGTCCGCAGCCTTAGTTCTGCTTCCCACATCTGCGCCAAAGCTCCTTTTAGTTTTGCCTTTACGGCAGGCTCGAAGATGGTTGCTTCGCCTTCCTGGTCGTGCTTGTGCAGGTAAGGGTCTAGCAGTGCTTCCGGGCTGTTTTGGTTCTCGAACTCGGGATGGTCGTGGCCATCGCCTTCAAAATGTTGGGCCTCTTCGTGCCCTCCTGCTCCCTCTGGTATACCTCCTCCCGGACCGATGCCGCTTTCAAACTCCTCACCCAAAAATTTACCATAGCGCAGGCGCAGCAGCTTTTGGTCTATGCCAATGTTGTTTGATCGCTCCTGAAACTCAGCCTTACTGATACTTCTTTGCTCCTTTAGCAGTTTTTCTGTATCGATAATTATCTGTCGCTGGCTGCGGAAATATTCCGGCACCGGATTCACACCGGCTGTCATGTCAAAGCTGGCTTCTACAATGGTAGTGTCTTCAATCTGCACAAAAAAGGTTTCGGAGCGCGTGTAGCCGCGGTGGTTGTCCCAGGCCTGCAGGTAGAAGTATAGCTCATCGCCGAAGCTCATGCCCAGCTTTTGCAGGTCTAGCGTTTGGTTGATGCTGTAGCTTCGGCTGTTGCCGCTCAGGTTCAGCTTCATCTTCTCCTCCCGAAACTTTACTGCCTCGCCAGTGCCTTTGGCGACCGTAGCAATCATGTTGGCTTCCCGAATGCCGTAATCGTCGGTGAGCTTTGCCTGCAGGCTTACCCGCTGTGGCTCACCTAGCCGGATTTCGGTGTACTCTTTCGGCTTGCTGATTTCTATGGCCGGGGCCTCATCCGGAATTATCTCCAAGGTATAAAAAGCAGATTTCTGCCCGTTTAGGTTGATCGTGTACAGCGTAGGCTGGCTGAAGCTGCGAGAGAAGGTATAGCCTGTTTTGCTCTGCTTAAAGGTTTGTGCTTGCTGCTCATTCAGTTCCAGTTGCAGTGCTTTGGCTGGTTTGTTCGTGCGGATGCGCCAGTTAACGGTTGCCCCCTCTTCCACTCTTAAATTAGGATTATCTGCTTTATAAGCCTTCTTGCCAGTGTAAGCGGGAGGCGTAACAGTTATCTCAATCTGCTCAATAGTTGTAGCGGTATCAGCGGCGGCAGCAGGAGCATCGGGAAAAGTGATTTGTACTTCCGGGCTTTGCTTAGGATCGGGCAGTGGAGCTGCTGGCAAGTATAAAATTCCGGCTGTGAGTACCAGCGCTAAACCTAAGGCGACATAGGATGCGGTGCTGCGTAAGGTATAAGTTTTCTCTTTCTCTGGGTGAAGCTCCTGTAGCACCCCAGCTATTTTCTGCTGTTGCAGGCGCTGAAGCAGGTTCTGAGGCTCATGCAGAAGCATTTCAGTACTATCCTCTAAGGCAGGATACTGCCTGTTCAGGTGCCGGGCTACCTGCTGCAGGCTTGTTTGGCTAACGCTTCTCCAACGCAGGGCAACGTATAAAATAGCCGCTATAATCATGGAGATAGCCACAAATGCCAGCACAGGAACTTCAAAGCGCCACCTGGAAAATATGGCTATACCTACGGCTGCCACAGCTATAGCCTGCAGCGCATACAGCCACAGTTTCGCCTGCACATAGCGGCTGCGAATCTGACGGAGGATATGGATGCTTTGCTCAACTGCCATACTTATACTTTGCTGCGCCTTCCGGCTATAAAACGCTCTATTAGAAATAACATAAACGCTGCCAGCACTACCCACTTCAGAAGTGGCGCATGCTCTGCTTCTGGTGTGGCGGCTTTCATTAAAGTTGCGGTGGCCGTTGGCATCAGTTGCTGCTCGTCCAATGCCCGCATATCATACCTGGCTGCTTCGGCTTGTGGGAAAAGCAGCGGCAAGAGCAAACCTGGTAATTGCCCACTCTCCCCTAACTCGCTCCAGGCGGGGCCAAAGCCACTCCGGAACGTATACAACCTGCCACTGCCAATCTGCTGTGCACTGAGAAGTGCGTCGATGGCCTGGGTAGTCCAGATAGCTGTAGCATCGGCAGCACTGCTGCCAGTACTCACTTGGCGCACCAGTACCTCATTTCCAGCAGCCGTAGCCATACTTGCTTTTAGTCCTGATGACTTAGCTCTTTGCTGTACCCACACGTTTTGCCCCCGCGACACAGCCTGTTTTATACTTGTCGGTAGCTCCTCTTCCTGCAGCCAAAACAGCCAATCAGCATTTGTTATGTCAGGCTTAAGGTTGATGGGCTGACTAGTATAGCTGCTAATGGCTTGTAGTGCGGCTCGTAAGTACTTCACCTCCGCCTGCTGCGATTTGCTGGCAAGTACCGCCACCTGAAGCGGCTCTGCCTGTATTTTAACTTGGCTGGACGTGTTACCAGTGCTAGCTAAAAGTGAATCGCCCTTGAGTCGCAGCTTTAGTGACTGGTTCTCGGACAAGTTTATACTTTGTGTTGATGCCTTAATGCGATAACGGCTATAACTAACGTCCTCACGGGTGCTTTGCCCGATAAGCAGCAACAGACTATCAGGTGAAGTTTGCACAGCCGCTTGAAGCCAATCAGCAGTTGTGGTTGTGGCTACAGGTATCCAGCGGATGTTCTCTGGTATCGCTTCCGGGCGAGCTCCGGCAAAAAAGGTCTGCTGGTCAGATGTGAAAAGCCAAACGCTATCCTGCGGTTTTTTATACTTGTCGGCCAAAGCAGGTAAAAGGCTCCAGTAATTGCTCTGGTTGCTCAGCGTGCTGTCTTGGGTGCGAGACTTTAGTTGCTCCCATGCCTCCTGCGGAATCTTCTCAAAATCAGAAGTGTAGCTGTGCAAGGTATAGCCGCGTTGCAGCAGCGAGTCGAGCGTGGGTTGGATAGAGGCTCTTGCAGAAGAATACAGCAGCTCTGGCCCTACGTATACTACTTTTTGCCCCTGCACCTTCGGCTGGTGCACCCACACTGGCTGAGCCAATGCTACGGCCAGAAGTATAAGTATGAGGCAGCGCAAAAGGAGTAGCCACACATCATTCAATTTAATGCTACTCCAGCGCTTGCTTGCCGACGGCTCCAGCCAACGCAGGCTGCCCACTTTTACCCTCTTCCCCTGCCGCTTGTTCCACAGGTGAATGGCAACCGGAATAAGTATACCCGACGCTGCAAATAGCCAGTATGGTGCTAGAAAGGTCAATGTTGAATAACTGAATTTTGAATGGTTGAATAGTTTGATTTATACTTTGCCTACTTTGGCGATGATGTTAAACTTTACTTCTGTCTGTTGCTGTGGCCATACTTGCCGAAGCTCCTGTTCAATCAGCTGCACCGGGTTTTGGTGCTGTTTCTTTTCATAGTGCTTCACGGCAGACCAGGTGTTGAGGTAGTTGATGATGTCTTCTATCGCCCAGGTATAGTTAATGCTGAACTCCGGTACTTCTAGCTCCTGAAAGGGAAAAGGTACGGTCTGATATGCCTCATCAATGTAGCGCCGCTCCGGGTCCCAGTACTCACCGAGTATATCTTCATATAGTTTCTGAACTAATTTATCTACTTCTGAGCTAACGCTAATCAGGCCATAGCCCACTAATGCCAACACTCCCTCTGAGCGCAGCACCCGCTTTACCTCCTTATAAAATTTATCGAACTCGAACCAATGCACCGCCTGCGCCACTACTACGAAGTCAACAGAGGCATCAGCTAGGGTAGACTGCTCCGCCGGTTCTACTTTGTAAGTGATGTTTGGCATCTGCGCCGCGTTCTGAACCTGCTTTTCGCTCATGTCCGTTGCTACCACCTCTGCAAAGTGCTCCGATAGCATCCCCGCCATCTGCCCATTCCCCGTGGCACAATCCCATGCCAAGTGCTGCGCCGGAGCCAGACTCACCAAGTATGAAATTAGTTCTGCCGAGTACTGAGGCCTGTACTTCGCATAATCAGCGGCATGACCAGAGAAATTATCTTTCATTTTAGACACAAGACATAGGTATCACGACACAAGAATTTTTATTCAAAAGTCAATTATTCAACCATTCAAAAATAAATTCGCTCATTCACTCAATCACTCATTCAAAACTCACAACAACAGTCTCTTTTGCAGGAAAGTCCGCAGGGCTTTATCTAGAGGTTCGTCGGTTACAAACCTGTCGTAGGCTATCTGGCGGTTGCGCATATTCCGCTCCGTTGACTCCAGCCACTCCTGTTGCCGCTGTAAGTATACTTTGCGCTGTTCTGCTGTACTTACCTGCATCGTTTGCCCCGTCTCCAGATCCTCAAAGGTCAAGGTGCCACTGAAAGAGAAATTAAGCTCATTCCGGCTTATCAGGTGAAATAGCTGCAGCTCATGGCGCTGTGCCCCTAGTTGGTAAAGC
Organism: Pontibacter actiniarum; assembly: GCF_003585765.1. Classification (NCBI taxonomy): domain Bacteria; kingdom Pseudomonadati; phylum Bacteroidota; class Cytophagia; order Cytophagales; family Hymenobacteraceae; genus Pontibacter; species Pontibacter actiniarum. The sequence continues at coordinate 3,866,323 of NZ_CP021235.1, forward strand.
AGCTCTGTTATCTCTGCCTCCTGCTCATACAAGTCTGTCAGGAACACCGTCAGTTCCTTCTGCCGTCTGTCTGCAAACAAGTTAGCTGCTGCCTGTGTATCCGGGAATTTACCTTCAGGCTTTATCTCCGTTAGCTGATGCCAAAAGCGCTGCAGGTGCATGTTATCAGAGCGTGGCGTCAGGTTGATCAGCTGGTTCTCGTGCAGCACGTATAGCCCCACCGCATCGCCTTGTGTGGTAGCCAGGTATGCGAGCGAAGCTACCAGAAAACGTGCGTAATCTATTTTGCTAATACCGTTCTCATCTTCATGCCCAATCGAGGCGCTGCCATCCAATATAAAACGCACTGTGATGTTGGTGTCTACTTCGGCTTCACGGATATAATAGCGGTCAGAGCGGGCAAACATTTTCCAGTCGAGCTGCCGCAGGTCGTCGCCGGGTTGGTAGCTGCGGTACTGGCTGAACTCCAATCCAGCCCCACGCCTTAGGCTTTGATTCTGGCCCGCCATAAAGCCTTCCACTACTGTTTTCGCCAGTAGCGGCAGGTCTTTTATCTTTGCCAGGATCTTTGGGTTGATGAATTTGTTGGAGTGGTTTGCCATTGTGCCTCTCTTATTCTACTTTCTATGTCTTACTGGCGCGAGTTTTCAACTCGTGTCTTAAAATAGTGTTGAGTTTGTAACTCAACTGGCTCGCAAAGCCATCCTTGGTAGACTCTGCTAACAACCTTTCTGGCGCAAGCGTCCGCTTGTGCCGTTGACTGCATCTGCTTTCCGCATTTTTAACCCTGCTGCCGCTAGCTTGCAGCTAGTGCCTACTATAGTATAGAGCTTCCAACCCTGTTGGCTTACAAAGCCACACATGTACAGCTTCAGCTATACTTGATTAAATCTTGTTGTCGCAACCTCAGCCAAGCTAATCTTTCTAGCTACTGCTTATCCTCCAGCTCCCAAACACCCAATGTTTCACCTTTTGCCTTGGAGCGCTCAAGCCTGCGAGGGCTCGTCCTGGGGGTAGGGGCCCTCGATAAGGGCCTCGCGCTGCTTTCCTTTCCTGCCCTCGTGCCTCGGGCTGCCTCACTCCGTTCGTCACCGGAAACTCTCGAGGCGCTCAACCCAAGGACTGGGATTAGGTTCGATAGCTTCTGATATGCGAAAGCTAGCTAACCAATTCATCACTCATAATTCCCCGCAGGGCTTAAACTAACACTGCTTTCGGCAGTTTTATACTTTGCAGCAGTTCATCTACTACTCGATCTGGTGTGATTCGCTCTGCTTCGGCGGTAAAGTTGACCAGCACACGATGGCGCAGCACGGGGTAAGCCATTGTTCTAATATCATCTTCCGTTACTGCGAAGCGACCATGTAGCAAGGCGCGGGCTTTGGCGGTAAGTATAAGTGCCTGCCCAGCGCGTGGACCTGCTCCCCAGCGGCAGTAAGTTTTCACAAAATCTACGATGGTGCTGTCGGGGCGGGTGGCGCGAACGATGTGGTTTACATACATAAGCAGTTCTTCACTGATGTTTACCTCTCGTACCAGCTGCCGCAACTGCAAAATTTCTTCGCCACTAATGCTTGGCTGTACCTGTGCCTGGCGTGTGCCTGTAGTATTGGCTAGTATGTTTAACTCCTCCTGCTCCGTCGGATACTTTATTTTGATGTAGAGTAGGAAGCGATCTAGCTGTGCCTCTGGCAGCGGATAGGTACCTGCCTGCTCAATTGGATTTTGGGTGGCCAGCAGGAAGAATGGCTTTGGCAACTCATAGGTTTTGCCAGCATAGGTTACCTCATACTCCTGCATGGCCTCCAGCAAGGCCGCCTGTGTTTTGGGCGGAGTACGGTTTATCTCATCTGCCAAAACAATATTAGAGAAGATAGGCCCTTCGTTAAACTTGAAGAAACGTTTGCCGGTAACATGGTCTTCTTCCAACACCTCTGTACCGAGTATGTCGGTTGGCATCAGGTCTGGTGTGAATTGTATCCGGCGAAAGCCTAGTTCCATGGCGTTGCTTAGTGTGCGCACGAGCAGGGTCTTTGCCAGTCCCGGTACGCCTTCCAGCAGACCATGACCACCAGCCAACAAGGTGATCAGTACCTCGTCTAGCACTTCTTCCTGGCCTACAATTACTTTCTGTATCTCCTGCTTTAGCTTTGGTAGTTTACTCAGCAGGTGGTGTATGTCTTGTTCAGTCATTTTAGTTTGGTTAATGACTTTGAATGCTTTGTAGTTGAAGCCGTTGTCTGCTCAACTTATTTTGTATTATAGCTCGCCTGTCCGGCGGGGACCTACTTTTTTTCTTGACAAAAAAAGTAGGCAAAAAAGTCAAGACAATTTTAAACTCGCTGATCGCTCAAACAAAAAATCGTCGTTTGTGCACCTGGCAGATGTAATTTGTTTCATAGTTCATGTGCTAATATGTATGCTGTAACTGTCTTCAATCATTTACTACTGAACTTATAGTTATAAATCGACAGCAGTTGGGAACTCCTCTCTCGAAAAGAGCGCAGGAATGTGTTAGATCGTGCATGGAAATCCTGTTGATCCTAAAATCCTGCAAATCCTGATTCAGACAAATCAGCTCGTAAGGGCATACATAATGATGTTCACTCCGAACTTAGTGTTATCCTCCGCTAACCACCGCTTATTCCGAAAGTCGTAGTCCCATTCGCAGCCGTAGTCTTTGTTGCTATACAGTACCGCTATGCGCCCATTCACTTCAATGGCCTTCAGGTAATCATGCACAAGGTCGTCGCCCCAACCGTTTAGCTCAAACGAGGTAGTTGGCGGACCTTCTTCGAAGGTGAAGAAAGACTTGTAGAGCTTGTGGTTGTTAGGGAGCTTCTTTAGCGCGTTTGCCCCAAATATCTGCCGCATCTGCTCTTCGAAAGAACGGGCAAACAGTCCATCTACGTCGTGGTTGCAATCGTCTACAAACACAAAGCCCCCATTCTTCACATAAGTCTCGAAGTTCTGCCGCTCCTTCTGGTTAAACTGCACCAGTTTATGGCCGCTCAGGTAACTGAAAGGGTACTTAAACAGCTCCGCACTTTCCAACGATACCACCTTCTCCTGCTCGTTTACCGGCACGGTGGTGTACTGGATAAGCGAGTGCAGCAGATTGCTGGGCATACGCGGATCAGTATCCCAGTTGCCGGAGCGGTATTGCAGGCGTACAAAAGTAAAGGGGAGCACTTCGGGAGTTTTGAGTTAAGGGTTCTGAGTCTTGAGTGTTCTTAATACAGATGCCGCACGCAGCGGTGCTGCATACGGCATCCATAATATAAATAGCTGCTTTTACACTGCGTCAGATAAACTGGTGAACGTAAAGTCACGGATCTTCATTGGCGGAATTAAGCTGCCGCTGATGCGCTGCGGCTTACCAAGTGATTCCAGGTTGTTCAGCATAATCACTGGGCTTTCGTTAAAGCGGAAATTCTTCACCGGGTACATAACCTTGCCATTTTCGATATAAAACGTACCGTCGCGGGTAAGGCCTGTGTAAAGCAGCGTTTGCGGGTCTACTGCTCGGATGTACCAGAGGCGAGTTACCAGGATACCTCGTTTGGTATTCTTGATCATGTCCTCAATAGACTCGTTGCCGCCCTCCATGATTACGTTGCCTGGAGGCGGAACAGAAACCGCTCCCTTGTTAGAGGCCCAATAACGGGTATTGTACAGGTTCTTTACGACGCCTTTATCGATCCAGGTAACTTTCTGCTGTGGGCGGCCATCACCTGCGAAGGGAGAAGACGGTACTTCTAAATTGTTAGGATCTGAATAAACAGTGATACGTTCGTCTATCAGCTTCTCGCCTACTTTAGTCTTGCCACCGGCTTTGCTCAGGAAACTGCGGCCTTCTTCAGCAGCACGCTGATCCATGTTAAAGAACATGTTTTGTAGCAGGTCTATGGATGCGGCAGGCTCTAATATAACCGTATACTTGCCAGGCTCCAAGGCTTTAGCGTTACGTGAATTAGCGGCTTTATCGGCAGCTATTTGAGAGGCCTTTCCTGTATCTAGTTTGCTGATGTCGCTGTAGTCCTGCGTTACATAGCCAGAGCCGGTGCCATCATCTGTACGCATGGTAACAGAGAAATCTACGGAAGTAGAAGGATGGTAAGCGAACAAGCCTTTGTTGTTCATCTTGGCCGTGAAGTTGGTATAGTGCTCCAGGAATCCGGCAGCAGTTAGGCCCTTGTCAGCTGCTGCTTTTATACTTTTAGCGGCGGCCTCGGCGCGATAGGCCGGGTCTACTTTGGCCGTACTGTCGAAATGCTCTTTGGTAACAATGTACTTCTGTGGGCCTAGCAGCTCGATGTACTCGGGACTTTCTGGTGCCAAACGAGCTATTTCTTCGGAACGACGAATAACCTTCTCCAGCGATTTATCATCAAACTCGTTGATGGTTGCCACACCTGAGCGCTTGCCAAAGCGCGATTCTACGGCCATCGACACGTTTTCTTCTGAGCCGCTGGTAGATACTTCGTTTCTGGCGTAGCGGATGTTGCCGCCTACGTTGCCGTTAAGCGTGATCTCACACTCATCAGCCTTTGAAAAACTCAGCGCCTTCTTAAGTATGGCCTGAGCTTCTTCTTTACTTAATATTGCCATTTTTTGATGTCTTTGCTAAACTTTAAACTGGACTACTTTATCAGTTCTGAGTCTTGAGTTCTGAGTCACGAGTTGTTCTCTTTTTGCTGAGAAGTAAGAATTATACTTTTCAGAATCTTTATCAACTCCTCGCTCTCCCCGTGTATGCTGTTGAAAGCATCTGGTTTAATATAGTCTGAGTCTTTGAGCAGGCGCAGCCAATAGCTTGTTTCTCTTGCTTCTTTTAAAGCCATACTTAGTTTGTGCCTGAAGTCAGCTTTGCTTTGTCCTCCCAGAGCTTCCTCCACGTTGGCTCCTATAGAAGTACCACTTCTTAGAACTTGCTTTGCCAATATAAACTCCCGCTGCTCCTGCGTTAGGTGCTTATAAAGTTTGATGATGCGCAATGCGAAACTATAAGATCTGGTAGCAATGATGCTTTCAGCCATAGTATAAAGTGTAACTCAAGACTCAGAATTCAGAACTCATGACTCGCGCTAAATTTTGCGCGCTGTGTTGATCACGTTCACGCCGTTGAAGCGGGTGTGGGCAGAGCCGTGAGACACTGCACTGATCTGGCTAGGCTGCCCTTTGCCGTCGAAGAACGAGCCGAACAAACGGTAGTCGCTTTCGTCGCAGGAGCCAGCGCAGGAGTTCCAGAATTCCTGGGTGTTGCTCTGGTAAGCCACATCCTCTAGTGGTCCAACAATTTTACCGTTCTTGATCTCATGAAACGTGGTGCCACCAAACTGGAAGTTGTAACGCTGCTGGTCGATAGAGTAAGAGCCACGGCCTGCGATGTAAATGCCTTTATCAACACCGGCAATCAGCTGATCCACGTTTTTCTTCTCTTTGCCCGGAGCCAGCGAAATGTTTGCCATACGCTGGAACTGCACGGAACTCCAGTTGTCGGCGTAGCAGCAGCCATGCGATTCTGGCTCGTCAATGATGTGTGCCTGGTCGCGGATAGCCTGGTAGTTTACCAGCACACCGTCTTTGATCAGGTCCCACTTCTTGGTTTTCACGCCTTCATCATCCCAGCCAACATAGCCGAGTGAGCCCTTTTGTGTTTTATCTGCAAAGATGTTTACCTTATCAGAGCCATACTTAAAGTTCTTGGTTTTCCATTTATCCAATGTGGCGAAGGAAGTACCGGCGTAGTTAGCTTCGTAGCCCAACACACGGTCGAGCTCCAGCGGGTGGCCAACAGACTCGTGAATGGTAAGGCCAAGGTGGTTCGGGTCGAGCACCAGGTCATACTTGCCAGCCAGTACTGATTTTGCGGTTAACTTCTCTTTCGCCTGCTTGGCAGCAAGGGCAGCGTCTTCCAGCATATCATAGGCGTAGCGGTAGCCATTCAGGCCAGTGCCTTCCGGACCTTTTATCTTTTCAGATGCCTTCGGAATCATATATTCCCAGCCCATGCCCATTGGTGCGCTGAGGGCCTCGCGGGTTTTGAATTTGCCAGAGGCTTTGTCTACCACTGTAACCGTAAAGTTTGGCCAGATGCGGTGGATGTCCTGGTCGATGTAAGAACCTTCAGTAGAGGCAAAGTACTTCTGCTCGTTTACCTGGAAGAGCGCAGAGTTAACGAAGTTGGCTCCGTTTTCCATTGCCTTGGCGTTGGCAGCCAAAAGCAGGTCTGCTTTCTCGCCTACCGGCACTTCGAAAGCACTTTTCTCGATGGGCGTTTTCCAGCTAACTTCACCATAGCCTTTTACAGGTGCCAGCTGTACCGGCTCTTTCTGTAGTTTGGCATTAGCCTTGGCAATGGCCACGGCTTGCTCAGCGGCCTTGGCTACACCTTTATCTGATACATCAGAGGTAGCGGCAAAACCCCAGGTGCCGTTGGCCAGCACACGCACGCCTACACCATACGATTCGGCGTTTACGATGTTCTGCACCTGCTTTTCGCGGGTAAACACATACTGCTGCAGGTAACGGCCAATGCGTACATCGGCATAAGAGGCTCCTTTAGATTTCGCCGAGTTCAGGGCGACATCAGCCAAGCGCTTTTTAAGGGCTACATCCACAGTTTCGAGTGCTCTTTCCGGCGAAATTATATCGCCAAACACAGGAATGGATGGCAGCATTAAGCCGCCGAAGCCCAGCGCCGATAACTCAAGAAAGTTTCGTCGTTTCAAGGTGGTAAAGGTTAGTTATAGTTAGATAAGTTTAGTTTTAGGTAACTAATAATAGGTATTCTATTCTGCTTATCAAAGTTTCGCCTCTGGCTATAAGCTAAATAGCAGAAATTTATAGATGAACCTCCGACTGCCTTCTACCAACCGCTGGGCATAAAAAAAGCGCAAGACCTCTACAGGACTCGCGCTCTATCAATAATTGGGTACTCTGTGAAGAGGCAAGGGCTTTAGAGCCGCCTTCGCCTTAGTTGTTGCTGGCCAGTTCGGGCTTCACCTCTGAGGCAAAGTCATAGTCAGCAAAAGAAGCTACATCAAAAGAGAAACCGGCAGCAGAAGCCAGATCAGCCTCTGTTTCCAGTACTTCGATTTTTACATGCCCAATGCCTTTGCTGTGGAATTCGAGCTCGCGGGCTGCAGCTTCTGAAACATCAATGATGCGGTCGCCCACAAACGGGCCTCTGTCGTTGATGCGCACGATAACAGATTCGTTGTTATCGAGGTTGGTCACTTTTACCTTTGTGCCGAAAGGAAGGGTTTTGTGCGCGGCGGTCATGGCGTTTTTGTTGTAGCGCTCGCCGCTGCTCGTTTTTCTGCCGTGGTAGCGGCTCCCGTACCAGGATGCCTCTCCTTTTTGGCTTTTAAGTTTGCCTGTGTTTCCGCTGGCAAAAATAGGTTGGCCGATGCCAATAAATAGAAAAATGATCAATGAAAAAATAAAGCACTTTCTATTATGATTCATATCACTTAATAGTTGGTGAAGCCGCAAAATTACGGAATTTGTTTTTAAACGAGGCCTTTTACGCTATTATTGCTGGAAGGATGGAGGGGGATACAGGCTCAGACGCTGCATTCGCCTTAAGTCAGGTAATGAGAAAATGTGCGTTTACAGCGCGTACAGCAACATTTATGAGGTATATTCTATATGAGGAGTGACCTATAAAAAATAATGAAAAAAAGTTCGAATTGCAAAGCCGCCGCAGCGTAAAAACCAGTAAAAAGGGGAAGTACCTGATGCTGCTTTGCTATATTCGGCTTGTTAAAAAGGAGGAGAAACTATGGATTTCGGAAGGCTTTCAGACATCAGCCGTGTAGACTTTACGCTGCCACCCAACCACCCGGAAACGCTGCCGCTGTTACAGCAGTCTGGCAGCTACCTGAAGCCAGAAGTATACGTGGGCTTGCCGGTGTGGGTAAACAAAGCCTGGGTAGGCAAATACTATCCACCTAAGATGCCTGAAAAGGAATCGCTGCAGTGGTATGCCAAGCAGTTTAACACCATAGAGCTTAACAGCACGCACTACCACATCCCCAGTCCCGACACCATCGACCGCTGGCGAAACGTGGTGCCGCACGGGTTTAAGTTCTGCCCGAAGTTTCCGCAACTTATCAGCCACGAAGCCGCCCTGCGCAGCACCCAAGATGTAACCGCTGCTTTTTGCGGAGCTATCGCTGGCCTGGAAGATAAATTAGGTAGCGCCTTTCTGCAGTTGCCTCCATACTTCGCACCCAAACAACTGGCTGACCTAGAAGCTTTTCTTGCCTTTATACCTGAAAGCATACCTGTTACCGTAGAGTTGCGCCACGAAGGCTGGTTTACAGACAACGTAGCGAACTTAGAGCTCTTTGAGGTGCTCGAGAGGTATAAAGTCGGAACAGTATTGACCGATGTGGCCGGAAGGAGAGATGTGCTGCACATGCGGCTTACCACGCCTTCAGCTATGGTGCGTTTTGTGGGCAATGGCCTGCACCCCACCGACTATACCCGCATTGATGCCTGGGTAGAGCGGCTGGAGGAGTGGTTTGAGAATGGCCTGCGCCAGCTATACTTCTTTGTGCACGAGCCAGACAATACATTGGCCCCGGAGTTAGCCACTTACCTCATTGAGAAGCTGAATAAGGTATGCGGTTTTGATCTGAAGTTGCCGAAGAAGTATGTGCAGCCGGTGCAGGGGGAGTTGTTTTAAGAGAAGGGAAGTTTATCCACATATATAAGCATAAATATGTGGGAATGTGCATAACTGCCGCCTAGAACAAGAAAAAGCGGCTGCCCCGATGGGGGCAGCCGCTTTTTTATGATCAGCAAGTATAAATCCTGCTTTTTAAGAAACTACAGCTTAAAGGTATCGTCGCTTAGGTTCTTGTTTACCTCAACGGTTTGTACTTCAGCTTTAATTGTCTGAGGGCCAACAACAGTCTCGGTTACATAAGGAAACTTCACGCCGTTTACTTCTTTGTAATTGCCGTAAGTCTTGGTCTGTGTGATGATGCCTTGCGGCGTCTCCAGGTTATTTACCTCTTTTAAGCGCAGGCCAGTGTCTTTAGCGAAGTAATGTGTGGCTTTCTGGCCGTTTGGCTGCGTTACCTCTACTGCATAAGCTTCTGTGCCGTTTACATCTTCAACACCAGTTAACTTGGTTTTGATGCCAAGCTTGTCGTACTGCAAAGCAGGGAACAGGTTAGCCTCCAGTTTCTGTGTTTTCAACTCATCGGCAGTAAGCTCCTTGTTTACGCCTTGCATCGGCGCTTCCATTTTACCTTTGTCGCCGTTGATGATCACACGCTGCATCGGATTGTTGTTCATCAGCACCTGCATGGCAAACTTATCGTTGCCTTTCTGCTGCTGCTTAAACACCAGCGTCATGCCCTGAATGGTAGCGTTGCTTGTGATCGACACATCCTTCAGCTTCTCGATGTTCGCTTTGCCACCAATCGCCTTGATATAATCAGCAATCACTTTATCAGCCGTTAAACCAGCCGGAACGCCCATGGCTTTGCGGTCTACTTTGTTGCCTTCAGCGTTATAGTAGGTGATCTGGTTATCGTCTTTGTCGAACTTCTTCAGTTTATCAGCTATTTCAGAAGCATTACCTACAGCCAGCACGTACATTTTGTCCGGGTTGATATACTTCTGCGCCACGCGCTGTACATCGTCGGCCGTTACAGCCTCCACCTTTTTCAGGTAATTAGCATAGTAATCTTCCGGCAAGCCATAACGAGCGGTGTTGATAGCGTAAACAGCAACTGTAGCAGGGTTCTCTAGGCCACGGCCAAAGCTACCCATTATGTAAGCCTTCGCATCGCGCAGCTCCTCGTCGCTTACGCGCTCGCTGCGGATTTTGGTAAGCTCGTTCATGAACTCTACCACGGCACTGTCAGTCACAGCATTACGCACGTTTGCGCTGGCATTAAAGCGGCCCAATATTTCATCGTTGTTAATAGATGAATAAGCGCCGTACGTATAGCCGTGCGTTTCGCGCAGGTTCTGGAACAAACGAGAGTCCATGCCACCACCCAAAATGTTGTTCATCAGCGAAGCTGCCACGGCATCCTCAGCACCTGGCTTCAGGTCGGCAGGGTTTGTCAGAACCAAAGAACTTTGTACCGCGCTCGGGCGATCTACTATAACAACCTGCGTTTTTTCCGGGGCTTTAGGTAGTTCGAAGTTAATATCTTTTACCTCGCCTTTCTCCCACTTAGCAAACGATTTCTTCAGGAGTTTTTTCATCTCCTTCGGCGTTACGTCACCTACCACAGCCAAATATCCAATGTTTGGCTTGTAATAAGTGTTGTAGTAGTCCTGGATGTCCTGCAGGGTGATTTTGTCTACCGTCTCCTCGGTCATTACCTCCCCGTAAGGGTGATCCTTGCCGTACAGCACCATGTTGCGAGTGCGGCTGGCGATAGCATCCGGATTATCTTTAGACTGAGCCAAGCTGGCTTTCATCTGCTTTTTAATTTTGTCCAGCTCTTCTTGCGTGAACTTCGGGTTTAACAGTGCATCTGTTGTCAGGTCTACCAGCGTTGGCAGGTGTTTCTTTAAAGATGATGCGTTAAAGCCTGTAGAAGAGAAGCCAAGGTCAGCACCAATAAAGTCTACCTGCTCGTCAAACTGATCTTTGGTGCGGTTGGTCGTGCCAGTACGCATCATCTGTCCAGCAGCCTGTACATAACCAGCTTTGTCGCCTTCCAGAATCGGATCACGGTCCAGCACCAGCGACATAGACACCACTGGCTGCTTGTGGTTTTCTACCACGTATACTTTCAGCCCGTTCTTCAGGGTAAAATGCTCATACTTGCCCAGCTCTATCTTTGGAGCCGGACCTGCAGGCGGAGGAGTAGATTGTTGTGCCTGGGCAGGCATAGCGCATAGTAACGCCAGCGCCAGAAATGCTGCACTATATATTTTCTTTATCATAATTGTTCTCTTTTAAAATGGACACAAGTAGCAAGACGCAGGACACAAGATTCTTCAGGTCATGTAACTTTTCTAATACACCGCAAATCGGAAGTCTAGCGTCTAATATCTTATGTCTAAAATCTAAACTAAACGTCTATTTCGGTTGAGCTGACTTTGGCAGGTAGTGTAGCACTACACGGTTGTCTTTAGTGAGGTACTCCTTCGCTACGCGCTGGATGTCATCTTTCGTCACCTTCATGTAGCGCTGTAGCTCTGTATTGATCAGGTTGGCATCACCGAAGTATACAGCATAGTTGGCAAGGCTTTCGGCACGGCCAGCTACAGTGCTGTTCTGCTGCACAAAGCTGCTCTCAATCTGGTTCTGTAGTTTCTGGAACTCACGGTCAGAAAGCGGTTCTGTTTTTACGCGCTCAATCTCTGCGTTCATGGCTTTCTCCAAGTCATCTACTTCTACACCCATATTGGCGATAGCAAACGTCAGGAATAGGCCCGGATCTTCTGTTGGGAAAGGAATAGAAGCTGCAGCCACAGCTTTCTGCTGCTTATCTACCAGTGCCTTTGGCAGGCGAGCACTCTCACCACCAGATAGCAATGTAGTCAGCATAGAAAGTGCATAGAAATCATCCGTTCCCTGCTCCGGTACATGGTATGCCTGGATAACAGCTGGCAACTGAATGTTATCGTAAACAGTTTTACGGCGCTCTTCTGTCTGCTTAGGCTCTACCACGTTAGGGCGAGGTATTTCTTTGGTGCCTTTCGGAATACCAGCAAAATACTTCTCGATCATCTTTTTGGTTTCCTCTATGTTGATGTCGCCGGCGATAGAAAGCGTCGCATTGTTTGGCACATAGAAGGTCTTGTAGAAATCACGGAACTCGTCGATGCTGGCAGCATTCAAATCTTCAAAAGAACCGATTGGCATTGTTTTGTAAGGGTGCTCTTTGAAGGCAAGCGAGAACACATTCTCACCCATAGAACCGTAAGGCTGGTTATCGATACGCTCACGCTTCTCTTCCTGTACTACTTTGCGCTGCGTCTCCACACCTACTTGGTCAATCTTGGCGTGCTTCATACGCTCTGCTTCCAGCCAAAGGCCAAGCTCAACCTGGTTAGACGGCAGCAATTCGTAATAGTAAGTACGGTCGAAAGAAGTGTTGGCATTAAGCGCGCCACCAGCTTTTTGTACCAGTGAGCTATACTCCCCACGGTCAATGTTCTCAGTGCCCTCAAACATCAGGTGCTCAAAAAAGTGTGCAAAGCCTGAGCGTCCTGCTACCTCGTCCTTAGAGCCTACGTGGTACAGCACTGACACTGCTACGTTAGGCGTAGATTTGTCCTGGTGCAGGATTACGTGCAGGCCGTTCGGGAGCGTGTACTCCGTGAACTCAATCTTGTTGCTCTTGCTCTGCGCCATCGCCGCCAGGCTGGTGGCACACCACAAAAGGCAGATGATAAACTTGCGTTTCATGTGTTTTTAAGTTGTTTTGATAAGAGTGAATCGGCATAAGCCGGTCTTGCAGACGCGATGCTGCAAAGTATAAAATTAGCGTTAAACTGGGGGAAAAGCCAGTTTACACCGGACGCAGAGCCGCTGTTTCGGCCAATCAAGGGCGGTTGCAGACGAACCTGTTGATTCCATAGACGAACAGCCCCGCAGTAGTTTTGCCACAATGGCAAGCGGGGTTTCGGTGCAGAACAGGCAGGGGAGAAGCAAGTGCTTTACGTGCGTGCGCTATGCCTGCATCAGAGCAACTGCTGCAGCTGGCTTACCACGTAGTTCTTCGGCACGTTTACCAAGAGCGACAGCACAAAAAAACAGAACAAGGCATACTTCACCCTCACGATCTCACGGGATGCATCCGGCAGTTTCACCAATGTGTACAGCAGGCCTATAAACACAGGAAAGCTGAAAGGCGACAGTAGTCTGTAGTCCAGCTCATCGAAACGGGAAACTATGCGCAGCGCCAGAATCGCCCCCAGGTATAAAAAGGCGACACCAAAGCAAGCGGCAGAGAATCGGTCTGCCACGGCTTCCTGCCAGAAGCTGTAGCGTGTCCTCACCTGCACCACGATGTATAGCAGTAGCAGTAGCTGCAGCAAAGCAGTAGTATAAAGCAGGTAGTCCGGTTGGTTTTGCGCCCTGTATTCCCGTATAACCAGAAACTCATTAAACAAGCCCTTAAGCAACATGAGCACAAAGCCTCCGGCACTTTCTGTTTCATCTTTCAGCCTGTCGAAGCCTGTTATAAAGCCGCTTAGCCTGTAGTTCGTATACAGGTAAGCGGCTGCTAGCAACGCCAGCAGCGTGGTAACTACCAAGAGCTTGCCGGCCACTTTGTACTTGCGTTTGTAGCTCCAGTAGAGCCCCAGCAGCGCAGGCACCCCAAACGAGAACGCCCCCACATAGCGCAGCAGAAAGAGCGAAAGGCAGATCAGAAAGATAACCAGCACATGGCCGTTGGTGCCCCTGCCGGCCCATACCTGACTGGCCACGTACGCCAGCAACAGCAACCCCAGCAGAAAAGGGGCCTCAGACCAGGTAAAGCTGTACACTTCCAGGTACGTATAGGCGCCATACACAGACGCCAGCACAAAGGCATACTGGCGGCAAAGGTGCCGCAACAGCAGGAAGCCGGCCCCTATAAAAAGCAAGTTCAGTATCTTAGAGGCCCAGTACACATCCAGGCTCGTAACCTGTGAAAAGAGGTAAATGAGCACGGGGTAGCCAACAGGCCAGGCAGAAAAGTAGTGCCTGCCGGCCGTGCCTTCGTTTGGCACATAAAAGCCGTGCCCATCCTTTATGTTCTGGGCTAAATCAAGATAAGCCTGAGAGTCGGGGCTCACGTAGCCGGAGCCATGCACGTTAAGCCTGAAAAGGATAACTGCCACCATCACAGTGTACAGCAACAACAGCAACAGATCCGCCCTTCTAGATTTCTCCATCCGCTAGTACATCCTCGGCAATTCAATGCCTTTAATCTTGCGGTACAGCCCCAGGGCCGCCTGGTCTGTGAGGCTGGCCACAAAGTCGGTGATGTGGATGATGCGCTCGTAAGCGGTGGCGGATTCGGGCAGCTGCAGGTACTGTGGCGGGATAAGCGCTGCCAGTTTCCGGTGGTGCCTGGACTCAGGCTTGAAAACAGCTTTTATCCCCGCATCCAGCAGGCCGCCCAGCACTTCAAAGCCGGCCGCCTCAATCTCCAGCACCGGGCGGTTCTGGTAGATCAACCTTACAGACAGGTCTTTGATCTCGTCCAGCACGGGCTTGCTGCTTACTTCGTTTATCAGCGGCTTATCATAGTTGCCTGCCAGTATCGCCTCTTCGTGCTGCAGAAAAATAGCGGTGGTTTCCTCTATCAGTTTATTGATGATGCGGGCGCGCAGGTAGCCAATCTCTTCTTTCCAATCGTAGAAGGTGAGGCTGGACTTGCGGTTCGGGTCGTCGTTCAGTATCTGGCGGAGCAGGTGCATACCCTGTTCCTGCGGCACCAGGCCCAGCTTCAGGCCATCCTCAAAATCGATGATGCGGTAGCAGATGTCGTCGGCGGCCTCTACCAGAAAGGCCAGTGGGTGGCGGTGGTAAAACACCTCCCCATCCTTGCCCTTCTTCAGCAGCCCCAACTCCTGTGCAATGGTGTTAAACCACGCTTTCTCCGTCTGAAAAAAGCCATACTTCTTTTCGCTGGTACTCTTCGTGTCGGCTATTTTGGGCAGCGACTCCTTCGGGTATTTGGTAAAGGTAGCCAGGGTGGTGTAGGTCAGGCTAAGGCCGCTGTGGCTTACGCCGTCGGGCAACTGGCAGTGCGCCGGGTAAGTATACGTGAGCACTCTAAAACCGGCAGCGTTGCCTTCATAGTTACAAAGATCCGCTTTTTCGGCCGCTGTAAGCCCCTGCAAGTATGGCTGCGCCTCGTCGCTCTGGAAATAGGCTGAGATGGCATCCTCACCGGAGTGGCCAAAGGGCGGGTTGCCGATATCGTGGGCGAGGCAGGCCGCGGCCACCACATCCCCAAAATCAGCCTCCTGTATATTTATATTCTTCTCCTCCGCCAGCTCCTGGTGCCGCTCCAAAATGCTTTTGCCCACAATGCGGCCCAACGAGCGCCCTACTACCGATGCCTCCAGGCTGTGCGTCAGGCGGGTGTGCACAAAGTCACTTTCCGGCATGGGCATCACCTGCGTCTTGTTCTGCAAGCGTCTGAAGGCTGAGGAGAACACGATACGGTCGTAGTCGCGCTGAAACTCGCCCCGGACCGATTCGTCCGAAGTATACTTTTTGTCTGTGGCCTCAAAGCGCTTCTTTGAGATAAGTTTGTCCCACGTGGTACTAGCGATGGTTGGCTGGCTCATGATATTATTTTACAGCATCACACTGATCATAAAGGTACCGATCAGGAAAACGGCAAGGGTAAAGACGTACACCAGGGTGAGCGGAATAAGCTTCAGGAGGGTTTTGAGATACGATGTTTTGTAGACTCTCTTTAAGGCAAAGTACAGGTACACCACCATCACCACCATCACCGCGTCCGTCAGGTCTAGCGGGATAACGTAGGCAAGGCTAACGGCAACGATGATCAGTATAAAGTAAAAGGTGTGCAGGTGGATGGAGAACATCAGGTGCTCTACATAGTTGCGCCCCTTCCTGTAGAAGAACAGGTACAGCAGGTATCCGAAGAACGGCATGAGCAGAAACATCATGAACGAGGTGTTCTTCAGCATCTTTTGCAACGACTGGTCGCCGCCCTTGAAGAAGGTGGCGATCTTCACCTCGAGCTCCTCCGTATCCCCGGCGCCCACCTCCGTCGCCTTTGGCACCGCTGCGGAATCGGGACCGGCAACAACCTTTGCCACCGCTACCGGGTCTAAGCTGTCTGCGCTGACTCCTTTCAGGACCGGCAGCCTTTGCTCCAGCACCGCCTGCTCTTGCGGGGTTACGTTTATGGCCATGGTGCCTTTGGTGGTGATGGCCAGCACAAAGAAGAAAACCAGGCTGACAAACACATACAGGCGGATAGGCGGCACATACGATGCGCGCTGCCCCGTGTTAAACTTCTCCGTAAGCAGGCCCGGCCGGAAGAGCAAGTACTTTAAGGTAACCCAAAACTTTGTGTCGTAATGCAGGGTTCCCTCCAGAAACTCCCACACCAGGTGCTTCACCGGCACGTTTAAGTCGTGGTTCTCCTGGCCGCAGTTGGGGCAGTAGTTGTTAACTTCTTCAAACGTGTAGCCACAGTTAGGGCATTGGGTAAACTTGCGTCTTTTCTTTTCCATTTGGTGCTGCAGGGGCAAGTATGGCTTTTATCAAGCTCAAATATAGTTTTATACCTGTAATTATACCAACTGTATCGCTATAACAGCAGGTATGCGATAAAAAGCAGGCGGTAGAGCACCAAGTTTTTTTCCTGCCCATGTTACAACACAACAAGGCAAAGATCAACCGAAAACAGCTTTAGCAACGCCAGCAAGGGCTTTTACTCCCCTATGAGATAAGCAGGCGCACCACTGCCATGTTACAAATAAGTGTTAAAATACCTTGTGTTACAGAGAAGGGATGCCGAATTTTGACCCATCGCGCCAACCTTTTCAAGCTGGAAAACACTTTTTCGCTCTATCAAACCCTATGTGTGGCGGGTGTGTGGTTTTGTCCTTTTTCCATGTGTGGCAAACAAAAACACCGCAGCCTATTACCCTAGAAGGCAAGCAGCTAGCAATTTCCCCAGATTGCACGCTGCTTGCCTTTTCGTTTTCGGAGTTGGTCAGGCTCCGTCCTGCGCCTGGTGGCCGTACGTCCGCAGCCCCCTGTTACGCTTGGCCAAATTTCTCCTGCGCCGGCACACCTCCAGACAAAACCCATGTTACAATTAGGCAACATTCCAACTTTATGAGCGAACTGCCTACGGCTCAGTGTTAAAGCTGCTGGCGCGCCACAACAACGGCATGCCGCCATCGTAAATCAAAGAGTGGAAGCACAATGCATTGTTGTTTTAATACTTTCTATGTTTCATAACTAAAACAGGAGGAATTATCATGGCAAATGTAGCAAAGAGAAATGGAGGGGCTTCGGCTCCGGCGCGTTCCGTGTTTTCAGACTTCTTTAGCGACATGGATCGCTTTTTTGAAAACGACATGTGGCGGCTGCCGACCCAGCGCAGACACCAGCTGATGGCAGACCTGCCGGCCACCAATATCCGCGAAAACGAAAGAGACTACAGCATAGAGGTGGCGGCCCCGGGTATGCAGAAAGACGACTTTAACATTGAGGTAAACGAAGGCATGCTGACCATCAGCTCCCAGAAAGAGGCCAGCAACACAGAGGAGCAGGAGAACTACACCCGCCGGGAGTACAACTACAGCTCGTTCAGCCGCTCTTTCCGTTTACCAAAGGGCATCAAAGAAGACAGTATTAAAGCCAGCTATAAGGATGGCATTCTGCACATTAACGTGCCCAAGGGGCAGGAGCGGGAAAAGCCCCGCCACCGCATTAACATCGAATAGAAACACCAGAAACGACAGCGCATCAAAAAGGGCGGAGAAGCAACACTCTCCGCCCTTTTTGATGCCACAGCCACCTTGCCTGCAGGCTGCTACAGCTTTAGGATGCGCTGCTGTCCGCTACGGGTGCCTTCCTGCCACTTCAGGATATAGATTCCGCCGGCAATTCCGGTCAGGTCCAGCTCGACCGGCACGTTGGAGTCAGTCAGCTCCAGCACCACATCACGCACCAGCTGGCCTTTCATATCGTACACCTGTATTTGCATGTCCGTTGTCCTGTCCACCAGGTACGAGAGCCTTAGCCGGTCTTCGTCTGCTGCCGTGAAAGGGTTCGGGTATACCCGGAGTATGCGCAGGTCGGCCGGGTTCAGCACCCGTACCCGTGGCGAAAAACTGTAGGTACCGTCGTTGTACACGACCCGCAGCCGGTAATAGCTCACCCCAGGCAGCGGCTCATTATCTACAAAGGTATAGTTCAGGTCCCCGTCCGGCCTAGGCCCGTCCGCATCGGTCGTGCCGATATCGGTAAAGTCAATGCCGTTGGGGCTGCGCTGTATCAGGAAATTATTCACGACCAGCTCGTTTCTGGTGGTCCAGCTGACGGCAACGGCATCGGGCGAGGTGAACTCCGCCTCCAGTGCCAGTATTTCCGGGGCAAGGTTACATTCCCCTTCAGGGTTAGGAATCATTGGCCCGGGCACGTTTCGGCAGTTGTATTCCCCTAGTGTTGCCCCGAGCAGTACGCTGTTGGCAAGCACCAGCTCCGCACCCGCAATATCCAGTGAGCTGAGGTCACGCACCAGCTGCTCCGACTCAATAGCGTAGAACATCACGGCCCGGACCAGGTTGACGTGGCCCAGCTGGTGGGCATGCCCGAGCTCATGCAGCATCACAGTCTCGAAGTCGAACTGCGGGCGCACAGGGGCGGCAGGGCCGTATTCCCAGTTAATGCTGTTGTTGATTTCCATATCGAACTCAGAAACCCAGAAAAGGGTGTCTGTTTCGCTGGGGCAGCCTTCGTAACGGCTAACAGTGCGGGCCAGTACGTTTGCCCCCACCACAGAAGTAGGAGCGAAACGGATAACCACCACGCCGTCGTCGGCTGCAACCTCCTTGCTGGTGGGGGAGCCGATCTCCCAGTTCACCTCCGAGGCGCACACCCAGGTATTCATGGCCCGGCGGAAACCCTCCTGCGCGGCCTGCCGGCTTTGCATACTTGGGGCGAAGTGAATATCGTACCCGCCGCCGTCCGGCCCGACCAGTATCGGCTGAAAAGACTTATCGTCGTAGTCTACGTTTGAGTAGGCGAACTCCAGGATAATTGGGTCCTGGGAGATAGCGCTGCCGCCGTTATCCGTTACAACCCGGATTGGGCCTGAGCCTACTGTATTCTGATCCACTGTGATGGAGGGGATATACATCTGTATGCGCGTATTCGTCCAGGAGATGTACGCGTCCGGCAGCGGCCGCACGTAGGTCTGGCCGCCGTCATCGGCATTCTGAAACTCCACGGCGCCGTTGCCGCGGCTGCTGCCAAAGCCCGAGCCGTTGATCGTTAAAACCACGCCAGTGCCCGCACTGGCCACTTTTGGCGCAAAGGAGGAGATAGCCGGCGCCAGGGGCGCTGCCTGGCCC
This sequence comes from Pontibacter actiniarum, assembly GCF_003585765.1. NCBI lineage: Bacteria > Pseudomonadati > Bacteroidota > Cytophagia > Cytophagales > Hymenobacteraceae > Pontibacter > Pontibacter actiniarum. The sequence continues at coordinate 3,885,382 of NZ_CP021235.1, forward strand.
TGCTGCTGCCTCTGCTGAATGGGGGCAGCCTGTAGTTTTTCATTTTCTGTAACGGTGCGGTAGCTCTGGCCGGTTTTTGCCCTTACTTCCTCATACAGTTTCTGCACGCTGCCGTAGCTATCGAAAACACCGCGGGCGGTACGGTCCGCCATGTTGTACGCTACAAAGCCCTGCTGGCTGCCGTAGGCGCTAGTGCTCAGGGGGGTGCTGCCGGGGGTGCGTTGCAGCACCTGCTGGCGCTTCAGAAAGAACATGCCCTGCTGCCCCGGCTTCAGCATTAGCGCCGTGGAGTACACGTGCTTCTTCAGGCCAACGGTGCCCCCCTCCGTAATCACCTCCACCTCTCCGGCCTGCACTTCGCCTTTAAAGGACTTGTATACTTTTATGATGTTGGAAGTATAGATGTTCTCGTGGCGGGCATCCCAAAACGACTTTTGCCGCACCACTTCTCCCTCTACCACTACATCGGCCTGCGCTACCCGCTCCTGCAGCGAGAGCGGCAGCATGTGTTGGGTATCGGAGGCAAGTGCGTGGCGGGCAACAAACAGCAGAGAAAGGAACAGCAGCGTAAGCGCAACGCGCCCACCTGCTACAGTCAGAGGGTACTTGTTAGCCATAAAGAAGGGTATGGGTCATGTGGGCAATCAAACAATACTTTTACGCCAGCCGCGGGGCCAGTGGTTTATACTTACGCAAGTTTACACCATCGGGGATATATTGTTACGCACAAAGTAGCGCCCGCTACGTAACAGCAAAACACCCACCAGGTATATTTTTCGCTGGCGGGTGTTCTGCTGCTGTGAAACTTAAGCTACTTACTGTCCGGGGCCATCCACTTTTTATACTTGTCGTACACCTTCTTTGGCTGCTTTTTATCGTTGATAAACAGCTCCCCGTTATTGATCCGGACATTCAGGTTACTGCTGTTGCTGTCAATCAGCCCGTCTTTCACCATCTCCGCCTTCATCTCATCCATTTGCTTGGCGTGGTCTCTGCGGCGGGCTTCCATCTCCTCCCTGCGCGCTTCCATCTCGGCACGCCTGGCTTGCATTTCCTCCTGCCGGGCCTCCATGCGGGCCCTCATTGCGGTAGCTCGTTCTTCTTGTCTCAGCTTCATCTCTTTTTGTCTAAGGCTGTCCTGCGCTATACGTTTAACTGCCGCCTCCTGTTCAAGCGCGCGCACGGCCTGCTCCACTTGCTGCTCGTACTGTTCTAGTTCCTGCTCATGCTGTTCTACTTGCTGTTCATACTGCTCCAACTGTTCTAGCTGTTCCAGCTGCTGGAACGCTTTCTTATTCTTCTTGCTTGCACCGGCAGGAGGAGCAGGCGGCGGAGGCGGTGCAAGGGCTGGCGCACCTACTGGCGGCACGGGGGGCACGGGGGGCATAGGCGGCAGGGGCGGCAGCCTGTCTCCGCGAAAGCTTTGCACAACAGTTCTTTCCTCCCTTACCTGCCGCTCGACCCTGTCAAGGGCCCGTTGCTCCCGCTCTATTAGCGCCTTTACCTCGTCCCGGTTGGCTTTAGGGGCGTTTTTGGTCGCCTCCAGGCGCTGGTCCACCAGGCTTTTGTACTTGTCTATGTCGCGCTTCGGGATGCGCTTGCCATCCACGTAAAGCTGCTTTACCTTTCCCTTTTTGTTTGTGATGATAACCACGTTACGGTTCTTACCGGCCGAGTCCTGCGCCATGAACGCAACGGCTTCCTCCGAATCCGCCTTCGTGTCGGCAGCCGTGGAGCCTTCCTCTAACGGCTCCAGCACGGTGCCTTCCAGCGGCTGCTGTCCGGCCACCGCTCCAAAAGACAGCACCAGCACACCCACCACCAGTACCAGTCCTGCGGCAAACCCCTCGGTGAAGGTCGGCTTCAGCGGTTGCCCCACCAGGCGCTTGATCCGATTCACAAGGGAGCCCCGCTGCCCGGAGAAAGCAAGCGCCGCCCCCGAGGCACCGGGCATCCGCATGGTTTCCAGCTCGGTAAGCGCCCGGGCGTAGGTCAGCTTGTCGCCGCACAGCGCCACGGCAATGTCATCGCAGCAGTTCTCGCGCTCGGCGCGCACCACACCGGACACCCACCACATGGCAGGGTGGAAGAAGAACAGCATGTCCACCACCGACTGCAGCAGGTTCAGCAGGTAGTCTTTGCGAAAGATATGTGCCAGTTCGTGGGCGAGCACAGCCTCTACCTGTGCCTGCGTCAGGCCGGCAACGGCGCCCACAGGCAGCAGGATCACTGGCTTGGCCACGCCGATGGCCATTGGCACCCGCACCAGTGCAGACTCCATAAGCTGCACTGCCTGGCTCACCCCCAGGCGCCGGCGCAGCAGGTCAAGCTGCTGTTGCCACCGCTCCCCAAGCGCCGTCGTTCTGTAGTGGCGCAGGCGCTGCGTATACGCCAGGCCTCCTATAAGCCGCACGGCCATCAGCACCATGCCCAGCAGCCACAGCAGCACCAGCAGGGGCAGGTGCTGCTCAAAGTACACCTGCGACACGCCAACCGGGTCTGCCCAGAACGATGCCGCCGCCGCAGTAGCCTCTACTGTAACGCCCGGCACCTCCGCCGGAAAGGCCTTTGCCGTACTTACCGGTGCGTTAGCGTAATAAGACAGTGTAAAAGCCGATAATACCAGCTGTGCCAGCATAGCCGCACTGGCCACCGCATAGCGGGTTTTAGCCGACCGCCGATGCAGCAGCACCAGCAGTACACTTAAAATCAGGGCTACGAAGGCCCCTTGCCACAGCGCGTGCAACAGTGTCCAGCCGAGGGCATTTACCAGCTCGCCGGGGATCAGGTTGATGAGTCGGTTCATTTTTCTCCTCCTTCCAGTTTATCTAACAGGTCTCTGATTTCATCCAGTTCTTCTTTGGAGGTGCGGCTGTTGCCCAGCGCCTGCATAACCAGCTTGCTGGCCGAACCGCGAAAGGCCGTATCGAGAAAGCGGTTGAGCAGCTGCTGTTGCGTATCCTCCTCCTGCAGCAATGGCCTGAAGATGTGGGAGCGGCTTGACTTATCCGCCTCCAGCATTCCCTTTTCCGTCATCAGCTGCATAATCTTAAGCGTGGTAGTGTAGCCGGCGTCCTTTGTTTTGGCAAGCTCTTCATGCACAAAGCGCACAGTGCTCGGGCCATGCTGCCAGAGTACCTGCAGTATCTCCAGCTCTGACTCGGTAGGTTTAGGTATTTGAGATAAGGCCATAGTTGCTAAACAGTTATAGGTTATGTATTGAGTGTACTACAAGTAACTACGAATAGTTTCGTAATGCAAGTTTATTTACGATTATTTTCGTAGTTATTCTTTCAAAGACGCCCCGTGCAGCAGTTCATGGTTACAAGGCCCGTAGGGAGCAGCCCCGGTTTCAGTAGCCATCCTGACAGGCGGCTAGCCTAGGATTAAACGCCTCGGTTGCTAAAGCTCCTAAAACAAAAGAGGCCAGCAGGTGTACCTGCTGGCCTCTTTTTATACTTACGCTTGCCCTGTTACTTCAGGATCTTGAACTCTGTGCGGCGGTTTTCCTGGTGCTGCACCTCTGAGCAAACCTCTCCGTCCTTACAGCCGTTGATCAGCCTGGACTCACCGTAGCCTCTGGCAATTACCCTGTCGCGGCTGATGCCTTTGGCAATAAGGTAATCCACGGCAGACTGGGCCCGCAGCTGCGAGAGCACCTGGTTGTACTCATCCGTCTGGCGGCTGTCGGTGTGGGAGCTAAGCTCAATGCGAACGCCTGGGTTATCCTGCAGCGTCTGCACCAGCTTGTCCAGCTCCAGCGCGGCGGCTGGCTTGATGTCGAACTTGTCGAGGTCGTAGTAGATGTTCTCAATCCCAATCGGCTTGTTAGGCGTGTCGCGGATAAACTCAAACACGACCTGCACTGTATCCGACTCATAGCGGCAGTCCGGCAAAACAGACAGCGACTGCGCCAGGTAACCCGACTTGCTGCCTTTGATCGTATACTTTTTGCCCGCCATCACCGGGAATTTAAATGTTCCCTTCTCGTCGGACTTTGCCTCCAGTACCACGGCATCGGTATCTTCGTCGATCAGCTGCAGCAATGCATCTGAAACGGGCGCATAGGTTGTCTTCACAGTACCGGCCTGGGCAATACGCTCTACTGCCTCGCCTGCCAGCGTACACTGCACCTGGTATTTCCTAAAGGTCAGGATGTCGTCAAAACCGTTCTCAGAAAGGCGGCTCGAAGAAAGCAGGCCCTTGGTGCCCGTGCTGTCCATCATGATACCAAAGTCGTCCTGCGACGTGTTGAGCGGGTACTTCAGGTTCTCCACCTTCTGCCACGCTTTGTGCGGGCCTACTGCCTTGAAAAGGTCAAGGCCGCCCATACCGATGTGCCCGTCGGAGGAGAAGTATAAGTTACCATCGGCCCCAAGGCTGACAAAGCTTTCTCGGCCGCTTGTGTTGATCAGGGAGCCCGCATTAACGGGTTTGCCCCAGGAGCCGTCCGGCTGGCGCTCGCTGTAGTAGATATCTGTTTCGCCGAAGCCGCCCATCATGTCTGAGGCAAAGTACAGCACCTGCCCGTCCGGTGTGATAGCCGGGTGGCCAATGGAGTACTCATCGGTGTTGTTGTAAGCAAAAGCAACCTCTTTCTGCCATTTGCCTTTATCACCTCCCTTGCGGCGGGCCATGTAAATGCCGTGGCGGTTGGTGTGCGTGCCGTTGTCGCTGCCCTTAAACCAGCTGGTGGGGTCCGGGTTGGTGCCCTTGGTCTTTTTCTTTACCACCTGTGTGCGGGTAAAGTACAGCGTCTTCTCCTTTTCCAGGTAGTCGGCCGGGCCGTTGTGGTACGAGGTGTTGATGACCGACGGGAGTGCCTCCGGCGCTCCCCAGGTGCTGTCGCTCAGGGCCGGGGCAAAGTACATTTGGATAAAGCCGTTGCCGGTCCAGTTGTTGCGCTTCGTCTGCTGCTTCTCCATCCTGTCAGACGAGAAGAACAGGCCTTCCTTCGTGCGAATCGGGCCAAAGTCTGCCCCCTCTGAGTTCATGGCTTTGAGCTGGTCCAGCCTGTACGGCTCCGGGTACTTCATCCACTTCATGGCTGTGTCGCACGAGGCGGCCATACGGTTTGCCAGCGCGCGCTGTGCCGGCACCTTGCTGCCGTACTCCAGGAACAGTTGTTTGGCCTTGGCGTAATTGGCGTTACGCTTGGCAGACTCCGCATACAGGTAGAAGTTGGACGGGTCTGCGTTCGGGAAGGTGATGGCCTGTGCGTACCAGAACTCAGCCTCCTTGCTGTTGTTCAGGATACGGTAGCTGTCGGCGATGCGCTGCACCACCATCAGCGTCGGCTCTTCTTTCTCAAGCACCTTCTCATAGGCCTCGAGCGCAAGGCTGAACTCAAAGTTGTTAAAGTACTTGTCAGCTTGTTTCATTTCCTGTGCCAGCACAGGCAGGCGCCCACTGGCTGCAAAGCAAACGAGCGCCAGGACGAGGGTAAACTTACATTTCATATAATAAGGGTATTAAGAACTATAGGTTTCGAGGAGTCAGGATGCGGCCAAACTTCTTCTTCAGGAAATAGTAGCCCAAAGATACTTCATGGCTTGAGTAATTTTTCAATTCGTTGAGGCTAATATCGTAAGAATATCCGATCCGCAGCCTTTGCGTAGCATACACCTGCGTGATCAGGGCCAGCGCGTTCCGCTTTTCCAGCTGCTTCATCTCCTGGTTGGTAAACATCGGCACCGCGGTACGGTACGAGGCACCGAACCAGATGCGGTTGTGCAGCAGCACAAAGGAGTTCAGGTCCACGGCTGTCGGGCTCCTGAAGTCCTCCTTTATCAGGATGCTTGGCTTCAGGCGTACGTTGCGGCTGATGTCGAACACGTAGCCGCTGGACAGGAAGTAGTGGCGGCGCGGTGTGGCGATCTCCGTTTTGTCATCCTTGAATGGCACCAGGTTGGCAACAGAGAACCCCACATAGTAGCGCTCCGTGTTATAGAAGGTGCCGATCTTCAGGTCTGGCAGCACCTGCGACACGCGCCCTTCCGGAATGGCCTGGTCCAGTTCCTCGCTGCCGGGGTCCAGTTTGGTCCCATCCAACGTGTACTGCGACACCCCCACGGCCACCCCCAGGGAGAGCTCGGAGTAGCGGTCCAGCTTAATTCTGGTAGACAGTGCCCCGTACACCCCCGTCTGGCTCTGCGCCCCGATCTCATCGTTGATCAGGTGCAGGCCCCAGCCCAGGTTCTTGCTGCCTGTGGGACCGTCCACGCTCAGGGTCTGCGACGTCGGTGCGCCCTCCAGCCCCGTCCATTGGGTGCGGTAGGTGATGTTGGCGTGCAGTATCTGTTTACTGCCAGCATAGGCAGGGTTTACCACCAGCTCATTAAAGATGTACTGGCTGTACTGCGGAGCCTGCTGTGCAAACGCCGCGGGTGCCGCCACGATGCCCAGCAGGATGATTAATTTCTGAATTGCCTTCACGTTTGTTGCCATCGCCTTACCTTACTATCATCACGTATCCTTTGAACATTTTATCCTCCCCGTCGCAAAGCTTCACGCGCACCACATAGAAGTAGGTGCCCTCGCTCAGGTTATCGCCGGTCCAGTTACCCTGGTAGGACTTGCCGTGGTACACTTGGTTGCCCCAGCGGTTAATGATCGTTACTTCGTTGTCAGGATAATTCTCCAGGTTCTTGATCTTCCAGGTGTCGTGGGTGCCGTCGTTGTTCGGAGAGAACACGTTCGGGAAGTTCAGGTCGCTCTTGGCCATGATGGCGCTCGGGGTGATGTAGAGCGGCTCGTCCACACAGCCGCCGTTGCCTACAACCACACTAATATCGCCTTTGCCAGCCCCTGGCTCCACGGTGATCTTCGGGGTGCCCTGCCCGGAGGTAATGCTCCAGCCAGCCGGCACGGCCCAGGTGTAGGTAGTGGCCCCCGGCACCGGCTCCACCTCATAGCTCAGGCCAACGCACGGTGTGCTGCGGTCGATGATCGCGGTGGCTCCCTCGGCCGGCATCACCCCTACTTTTAACGAAGCAGGGCTTGTACTGCCACAGCCATTCTGGCCTGTTACCGTTATCGTGCCTGCCTCGCTGCCGGCTACTACCGTAATCGTGGCAGTACCCTGGCCGGTTGTAATGCTCCAGCCAGCTGGCACGTTCCAGTTGTAGGTAGCATCGGCCGTAGGGTTCTCAATGGTGTAGGTAACTGTTCCGCCAACGCACACACCTGCTTCCCCTACGATAGCGCCTGGTTCAACAGGCGCAGCAGGAGTAGGCCTTACTTCCATTTCAGCCGTGCCACTGTCACCGCAGCTGTTCTTCGCTGTCACTTTGATTTTGCCGGCCGTGCCGTCGGCGATTACCTCCAGCGTATTGGTGTTCTGCCCTGAGACGATCGTCCAGCCTTTCGGCACCTCCCACAGGTAGGTGTCCACGTTTCCGACGGTGTTGGCGGTAACGCTGTAGGTTGTGTTCTCGCTCTGGCATGGGGTAAATGAGCCGATGGTGATTTCCGGCACCAACGGGAAGGTTTGCGCCCTTGTCTCTGCCTTGGCAGTACCGCCATCTCCGCAGGAGTTAGTGGCGGTTACGGTTACCTCTCCACCCACGGCTCCCGCCGTAACGGTGATGCGTGTTGTACCCTGGCCGTCCGTGATAACCCATCCTGCCGGAACGGTCCAGCTGTAGCCGTTTGCGCCTGCTATAGGGTCAACGCTGTACTCGAGGCCGGTTGTGCCCTGGCAGAAGCTGCCTGCCGGCACTTTGATCGCGCCCGGTGCGAGCGGCGCACCCTGTGCCACCTCTACAGCCAGTTCAGCATCTCCGCTTCCGCCGCAGCTGTTTACAGCTACTACAGTTACGTTGCCCACTGCCTTCCCAATTTTCGCTTCTATACTTGTTGTGCCCTGGCCTGAGAGAATTTCCCAATCGCCCGGCACAGACCAGGTGTAAGAGCTGGCCGTGCTAACCGGATCAATACTGTACACCACAGTGGTACTGCTACATACTTGCGGAGAGCCGACAATTGACTCTGGTGTGGTTGGCGCAGCCGTGTTAACCGGAATATTACGGGAGATGGTGCCACCGTCGCCGCAGTCGTTGAGGCTGGTTACGGTCACGTCTCCGGCCGTGGCGTTTACTTTTACAAGGATGCTGGCTGTACCCTGGCCCGAAATGATCTGCCAGCCGGCAGGCACTACCCAGTTGTAACCGCTTGCGCCTGCCACTTCCTTCACAGAGAAGGTCACTTCATCGCCTGCACACACATCTATGTTTCCTAGTATGGCTTCCGGAGCGGCTGCCACGGCGGTAACCGGCGTCACCTGTAGCGTCCGGGCGAAGCCCGGCCCGCAGCCGTTCTCTGCTGTTACGCTAACCGTGCCTGCTGTTCCGTCGGTTTCTACAGTGATTGAGGTGCCGTTATCCTCCAGCACCTGCCATCCTTCCGGAACGCTCCAGTTATACTTGAAGGCATGCTGCACAGGATCGATGCTGAAGGTGTGCACCTTGCCGGCACAAGGGTAGAGGTTGCCGGTGATAGGGTCTGGCGTGGCCGGTACGGTATCCGTTACCACGGTGGCCAGCTGTGTTTCGCTGGTTACACCGCAGGCATTTACCGCTCGTACGCTAATCGTAGTTGGTTCAGTTCCGGCGTTCACCACGATGCTGGTGGAACCCTGACCGGATACAATCTGCCAGTCTTTGTCGCCCACCGACCAGAGGTAGGAAGAGGCACCGGCTACCGGCTCAATAGAGTACGTTACGTTTCGCTGATTGACACATGCAGAAGGCGGGCCAGTGATTGCGCCCGGCTGATCTGGCGGCGATGGTACTACCGTTACAGGCATGCTTGCCGCACCGCCCTCACCGCAGTCGTTCAGGGCGGCTACAGTTACTGCTCCCTCCATCGCACCGGCTGTTACCGTGATGCGGGAAGTGCCCTGGCCGGAGGTTATTACCCAGTCAGCCGGAACAGTCCAGGTATAGCCGCTTTCGCTGGCTACGGGGTTAACCCGGTATTCATAATTAACGCCATCCTGGCAAACCTCACTTGGGCCAACAATGCTGGTTGGTGGGGCAGGAGGAGTTATTTGTGGCTGCACGTCCAAGGCACTCACAGCACCTGTGCCGCAGCCGTTAACTACCGCCACTGTAACCTTGCCGCTCATGGCGCCTGTTGTCACCTCAATCGAGGTAGTGCCCTGGCCGGAGATGATGGTCCAGTCAGCAGGAACGCTCCACACGTAAGAGGCCGCATCTGTTTCTTCCGCAATGCTGTAGGTCGCGTTACTGTTTGCGCAGCCATACATTTTTCCTGTGATCGGCCCCGGGGCTACAGGCACGCCTTCCGCAGCAATTATTCTTAAAGAGCTCTTATCGCTTGTTCCGCAGTCGTTGATGGCCACTACGGTGATGTCGCCACCCTCTGCACTAGCATCTACTACGATTTTAACTGTTCCCTGCCCTTCTACGATATCCCATCCTTCCGGCACGGTCCAATAGTAATAAGTGGCGGTAGGCACAGGTTCAACAAAGTACTCCAGGCCAGTCTGGTTAGAGCAGGTGTAAGCTTCACCTGTTATCTGGCCGGGTGCAGGGCTTGGCGACGAAACCGGTTCCACGTGCTTGGCAACAGGCTCACTGACACCGCAGCCGTTCTCCAGCCTTACAGTGATGTCACCGGCCGCACTTCCGATCCGCACCATTACTTTTCTGGTGCCGTTGCCAGACACAATAGACCAGCCGTCTCCCGTTACTTCCCAGTTATAGGTTTTTGCGGTTGGCTCCTCTGCCACCTCAAACGGCATCACGGTACCCACGCAGCCCTGCGGGGTGCCGATGATTTCGGTGGGCATTTCCGGGGTGGCATCGTCTACGCGTACTTGCAGTGTTTGCGGAACGCTGCTTCCGCAGGCATTAATAGCCATGACAGACACTGTACCGCCAGTGGCGCCCGGGATCACGGAGATTTCTGTTGTGCCTTGCCCAGTTTCGATCGCCCATCCTTCCGGAACTGCCCAGCTATAGGAGCTGGCGTTGGCCACTGGTACGATGCTGTAGGTGGCGCTTGCAGTGCCACGGCAGATAGCGTCCGGCCCTGTAATAGGCCCCGGCTGCGGCGGCACATCGGCCTGCATGGTGACACCCAAGGCTCTGGCCGGCCCTTCGCCGCAGGTATTACTGGCCGTTACTTTAATAAAGCCTGACCTTTCCGGGTTAGGATTTGAACCCCCAACCGTTACGCGTATGGTGGTTGATCTGGTAGCGGGGCCGAGCGGCACAAAGCTCCATCCGGACGGCACACTCCAGGTATAGCGGGTGGCTCCGTCCACGTCAGCAATGCTGTACTCAAAGCTATCGCCCAAGCATACCTCCGCCGGGCCGTTGATCACACCGGTCTCTGACAGCAGCACGCAGAAGCTAAGATCGCCGGTGTTGTTCTGCCTTACCTCATCAATACCAATGCCGTACACCAGGCCCCGCAGGTAGCCTGCGCCCGCCTGGTTTACCCTTGCCACGATGGTGAGCGCCACCTCCTCCTGGTAAGCCAGAGAGCCAACAGCCCAGGCAGAGCCGCTGAAGCTGGTGCCGGGCCTGGAGGAAGTATAGCTCTGCATCTCTCCAGAGAACTGTATCCCTGTTACGACAACCCCTTCTTCGTTGGTAGGGCCGTTGTTGCGCACTTTAATGGTGTAGGAAATGGTTTCGCCGAAGGCATAGGTATCAGGGCCTTTGCTGCCTGGTGTCTTGGAAAGGATGATCTCCAGGTCGGCGGGATGGTTCAGCACGTTGTTTGATAGCTGAATCTCTCCCTCTCGGGCGATAAGGCGGCCCTGCAGCTGCGCCCCGTCCTGCATGACAATGTTGCCCCTGGCGAAAACGTTTCCCAGGGCCGCTGCGCCCTGCGCCACCTGCACATTCCCCTCTACCACCCAAAACAGGTTAATGCCGGCCGCGTTGTTTAGCAACTCGTACTCTCCTTTGGTCAGGGTGAGGTTTCCTGTTACCTTGATGATAAAGACAGGGTTTCTCTGGCTAAGGCCGTTCAGCGTAAGCTTTCCGTTCAGGCTTGCGTCGCCGTTGATGGTGTATACCCCGGGCGTGATGGTGCTGCCAGTGAGGTTATTGGAAGCAATCGTACCTGTGTTAGCCTGGCCAGCCATGAAATCATACGCTACACGGGCATCTGCAATGGCTTGCTTCGCCAACTGACCGCCCTGGTAATACCCGCGGCGGTACTCCCCTGGCGGGAAACCCTGTATTGCTCCGTTGGCGACACCTATACTGGCATGCACAACGGTATTGCCTGTGTTGGTGATTTTAGACGATGCCACAGCTCCAAACTCATACACGGCACCCAAGGCAGGTGCCTGTTGAGCAGAGGCCACAACAGACATCATACAAAAGCATACTAGCAATAGTATGACTTTTTCTAACCAGCTTCTCATTCAGTCAATAGTAAAAACTTCCGTATAAATTATTTCTTTTAAGTGAAACATTGAGCATCCTTCTGGCACACTACATTGTACTAAATCAACCACTTCCGCCGGATTTAACTCATTGAGTCAGTTTTTCAGGTGCAATAATAGACTTTAAAAATTACATAGAAAAATTATTAAAACAGCACCCTGCCATTATCTACTATATTACACCTAAATTTTCACAATTTTAAGTACCCTGTATACTTTACCTAAATGTTTAAATTTTTTCACCTGCTATCAATATATAAAAATATAGATTATCAGATATAGATGCTCTAAACTACTTTATTTATATCAGGCAAAATCAGCCGGGCAAGAGAGGCTGCTCCGTATTTATGCGCCAGGCCTTCGGAACGGCAACAAAATAACACAGCCTGCACCCAGCTTCCGAGGCCTGCGATTTTGCACTTACCCGAAAAATAACAAATCCCCCTGGCTACTGTCTCTACAGCAGCCAGGGGGATTTGCAGTTTATCCCAAAAGGGGTTATTCTGTGCCTACCACACCCATTGCGGGCAGATGATGCGCCTGTTGTTTAGGAGCTTGAAGCCAAGCACCACTTCGTGGGTGCCTGCGCTCACGTTGTTGAGGTCAGAGGTAGTGAAGTCGTAGGAGTAGGAGAGATCTAGCAGGGGGCTGATGTATACGCCGACCATGGCCACCAACGCGTCGTTGTGCCGGTAGGAGCCTCCTACCCAAAAGCGCTCGTCATACATCACCCGCAAGCTGGCATCGATAGAGGCGGGGCTCGGGTCGGCAAGTTTCAGCATCACCGACGGTATCACATCAAGGCTTTCTGTTGGCTCCAGGCGGTAACTGGCGGTGATAAAGTAGTGGCGCTGCAGCTCCAGGGTCGCCTCGTCGCTACTCACCACACCGTCGCCGAAACTGCCCGCGTTTTTCAGCAGCTGCGCCCCGGACACGCCCACCGAGAAGTTACGGGAGTACAGCCACAGGCCCAGGTTTAGGTCCAGCATGGTGTTGTTTATGTCGCCCCCTCCGGCCAGGGGGTCGTTGTCGTTCGAAAAGTCCAGCTCGCTTGCGTTGATCGAGTTGCGGATAAGGCCGGTAGCCACGCCCGCCGAAACGTTTATACTTGTGGTGAGGGGCAGGTGGTAGGCGTAGGACACGCTGAGGCCTGTGCGGCGCAGAGGCCCCGTCTTGTCGGTGTGAAGTGTCGCGCCCACACCATGGTGCGCCAGCGCCCGGTGATACTTGTTGCCCGAAGCACCCTTGTTCAGCGGCGTGTGCACCGACACGTAGTACGTGCTAGGGGCCCCCTCCAGCCCGACCCACTGCCGCCGGTGGCTCAGCCGGACATCAGCATAATCCTCAATGCCTGAGATAGCCGGGTTGAGCAGGTAGTTGTTGAGCATGTACTGGCTGTACTGCGGGCGTTGCTGCCCCACAGCCAGCTGCGCCACAGCAAAGAACAGGGAAAGTATAAGTATAAGCGGCTTGTTCATGTCTTATCGGATAATGGTCACGTTTCCGGAAATCGGCTCATCGTTAATGCTGCGGAGGTAGATAAGGTAGTAGTACGTTGCCACTGGCAGCTCCTCCCCGTTATAGGTGCCGTCCCAAGGCACGCCGTATCCTTTAGAGCTGAAGACCTTGTTGCCCCAGCGGTTAAACACCTCCACCCGCATATCAGGGTAGTTCGCGTAGTTCTCTATCTCCCACACCTCATTCACGTTATCACCGTTGGGTGTAAAGGCATTGGGTATCTGCAGCGCCGGGATCACCTCCACCGTTACGCTGGCGGTGTCCACGCAGCCTTCTTCCGAAGTCACAGTCACGGTATAGGTAATGGTCTTATCCGGCCTGGCAATAGGATTCGGGATATTGGGGTTGTTAAGGTAAGTGGCCGGCTCCCACAGGTAGGTGGCACCGCCGGAGCCGCGCAGCTCCACTGTCTGCCCCTGTATCACTGTTACGTTCTCCCCGGCACTGGCCTCCACTGCCACCACGGTCACGGTTGCCGGCGCACGCGACACACTGGCGCACTCCTGGTCATTAACGGCCTCTACATAGTAGGTGGCAGACTGGGTGACGTTATCCAGGGTAAACTCTGAGCCGATAAACACGGGTGAACCGCCTGTGGACGAAGTGTACCACCGGTATTCCAGCCCGTCCGGGTTGGCCACCGTCAGGGTAGCCGAGCCGTTAACGCAAGCAGTGGCGTTGCTGGCCACCACCGTTGGCGTGGCCGGGATAGGCAGCACCGTAATGCCGACCACTTCGGATGTGTCTGAGCAGCCGCCGGAGAAGACCACTCTTCGGAACCAGGTGTCGCGGTTTAGCGGCGTTGCCGTGTAGTCCTGCGCATCGTTTGTGCCCGCTGCCTGTACAAAGCCGCTGTTCGGGCCGATGGTGCTGCTTTCCCACAGATAAGTATAACCGCCGGCGCCGTCCGTTGGCATGCTGCCGGTTATCGGCTCCGGCACCTGCCCTGTGCAGACTTCTGTCTGCGTGGCCGTGATCGTATTGTTGCGCACGCCGGGGTTAACCGTAATGGACAGAACTGCACTGGTATCGGCACTACATGCCGCAGAGCTCACCACGCGCCGAAACCAGGTTGTGCGGGCCAATCTGCCCGGGGAGTAACTCTGGCCGTTGTTAGTGCCTGCCGCCGCCGTAAAGCCAGCGTTAGGGCCGGCCGTACTGCTCTCCCACAGGTATGTGTAGCTTCCGCTGCCACCTGTCGGCTCTGTGCCGTTTATCACACCGGGAGCGGTGCCGGTACAGATTTCGTCCTCCTCTATGCTGACGGTGTTGTTCTCCAGCTCGTCATATACCGTAATCATGACCGGATCAGATGCGACACGGCATCCTCCCGACTCCACCACCCGACGGAACCAGCTGTCTTGCGCCAACACGCCTGGATCGTAGTTTTCACCTGCGTTGGCGCCCGGAGCCGGTACAAAGCCTTGGTCCGGGCCTTCGGTGCTTACCTCCCAAATGATGTTGAGGAAAGTACCGTCGCCACCCGTCGGACGCTCCCCCACCAGGATAGCCGGTTTCTCGTTGGCACAAATCTCCTGGTCTTCGCTTATTGTGTTGTTCTCAATCCGGGGCACTACCGTCACCTTCACAGCCGCGCTCGTATCGGCGGTACAGCTGCCAGAGTTTACCACGCGCCGGAACCAGGAGGTTTGCCCCAAAGACTGCGGTGTATAGCCTTGGCTGTTGCTCGTGCCGGTGGCCCTGGAAAAGCCGGAGGAGGGACCGGTGGTGCTGATCTGCCACGTATACACATAGCTGCTGCTGAGGCCGCCGTTGGGCTGGCGGCCTGTTAGCGGGTCAGGCGCATCCCCCACGCATATACTCTGGGTGCCCTCAATGGTGTTGTTGTCGATAGGGGGCACCACGTTTACGTTAACCGTTACACGGTCGCTGGGGCAGTTGTTCTGGTCAATGGTTTCTACCTGAAAGGTAGTTGGGCCTGTGAGCGGAGGCGTTTTGTACTCCGGCCCCGTAAACACCAGGTTACCTCCCGCATCGTAGAAGTTATAGCTGGCACCTGGCCCTGACGGGGCCAGTAAGGCACTGTCGCCGGAGCAGGTCGTGATGTCGTTGATAAGCGGAGCGCCTGGCACCGGAAGTATGGTAACGACCTGCGGCGGCGCTTTTTGCCCCAGGTCGTCACTGGAGCCGCACTCGTTCGTTATCCGGGCCTCCACATTGTAGGTGCCGGGCCTCGGGAAGTCCAGTGAGGGGAACTGCTCGTTGGAGGCAAGCCTGCCGTTCACAAACCACTCGTAGGTAACGGTGTTGCCAAAGTTGGCGTCGAAGAACACCAGGGTCTGGTCATACTTGACGGTGGTATCGCCGCAGGCAACGATGTCTCCTGTGAGCTGCACCTGCGGATAGCCCACCACAATGCTCTGTGAAGTAGTATCGGAGTCGCAGGCATTTGTAACAATCAGCTGCACTTCAAACACACCCGAGTTATTGAACTGCACCCGCAGGGTATCCTCCGTCAGGCTCTCCCCCAGTTTTACCTCCCACCCGCCGATGTTCATCTGGTCTTTGATCTCCCACTTGTAGGTCAAATCTTTGGCCAGGCTATCGCCAACGGTGGTACTGTCTCCGAAGGACCATATGACAGGGGTGCAGCTTTGCGGGGTACCCACGGCTTCCTTGCCTGTCGTGAAATTTGCTTTGGGATCTTTGCCGTAGTAGAAGGGCTGCGAAAAAGTGGCCTCGCACCCATTGGTTGCCTCCACCCGGATCGTGATCGGGTATTCACCGTAGTCTTCGTAGGCAGGGCCTTTTTCCGGGAAGAGCCCGGCCTGGCCGCTATAGCGCACTTCTCCGTTCCCGTCGCCCCAGTCAATATAATAAGCGGCAATACTGGACAGGTACGGCTCCTGAATGTTGTTGACCAGCTGCGCCACCACAACGGTATCGGCCGGTTCTACAGAGTCTGGCAGGCAGACGGTAAACTCATTCACTTCCCCAAAGTCTATCTCCGGGGTTTCTTTCACTGTGATCTCTACCTCCTCCAGCGTACGGCAGGCACCTGGCTGGCGTATGGCCTCAACTGACACAGTAAAGTCCCTGGTGCCCGTTCCAAAGGCCTCAAAGGTATAGCTCACCTCCGTGCCAGACTTTGGGTCTGCCCCGTCTACCCGCCAGACGTACTCAACGCCCTCCTCCGGGAAATCCACGCGGAACGCCACTGCGTCGCCGCCACAAATTGCGCCAGAAGGAGGATCAAGGGATATGATTGGCGTGGAAGGCTTTTCCGTTACGTTTACCTGTACCTGGTTGGAGGTCAGCGGGCTGTTGTCGCACTCAGCGCTCTCCACGACAACGTAATACATACCTGCTGTACTTACCGTAAGGGAGCTGTTGGTGCCGCCAGTCACAGGCTCAAAAACACCGTCTGCATTGTCATCCCGAAACCACGCGTAGGATTGGATGCTATAGGAAGGGGTGGGGTCCAGGATCAGCGTGGTCGTTTCGCCACTACAAATGGAGGTTTTATCGGTAGTAATGGCAGGGGCCTCGCAGTCCTTCGCCTGCAGGGGGATGGCCGATACCAGTAGCAGGTACAGGAGCGCAAATACAGGATAAAAGCGCTTGTGTATAGGGAGACGCATTAAGTCGGAGTTAAGGGTGAACTATAGGCTAAGGTTTTTGTATTACGAAACCGATATATATTAAGATACACAAGCTATTAGCTTCGTACCGGCCACAGCAGCCATCCAGAAGAGCCAGGACAAGGAGGCATTACGCACATTGCTGCCAGACTAGCGGATGCAGCCCCGTATGACCACCTATACCTCTATTGCCGAAACCTTAAAAAGGTTACATGGCAACTTTAATATTTATAACACTCAAATACTTAACGAACTAGTTATCTGCAAATTGCACCAAACAGCCTGATAAAGAAAGAAGGCCTGCAACCGGGGCTGCAGGCCTTCTTCTAAACTGAAAAGCACGGTGACCTAACGCAGGTTGGAAAACCGCGCGCTGCCACCCCGGGCAAGGCTCATTTTATGTACAGCGTGTCTGCTGTGATATAGGTAAAGATGCCCTGCCCACCCTGCACGTTTGTTGGCAGCGCCACGGGCGGCTCAAACGGATCCACACTGGCACGTGAGGCCTGCTGCAGCGTACGCTGAAAGCTATAGTTGGCAGCCGTGATCCGGTACAGAATGAGTCGATAGGCTCGTTTCCCGGAAGGCACGTCTAACTGAAATGTCAGTTGCTTGTCCTGCACAGAAGAGTAGTCATAGTATTCTGACTTACGCTTTACCTCTCCCTCCAGCTCATACTCCAGATACACCCCATAGTAGCGGCCATCCTCTTTTGCGCTGTTCGGGCAGCTAACAGAGATCATCTTCTCTTTAAGCTCCCAGCCATCTATTCGCACCTGCTCCACTAAAGGGGTTGCAGCGTAAAGAGTGTCACCTCCGCCCTCCGTAACGATCCGCAGGCGCAGGGAGTCTCCCGATAACTCCGTAGGCAAGCGGTAGGTATTGACGTAGTTTATTAACCTGATGCTCTCTTTACCTCTGTAAAGGATGTTCTGCAACACAACAGCCGTATCAGCAAGCACAAGCTCGGCCTTTGCATTCCACACGAGCTGGACCGACAGGCTCTCTCGCAGACTGCTGCTGCGTATCAGGCTGAGCTGTATGGGGACTCCTGGCGACAGGTAGCCTTCTACAAAAAGCTTGTCTGGGCTGGAAGGCATCATTAGATCAGCCTCGTCTCTCAATGCGCAGGAGGAAACCGCTGAAAGTGTAAGCAGGAGGAGATAAGTTATAAGTCGAAGGTGCATGTGTAGCGTAGGGTAGGGGTAAGAGGAAGGAATGAACGCTGTTTGGCTACAATCTTACCAGTGCCGTCTTCCTGGCGGCTCACCCCAAAGTACAGGAAGTACGGGTTGGCACGGTTGTATAGGTTGTAAACGCCTACATTCCATTCGGAAAGGCTCTTCTTGTGTTTCTTTTTATAGGTTACGCCTACATCAAGCCGGTGCCGGACAGGGGTACGGATGTTATTAAAGCGCTCAAAGCCAGGAACGATCCGTTGTGTTGCTCTCGGTGTCATTCCCTGTACCGGAACGATGCTTACAGGAAAGGTATAGGGGCTCCCCGTCTGCAGGAACCACTGGCCGGCTAATTGCCAGTTTTTGTTAAAGCTGTACTGCCATGTGGCGTTAACCTGATGCCGCACATCCTGCACTGGGTACACCCACAGCCGCTCCCCAAACTCATTGACCTGTGCCAGCTTGCTGTAAGCAAGCGTATAGCCTCCCGCAAACGAAAATTTGCTCCAGCTTGCCTGCACCTCCAACTCTATACCATAGGCCCGGCCAGTATGGGACTCGAAATCTTGTTCAAAGTCTGTGAGCAGAGTCGAGGCATTGGCATAGTAGAGTTGTCCATCGAGCCAGCGGTGATAAGCGCCTGCAGTAACCTTGGCCCCGTTAAAAAGCCTATTCACCGCCACCCCAACCTGATCCGATCGTTGCACAGGAAGCTTGCCCGGGGCCAGCCTGAGAAAATCAAAGGGCATGTTGACACCAAGCACGTTCACCTGGTGGTGAAACTGATAGGTGCGATCGTAGTAGAGACTGGAGGCCCAGCCGCTGTTCGTAAGCTCGACCTTCAGGCGGGGGGCCAGGTAGGGCTTCTTTAAGTCTGTATGCAAGCGCGCACCAGCCACATAGGTAAGTTTGCCAAACGTAAGCTGGGCCTGCGAAAACGCTCCACTCACCGTTGACTTCTCTGTAAGGCCGGTTTTCTGCAACAGTCTGCCTTGCCTGTCTTTTTGAACGGTGGACATATCCGCCTGCGTGTGCTGCAGAAAGGCTCCTGCCTCGAAAAAGCCCCTACTCCCGAGAGGCAGGCCAAACAAAATGTTAGAAAAGTAACCTGTGGTGGCTTGGTCTACAACGTCAGTTTCCTGCCGCTGATGCTCCATGGCAAAGGCATAGCGGCTGTACCCTTGCACAAGCTCCAGCCAAGCGGGGCCTAGCCTGTGTTTCCAACGGGCTGATACGAGTTGATTACCCCAAGTTGCAGCAAGCGAGAGCCGGTCTGTGGTTCCATCGTACCTGTCTTGGCTTCTAAAGACTGCCACAGAAAGGCTTCCCTTCGGCAGCGAGGTATATGCCTGCAGGTTGAGGTCAGCGAAAGCATAATCCGGCAGCGGGGTCTCCTCCCCCTTATCCTGGTGCAGTTGTTTGTAAGCCTTCGCCAGGAGCTGGTAGTAAGAAGACTTTGCTTTGGCGTATATACTGGTTTTGTAGCGCGCCAGGTGCTGCTGATAGCCTATTTCTGAACTCAACACCCCAACCCCTACTTTAAGCTGCTGATCGGATATATCCACAGCGCGTGGCTCCGCCTGCAGATAGGCCGATAGCCAGCCGCCCATATTTGCCCGAAAGCCTCCCGTGGTCAGCGAAACCGACTCGTAAGCATCAGGGTCAAGCGAACTGTTGATACCTAATAAATGTGCGGAGTTAAAAACTGGCACGCCCTGCAGCAGAATAGCCGTCTGTGAGTTAGCGCCACCCCGAACAAAAAGGCCGGTTTGGGTTTCTCCAGTTTGCAGCACACCAGGCTTATACTGCAGTGCCCTGATCAGATCAGCCTCCCCAAGCGGTTTGCTTATACTCTCCAGCTCCTTCCTATCAAGCTTAGAGACCTCAGTACCAACCCCCTCTACGGCTACAACCTCTACTTCTGACAAACTTACTGCTCCGGGGCTCAGGTACAGCCTTAACACCGTAGGCTGGTGAACCAGCACACTGGTGTCCTGATAGCGGGGGTGGTTAAAGCTTATCAGCACAGCTCCTACGGCAAGCGCATCGGCAGGCAGGGAGAAACGCCCCTCACCATCACTGGCGGCTTTAGCAGTAGCTGTGCTAATCAGTACATCCGGAAGAGGATACCTTGTTTCAGCATCAAACACAGTGCCCTGCACTTGGGCAAAAAGCCAATGTGAGCAAAACAGAAGAAACAGGAAAAGAGCCGCACACCTCATAACAGAAAAATGCCCCCTGCCGTGGCAGAGGGCATTTAATAATATTATTTGCTCTTCACTTTATAGTTTAGCAAAACCTCAAAGTTAGCTCCATAATCTCCACCTTCAGCATCGGCAGCATCCATCTGCATGCGTTGCGGATAGCCAAATTCGTTAAACTCTTTGTATTCTATATTAGCAAAAGAATAAGAATTTGGTGTAGTAACTCGCTTGATAGCATTCACGATTTTATACCCTTCCAGTTCCGGCACCAGTGCTGTTATGGTATTACCGAGGAAATTCTTAAAAGTGTAGTTGTACTCAATCATAGCCACTTTGTACAGTCCAGCCTCACGAATCGTCACCATGTACCCACGCTCTCCTGTTTCAGGATTTGTCTCCCAGCGGTAGTCCCGAACGGCGGGCTGCCATGCCCATATTTCAGTTGGGTTACCGTTCTTATCATAAGAGGCTTTCTGAACCTCACGGGTTGTCCCGTCTGCTAAAGTCCTAACAGTTGAAATAAGACGGTTGCTAGCATTGTAGTTGTACGTTTCAAATGCTCCAGTCGCCACCCAGGCACCTTGTGCATTTTTAGAATAGGTTTTAGTAGTCTTCACTAAGCCTGCCGCGTTGTACTCATAGCTGCTGTACTTAGTAGCCACACCTCCCTCACTGCTAGCCTCATATGCTTTCGTCACACGGCCTTGCGCGTCGGTATCTACATCTACCACTTTGGTAGAGACCACAGAACCAGCCGAGGTGTTGCTATTAATAGTTATGATTTCACTGATAGTAAAAAGAGAGTATTCGCTGGTGCTTCTAAAATTATTGTAGAGTTCAAACTCAGTATCGCTTTTCTTTCTGGAGATTTCGTATCTACTATACTCTGGCTCTCCTGCCGGCACTAGTATACACTTCCCGTACTTCCTGTAGTTGTAAACTACCTGGCCGTTCCCGTTGTGGGTGCTCCCTTCGTAATAATAATAAGAATAGCTCCCATCGCCGTTTGATTCAATAAAACTATCTCTATACTGCAGGAAGGATACTGTTGAAACATATTCGCCTCCAGCGCTCTCTGAAGTATAGTTCACCTTGCCACTGAGCGCGTACTCTCTCTGTACATACTTATCTAAAGTACCGTTAGCATAGCTTTTGGTCAGGTCAAATGCTTTACGCGTCTGCATGTCAACAGCTTGGTTACTCTCGAGGTAGGTCAACTGGTAGCTGTCGTTGTATTCTGCCCTTATGACTGGCACAGAACCTAACAGGACCTCTGAAATGAACAGGCTACCATTAGAGTCTCCTACCAAAACAGCAGTCCAGTCAGCACCAGCGCCCGATATTTTAAACTCTGTCACCTCCCCGTTTGTAAGCGTGATTGCCAGAACAGCAGTTTCAGGGTTATAAGTAATACTTTCGATGCCCACACCGTCCTGGCCGTTCTGCCCGCCGATGCTGCCTTTGATAGCTTCTGTATAGGGAACAGAGGCTGTGGTGCCGTTGCTGTAAACAATAATCAGCTGCTCGCCTTCTTTTTTAATGTCGACAACTGTTTTGCTTTTCTCAGCGGCTAGTTCTGATTCGAGCTTCTGCGTGTCTTCGTTGTCCTTGCTGCAGCTAGCGAACAAGGCAAGGCAACAAAGTGCCAGGGCTGTAACTTTCTTGGTTATCATGTAAAATATATTAAGTATTGTTTTCAAAGGGATTGAGAGCTAACAAAGAGACTTTACAGCTTCAGCCGCAAAAGTACATAAGTTTTCCAATATATATTACAACTAATATAAAGTACTCGTAGGGATGTAGCTCTATGGTATGACTGCCAGGGGAGAGGCAGGAGGCTTTGGCGAGTACTGAGGCACCTTTGAAAGGCACGGCTGAAAAGTAAAAGAGCCTGACTCATTTCTGAATCAGGCTCTTTTCTGAGGTAGCGGGGACAAGACTCGAACTTGCGACCTTTGGGTTATGAGCCCAACGAGCTACCAACTGCTCCACCCCGCACTGTTATTATGATACAAAAGTAGACTAAAGATGTTTACCATGCAAGTGTATGTACTAAAAAAGGTCAAAAAAGTTGGAATTCGCTAAAACTTACTTGTTATACCAAAATGAATCTTGGAATGCTTAAACGAAAGCGGCTGCTGCTCCGACTGACCCAGGGAGTACACCAGCTGGAAAATACCGGCACCCGTACTGAAGCTGATGCCAGCACCCAGACCAAAAGGGTAGTCGCTTAGCTTTGCGGCCTGCAGGTCGCTGCGGTAGTAGCCCTGGTCGTAGAACAGCAGCACATAGGAGTCGGAGGCAGTAAAGAGGCGGTACTCCAACGTGCCCACGCCATAGGAGGAGGCATAGAAGAAGTAGTCGTCGAAGCCGCGGAGCGAGGAAAGACCACCCAGCCTGTACATGTCGTTCAGAAAGATGCGGTCGCTGAAGAGGGCCTCCCCGCGCAGCCTCGTGAGCAGAGCACTGTTTTTACCCAACCGCAGAAAGTTCTCCAGCCGCAGCGCCAGGCTCAGCTGCGAGCTTTTCACCTCCAGCGTATCATAGAAACTCTTCTCCAGGTCTGCGTTGCGCAGGAGCTTTTTGGTACCCGCCGAGAACTGCAGCTCCACCAAGCGCCCACGCCTTGGGTAGTAAAAGTCATCGAGGTTATTCCAGAGGTAGTTGAGGCCATAGGTGGTGGTCTGGGCATCGGCCAGGTCGAGCTGCTGCAGGCGCTGCGGGCTTACCTCGGAAAGTATGCGGGAGTTGCGCCACTCCGTAAACACGCTGAACTTGCCGTAGCGCAAGGTATAGTAACCGATCTGTAGCCGCGGCTGCACGGTAATAAAGGTTGAGTCCTGCTTTAGCAGGTTGAACTTTAGCCCGGCCTCAAAGGGGCTCCCGAACAGGTTGGGGTGCAGGTACTCGCCGTTAAGTACAACAGAGCCTGCACTTACCCGGCGCCACTGCAGCCCCAGCTGCTTCCCGCTGCCACCTATATTCCGGATGTTCAGGTTGGCTTCGCCGGTTACCAGGAGTTTATCGGCGCGGTTTGGGTCAGGCAGGAACCCCACCACACCGTCAATCTGGTTCGCCTGCCGGTCTTCGAGGTAATAGTACACCTTGGCTTTGTCGCTGAGGAAGCGTACCTGCGGCGAACGCGTCACCTTTATGTAGGGCAGCTGCGTGAGCATGCGCTGGGAGGCGTCCACCTGGTCCTGGTTGTACAGCTGGCCTGGCAGTAACTGCAGGTAGCGCATCAGGAACTTTGGCTGCGTTTTGGTTTTGCCCACGATCTCCAGCGTATCATAGGTCACCACAAAGGCTTTCTCCACCATCAGTGCTGCCTCCACCTTATTGCCTTTTATACTTACAGAGTCGAGCCAGACGGTGGCGAAGGGGTAGCCGTTGCGCTCGGCATAATCGAGAACACGCTGTTGCAGCTTTACATAGTCTGCAGGCCGGAAGGGGGTGCTGTGGTAAAACTTCTCCCTGAACCCAGACTCCACCAGCAGGCCTTCGCTCAAGTTGCCGTTGCGCAGCTGCGCCCACTCAAAAGGCTGGCCCACATGAAGTTTCACGTGGAGCGTGTCGCCTGAGAAGTACATACTGTCGGCAGAAGCCAGCAGGTAGGCGTCCTGCTGCAGCCGGTACACCAGGGCCCGCAACTCTTTCAGGGCCTCCGCAGAGTCGGGGAGGGCCTGCCGGAAGTTGTAGCGTTTCAGCGTCTGTGCCCCGTCAACGCCCAGGGCTTTTACAGAGAGCTGCACTTTCGCCTGTCCCTTTTCCGGCTTCTCAACCTGCTTTTCAGGCTGCTTTGCCTGCTCTACCTTCACAGGGGCCGCTTTTTGCTCTGCTACCTGCGCACGCGCCTGCGGCAACCACAGCACCAGGCTAAACAAGAAGGCGGCTATTTTGTACATTTGTGCGGTGAACTGTTAGGTGGCTAAATTGTTAAGGTACGGAATGGCGAGACCAGTGCGTGCATCAGCAAACGTCTAAGGCCGCTTTTGCGGCAAAGGTAAAGGAGATTCTGGCAGGTTGTCACTTTGCAGTGGCTTTCCTCACCGGTTGTCTCTGCTGCCATCTAACCACCCATCAATTTAACAATTAACCACCAGCAACTAAATTTTGGCCGGAATATACCTCCACATCCCGTTTTGCAAGAAAGCTTGCCATTACTGCGACTTCCATTTCAGCACCTCCATGGCCCTTAAAACCGACCTGGTGCAGGCCATGGTGCGCGAACTGGAGCTTCGGCAGGGGTACCTGCAAGGGCAGGAGGTAGGCACCATCTACTTTGGCGGCGGCACCCCTTCGCTGCTGACCCGGCAGGAACTACAGCTACTGCTGGCAACAATCAAGCGGCTGTTTATAGTTTCTGATGATGCCGAAATTACGCTGGAAGCCAACCCCGACGACCTACGCCCTGAGAAACTGCAGGAGCTGCAGGCCGCAGGCATCAACCGCCTGAGCATCGGGCTGCAGTCGTTTCATGAGCCGCACCTACAGCTGATGAACCGCGCCCACACCGCCTCTGAAAGTATAAACTGCGTGAAAGACGCCCAGGCAGCCGGCTTTAGCAACATTACGGTAGACCTGATCTACGGTGTTCCGGCCCCGGACCACACCGTGTGGCAACAGGACCTGGACACCCTCTTTTCGCTGGGCGTACAGCACGTTTCCTGCTACGCCCTCACCATAGAGCCCGACACGGCGCTGGGCCGCTGGAGCAAGAAGGGGAAGTTTAAGCCTGCCGAGGACGAGTTTACGGCCCAGCAGTTTGAGATGCTGCTGGAGCAAATGCAGCAGCAGGCCTATGTGCAGTACGAGATCTCCAACTTCAGCAAACCGGGCCACGAGTCGCGGCACAACAGCAACTACTGGCGCGGCGTGCATTACCTAGGCATAGGCCCCAGCGCCCACTCCTTTAACGGCCCCACCCGGCAGTACAATGTGTCGCATAACAAAAAGTACATCGATGCGCTGCAGCAGGGTGCAGTGCCTTTTGAGCTGGAGGAACTCACCCTTGCCGACCAGGCAAACGACTACCTGCTTACTACGCTCCGCACCATTTGGGGCTGCGACCTGGGCAAGCTGAGGCAGGACTACCACTACGACCTGGCAGCCCGGCACGCGGCGTACTTGCAGGAGCTGCAGCACATGGGCTTGGCCAGCGTACAGCATGACGTCCTGTACCTCACCGACAGAGGGAAGCTGCTTGCCGACCAGATAACTCTGGAGCTTTTTATGTCGTAAGCATTTGCTTAACTATAAAATAATACCACGCTAAAGTACCGGCTTGTGTATTTATAGTATATTTGTGGGTACTCATCCCGGAGTGCCGCACTCTACGATACAGTATGCCAGACTCCGTCTTAAACTCAGTATTCAGGCCAAAGCCAGTATTCGAAAGCGAACACTATATAATTGAAGCTGATGGTGAGCGGAGCTTTGCACGGGTGCTGTGGAAGCAGAAAATCACGGATGAGGAATTGCGGCAAGGGGCTCTAAAACTGCACCTGTTCCTGCTGGAGTCTAAGCTGGAGAACCTGCTTTCCAACTCACAGGGCCTCGCCTCGCTTAGCCCAGCCACAAAGAATTGGCTCGCCGACCAGTACTACGAAACCCTCATGTTGACTAGCATCAGGAGGCTGGCACGTGTTATGCCCTCTAACCTGTTTCACCAGATCGCGCTGGAGTCCGTCATAGCCCGTGCAGCAGCCAAGAAGAACCTCAGCTTCGCTGTCAGGAGTTTCTCCAAGGAGGAAGAGGCCCTGAGATGGCTGCAAAGCTAAACTACTGACCGGCACGCTCTGTCTGCAGCCTCACCTTCCGACTTTTGCTACGTATACCGCTGCTACCCCGGCAGGCGCACACTGCTCACCTGCAAGTAAACTCCGGAGGAAAAGAACAGCAGCCAAAGAGAGCCAAGGGCCTGAAAGAGCAGCAAGTCAGCCTTGCCCAGCTACACCGGCAAAACCGCAATGCCACAAGCCATGTGCAACCATCCCGGCAGAATTACTTATACTTGCTAAAAACAGACTGCCCCATGGAAGCCTCTATTACCTACCACAACCAAACCTACACATTTAACCCGCTGGAGCCGCTGGATATTTCGATGCCGCTGCACCAGGAGCTGCCGCAGCCAGAGTGTTTCTGGGCGGAGCCGGTAAGCTATGAAACCATCCGGGTAGGGGACTTTGTGGGCAGTGTGGCAGAAGGCGGCTCCACCAACTATAAGCGCGTGCACATCACGCCGCACGGCAACGGCACCCACACAGAGTGCTACGGGCATATCTCCGCCGATGCCAACGCCACCATACATAACTGCCTGAAGCACTTCCTGTTCGTGGCTCAACTCATAACCGTGGCGCCGCAAAAGCAGGAAAACGGAGACGAGGTGGTGGTGCTGGAGGATGTGCAACGGCAGATTGGGGCTCAAAAGCCTGAGGCTGTTATACTCCGCACCTCGCCTAACTCTGAGGAGAAACTCACCCGCCACTACTCCGGCACGAACCCGCCGTACCTGGATCACCGCATCGGGCAGTATCTGGCGCAAAACAGCATTCAGCACCTGCTGCTCGACCTGCCCTCTGTAGACCGCGAGTCTGACGGAGGCGAGCTGCTTTGCCACCATGCTTTCTGGCAGTACCCGCACAGCACCCGCTGCGGCGCTACCATAACGGAGCTGGTGTACGCCCCTGACCGTGTGGCTGACGGCCTGTACCTGCTGAACCTGCAGATTGCCAGTTTACAGCTGGACGCCAGCCCAAGCAAGCCGGTGCTGTACCGCTTATCGCCGGTTTACCCACAGCTGTAGCGTAAAAAGCAAAGGCCGAAGCATAGCTCCGGCCCAAGGTAGTTTAGTTGTTTAAGGTGAGATTCTAAAATAGTGCTTCCGCCACTTTTCTAACAGAGCCGGATTTACCCATGGAGTAGTAGTGCAGGCAAGGCACGCCAAACTCCATCAGCTCTTTTGACTGCTTTATCGCCCACTCCACGCCCACCTCAGCGGCGGCTTTGTTATCGGCACAGGCTTCCACCGCCTCAGCCAGTTCACAGGGGAGGTCGATGTGGAACAGGCTCGGCAGCAGTGATAGCTGTGTTTTAGTGGTGAGCGGCTTCAGGCCTGGGATGATCGGCACCTCTATGCCTTCCTGGCGGCAAAGCTTTACAAAGTCGAAATACTTCTGGTTATCGAAGAACATCTGCGTTACGATGTAGTCCGCGCCCAGTTCTACTTTGCGTTTAAGCCAGCGCAGGTCCATCCGCATATTCGGTGCTTCAAAATGCTTCTCAGGGTAGCCCGCCACCCCGATGCAGAAGTCTGTGCCGTTGGTGTTGGCCTGCTCGTCATCCAGGTAAACACCGTTGTTCATTCCCACCACCTGCTCAATCAGCTCTGAAGCATAATTATGCCCTCCCGGCTCCGGCACAAAGCGCGCCTCGCTTTTCACGCAATCACCGCGCAGCACCAGCACGTTATCTATTCCCAGGAAATGCAGGTCGATCAGGGCGTTCTCAGTTTCTTCTTTGTTGAAGCCGCCGCAGATCAGGTGCGGCACCGTGTCTACCTTATAATGGCTTTGCAGCGCCGCGCAGATACCGACCGTACCCGGTCGCTTGCGTGTAGACCTTTTTTCCAGCAGTCCGTTTTCCCGCTGCTTATAAATATACTCTTCCCGGTGGTACGTCACGTCGATAAACGGCGGGTTGAACTCCATCAGCGGGTCTATATGGCTGTAAAGGGTGTGCAGGTTCTCACCTTTTAGCGGCGGCAGTATTTCGAACGTAAACAGCGTTTTGCCATTCGCATTTTTAAAGTGATCCGTTACTTTCATGTATTGCTTTCAGGTGCTTTTATAGATGGTAGATACTAGACATTAGATGCTAGACAGTTTAGCTTGGTAATAATGTTAGACCTTTACACTGTGTAAAAAGTCTAACAGCTAAAATCTAGCGTCTAATGTCTAAAGCTATGCTGTTTGCTGCGCCAGCGGCTTTGGCTCGTAGTTCAGGTTTGGTGAGAGCCAGCGCTCCAGTTCTTCCTGCGGCATATTTTTGCGTTGGGCAAGGTCTGCCACCTGGTCTTCGCCGATTTTGCCCAGGCCAAAGTACTTCGACTCCGGGTGCGAGAAGTATAAACCGCTCACCGAAGATGCTGGGTACATGGCCAGGTTCTCGGTAAGTATAATTCCGGTTTGCTCTTCAGCGTTCAGCAGGTTAAAGAGCGTAATCTTTTCGGTATGGTCAGGGCATCCTGGATAACCTGGTGCCGGACGAATGCCTTTATACTGCTCTTTGATCAGGTCCTCGTTGCTTAGCTGCTCTTCAGGTGAGTAGCCCCACAGCTCTCGGCGAACCTTTAAGTGCATCAATTCAGCGAAGGCTTCGGCTAATCTATCTGCCAAAGCTTTTGCCATAATAGAGCGGTAGTCGTCGTGCTCAGCTTCATACTGCTCCAGCATCTTCTCAATACCGAAACCAGCTGACACCACAAAGCCACCGATATAGTCCTGCACACCTGTTTCCTTTGGGGCGATAAAGTCAGAGAAAGCCATGTTCGGCACACCCTGTCCTTTTTTGCCCTGCTGGCGCAAGGTATGAAACTCCGTCAGCTCGTTTTCACGTGAATCATCGGCGTATACTTCTATCGTATCATCTGCCTCCACATTGGCAGGGTAAAAGCCAACTACGGCACGCGCCTCCAGCAACTGGTTGTCTACAATCTCCTGCAGCATCTGCTGCGCATCAGCAAACAGCTTGCGGGCCTCCGTTCCCAGTTCTGCATCATCCAGAATTTTCGGGTATTGGCGCTTCAGCTCCCAGGTATGGAAGAATGGTGTCCAGTCGATGAACGGCACAATCTCCGACAGCGGATAGTTTGTGTATACTTTGTTGCCCAGGAAGCTTGGCTTGGTTGGCCGTGTGGCTGCCCAGTCTACTTTATACTTATTGGCACGGGCTTCCCCTATACTTGCAAAGGCGCGGTCTTTGGTTCTGTTCAGGTGGTCTTCACGCAGCTTTTCATACTCTGCTTTTATCTCTGCAATATAGTTTTCGCGGTCGCTGCCTAACAAGCTGCTCACTACCGTTACGCTTCGTGAGGCATCGTGCACGTGCACAACTGGCCCGCTATACTGCGGCGCAATTTTCACGGCTGTATGCACACGCGAGGTAGTAGCGCCACCAATCAGCAACGGAATCTTCATGCCTCTGCGCTCCATCTCCTGTGCCACATATACCATCTCATCCAGCGAAGGCGTAATCAAACCGCTCAGGCCAATGATATCTACCTGCTGTGCTTCGGCCTCAGCCAAGATCTTATCCAGCGACACCATCACGCCAAGGTCTATCACCTCATAGTTATTACAGGCCAGCACCACGCCCACAATGTTCTTACCGATATCATGTACATCACCTTTCACAGTAGCCATCAAAATAGTGCCTGCTGTTGATTTGGATGTGTCTGAAGCCAGCTTCTCCGCCTCCATGAACGGCAGCAGGTAGGCCACAGACTTTTTCATTACACGGGCACTCTTCACCACCTGCGGCAAAAACATCTTACCTGCACCGAATAAGTCACCTACCACCGTCATACCGGCCATCAGTGGCCCCTCTATTACCTCAAGCGTTTTAGTGGCTTTCTGGCGGGCTTCCTCCGTGTCTTCTTCTATGAACTCTACAATACCTTTTACCAGGGCATGCTTCAGGCGTTCTTCTACTGGTGCCTCACGCCAGCTATTATCTGCCTGCGCGGCGCCCTTACCCTTTCCTTTTATTGTTTCGGCATAGGTAACCAGCTTTTCCGTAGCATCTGGGTGGCGGTTAAAGATAACGTCTTCAATCAGGTCGCGAAGCTCTGTTGGAATCTCGCTGTACACGCCCATCATACCTGCGTTCACAATGCCCATATCCATACCCGCCTGCACGGCATAGTATAAGAACACGGTGTGCATGGCCTCACGCACCACATCATTGCCACGGAACGAAAACGAAAGGTTACTTACACCACCACTTACCAGCGCATGCGGCAGGTTCGCCTTGATCCATTTTATCGTTTCGATATAGTCTACCGCATAGTTGTTATGCTCTTCTATACCTGTGGCTATGGCCAATATGTTAGGGTCGAAGATGATATCCTGTGGCGGGAAGCCAACTTCATCCACTAAAATGCGGTAAGATTTTTCGCAGATTTCTATTCTACGCTCAAAGGTATCCGCCTGGCCCTGCTCATCAAATGCCATCACAACAACGGCTGCACCATACTGGCGCACCTTGCGAGCCACCTTTTTAAAGTTCTCTTCGCCTTCTTTTAAGCTGATGGAGTTTACGATGCTCTTGCCCTGCACACACTTCAAACCTGCCTCAATCACACTCCATTTAGAGGAGTCGATCATGATTGGCAACTTTGAAATGTCGGGTTCAGAAGCGATAAGGTTCAGGAAGTTGGTCATGGCCTGCTCTGAGTCAAGCATGCCTTCGTCCATGTTTACATCGATAATCTGGGCACCACCTTCTACCTGCTGCTGCGCCACCGATAAGGCTTCCTCAAACTTTTCTTCTACAATAAGGCGGGCAAATTTCTTAGAGCCGGTTACATTGGTGCGTTCGCCAACATTTACAAAAAGGCTTTCAGGGTAAATGGTGAGGGGCTCGAGGCCGCTGTAGCGAGGGAGAGGAGCTACCGGGGTGGGAACGTGCGGTTTATACTTCTGCACTAAGTCGGAGATTACTTTGGTGTGTACGGGCGTAGTGCCACAACAACCACCCAGTATGTTCACCAGCCCTTCCTTTAGATATTCCTCTACAATCTCGCCCATTTGCTGCGCGGTTTCGTCGTAGCCGCCAAAGGCGTTTGGCAAACCAGCATTTGGGTAGGCACTAATGTAGCAGTCGGAGATACGGGATAGTTCTTTAATGTGCGTCTTGAGCTGACGCGCACCTAAAGCACAGTTAAAGCCAATGCTAAGTATAGGTGCATGCGAGATGGAGTTCCAGAAGGCTTCTACTGTCTGGCCAGACAAGGTACGGCCGCTGGCATCTGTGATCGTACCCGACACCATGATCGGCAGCGCTTTGCCACCATCCTGCACGTACTGGTCTATTGCGAAAAGCGCAGCCTTACAGTTCAGCGTATCAAATACTGTTTCTACCAATAGCAGGTTAGAGCCACCATCCACCAGGCCACGCACCTGCTCACAGTATGCCTCCACTAGTTGATCAAAAGTGATGGCGCGGTAACCAGGGTTGTTTACATCCGGGGAAAGCGAAGCGGTACGGTTGGTAGGGCCAATGGCACCGGCCACAAAACGCGGTTTACCCGGTACTTTTGCTTCTATCTCATCTGCTGCCTCACGTGCTAACCTTGCCGACTCATAGTTTAGCTCATATACTATGTGTTCCAGGTGGTAATCGGCCATGGCGATGCTGGTGCCGCTAAAGGTATTGGTTTCGATGATATCGGCACCAGCCTCTAAATATTCTGCATGTATGGCTTTGATAACGTCTGGGCGGGTAATAGAAAGCAGGTCGTTGTTGCCTTTCAGATCGCTGGCATGGTCTTGAAAGCGTTCGCCACGGAAGTCTGCTTCCTGTAACTGGTAACGCTGAATCATGGTGCCCATAGCACCATCCAGCACTAGCACACGCTCTTGCAGCAGTTTATGTATCGGATGTAATTTTGTCATTTCGGTGTCTTTCTTCTCTTCAGTCTTCTACGAGGCTTATCAAGAAGGACACCTATGGGAGGCAGGATCGCTCTTATCTTCCCTGGCAGCAGTTGCTCCAGGAGGGAGTTAGCACCAAGCTTTATACATGGTTGCTAAGACGTCGTCGGGCCCTATCCCTCAGTCTTTCTTGATAAGTGTAAGCAAAGTAAAGGTATATCCGTGGGAAAAAGAAATTTAGTTGCCTGAAATGTAGGCGATTTGTCTGAGCTGGCGTGGTTCTGTTTACCCACGGCTCCAGTTGGAAGCTTTTCCTCTGCTATCCTTTTGCTATCCTTCGGTCGCCATGCCTGCGGAACCGGAACAACTCTCATTAGAGAACCACTATTCCCAAGGCTGGTATGCTGCTGCCATCATTCAAGTATAATGTTGTTGTTTGGCTGATGCTGGGGTGCAAGTATAAATTTCATAGCGAGCGTCATCGCGCGGACAGGTCGCGAACTGTCCCTACAAAGTTTTGCAGGAGCTCCGTCAGCTTTGGCTACCAAAAACATTTTCAGCCTTTCCGGTGGCGAGCGCGAGCGAGGCAGCCCGAGACACGAGTAAGAGGGCCCCTATACCCGACAGGAAAAGCACCCGGCACGACGCGGAAAGACGGGCCCTCGCGGGCATGAGCGCTCTAAAGTATAAAGTGAAACAGTAGGTGTTTGGGAACTGGAGGGTGAACGGGAACTACAAAGAACAGCTTGGCTGAAGTTATAATTAGCAGATGCTATGCAAGTATAACTCTGTAGCTTTTAAAGCACGAGTTGCAAACTCGCGCTAGCAGGGTGGAAGTATAAATACAGCTAGCAGGGGCAGTTAGAGGCACAAGCGGACGCTTGCGCCAGAGAAGCAGTTTTGTAGTTCAGCTGTAAGTATGGCTTTGCAAGCCAGTCGAGTTACAAACTCGACATTATAGTAGGACACGAGTTACAAACTCGCGCCAGCGGAGGCTAGCGGAGGCTAGCGCAGGAAGAAAAGTAAGGCCAAGCCGGCGAGGCGAAAAGGCAGCTATGGACAAGGTATAGCCTAAAGCTCTGGATGCACAAAAGCAACCTGCCCATACTCAGCTAGAACACACTCCACAAGTATAAAAACAAAAGAGGGATGCCTTTGGAGCATCCCTCTTTCAGTATCAATAAAACCTAAAAATTAAGCTTCCGCCTCTACTTTAGGAATTACAGAAACGTAAGAACGGTTTTTCTTACCTTTTCTGAATGATACAACACCGTCAACCAGAGCAAACAGGGTGTGGTCTTTACCAATACCTACGTTTGTGCTTGGGTGGTGCGCAGTACCTCTTTGTCTTACAATGATGTTACCTGCGATGATGTCCTGGCCACCGTAAATCTTAACACCTAGTCGTTTAGAATGCGATTCGCGGCCGTTGTTAGAACTACCAGCTCCTTTTTTGTGTGCCATCTTTTTAACTATTTAACTCAGGTTAGCGAACTAAGCCTGAAAGGATTCAACGATTAATTTCTTCTTACTGCTTAACCAATGCTCTCGATAAGAACTTTAGTATAGTTCTGACGATGTCCTCTCGACTTTCTATACCCTTTTCTTCTCTTCTTCTTGAAGACATGAACTTTGTCAGCTCTGAACTCACCCAGGATTTTACCAGTTACCTTGATACCATCCACGAAAGGGGCGCCAACAGTGATGTTGCCGTTATCATCTGTAAGAAGAACATTGGCGAACTCAACGGCGTCACCTTCTTTGCCGGAAAGCTTGTTAGCGTAGATGAACTTACCGCTCTCTACTTTGGTCTGTTGACCTGCGATTTCTACAATTGCGTACATCAGCTTCAATGTATGTTTAAAGTTTAGTCCGCAAAAGTACGGCAACTAATTGATAATTGCAACGCCTTGTGCGTGAAAAAGTTCAGCGCCAACCCCATCTTTTACACACCTCTGTGGAAAACTGTGTTGATATCTAATCGCCAACTTTCAGCGCCTGTTTAAAACCCTCACAAACAACTACACCCCAGAACCTTACAGCAGAAGTGCCGCAGCCACCTTTTCCACAAATTACACATTTGCCCGTCGCCCGTTACACGCATTTCACCCCGTCAAGCCCTTCTTTCTGCTTTTTGCAGCGCTTCGTGTGTAAAACTCCCTTACCTTTGCACGGTGGCGCTTCACCAACCACCACACCTTTGCCATAATATTTAAATCTAAATATATAATGGAAAATGAATGTTGAAAACAGTGTGCATTAGCCCGAAAAACGGCCTAGAATAGCCGCCAGGAGGATGTGCATAAATTGAACAACTTTCACCCATGAAATCGAGTTCATTTCTATATATTTGAAGTCAGAATATTTACGGGCCAGCTGTTCGGGCAAGGCCAAAACATTCTTAGATATGGTTGGTTTTGAGTGCGCAGGCACACCCTAAACCCTATTAATTATTAAAACTTACGTGATTATGGAGCCAATACTGCAAGAGAACCCAAACCGCTTTGTGCTGTTCCCGATTCAGAACAATGAGGTATGGCAGATGTATAAGCAGGCAGAAGCCAGCTTCTGGACTGCCGAGGAGATCGACCTGGGCCAGGACCTGAAAGACTGGGAGAACCTGAACGACGGCGAGCGCCATTTCATCAGCCACGTGCTGGCTTTCTTCGCTGCCTCTGACGGCATCGTGAACGAAAACCTGGCCGTGAACTTCATGAACGAGGTGCAGATACCGGAGGCACGCTGCTTCTATGGTTTCCAGATCATGATGGAGAACATCCACTCCGAAACATACTCGCTCCTGATCGACACTTATATAAAGAAGCAGAGCGAAAAAGACCACCTGTTCAACGCCCTTGAAACCGTTCCGGCTGTGGGCCGCAAAGGGGAGTGGGCCCTTAAGTGGATCGAGAGCGAGAACTTCGCCGAGCGCCTGATTGCTTTCGCTGCGGTAGAAGGGATTTTCTTCTCCGGCTCTTTCTGCTCTATCTTCTGGCTGAAGAAGCGCGGTTTGATGCCGGGCCTTACCTTCTCCAACGAGCTGATCTCCAGAGACGAAGGCCTGCACTGCGACTTTGCCTGCCTGCTGTACTCTATGCTGAACAACAAGCTGAGCGAGGAGCGTGTGCAGGAGATTATCCGCGACGCGGTAAGTATTGAGCAGGAGTTTGTAACCGACGCCCTGCCGGTAGACCTGATCGGCATGAACTCCAAGCTCATGAGCCAGTACATTGAGTTTGTGGCCGACCGCCTGCTGGTTGCGCTGGGATGCAAGAAGATCTACAACTCAACCAACCCATTCGACTTTATGGAGATGATCTCGCTGCAGGGCAAGACCAACTTCTTTGAGAAGCGTGTGGGCGAGTACCAGAAAGCCGGCGTGATGGGCGACAAAGATAAAAACGTGTTCAGCCTGGACGAAGACTTTTAAGATTAGGGATTACTTAGTAAGTTTAGGTGGCCAAAGGGAGAAAGCACTTTTCGCACCTCCCACCTAAACTTACACCATTACCTTTACAAACCTCACCGGGCGCCCGAGGGGCTACAGCAGCGACCGTAACAGCAGCCCGGCCAAGCAAAGTTGGCATCACCGCCACCTGGATAGGGAAATCTCATCCCTGCTATATAGTAAAAGCATTGGCTTTACCCAGTAACCGTTTGTACTACAACGGCTTATACTTTTGTACGCGTATGAGCTTGAGTGTACGCTTACCCGATGAACAC
Organism: Pontibacter actiniarum; assembly: GCF_003585765.1. Taxonomy (NCBI): domain Bacteria; kingdom Pseudomonadati; phylum Bacteroidota; class Cytophagia; order Cytophagales; family Hymenobacteraceae; genus Pontibacter; species Pontibacter actiniarum. The sequence continues at coordinate 3,920,689 of NZ_CP021235.1, forward strand.
CCGCCTGCTGCGTCGGCAGAGGCTTACCTATATATTCTATAATTAAGAACCCGAGGCCTTTAACCTCGCTAATTGTATACGCTATGTTAGTAGTTAAACGAGACGGCAGACGCGAGTCCGTCAAATTCGACAAAATCACCGCACGCATCGAGAAGCTGTGCTATGGCCTCCACATGGACTATGTATCGCCGATTGAGGTGGCCAAGAAGGTGATCGACGGTATTTATGACGGCGTAACGACCGTAGAGCTGGACAACCTGGCGGCTGAGACAGCCGCCTCGCTGACGACGAAGCACCCGGACTACGCAGTGCTTGCCGCGCGTGTGGCCATTTCTAACCTGCACAAGGTTACGAGCAAATCGTTCTCCAACACCATGAAGCGCCTCTATACCTACGAGGACCCAAAAACTGGTGAGAACGCCTCGCTTATCGCCAAGGATGTGTATGAGATCATCAGGAAGCACGCCGCCCTGCTCGACTCTACCATCATCTACGACCGCGACTACAACTACGACTACTTCGGTTACAAGACACTGGAGCGCTCTTACCTGCTTCGCCTGGACGGCAAGATTGTGGAGCGCCCGCAGCATATGTTAATGCGCGTGGCCGTGGGTATACACAAGGAAGACATTGAATCTGCCATCGAGACGTATAATCTCATGTCTGAGAAGTGGTTTACCCACGCCACGCCAACATTATTCAACGCCGGCACGCCTAAGCCACAGCTGTCGTCGTGCTTCCTGCTCACCATGAAGGACGATAGCATCCCGGGCATTTACGATACCCTGAAGCAGTGCGCGCAGATTTCGCAGAGCGCCGGCGGTATCGGCCTGAGCATTCACAACGTGCGTGCCACAGGCTCCTACATCAAAGGCACCAACGGTACCTCCAACGGTATCATCCCGATGCTGAAGGTGTTTAACGACACAGCCCGCTATGTAGACCAGGGCGGTGGCAAGCGCAAAGGCGCCTTTGCTGTTTACCTGGAGCCATGGCATGCGGATATATTCGATTTCCTGGACCTGAAGAAGAACCACGGCAAGGAAGAGAATCGCGCCCGCGACCTGTTCTATGCTCTCTGGACGCCGGACTTGTTTATGAAGCGCGTGGAGGAGAACGGCGACTGGAGCCTGTTCTGCCCGCACGAAGCACCAGGCCTGGCCGATAGCTGGGGCAAAGACTTTGAGCGCCTCTACGAGAAGTATGAGCGCGAAGGCCGCGCCCGCAAAACTATCAAGGCGCAGGAGCTTTGGTTCGCCGTACTGGAGTCTCAGGTAGAAACAGGTACGCCTTACATGCTGTACAAGGATGCCGCCAACAGCAAGAGCAACCAGCAGAACCTGGGCACCATCAAGAGCTCTAACCTGTGCACCGAGATTATGGAGTACACCAGCGCCGATGAGGTAGCCGTTTGCAACCTGGCCTCGCTGGCACTGCCGCGCTTTGTAACAGAGGATGAGCATGGCAACAAGACTTTCGACCACCAGAAGCTGTTTGATGTAACCTACCATGCCACTGTTAACCTGAACAAGGTTATCGACATAAACTATTACCCGGTACCGGAGGCACAGAACTCTAACCTGCGCCACCGCCCGATCGGTTTGGGTGTGCAAGGCCTGGCCGACACCTTTATTCACCTGCGCATGCCGTTCGAGAGCGATGAGGCGCGCGGCCTGAACAAGGATATCTTCGAGACGATTTACTTTGCCTCTATGACGGCCTCTAAGGACCTGGCGAAGAAGCAGGGAGCGTACGAGACGTTCAAAGGCTCTCCGCTGTCAGAAGGCAAGTTCCAGTTCGACCTGTGGGGTGTAACGCCGGAAAGCGGCCGTTGGGACTGGGAAACTCTGCGCAGCGAAGTAGTGGAGCACGGTGTGCGCAACTCGCTGCTGGTAGCGCCTATGCCTACAGCCTCTACGGCACAGATCCTGGGCAACAACGAGTCGTTTGAGCCTTATACTTCTAACATTTACCTGCGCCGCGTGCTGTCTGGTGAGTTTATGGTGGTAAACAAGCACCTGCTGAAGGACCTGATCGCCCTGGGCATCTGGAACGACCGCATGAAAAACGATATTATCGCCGCGAACGGTTCTATCCAGGATATCCCGACTATCCCGCAGCACATCAAAGACCTGTACAAAACAGTGTGGGAGATCAGCCAGCGTACGGTAATCGACATGAGCGCTGACCGCGGTGCCTACATCTGCCAGAGCCAGTCGCTGAACCTGCACGTGATGAACGTGAACTTCGGCAAGCTGACCTCCATGCACTTCCACGCCTGGAAGAAAGGCCTGAAAACAGGTATGTACTACCTGCGCACCAAGTCTGCGGTAGACGCCATCAAGTTTACCGTAGAGAAACAGGCCGCCGAAACACTCTCGCCGGTTTACAACAACCAGGACCAGAATCGCAGCGACATGAGCTGCTCCCTGGATAACCCAGACGCTTGCGAAGCTTGCGGATCGTAATTTTAAGACAAGTTGATAACATAAAAGGCCACTATCTTACAAATAGTGGCCTTTTTCATTCTTTATAAAGATGGCACTTGAAATCTCTATAGATAAGCAACAGGCAAGCTTTGAAAACCATTTAGATGATCTCCAAAATGAGAGAATCATCTTCTCAGGCATGTTTGGGATAGGCAAAAGTTATTTTTTGAAAAAATTCTTTGATAGTAACCAGAGCAAATATTTAGCAGTTAGCCTAACTCCTGTAAACTATTCTATATCTAATAATGATGACATATTCAGACTTATAAAGTATGATATCTTATACGAGCTTATTGTCAGCCACAAGTTAGAGTTAGAATCAGAGGTCATTAAAAGACACATTGCATACGGCACCGTCTTATCATCTAAAGCAGGTTCCATACTTGAGGATCTTTTAAGCATTGCTCCCTTGCTAAACAAAAGCTTAAGAGGAACAGAAGAACATTTTAGTCCTACTCCGTTCATAACATTTTTAAGGAAGATTATTCCTCAAATTGAGAAAATAGAGACGCAAAGGAGAGATGCAAATTTAAATCAGAGGGTTTTAAACTATATAAGAGATCTAGAGAAATCAACTCTCTTTGAATCAGATTTTATTACTGGGTTTATAGTTGATTCTTTAAACAGATTATCAAAGAAAGAGGGACAGGAAAGTCTAAAAAAGGTATTAATTATCGATGACTTAGACAGAATAGATCCTGAACATATTTTTAGGCTCTTCAATATTTTTAGTACACACCTAAGTCATGGGAAGTCAAACACAAACAAGTTTGATTTTGACAAAGTCATCTTTGTCTGTGATATTGGAAATATTAAAAACATCTTTTCAGCACGGTACGGAGTTAGCACAGACTTCAGCGGATATATTGACAAATTCTACAGCACAGAAATATTCCACTTCGATAACAGTGCTGAGGTTGCAGGATTTACAAATACTTTAATTGCAAGTATAAAATTCAATAGCAGCCATAATTTAATTCAGGAATGCCTTGTTGGGGATAATAGTTTGCTCTATTATCTGATAAAGCAGTTTGTATCTAGCGGCACCCTAAACATGAGACGCATAGATTATATCTTTGAAAACAGATTTAGTCTTAAAGAAAGAGATATAACTATTAATGGAAGCGAGATGCATTTCCCAAATTGGAAGCTGCCAGCAATAATAGCTTTAGAGATACTGTCTTGGGTTTATGGCGATGTAGCCGCTTTAGAAAATGCCTTAGCTAAAACGGCTCTATTCGAGAAAAGCAGAACAGTTAGTTTGAATACAAAGTTAAAGTTAGCAAGGTATTTTATACCAATTATAGATGCAGCTCAACATAGCTTCAATGAACAAGGGCCTGTTATAAACCTTAAATTAGAAGGGCAGGCTGTTAGATACAGACTAACATACGATCGTCGTTCCAATGACAGAGACTTCTATTCTGCAGAAATAATTGATAAAGCAGACCTAGAAGGCGTTAATCTGTTCGATCTTATTAGACTGGCTTTAGGAGTACTTAATACCTCCGGCTACTTTAAGAAAAATCATTAACTAAAAGCACCCATTACACAGACCTCGCGGTGTCCAAAAGCCCCGCGAGCGTCTACCCCTCCAACTCCCTTTCCACGAAGGAACAAACCGCCTATCCACCCCAGACGCGCGCAGGAGCTGCGCACGCTGCGAGGTCTATTTGCGTTGCGATTCTTATACTTGGTTAGGACGCATCTCCTTGCATGAGCGGGGCTATACTTTCAAAATAGGCGGCGTTTATCTCATGGCAGGCAACAGACCCTTCCCTGCCTCCAAACCACGCCAGTACCTCGTCGCGCTGCCGCGCCGTTTTGCCTGCTGAAAGTATACTTCGATAGGAGGAAAGCGGCTACCTGCTGAAATCACTTATCAGGCCGTGGTGCCGAGGGTTAAAGTGGATGTAAAAGACCAGCCGGGTAAAGTATACATCAGAGAATACTTTAGAAATAAACCACGCCTAAGCTTGAAAGAGCCAGGCTTCGGAAACTGCGAGAGCGTGTTTATGCTTTGTTAAAAGCACCAGACAAGTGGCCCCTACAGCGGCTCCATCAGCCAGGCCAGCGCTTCCTGCTCATCAGAAAAGTCTCGGAACAGAAGGTTGAGGTCATAGGTGTGTCCTTTGTCGATCATCACCTCCACCGACTGCAGGTTTTCTTCAAACTGGGAGGGGAGCCGGGCCATGCGCAGCAACGCACTGGAGGCAACCCGCGGCACATACACCTCCAGGCTCCAGCGCAGGTCAGCAGGGCTTATTGCTTCCATCAGGCGGTCGTCGGCCAGCCAGCGGGTTAAAGCAAAGCGGTCAATCATGTCCAGCAACAGCAGGTAAGCCTCCCGTAGCTCTGGCCCCTGCAGGCGGCCTCTCCATACGGCTTTCCCTAACTTTGCTTCCTTATCATAAAGAAAGGTAACGTTGTTGTTTTTAAAATATACTTGCATTGTGGTTGCCCACCCCGGTCAGATGAAGGCCCTTAGCAGGCCTGTACGTGTGATTTAGCGCAGTACTAAACTCGTGTCTAGCACTTATGGCCGCAAAACTACTAAAAATAACTCCACCGGCCACAACTCCCTGGCAACTACTGTGAAGCACGTGCCCGCTACACGGCAACAGTGCAAACAACAGCTGTAGCAGGTCTCTGCAGGGTACCCTCACAGGCACACGAGCCGCTGAGAATTCACCCGCACCTGCTCTTCAGGCTGCTGCAGGTGCCTTAGTACAGCAAGCTAACCTCTACCGTATTGTAGAACAAGGTGGTTGTTCCCTCAAAACCGGAGTCGGTGCCGACAAGCACCCACAGGCTACCGGTGCTGTCTGTGGTTACCTGCACAGGGTTCTGCAGGTTATCCCGCCGGATCAGTTGGTAAGAGAAGTCTTCGCCGGGAATGCCGATGTTGCCCAGCACAACCATTGCTTCGCCGCCCTGCGACTGCCCGCCTTTGTCAATATTCATCCTGATATAGCCGTCCTTCTCCACCGGAACCGGCTCTGCCGTGGCGCCACCTGCCTTCAGGTACACACTTGCCCCGGGGCTACCGCCTATCCCTACCGATTGCTCCGGATACATCGAGGCCAGCTCCACCTGAAAGGTAACGTTGTACGTGTGGTTAGGCTCAAGGCCAGTGATCTGCTTCTTCATAAACATGAACAGGTCATCGCTGATGTTGCGGCCCGATATCTTCATAGCCATGCCTTCTTCGCTTACTCCGGCAGGTAGGCTGTCACGCATAAAGGTAAACTCCAGCCGTGCCGGGTCCCAGTCTTTCAGATAGTCGGCCACGCCTCCTTACCAGCCGGCGGCATCCTGCTCAAAATCGTAAACAATGTTCTCTACAGGCCTGGCAGTGCCGTCCTCGTCCTCATCACACCCAAAGCTTAGCAGAGCCAGAAGGCTTAGCAGGTAAATTTTCAAACTCGTTTTCATAGCGCTTCGTCCTCATTTTCAGTTACCACCCTCACTCCTTTATATTCTACGACCTGAAAAACAAGGTGTTAATTCTTATTGAGCAGGAAGCGGGCGCTTCACGAAGCGCAAGGCACCCCACAAAAAAAGCCGCTGACTTGTTAGCAGCGGCTTTTCCTTTTTCTGTTATTCTATGTACTTACTGCTGGCGTGTAACCACCACCACGGCTACGCGGCGGTTTAGCTGGCGGCCTCTGGCAGTTTCGTTTGTGGCTCTTGGTGCAGTCTCACCCATGGCTTCTATGGAGAGGCGCTGGGTGTCTATGCCTCCTTTGTTCTGCAGCCAGTCTTTTACTGCGTTTGCGCGTTCAGCAGAGAGCTCTTTGTTGTACTCGTTGCTCGCGCGGGCATCAGCATGGCCAAACACACGAATTTGCCCGTTTTTCGGAAGGTCCTTGATCTGGTCTACGATTTCCTGCAGCTTCTCTTCGCCTTGTGGGCGAATCTGCGCCTTATCCGTATCGAACAGCAGGCGGTCGTCCATGGTGTAAATGTTGTACTCGCTGTCTGAGCGCATTTCTACTTCAGCTCCAGCCAGCTCGTTGTTCTCCACCACAGGGGCATCCCAGTTAATGTTGGCCCAGAAGTCTTCTCCTACATCTTTTATCTCAGCGCCATCGGCTTCTATTCTACCTCGTTCGTCCTGGTAAGCGACAGCGGTATCGGCCGTTGCATCAGACAAGGTATCGTTTTCTACCTGCCCCTCCGGATCGTTACACGCGGTTAAAACACCTACTCCCAGCAACATTAATATTGTACTTTTTTTCATAGTTTCGTTTTGTTTGGTTCGTACTAAAACCTACGGAGATCACACTTTATGGTTTTTTAAAGCAGTTAACGCCCTACCCACGGGGGTACGGCAAGAACACCAATTTGCACTTTACCTTTTTGCACTACCTAAGCTTTTTATACTTCGCGCAGGGGCTGTTGCGCGGCACTTGTTCACGCTGTAAAAAGCACCCTTGGCTATAAATACAAGGCTTACAAAACCCCAAGCCCTTTTTCTGCGAAAGCTTAAGCATTACGACTGATAACCGAAGCACGATGAAAAAGACACACGTCACACAGGCTCTATGGAGCGCCACCACTGCGTTTAAAAGTTACCCCCAGCTTCCCGGCGACCTGGAGGTAGACGTCGCCATCGTCGGGGCAGGCATTACGGGGCTGAGTACGGCCTACATGCTCGCCAAAGCAGGCAAGCGGGTGGCAGTGCTGGAAGCGCTAAAGGTGGGCTCAGGCACGACCGGCTCTTCCACAGGAAACCTGTATGCGCCCATAGACGAGCGCCTGCACTCGGTGGAGTCCAAACATGACAAGGAGACCATGCGTGCTGTCGCATCCTCGCGCACGGCAGCGATAGACTTTATTGAGCAGCGGGTGCAGGAGTTTAACATAGACTGTGCGTTTACCCGTGTGCCCTGGTTCCTGTTTACCACCCCTGAGGATAACAGCGAAAGCAAAAGCAAACAGGTAGCAAAGGAGGTGGAGGCAGCCAGAGAATCGGGCTTGTCGGTACGTGAAGAGGCTCCCGAAGACTTTCCTTACCAGGTGGACACTATCGCTAACATTGCCCACCAGGCGCAGTTTAACCCGCTGAAGTACGTGCAGGGTTTGGCCGCCGCCATCGCCTCTGATAACTGCCAGATATTTGAAGGCACCACCGTGCTGGACGTAGAGGACGGCAGCCCCTGCGTGGTGCACACCCAGCAGGGCAAGGTTACAGCCCAGCAGGTGATCATGGCCACCCACTCACCCAAAGGCATTTACGCGGTGCACACAGCCATGGAAGCTTACCGGGAGTATGCGATGGCGGTGCGCCTGAAGGGTGACGTGCCGGCAGGAGGCATTTACTGGCACCAGATGGAGCAACAGCACCACTCCGTGCGCCCCTACAGCAACGATGAAGGCAATTTTCTCCTCGTGCTGGGCGAGCCACACGTGGTGGGCCATAAGGAGCACAACGAGGAGAGTTTCCTTAAACTTGAGGCATACATGAAAAAGCACTTTGAGGTAGACCACATCGTGTACAAGTGGGCAGCACAGAACTACAAGCCTGCCGATAACCTGCCTTACATCGGCACCAGCCCTACCCAAAGCAACACGTACATTGCCACAGGCTTCGCCGCCGACGGCTTGGTCTGGGGCACTGTGGCCAGCATGGTTCTCAGTGACACAATACAGGGGAAGGAGAACAAATGGGCCAGGACCTTTGACCCGAAGCGCTTTACACCGGTTGCCTCCTCCAAGAAGTTTGTAAAGGAAAACATGCACGTGGCAAAGCACCTGGTCAAGGACTACCTGTTCTACGACAAAGAAACGCAGCTGAAGGACTTAAAACCGGGTGAGGGCAAAACGCTGGAAATAGACGATGAGAAACTGGCCGCCTACCGGGATGAGGAAGGCAAACTGCACGTCGTGTCGTCGGTGTGCACCCATATGGGCTGTGTCGTGCACTTTAACAACGCCGAAAAAAGCTGGGACTGCCCATGCCACGGCAGCCGCTTCTCTGTGGAGGGCGAGGTGCTGGAGGGGCCCGCCTATCATAACCTGCCCAAGCCGGACACCACTAAACGCTGAGGCAGCGCTGGCCCGGCACAGGGCACGGCAGCTATATGGCTTAGCCCTGGCTGTGCGCGCTCAGCAGCCAGGCCAGGGCCTCCTCTTCCTGCTGAAACTCCCGGATCTCCAGTTGCTGGTCTAAGCCGTTACACTTCTCCACCATTGTGTTGATGGCCTCCCGGGTTGCTTCGTACTGAGAGGGAAGGTTGGCGAGGCGCAGCATTGGCCCCGCTAACAGCTTGGGCACAAACACCCGCACACTCCACTCCAGGTCGTCCGGCAGGATGGGCTTCATCCTGCGGTTATCGCCCAGCCAGCACGTCAGCTCAAAACGGTCGATCATTTCCAGGCACAGCAGGGAAGCCTCCCGAAACTCTGCCCCCAACAGGCTACCGTTCCAGATGGCGTGCCCCATGCGCAGCTCAAGGTCATAGTATAAGCGAACGAAGGAATTCTGAAAGTACAGTTGCTGCATAGGCTTACTGATTGTTATATAGCAATATAGCATAAACAGGGACATTGCTCCAGCTGTTCACTAAAAAAGCAAAGAAGCAGCTTGGAGGGCTGCTTCTTTGTGATTAGCGTGCAACTACTTACTGTTGCTCCATCACCACTATTTCCACGCGGCGGTTCTGCTGGCGCCCCTGTGCGGTAGCATTGGTCGCCTCTGGCATTCTCTCACCCATCGAAACGATTTTCATTTTGGACGTGTCGATTTGGCTGTTGTTCATCAGCCAGTCCTCCACGTTCTTGGCGCGCTCACGGGCCAGCTCTCTGTTGTACTCTTTGCTGGCCAGCGAATCTGTAAAGCCGTAAACTCTGATTTTGCCTACCTGGTCGCGGCTTTTGATATTGTTTGCAATCTCCTTTAGTTTCTCCTCCCCACTTGGGCGAATCTTTGCCTTATCCAGGTCAAACATGATGTCTTCCCCCACAGAGTAGATGCGGTAGTTGCCCGTTCCCCGAACCTCCACGCCTGTGCGCTCCAGGTTTGGCTCGCTGATGGTAGGCGCCCCGAAATCCACTTCTTTAAATTCTTCCTCGTCGGCCTCCAAAGTACCCGACATCACATTGCTTTCATCATACATAACAGCAGTGTCTGCATCGGCTATCTCCCGCACCTCGGCAGCGCTGTCTACATTATCCTCTCGTGTTTCGTTACAGCCCACCAGTACACCGGCTGCCAGTAAGATGCTTGTTAGTTTAAGTTTCATGCTTTTCATAGTTTGGTTTAGATAGTATGTACGAAGGGAGGTCCGCTTCGTTTACAACACCCTGTCCTACAGCATCTACTAAAAATAAACCCCGACTTCCGAACGGAAAACCGGGGTTCTTTGAACGAACGAAGTAAAACTCTTTCTATTTATTGCTTGATGAAGCGTTGGGTCTGGCGCTGCGTGCCATCTGTTACCGTTACGAAGTACATACCGCGCTGCAAAGCCTGCACCGGCATTACGAACTCGCGGCTCTGCGCCGTGTAGCTGCCTACCTGGCGGCCGTTGGCATCGGTCACCGTTACCTGTGCGTTATCCAGCGCCAGGCTCACCGTTACCTCAGAAGAAGCCACTGTAGGGTATACCTTGGCAATGGCCCCGCCAACCATCTGCGCCTGCTTTGCATCCACTTTCAGCGCTACTACTTTTGAGAAGTCCTCGGTGCCGTCAAAGTCGACCTGGCGCAGACGGTAATAGTTGTCACCGGCTGCCGGGGCTGTGTCGGTAAAGCTGTAGTCAAGGCGCACGCTGCTGTTGCCGTGGCCTCTCACTTCACCAATCTTGCTGAAGGTTTTGCCATCCTGGCTGCGCTCTACCTCAAACCTATCGTTGTTAAGCTCCATGGCCGTGGCCCAGCTCAGCTTAACGTTGCCGTACTGAACGGCGCCTTTGAAGGTGATCAGCTCTACCGGGAGAGGGGTAGCCGACTGGTAACCGTTGAAGTTACCGAACGAAATACCCTGCCGGCCTTTGTCTATGCCCAGGTTGTAGTAGCTAACGTTTATTTCTTTTACTTCCTCCCCAAAAGCCACGGTGATGTTACCTCCTTCTGAGCTGTTATCAACAGCGGCCAGGCCTTTGAACGAGCTGTTGTTTGCGTTGAACTGTGCGTTGGCGGCGTTTTTCACGAAGCTTTTGGTGGCACGTACCACGTTGCCCGCCTTGTCAACCCCTGTCACCACCAGGCTGTCGATAAACTGATTCGTTGTGGTGGTTCTGTCCACGTCAAAGATGTTGAAAGTCACATCCTGCATCATGGCATCGAACTGAATTTTAACATGGGTGCCCTCTGTTTTAGATGCGCCGGTCTGTGTAATAGAAAAGCTTTGGCTTGATCTCGGAAACTCCGTGTTACCCACCACGCTGCTTTCTAACACGACCCCGTTTCCCTTGGTCATCGACCAGTACATCGGCACTTCGTTTAGCTGGTAAGGGGCGGCACTTTTAGGGGCCGAGGCAACCAAAGGGTTCTCGCCGGCCGGCCTTGTGCTCCACTTAAACATGTTTGGAAGAGAGGCAACCTCAAGATCGTCTATATAATAAGAGTAGTTTTTGATGGCCGTTGTCTCAAAGTAAATCTGAACGTTGCTGTAGTTGCTGGACAGCGGGATCACGACTTCGTTCGCTACGGCTGTCCCGAGGGTTATTCTCGTGTCTACCGGCACTTTCTGTACGGCACCGTTGCCGATTTTGTAGCAAAGGAACACGTTGCTGTCAAACCCGCTGCTTTGCCCGTTGTTGCTCTGGCGCACCCCTGTCCACTTAACTCTTATGTCAGCATCCAGGGCACTGATTGGTTTTGTGATGTTAGCTTGCACTACGCTTGTTGCAGATCCGCTTGTTTGAGTCGTCATATAAACCCCGCTATAGACAAACCAGGAGCCGTTTGTTACTGCGGCAACGTTTGTTTGGGAGGAGCTGGAAAAGTTTTCGCTTACCAACACTACCTGCGCCTGTGCTGCACAGGTGAAAAGAGCTAGTAAAAGGATAAGGGTGTAAAGTTTCTTCATGGCCGACTTCGTTTCGTTCGGTGTTTCTAATGAAAGAAATATGCCAAGAGCTCTATTTCTTGCTTTACCAAGGCCCGGAAGCGAATAACCCTCCGACACAGCACAGTGTATCAGGCAGTTACCCTATGTTAAGAAATTGTCTTGGTGCCCACAGCAGGCTGCGCAGCAGGAGAACTTTTCCCAATTATGGATTTTTTAACACCAAACGGGAAACACATTCCAGAACTGAACATTACCTCCGGATCGGAAGCAGCATCAGAAATAGCACTGGTTGGAGTGGGGTAGATACAAGCATCGAAGGCAGATGCAGCACTGTTGCAATGACAATATGACGGGCAGAATCAGCCTCAACAGCCTGACTATAGCCATTTTGGCACACCCATTCACATTAAAACAGCCCCTGCGGCCCGTAGCCAGTTTGGCACCGGGTTTGCATTATAGCTACCGTAATCAGAAAGAAGGAGAAAGACATGAAACTGATAAAAGATAAAGAGTTCTTAAAAAATATCGCTTATCAGATCGACCTGCTAAACACGCTGGGCGGTGGTGTGAGCGAGACTTACGTAGATATAAAGAAATACAAGAAAGGCGCTGTTATACATGTATCGGCCGCTGGCATAAACCCGGAGTCGTTCAAGGTGGTGCTTAACAACAATCAACTAACGCTGTTCTCGGTGCTTCGCAGCAAAGAGAACCCCGAGATGGGTGCCCCTATGTTTAACAGAACATTTATGCTGCCCCCGCAGGTAGATCTGGGCCGTATTGAGGCAGTGCAGGAGAACGGGCAGCTACAGGTAAGGCTACCGTACCACGAAGGCACCGGCCAGCCGCGGGAAATTGAGATCAAACAACTTTAAAAGTATAAATAGGCATAAAAGCGAGAGGCTACCCCAATGGAGGTAGCCTCTCGCTTTTATGCCTATGCGTTATAGGAACTTCGCTTTAATGATTGAGGTCAGGAAGTCGTACACTTCCACCGTCTCCTTGTCGAAGTCGAAGGTGTTGAAGCGCTCGGCATTGGTCTGCTCCACGCGGCAGCCGTTTTCTATCATCATAAAAATCAGCTCGCGCAGGCGGTAAGGGTGGCCCGCGATATTCAGCACACACACCACATCGCTGCTCTCCACCTGCAGGAACATGTGCTGCACGTGGTTCTCATCGGCCATTATTCTCTCTTGCGTCTTATTCATGTGTTAACCTTTGGCTATACTATACAAGCACGAAAACACACAAAAAGTGCCAAGCCTAGTGCAGCTGCAGTGCCTCAGGAACAGTTTCTTCATTTTACCCCTGTTTATACTTTGCTGCGTACAAAACACCAGTACATTGCCCGCCAGGGCAGGGGAGAGGGTGGGGCTACGGCCGCGGGTGCTCTTTGCGCCAGCCCACCACCAGCAGTATAAACCAAATGGGGTACAGCGGCGACAGCGCAGAGGCAATGTAAGGGTCGACGGCGAAAAACAGCACCACCTGCAACACCAGGTTTAGGGCGGCACCTATCAGGGCAATTTTGTAGTATGGGTTTTTCAGGTTCATAGGCAAATGGAGTCTAGCGTAATCAGGAGCCTCTGCAGGGGCGAAGCCATAAAAAAACCCGGCCGGGTTACGGTCGGGTGTTCATTAAACGAAAGGCCTCTGCCCTCGTTATACTCTTTTCTATGATCAGGGGCGGATCCTTTTCCTTCGCCACCACCAGCTTGAACTTATTGTTCATATCCTGGTAGAAAATAAGCGTGGTCAAATCTTCATATCCTACGCTGAAGATCTTCCTTGTCCCCCCATCGGCATAAAAATTATATTTATCTAACGTTATATTTCGTAATAGCTTCATATCCCTACAATCTCCTGGTATTTTAACGCGGAACGCCCTGCGTAATGTTTCAAAAAGTTTGAAAGGTGCAAGCAGATTCTTTAGAAATTCATACAATTGATAAACAGCTATTTAAGATTTAAAGGGCCTAAATTTACAGTATAAGCCTGCATTTGCGCTGTTTCAGCAACTCCTTGCGCCTACTAAAAACAGTGCAAAAAACAGGCCACAATAAACCATATTCACTATACTTCTATACTTATACTTGAGCATGAACGCCTGCACCCGGCTAACGCTGCCCCAGCGCCACTACCATATGGCGGGCGCTTTTGATGCAGCAGAAAAATGCGTAGGTTTATCTTACTTCTGGATAGCGACCAAGCTCACAAGCGGCAAGCACCGGGAGGCAGACAGCTTGGTGGTGGGAGAGTCGCACCGCGGCGCTGGCAGGCTGCTCTCCGGTTGGATGCCACAGCTGGCGCGGCAGGGGCAGCGCGACACAGTGGTGCAGGATGCGTATGCAAGCAACAGTGCCGCCCACCGCTTTTATTTCCGAGAGGGCTTCCATATCAAGCGTTACCACTTTTATAAAAGTATAAACACATGAGCAGCGGCAACCGCACCTGGCTTTACTGGCTATTTTACTTTATCCTTTTTGAGGTGGTGGTCTTCTTCGGGCTGCAGTGGCTGCTGTCCGGCATGGGCATAAGCAACCAGCACCAGCCCGAAAACACCATTGTACCGAACTGGGTGAAGGCGGTTACGTTTATACTGCTTTACCTGCTCTGCCTGCTGGCCGTGGTAATGGTGGTAAGCAACGCTGTGCCGAGCAAGCACCGCCGCCAGCTGATGCGCTGGGTTTACCTGGCCCTGCTTGGCATGCTGGTGATGCTGGTGTTCCTGTTCTAAAAAGAGAGTATAACTTTGTATATTGTAAGTATGATGAAGAGCAAAAACGTACTACCGCTACTGCTGTGCCTCCTGCTTGGCTTCTCGGCCGCGGGCCAGACAGGCAACGGCCAGGGCCGCTACTTTGTGCAGCTGCAGAACGGCCAGATAATATACGCCAACAAACTACAGTACAAGTCACCGATCTTTAAGTCGAACCACTTCCTGCTCGACGACTCGCTGAAGTATAACCCCAGCGCCGTGGCTGTTTTCCAGAACGAAGACGGCTTCTTCGCCCGCGTGGATGCAGGCAACAGCTACGACTCCTTCGCCAAGCGCATCACCGACGGCCCCCGCATCGACAGGTTCTATACTTCCCGCACCACCTACGACTATGGCTACGGCTATTCTCCGTACGGCTACGGCGGGCCACGCACCAGCCGCAAGCGGATCTACTTTTTCTCTAAAGACAACGGCCCCCTCTACCTCATGGATTTCGACAACCTGGAGATGGCCCTCTCAGACAACGCCTCCAGCATGGCCCTGCTCAGCCGCTACAAAAAAGACAAGCTGATTAACACGGGCGTGTCTATTTTAGGAGCCGGCTTGCTGGCAGTGGGAGCCGTCAAGTCCATCAACGATTCGCAGGAGGTGAACGGCAGCACCGAGCTAAACGTGTCCCCGCTCATGTATGCCGGCGCAGGCGTGCTGGGAGCGCAGCTTGTAATCAACCTCTTCCGGAAAGACAAGCTGGCGCAGGCCGTGGAAGTATACAACTACCAACTGAAACAGTAAAGGCACCAGCTCCTGTCACCGTGGCATGTTTACCGCAACAGCTGGCGTTTTATAGCCACTGCCGGTGTACAACCGCGCTGATTATGCTTAACTTTGGGTAGAGCGCCCTAAACTTCTCATAAGATGCAAAACCTACTGCTGCTGCACGGTGCCCTCGGCTCCGCCGCCATGCTGAAGCCGCTACAGGAGGCCCTTCAGAATAATTTCAGCGTGTACACCCTGGACTTCTCGGGCCACGGCGGAAAGCCGCTGCCACAGGAGCCGTTCCGAATGGAGCTTTTTGTGCAGGACATCCTGCACTTCCTGGAACAGCAACAGCTAAGTAGCACGCATGTGTTCGGCTATAGTATGGGCGGATATGCTGCCCTGAGCCTGGCACTGCAACACCCGGAGCGCATCCGCAGCGTTTACACCCTGGCCACAAAATTTGCCTGGTCTGCCGAGGCGGCCGAAAAGGAAACAAAGCTTCTGAACCCGGACAAGGTTGCGGAGAAGGTGCCGCAGTTTGCCGCTGCGCTCGCACAGCGCCACGCCCCGCAAGACTGGCGGCAGGTAATGCAGCACACGGCAGCGATGATGCGCCAGCTCGGCCAGCACCCGACCCTCACTCCGGAGTCCCTCCCGCAGCTTCAGGTGCCCGTGCAGGTGGCCGTTGGCGACCGCGACACCATGGTGACGGTGGAGGAGACGCTGTGGGCTTACCGCTTGTTGCCTAACGCCCAACTACAGGTACTGCCCAACACCCGCCACCCGTTTGAGACGCTCTCCATCCAAAACTTAACGCAACACATCAGGCAATTCATCGGGCAGGTTTCCGTTGAGCCTACAGAAATACCTTAACCTATGCTTACTTTTTTACCTTTACCGCGCTACACCTCCTTCTCCCGTACGTTAAAAGGCACTGTAGCCGCCGCCATAGCTGCGGTTTGCCTTAGTTCCTGCGCCAGCTCTGCCCCTGCTTTCGGGGAGAAGGGCTACACCGAGCAAGGCAAAGCCTCCTACTACGCGCGCAAGTTCCAGGGCCGGAAAATGGCCAACGGCGACCGCTACCGCCGCGGCAAGCTAACGGCAGCCCACAAGACGCTTCCTTTTGGCACAAAGGTAAAGGTCACGAACCTGCAAACGAAGGAAACCGTGAAGGTGAAGATTACCGACCGCGGGCCTTTTGTGAGCGGCCGTGTTGTGGACCTGTCGGAAGCGGCGGCGAAGCGGGTAGGCATGCTCAAGGCCGGCGTGGTGCCCGTGCGGGTGAAGGTGGTAAAGGCCGCGAGCACCAAATAAGGAGCAGGTGTTGCAACAACAACTAACTCCCACACAGTCAGCAGGGTAAGTTCACTATCGCAAAAACGCTATTCTCTAAAATATCCTAGCTTATTCTTGATATTCATCAATTCTATTTATAGATTTGGGCATGGATAAAGTTTGGGGACAAGTGCGCGAACTATTGCCAATGGCAGCCATTGTGCTGCTATGCCTGTTCGTTATGCCCGTTGCCCAGGCATCCAACAGCAACACCACGCCAGCCAACGCCACTGTTGCGCAACAGTCTGCCGAACAGCAGAACGAGGACAAGGCCACAAAAGCCAAGCCTAAGACGGCCATCAAGCCGCGCGAGAAATCCGTGCTGGACACGGACGTGCTGGAGAGCCCTGTGGCTTACTTCCGCGACGCCTTCAGCTCTGAGGAAGACGGAACCGGCAGCACTGCGCCAAAGTCCGGCGTTGTCATGATCACGCTAAAGGCCCTGATCGCCACCCTGCTTTCCACTGTAATGTAGGGTTACTTCCCCGTTTGTTGCTGGCTACCCCTCCGAGGCCGGCACTTTTCATTTTCTCTTCTTCACAGGCACGGCAAAAGCGGCAGCGCTTCGCCAAACAAAACGCTCCTCGCCTTTAACTTCAAGAGGCCTCGGCAGCACAGCACCTTACCTTTTTCAGTAGCTCTTCGGTTACAGGCAGCAGCGGCAATCCTGCAGCAGCTTTTCGGTGCCTTTGCGAATGGCTTTTTGTAGCGCCATCTCTACGGAAGCATAGTTCGTTCTTTTTTCACCTCCCTCGCTGTCTGTGCGGGTCAAGGGCTCTATCTTCGTTACCGTGTTCAGCGTGTAGATCTGCTCCTGACGCTGCGGGTCGTAGAGCAGGAACTGCAACGTTACCTGTGTTACGTCCCCCGCCAACTGGTAACTATCCCCGTACGCCTGGCGCTCGTGTGCCGAAACATAGTTGTAGCCATTGGCTTCACGCTTCCCCAGCAGGTTAACCTGCATCACGAAATCATACCCCAGTTGGCCTAGTTTAGCGAGCTGCAGGCTATCCAGCGGCGTGTGCGGCAGTACTCCTTTCATCCGCAGCTCCATGTCCTGCTCTACGGCATAGTCCGGCTTTAAACCACCTGCCGCCAGCTGTTCCTTCGCCTTCAGGTAAAGCTCATACGACAGCTGCTGCGGCATTCCCTCACCTTCGCGCACCAACACCCGCGCACCTTTCGGAAGCGCGCCGTTACAGCCTCCTATCGAGGCCATATGCTCTGTACTGGCACAACTCTGCAGGCACACAAACAGCAGGCATGCGACTCCCCTAAGCAACTTGTTTACTCCCGGCATACTTACTCTCCCCTGCTTTTAAAGCCCTGCCTGCCCCGCAGGATATCAAAGAAGAGCTTGAAGTCTGACGCCAAGCTGTAGAAAGGGTACTTGAAGGTAGCGGGCTTGTTGCGCTCAAAGAAGAAATGCCCGACCCACGCAAAGCCGTACCCGATCAGGGGCACCAACAGCAGCCAGGCAAAGGCTCCCGAAAAGATCGCCGCCAGGGCCACCAGTATCAAGAGCCCCGTGCCGGTAAAGTGCAGCACGCGGGAGGTGGTGTTCTGGTGCTCCGACAGGTAGTAAGGGTAAAACTCTCTCAGCGAACGGTAACGGTGCTCTGGCTGGTTCATACTTACAAAGGTTTGGTTCTAGTACAATTTACTCATTTTAATGGGTCTGTTCAAGCAGGGGAGGGCAAATTAGTGCCGCCGCCCCAAACATTTCGTCCGCCTCCCGGTTCCATACCCGAAGAAGACTACTACAGTGACCTTTTGAGATTAAGGTGTGTTCGGCCGGGGCTATTAGCCCCGGCCTTTCCTTTGCAGGGCCTTTTGTAGCACCTACGCCCCGTTGTGGAGGCTTTTGAGCCGACCCGCCGCCGCCGGGGAAGTATAATCCCGACATTTCTGTTAACTTTATATAAATACCGCAACAGGCTTTAAAACAGACTAACCTTCCAGCTTATGAAACGCTTTTCACTTATCGGCTCCCTGCTGCTGCTTGCCTCGGCGGCTGTGGCCCAGAATGCCTACAACATCTCCCTGGACCTCAAAAATGTACAGAGCGACCAGGTAAAGGTGGTGATAAACACGCCTGAGGTAAAGGAGAAGGAGGCGACGTATATTATTCCGAGCGTTATCCCCGGCTCTTATGCGCAGAAGGACTACGGCCGCTTCGTGAGCCAGTTTAAAGCCTATGATGCCAAAGGGCGCAAGCTCAAAACCGCAAAACAGGGCAACAACCTCTACTTTATCAAAAAAGCCAACAAGCTGGCCCGCATTGAGTATGTGGTGGATGATACCTGGGATGTAGAAAAGGAGGATAACTATATCTTTCAGCCGGGCGGCACCAACATCGACGCCGGGAACAACTTTGTTATTAACCACTTCGGGTTCTACGGCTACCTGGAGGGCTATAAGATGCTGCCTTACACCGTGCAGGTGCAGAAGCCCGCAGAGCTTTTAGCGGCTTCCTCTTTAGAGGTGCAGCACCAGTCGCCGGAGCTGGATGTGGTGCAGGCGCCGAATTTTGTACGCCTTGCCGATGCCCCGATCATGTACAGCCGCCCCGACACGGCCAGCTTCCGAACGGGCAATACCACGGTCTCCGTGGCGGTGCACTCTGAAACAGGCATGGTGAAAGCCGACAGCGTCCGCGAAATGATCAAACCGCTGGCCCTGGCCCTGACCAACTTCTTTGGCGGCATGCCCGTGGACCGCTACCAGTTCATCATGTACTTTCCCAGCGTGGGAGGCCCGTCGAATGTAACGCGCTACGGCGGCTTTGGCGCGCTGGAGCACTCGTACAGCTCTATGTACTTCCTGCCTGAACAAAGCGGAGACGGTCTCCGCAGCATGGTACTGGACGTGGCCTCGCACGAGTTTCTGCACATCCTCACCCCCCTGAACGTGCACAGCGAAGAAATCGAGTACTTTGACTTTAAAGACCCGAAGCTGTCTCAGCACCTGTGGCTGTACGAGGGCGTTACGGAGTACTTCTCACAGCTCGTGCAGCTGCACGAGGGACTGAAGGGCTATGAGGCGTTTCAGGAGGAGGTAATGGAAAAGATGCGCCGCGCCAGCGAACACCCCGACGTCTCCTTTACCGAGATGAGCCGCCGCATTATAGAACCCGAGTTTCAGGACATGTATGTGAATGTCTACCAAAAGGGCGCCCTTATCGGCCTGCTGCTCGACATCCGCCTAAAGGAGCTTAGCGATGGCCAAATGGGCCTACGCGAGCTGCTGCTGGACCTGTCGAAGGAATACGGCCCCAACAAACCGTTTAAAGATGATGAGTTGATTGACGTGATCGTGGCCAAAACCTACCCGGAGGTTCGCCAGTTCTTCAACGACTACGTGATCGGCAGCACGCCCTTGCCTTACCAGGAGTACTACAGCAAAATCGGCTGGAGCTTTACCGATAAGAAGCCGGGCACAAAGCTAACCTTCGGCGAGTTCAGGCTGGGCTATGAAAAGGACAAGAAGTTCTTTTGGGTGGCCGACCCAATGAACAACACCATGGGCCTGCAGCAGTACGACATACTTTACGCCGTGAACGGGGAGCCCCTGACCGAGGAAAACATCTACCGCCTGCTTACACCCGTGATAGAGCCTCAGACAGACACCCCTGTGGAGCTTGCCTATGTGCGCCAGGAGCAAATGCACCAGGAGCAGTTTACACCGCGCAAAGAAAGTATCGACCTGAAGTTTGTAGTGGAGGATGATACAACCGCCACGCCCGCACAGCTGCGGTTGCGCCAGCAGGTACTAAAGCAGGTACCGCAGGCAGTAGAGGCGGCAGACCTGTAGGAAAAAACACCTGTGACCCAGAGCCTTTCTGTGCCATAGGCGTAGCCTGCACCAGATGTAACTGCACAGGTTTAGAAAGGAACAGCCCTGGCAGCAGTTAGTTAAATAAAATCGCTTGCCAGCGCCAGCACAAGCCCCAGGAGTGTCGCCACCAGCTTATTTCGGTTAAAGTGGTGGTCAGGGCTGCTCTCAAAGAGAATGGTGGTGGAAATATGCAGGAAGTTGCCGGCAACCAAACCGGTTAAGGCCGTATAAACCATCCCGCCCGAGGCCTCGTGAGACAGCAGGGTGTTGCTTACCAGGATGCCCAGCGGTGACCCGGCGGCAAAAACGAGGAGCCACAGAAAAGCCTTCCGGAAGTTCTCCAACCGTGACATCAGCACCGACATCAGCGCAAAAGCAGCCGGAATGTGGTGCAGCGTAACACCCAGCAGCACCAGGTAAAAGCTGTCAGCAGTGTGGGCATGGCCACCATGCGTGTGGCCGCGCTCTACCAGTATGCTCCCTTCCAGAAAAGCGTGCACAAACAGCGAGCCCAGCAACAGAAACGGCATGGAGTCGGTACGCCCGTGGTGATGGTGCATGTGGCCGTGCTCCACGCCGTGGGAGAACAGCTCCAGCACCAGCTGTAAGAAGAAGCCCGCCAGCACCCAGTACCCCACCCGGTACGGGTTGGTCGCACTGTCGGCAAGCACGTCGGGGAGCAGGTGAATGATGGTGATGGTAAACAGGTAGGCACCGCTGAACGCAAGCGCCATCTTCAGCCACTTGGTTTTGTTAGGCGGGAACACCTTCACCAAAAAGCCGGAGAGCACCACCGAAAAGAAGAGGGCAAGTATAGCTACAACCATGCAGGGCCGTTATTTCTTGAGCACAAATATCATTCGGTCGCTGGAGTCCTGGTCATACGGGCGCAAAGCATAGTCTCCGAACGTATCGACCATGCGCAGCTGCGTCATCTTAAAGTACTCCAGAAAATCCTCCTGCCGCAGCGCACGCACCCGCTCCTCGAAGTAATACTCCTGACCGTTATCCTGGAAGCGGATGGTTTTAATGATAAAGCCATTCTCTACGCCGCGCGTTATTTTAAAGTTTATCCCCTGCACCTCTTTCTCCTCCTCTGCCACCAGGGAGCCGATCACCTTGTCGGTATTCATGAAGTCGACCACCAGTTTGCCGCCGTGCTTCAGGCTTTTGGCGGTGGAGCACAGCGCCACCACGTTTTCGGTATCGTTGTCGAAGTAGCCGAAGCTGGTAAAGAGATTGACTACAAAGTCGAAGCTTTCGGGCCGGAACACCTCGCGCATGTCGTGCACAGCGAAATGCAGGCGCTCATTCTCAAACTGCTTCGCGTAGCGAATGCTCTGCTCCGACAGGTCGATACCCGTTACGTCAAAGCCTTTCTGGTTCAGGTAGAGCGAGTGCCGGCCCTTGCCACAAGCCAGGTCCAGTATCTTCTCCTGCGGCTTGGGGTGCAGGTAAGCCATCAGGTTGTCCATAAAATGCTGGGCCTCCCGCATGTCGCGGTCCCTGTAAAGTATGTGGTAATACGGTGAGTCGAACCAGGTACTGAACCACTCTGCTGTCTCCTGCTGTGCTGCCATGAATTCTCTAAAAGCAATTAAGTTGCAAATATAAGCATTTTAATCGAACCCCTGTATACGCCATGGGATTATAGCGGGCAGCGGGGTGCCTGCATCGAACTACAAAGGCACAAAAAAGCCTGCCGTTGCTGTTTACGAACAACAACGGCAGGCTTTTTTTATTTTTTGGCTGGACTAGTGGCGCGTGGCGCCCGCCTCTGTATTCGTCTCGGTAGCCTCCATTACGCTGTCGCCTTTCTGGATGGTGTTTCCGCCCAGGTCGCGGTCCGGCATTACCTGCTCTTTCTCGTTTGTGTGCTGCACGGCACCAGGGGCAATTTCAGGAGAGCCTGCGTCAGAAACATTGTAAGTATCACGGGTGCCTGGCTCCACGTACTCAGTAGAAACTTTCTCATCTGGTCTCAGGTCAGACGGAGTACCGCAGGAGGCCATAAACAAACCGCAAGCTGCGGCAAATACTGCTATTACGTTCTTGTTCATTTTTATACTTTTTATACTGCTTCTAAACTGGGCACACCTTCCGTACGGAAGGCAAGCGCCCTATTTATTAATTATTTACGACTTCAGCGCGCTGATAGGTTGTGGTACTGCTAGGCCAGCAGGTTCTTACGGCGCAGCAGGCTCTCCATCAGCTTCAGGTCGTTAGGGCTGTTGAAGATGCGGAACGGCATGTTTATAAACACCGGCACCTGAAACGTGCGCGCCAACCAGCCTTTCCAGCCGCCCGGCATCTGGGCATCGCTAGGAGGCTGTAGCCACAGCATGTAAGAATCCTCCGTTTTCTGCGCCTTCTGAATCATGTCCCAGTTCAGGGTCATGCCCTCGCGCTCGTTGCGCTTCAGGATAATCTGGCGCTGGTCTACCTCGTAGGTCAGTTTCTCAAACAGCGGGCTGCCCTGCTCTACCTGCGTCACGCTCATTACCTGGGCGGAGCGCAGCAGCACGAACAGCAGCGTTACGATAACGGCGAAGGCTACCCACCACCACGAAAAGCTGAACACGGCAGGCAACAGCAGTAGCACCAGCGGAATCAGGGCATACCACCAGTCTTTGCGCCATACCTGGCCCAGCGCCATGCGGGTATACATGTTTTTGTCTAACTGGTACTTCTTTGTGCGGATGGCCAGCGGGTTAGAACCCTGTGCCATTCGGCGCCCTCTTTGGTTTGGTTGCTGCATAAAATAATAAGTGTAAAATCTTCTCTGTCTTTCTCTTCCGGCCCCTCCGGCCAAGCCTGCAGAGCGAAATCAAGTATAAAGCCTTCTATCAGGAAGGCGGCACCTTTAAAAAGCCTTCAGGCTCAGGTCGATGCTTCTGTTTGAGTGGGTCAGGGCGCCTACGGAGATAAAGTCCACGCCACACTCCGCCACGGCCCGGATAGTTTCCTCGGTAATACCGCCGGAGGCCTCTGTTTCGTACTTCCCGCCGATCATTCGCACCGCCTCCCGCATCATATCGGTGCTCATGTTGTCGAGCATGATGCGGTCGATGCCTCCCGTCTCCAGCGTTTCCTGTACTTCCTGCAGGTTGCGCGTCTCCACCTCAATCTTCAGGCTTTTGCCCTTCTCCTGCAGGTACTGCTGGGTGGCGGTGATGGCTTCGCGGATGCCGCCGGCGTAGTCCACGTGGTTGTCTTTGAGCATCACCATGTCGTAGAGGCCAAAGCGGTGGTTCTGCCCGCCCCCGATCACAACTGCCCATTTCTCAATTATCCGGAAGTTGGGCGTGGTCTTGCGGGTGTCCAGCAATTTGGCACCCGTGCCCTCAATAAGGGAGGCCAGGTAATGCGTATAGGTGGCGATACCGCTCATGCGCTGCATGCAGTTCAGCACCAGTCGCTCGGCAGTAAGTATGCTTTGCGCCTTCCCCTTTACGGTAAAAGCCACATCGCCATACGTTATGGCGGTCCCATCCTTCAGGAGCACATCCAGTTGCAGCGCAGGGTCCACGGCTCTGAAGATATAGCCAGCCAGCTCTACGCCAGCTAGTATCCCTTCGCCCTTTACCAGCAGTCGCGCCTGGTTCTGTGCATCGGCAGGTATGGCCGCCAGCGAGGAGTGGTCGCCGTCGCCAACGTCTTCGGCCAGCGCCCGGGCGATAAACTCGCTGATGCTATTTTCGGTCAGGTATGTCGGTTTCACGGTGCAAAAATAAAAAAAGGCTCGGTATAAACTCCGAGCCTTTTTAAAAATCTCATTATTATTGTCTTAATCTTTGATAAAGTTCATAGAGTGGATAAGGTATTTGCCGTTGGCTGACTTCATCCGGATCAGCACGGTGTAGGAACCGCCCTTGGAAGCATAGGTGCCGATGGCGTACAGCTGCCCTTTGTCGGAGGTGCCGTTGTGGTTCACGCTAAAGTCCACGGGTGCGTTTTTGGAGAAGAAGTTCTTCATCACAAACTCCGCCTGCGTGCTGCTGTAGCTGGTGGCGTCGCCGCCATCCAGGGTGATCTCCACCATGTTGCCAAAGTTTTTAGACAGGTCCTTGGCGGAGCCCACCTTCATTGCCTGTTTTACGCTGTTCATGGCATCACCTTGCGCCACCGCCTGCCCTGCCGTAAAGAACATGGCTACCATCAACATCGAGAATACAACTGCAAAGTGTTTAAAGTTTTTCATAATACCGTTTGTGATCTTGCCCATACATGAGCCAAAACTATGCCAAGTGCTGGCGCGCACTTCGCATCTCTAAAGGTAAGAGGTTTATCTAAATAAAGAAACACCTGCAGCACCTGAATTAAGCCGCCGACTAAAACCTTCGGGGCGCTTAGCCAGTAGCCGCTATAAGGAGCCGTGGCTAAATGGGGCCTCTCGCTTCAAAGATTATAGCTATATTTGCGCCATGGACAAAAAGGTACTCTTAGTGATTTTGGACGGGTGGGGCCTTGGCACCGACCCTGAGGTTTCGGCCATTCAGAAAGCCAACACACCGTTCATCGATTCGATCCTTGAAAAATACCCTACTACCACCCTGCATGCCTCCGGCGAATACGTGGGCTTGCCAGAGGGCCAGATGGGAAACTCCGAAGTAGGGCACATGAACCTCGGCGCAGGCCGCGTGGTGTACCAGGACCTGGTGCGCATCAACAAAGCCATTGCGGAACGCAAGTTAGCCACCATGCCAGCTCTGGCCGATGCCTTTACCTACGCTAAGGAAAATAAGAAACCCGTACATTTTATAGGCCTGCTGTCGGACGGGGGCGTGCACTCGCACATAGACCACCTGAAGGCGCTCTGCACCGCAGCCTACGACCAGGAGCTGCATGAAGTGTACATCCACGCCTTTACCGATGGCCGCGACACCGACCCTAAGGGAGGCGTTAAGTATATAAACGAACTGGAGGAGCACCTGGAGAACACCTCCGGCACCATCGCCTCTATTGTAGGGCGCTACTACGCCATGGACCGCGACAACCGCTGGGAGCGCGTGAAGCTGGCCTATGACCTGCTGGTGAAAGGGGAGGGGGAGAAGTCCCAGAACCTGATCAAATCCATGCTGACTTCCTACAATGCCGGCGTGACCGATGAGTTTATCAAGCCGATCGTGAAGGTGAACGATAACCAGGAGCCGATTGCCACGATTAAGAACGGCGATGTGGTTATCTGCTTTAACTTCCGCACCGACCGTGGCCGTGAGATCACACAGGTGCTGACGCAGCGCGACTTCCCGGAGCAGGACATGCACAAGCTCGACCTGCGCTACATCACCATGACGACGTACGATGAGACGTTTGAGGGCGTACAAGCCATTTTTGAGAAAGACAACCTGAACAACACGCTGGGCGAAGTGCTGAGCAAGGCGGGCAAGAAGCAAATCCGCATCGCCGAGACAGAGAAGTACCCCCACGTGACCTTCTTCTTCTCGGGTGGCCGCGAGTCGCAGTTTGAGGGCGAGAGCCGCCTGCTGTGCCCGTCGCCAAAGGTTGCCACCTATGACCTGCAGCCGGAGATGAGCGCCTACGATATCCGCGACGCCATTGTGCCGGAGCTGGAGAAGAAGAGCGCCGACTTTATCTGCCTGAACTTCGCCAACCCAGACATGGTAGGCCATACCGGCGTGTTTGAGGCCGCCGTGCAAGCCTGCGAAGTGGTAGACAAGTGCGCGGAGCAAGTGATCACGACGGCACTGGAGAGCAACTACGACATCATCGTGATTGCAGACCACGGCAACGCCGATATGATGATTAACCCCGACGGCACGCCAAACACAGCCCACACCACCAACCTGGTGCCTTGCGTACTGGTGAGTAATGACTTTAAAGGCACACTGCACGAAGGCAAGCTCGGCGACATCGCCCCAACCATACTGGAGCTGATGGGCCTGCAGCAGCCGGAGGATATGAACGGAACATCCCTGATAAACCATTAAATAAGAACTGTGGCCAAGTACAAGTATAAACCGCTGCTTTGGGTGGGCCTGCTGCTTGCCACCGTTTCCTGTGAGAGACCCACTCCGCCTACATCTGCCGAGGCGGAGGCCTCTTACGACCTGACCGCTTACCTGGCGCAGCAGCGGCAGGAGCTGGAGGCTGAGCGGCCGATGGTACTGAAGTCGGTTGCCACACAGGGCCTCGCTCCGGAGGTAGTGGAGACTTCCGAAGTTGACTGGGAGGATGAGCTGGCCGTGTTTGAGGAGGCTGACCTGAACCGCCCTTCGCTGCAGGAGTACTACACCAAGCAGGAGCAGGTGCTGGAGGATGGCAGCGTTGCCGTAGAGTACCGGAAGCTGCCGGAGGCCGCCCCCCAAGTGCACTACCTGCGCCTCCTCCTGAGCCCCAAAGGCCAGTTAAGGCAGCTTACGGCCACGCTGCAGGATAAGAACCTGATTTACTACTCACAGCGCAACATAGCCCTCAGCACCGACCCACAGACCGGCGATATAGCCAGCTATAACGTGGACGGGGTGCAGAAAATGATTTTCGGCGATTCGCTGCACTACGAGGTGAAAGCCAACCTGTAGCACAGGGTGTATTAACTTTTTTGCAGCCACACATCCGGTGGTTTTTTGTTAACTTGCAGGCGCACTTATACTTCCTGCACATGCGCACGCTTGCTCTTTCCGCTGTTTTATTCCTGGCCCTCGCGGTTTACGGCTTTGCCCAGCACTTGCCGGGCACCCGCAACTGTGCCACCGACAGCTATCTGGAAGTGCTGAAAGCGCAGCACCCACACTTGGCGCAAGAGCGGAAACAGGCGCAGCAAAACGTGCAGGAGCAGTTACAGCAGCAGCAGGGCTGGCAAAACCTGCGGGCAGCCACCACCATCACTATTCCGGTGGTGTTCCATGTTATCTACAACAACAGCACCGAGAACATATCAGACGAGCAGGTACTGTCGCAGCTGGCCGTGCTCAACGCCGACTTCAGGCGGATGAACGCCGATGCGGCCAACACGCCGTCTTACTTTCAGCCCTTTGCGGCCGACACCAGGATAGAGTTCTGCCTCGCCCGCCTGGACCCTGCAGGCAACCCAAGCCCAGGCATCACCCGCACCCAAACCTCCCGCACGGGCTTTGACTACTTTACCGACTACGTGAAATCTACGGCAAACGGAGGCACGGAGGCCTGGGACCGTGACCGGTACCTGAACATCTGGATCTGCGATATCAAGGATGACGTGCTGGGCTACGCCACGCCCCCCGGCACTGCGCTTGCCAGGCAAGACGGCGTTGTGCTGCACTATGCCGCTATTGGCGCAGCTCCCGACAACCCGTTTTTGTGGCCCTACAACATGGGCCGCACGGCCACCCACGAGGTGGGGCACTGGCTGGGCCTGGAGCACATCTGGGGGGGCGATGACGCGAGCTGCACCGACACCGACGGCATCAGCGACACGCCAAACCAGGAAGACTACACCCTTGGCTGCCAGGGCGGCATCCAAAGCTCCTGCAACAACGGCCCTTACGGCAACATGTATCAAAACTACATGGATTACAGCGACGACGCGTGCATGAACCTCTTCACCAAAGGGCAGGCCGCGTATATGAACGCCGTGCTCAGCACCATCCGCAGCAGCCTCTTAAATTCCCTTGTCTGCACGGCTTCTATCCGTTCTGATTTTGGCCTGGCCCTGGAGGAGGATACGCTGCTGGTAGCGGGCAAAAGCATACAGTTTGCAGATGCTTCGGCAGGGGTGCGCGCCACGGAATGGCTGTGGGAGTTTGAGGGAGGCGTACCGGCTACGTCCACGCAGCAAAATCCCAGGGTTACTTACCCGCAGCCCGGCAAGTATGATGTAAAGCTTACCGTAAGCAACGGCGCTGTAAGTAGTGCCACGCTGAAAGAGGACTTTGTACATGTTACCGTAAGCGACCTGACGGTGTTCCCCAACCCGACCGCAGATTACATTAACATTGAGCAGCCAGCGCGCATACAGGTACGCCATGTGGCACTGATGAACAGCGTCGGCAAAACAGTGCTCACAGCCGAAGCGCGCGACCGCACGTTGCAACTGGATATACGCCACCTGCTGCCCGGCATGTACTTCCTGCACCTGCGCAGCTCCAACGGCACCGAAATCCGTAAGGTCAACATCATCCGCTAAGGAAGAGCTCCAGCCCATAAATAAGCCTCTGGCAAGTACGTATAACTTGCCAGAGGCCTTCTCTGTTTGCCAATGCGCTTTTAACCGCGCTTACTGCCCCTGCAGCGTTACCACAACCGTGCGCTTGGAGGCGTGGTCACGGTGCTCGCACAGGTAGATGCCCTGCCAGGTGCCCATATTCAGTTCGCCGTTTTTGATAGGTATCGTCACTGAAGCGCCAAGCAAAGCCGCTTTCAGGTGTGCAGGCATGTCATCGGAGCCTTCTAAAGTATGGCGGTAGTACGGCTGGTTCTCTGGCACCATATGGTTGAAGTGACTCTCGAAATCCTGTCGCACAGTGGGGTCGGCATCCTCGTTTATTGCCAGGCTGGCAGAGGTATGCTTGATAAAAACATGTGCCAGGCCCACACTTATTCCCTCCAACTCCGGCAGCTGAGCCACCAGCAAATCGGTAATCAAATGGAAGCCCCGCTTTACGGCAGGCAGCCTTATCTCTTTCTGAAACCACATATGTTTACAATAAAATGAGTGGGTGAATGAGTGAACAAGAGTTGCTGTAAAGCACATGCTATACTTATACTTGCACGGCTTGGGTGTAGTCAGATAAAAAGTAAGGTGGAGTTAACTCTAAATTCACCTTACTTACTCATCCGCTCATTCAAAATTAATCTATGGTACGCTCATACGCACCGGCGTCGGGTTTGGTGGTGCTGCGGGTGGTGCCTTTGATATCCTGCAGGACGTTAGGGAGCATTTTGGCCGCGCCGCTGGCAGGGGAGAGGGTGTCTAGGCTAAAGTCATACTTGGCCGGTGCCTCAAACTTCGGCTCTGTATTGAGGATGTTCCCCTGGCCCGCCAGCTCTGTTTTGTACCGCTCGGTGCGCAGCAGGTTGTTACTGGCGTCTGCCAGGGCGCTGAACGGCTCTATCAGCACTTCATCCTGATAGCTGAACCCATCAGAGTACACAATCGTGTTCACCAGCCGCAGCGAGGTGGGCTGCCCGGTGATTTCCGTACCCGGAACGTTATCGCTTACAACAAGCAGGGGCGTCTCGCGCAGCAGCGGGTTCTGGTAGCTCACGATGGTAGCGTACAGCAGCTCGTAATTGCCGCCGCCCAGCCCCCCGAAGCCGTACTGCCCGCAGTTGTAGATCAGCGTATTCACGATCCGCACATCCGAAGTAAAGGCCACAATGCCATCTAAAAAAGCATGCGCCACGACGCAGCCCTCTACCAGCGTGCCTGCCTTACCGGGGTTCCCGATGCGCAGGCCGTAACGTGCGTTCTTTATATCCGCATACTTTATAAGATTGCCACCACTGGTGGGCAGAACCCTGATTCCCTCCCACTGGCCAGGGGCTGTACGGTAGCCTTCCTCGCGCCGGTAGCCGCTGAAAGCCACCCGCTGCGCCGGCGTACCCTGCACCTGCAACTGCCCCGCCACCAGCAGCACGGCTTTATTGTAGCCGAAAATGCGTGTGCCCGGCTCAATGGTAAGTACAGCGCCTTCCTCCACCAGCACAGAGTCCAGGATTACGTGCGGCTTATCGCTGGCCCAGGTGGTGGTGCCAGTGCTGCCTTTCCGGTGGAAATAAGCGTTTTGCCCGTAGGCTACCAGTTGCACACGCTGCTGTTGCCCATTGGTGGTAAAAACAATGGAATCGGCCGCCAGGAAAGGCTGGCTTTGGTCAGTAGGGTTAATGTTCGCCTTCACCAGCACGTACAGGCTGTCACCGCCACGCAGCTCCACGTTGTTTACCAGCGGGCTCTGCTGCCCGTTAATGGTGAGTTGGTAAGGAGAGGCGGTTGAGCCTGCAAGCGTTATCTCGCTGATGCGGACCGCCTTCTCGTTCGGGTTGTATACCTTGAGCCGCTTGGTTACGCTGCCACGGCTCACAAAGACGGTGTCGAACAAGACAGTATCAGCGGAAAAAACCAGCAGCGCGTCCGGGTCTTCGGTGATCACCTCGTCCTGAGGCTCACAGCCGAACACCGACAACAGCAGGAGCAGCGGGAGTATGGCAAGCAGGTATTTCAATGGCTTGGGCTTTTAAGTGGCTTGATCGGTTAGCTGTTCCTGCTGTGGCAGCCACGCCCTTGGCACAGGGAGGCGCTCCAGAAAACCAGCCGAAGCGGCCGCCGTGCTTAGCAGCTTTATCACAGCAATTTACGAATTAAACAGGTAGCAACTAAAAAGAAAAAAGGATGCAGCTGCGGCCATACCTGCCTGCTGCACCCTTTGCTATTTCTGTAGCTCCACGGCGATTCTTATTCCGCTGTAGCGCCTTCTTTCAATCT
Organism: Pontibacter actiniarum; assembly: GCF_003585765.1. Lineage (NCBI taxonomy): Bacteria > Pseudomonadati > Bacteroidota > Cytophagia > Cytophagales > Hymenobacteraceae > Pontibacter > Pontibacter actiniarum. The sequence goes on from NZ_CP021235.1 coordinate 3,951,270, forward strand.
TTCGGCGTTCTCGGCGATACGAAGCTGCTCTACGAAGTCTTCGATGCCGCCGTCCATCACGTTTGGCAGGTTGTAAACCGTGTAGCCAATGCGGTGGTCTGTTACGCGGCCCTGCGGATAGTTGTAAGTCCGGATTTTATCGGAGCGGTCGCCGCCGCCTACCATAGACTTACGCTGGGCACCTTCGACTTCCTGCTTCTTGGCCAGCTCCACCTCAAAGATACGCGAGCGAAGTACAGCCAAGGCTTTGTCATAGTTCTTTAGCTGCGACTTCTGGTCCTGGCACTGGGCCACGATACCGGTTGGGATGTGCGTCAGGCGAACGGCAGAGTAGGTGGTGTTTACCGACTGACCACCCGGGCCGGAAGAACAGAAGAGGTCTTTACGAATATCGTTCATGTCGATCTCTACGTCAAACTCCTCCGCCTCTGGCAGCACCACAACCGAGGCCACCGATGTATGGATACGGCCCTGCGTTTCAGTGGCCGGCACGCGCTGCACGCGGTGCACACCCGACTCAAACTTCAGCTTGCCGTACACATCCTCGCCAGACACGCCCACGATAATCTCTTTGTAGCCTCCGGAGGTACCTTCTGTGGCATCCATCAGCTCCATGCGCCAGCCCATTTTCTCGGCAAAGCGGCTGTACATGCGGTACAGGTCTCCGGCAAAGATAGAGGCCTCGTCGCCACCGGCTCCGGCACGGATTTCCATGATGATGTCCTTGCTGTCGTTCGGGTCTTTCGGGATCAGCAGCTCTTTCAGGGTCTCCTCCATTTCCTCGCGCTGCGGCAACAGCTCGTCGAGCTCCTCTTTCGCCATCTCCCTGAAGTCTTCATCCTTCTCAGTGGCGATCACCTGCTTGGCGTTGTCGATGTTGCTCAGGATGTTCAGGTACTTTTTATATTCTACTACGATCTTGTCCAGATCTTTGTATTCTTTGTTCAGCGCCTTGAATTTCTTCATGTCGCTGGCCACATCAGGCTGGATAAGCAACTGGCTTACTTCCTCAAAACGCTGATTAATGGCTTCTAACTTATCTAACATGGTGCTTGTCTGGTTTTGGCTGCAAAGATACGAAAATGGCGTTTAGATTATGTCATCCATTGGGGCCACTTCTGCGATAATTCTGCCGCCTTAATTTATTATATGCTATAACTTTAAAGATGGTCGTATAGTTTCCGTAGCGACCGGATTTGGCCAAGGAGCTGGGGCGGCAGCAATATAGGGTAAAACTATAGGCAGATAAATTAAATCTATTAAAGCTATTGCCCTTCTTTCAGCTGAAACATTTACTTTTGACATGAGTAAATTATCTGATAGGATCTAATTAAGTAAAATATAAAAGAAAAGATATGGCTGTTATTAAAGCAACTGATGACGATTTTAACCAAGTACTAAGTTCAAACCAAAAGGTAGTGGTGAAGTACTATGCAGACTGGTGCGGTAACTGCCGTTTGTTCTCGCCTAAGTTCAAGCGCATGTCTGACGATGAAGCCTTTACGAACATCGCTTTTGTGGACGTGAACGCGGAGACAAGCCCGGAGGCGCGCAAGCTGGCCAATGTGACCAACCTGCCTTACTTCGCCATTTTCAAAGACGGCCAGTTGGTAGACTCTGTGGCTGCCAGCAAAGAGGACGCCGTTCGTGAACTGATCCATAAACTTGACGCCTAGACAAAGCATGAAGATACCTGCAATAAAAAAGCTTGTAGAGAACCACTCGCTCCAGGAACTTATGGCCGCCGAGGAGGCCATCGTGGACGAGCAGCAGCCTGCCATTGAGGTAGGCGGTGATGACGAAGGAGAGCAGCTGACGCACGTACTGGCCGCCGTTTGGATTCTGAACGAGATGGAGGACAACGGCACGGACTTCAAGAGCGCCCTGCGCATGTATACTCAGAAAGTGCGCGTGTCCATCAGCTAAGGGCACCTGCCTGCTAAGCAAAAAAGGGCGGCGGCCAAGGTATAGTCCTGGCCGCCGCCCTTTTCGTTAGATGTTATTTCTGGAGAAGTACTCCTCGGCCAGCTTACCGCCCTGCTCCGTGCAGATGCCCCGCACGTAGTACAGGTACACGCTTCGGAACACCTCGCCCAGCTCATAGCGCTCCGGCGGGAAAATCGTTGGGTTAATGAGCATGTTAAACTGCTCCAATATGATCTTGACCACCAGCTGCAGGTTAATATCCTTCCGGAAGTAGCCCTGCAGGATGCCTTTGTTGATGACGTTGAGGTTCAGGTGATAGTTATAGGTGCCGAGGCGCTCCAGGCACAGCTGCCACACCTCCGGGTAATGCTGCTGCAGGTCGGCGATGTAGGCCGGGTTGACGGTCTTCAGCTCCTGGATGCCGTTCTGCAGGAGCAGGATAATCTCCTCTACAGGGTTTGCAGCCTTTTGCAGCAGCAGCTCGTCTTGCTTCTCCTGCTCCTTAAAGTCGTATGCCACCACCTTCCGCACCATGTCTGCCTTGTCCGCGAACAACTCCTCTAAATCATGCTTTTGCACCCCTACCTGCTGCGCCAGCTCTTCCTCAGTGTACCGCTCAATGCCTTCGCGCCTGAAGACCTGAAGAAGCCGGGCTAAAATCGTTTCTGATAAAACCATGTTTGTGTTGCTCGTTAATGTTGCTGTAGAAGAAGCGCCTGCTCTTTTGGGCCAGCATTGCCCGGGCACACGAGGCTACATGCTGTAACTAAGTACCGCCTTCACCAAAAATAGCTTTAATTTTGCTCTCCCTCAACAACATCTCTTTTATAACAGGCAAAAGATGCTCACAAAGAAGAGGAGCTGCACCAGGTAAACATAGGGTGCCAAGGGGTTTTGCTTGTAAACAGGCGCCCGCTGGAAGTACACATGCAGCACCAGCGCCACGCCGAACCAACCCAGGAAATTGGACAGGGGGATATGGCCGCCCTGCCAGCTCCAGAAGTCCAGCACCGTGGCGACAGGCTCCATAAAATAATCGAGCACCACCATAAGCACAGCCCCGAACACGGCTTTTACAGGCCAGGGCAAAGAGGTATAGTTGCTGATGTGGCCGGTGGTGTAGACCAGCATCAGCCAGTTTAGCCCTATCAGCAGTGGCACCTCCCACACCTTGGCACCCAACGCCTCGCCATAGGCATAGCTGCCGAAGAGCAGGCCCGTATGCACCCCCAGCACCTCTGCAAAGAACCCTGTGGCAAACACTACCACGGCAAACAGTATAAAGGCCGCGTTCCAGCGGCGGTGGAACGCGAAGAGCAGCGCATTGGTGAGCAGCAGGTTCATGGGGGTGAGCCGCTGAAAGTACTCGGGCCTGCCGCTAAACAACATGCCCCAGAAACCAACCGCATGGAAGATGACAAGTATCGCCACGGCCAGCGGCAGGGCGTACCGGCCGTACTTTCGGGCAGTGGGCGCAAGTGCAAGGGCAGCTTTGGTATCAGGCATGGCTTTTTGGGGGTTTAGCGGGAGAGGGTACAACGGCCGGCGTCAGCTCACCCACGATTTTGGCGGATAGCAGGCACAGCGGAATGCCTCCCCCCGGGTGCACACTGCCGCCGCAAAAGTACAGGCCTTTGAGCCTGGCGCTGAAGTTCGGGTGGCGCAGAAAAGCGGCCATGCGGTTGTTCGAGCTGCTACCGTACAGGGCGCCGCCAAACGACGAGGTGCGGCCTTCGATCAGCAGCGGGTCCAGCACCTGCTCTTCCTCAATCAGCTCCTTTATATCGGTCTGCAGCATGCGGCTTAGCTTTTGCAGCACCGCCTGCCGCGTTTTTGCCGTTAGCTCCTCCCAGTCCTGCCCCTGGTTATGCGGCACGTTCACCATCACAAACCAGTTCTCGCTTCCGGCAGGTGCATCTCCGGGCGCTGCTTTAGAGGTTATGTTAACGTACACAGTCGGGTCTTGGCTAACGGTTTTATACTTAAAGATGTGCTCAAACTCGGCTTTGTAGTCCTGGCTGAAGAAGATGTTGTGCACATGCAGCTGAGGGAAGTCACGCTTAATGCCCCAGTAGAAGATCAGGGCGGAGCTGGAGCGGGGTTGCTGCAGTGTTTTCTCCGGGGCCGGCTGGTTGGGCAGGAGCTTCCGGTAAGTCGGCACCACATCCATGTTGCTCACCACCACATCCGCCTGGTAGGAGCCGCTGTTGGTTTCTACTCCTGTTGCCTTTCCGTTTTCTGTGGTTATGCGTAATACCGGCTCTTGATACCTGAACACCACCCCCAGTTCTTCTGCCAGCCGTACCAGGCTGGCTGCAATGGCATAGATGCCGCCTTTTGGGTAAAAGGCACCCAGGTTGTGCTCCAGGTGTGGAATGATGTTGAGCGTTCCCGGTGCCTGGTAAGGGTCTGAGCCGTTGTAGGTGGCAAACCGGTCCAGCAGCTGCACGAAGCGCGGGTCTGAGAACTGCTTGGCGTTGGCCTCGTGCATGGTAGTCGTGAGGCCAAGGTCGGTGAGGCAGCCCATTGCCTTCAGCACATCCGGGCTCAGGTAAGTCTGCAGCCGGTGCAGCGATTTGTGCAGAAAGGTGTCTGCCGTGCCTTTGTACAGCCTGCTGCTCTTCTCCAGCGCTTCCTGCACAGCCTTCCGGGGCACGCCCAGTTGCTGCGCCGCCTCCGTGGCAAACTGTGCGGCATCGGCGTAGGCTTTTACCCGGCTGCCGTCGGGCCAGAAATAATGCGTAATCGGGTCGAGGCGGGTGTAGGTAAAATACTCCTTTGGGTTACGGCCGGCCAGCGTAAACAGCTCATCCACCAGGTGCGGCAGCGTGAACAGCGAGGGGCCCGCATCAAACCGGTATCCGCCCAGCCAAAATTCCTGCATTTTGCCGCCGAAGGTATCGTTCGCCTCCAGCACCGTTACGCTGTAGCCTTTTACGGCTAACCGCACCGCTGTGGCAATGCCTCCGATTCCGGCCCCAATGATGACTGCTTTTGCCATACCCTAATATACGCTTCTATACTTGTTGTGCAGTAAACTGGCGTAGTAATGGAAAAGTTTTGAGCAACTTATACTTTCCCGAACTCCCGCCGGTACACCGGCCCGCGCATGCCGAAAGCAGCTTTCATGAACGGGTAGAGCAGCAGGTCTAAGGCCCTGTGCCCGGTGCTGTAGGTAATAATGTCGTGAATGATCGCCCCGCTGCCGTTTTTGGTAATCAGGTGCTTGTGGTGCCACAGCCGCAAGGGAGGAGGCAGTTGCTGCCCTTCATCTACAAAGTAGGCTTCCGTGTCCGTTACTTTTCTGTCCACGATCAGGCTCGTCCAGCGGAAGGACTTGAAACCCGCCTGCAGCTCCACATCCACCACATCGTCGGGCGCGCTGCCATCGAAACGCAGCAGCTTTAGCTTCGGGTAGGGCGGTGACAGCTTACGGAACAGCTGCTCATCAAAGGCGTTGAACACCTGAAGGTAATCCTGGCCGACATACGTTCTGAGATGGAGCTGCATGGTTTATAAAGTAGTTTTTAGCTGGCACCATACCCTCAGTGCTAGCATATACGCTTCTTCCCGTTGTTAACCGGGAAAGGCTATTCTGCCGCCGTAAGGTACGGCTGCACGCTCGTGCCAAAGGGCAAGCAGTGTGAGAGGTGCTTGCCGCTTTTCCTGTGCCGCATCCTTTCCAGCAACCTTCTGTTGTCATTAACCCCGCTCTCCGCCAAAGGTTATGTGTTGGTGGTACTTTTAGCAAAAGAAAAGCCGGCGCAGGTATGTTTGCGGCGGCTTTTATATGTTCTTCCTGCAAGACGATGCTTAGCTCAACAGGCTGTCGATATCCTCTTTCGTCAGGCTCTTGATAATGGTTTCGTCGGTGCTGATCAGATCTGTGACGAGCTGAATCTTACGGTTCTGCAGGGCCAGTATCTTTTCCTCTACAGTGTCCTTGGTGATGAACTTGTAGGTGAATACGGTATTCTGCTGCCCGATGCGGTGCGCACGGTCCACGGCCTGGGCCTCCACGGCGGGGTTCCACCATGGGTCAAGTATAAACACGTAGTCCGCAGCAGTCAGGTTCAGGCCCACGCCACCGGCTTTCAGGGAGATCAGGAAAACACGTATGCTTTCGTCCGCCTGAAAGCGCTCCACCTGCTCATGACGGTTCTTGGTGTTCCCGTCCAGGTAAGTATAGGTGATCCCCTTTTCATCCAGCGCCTTTCGGATAATCTCCAGATGCTTCACAAACTGACTGAATATTAGAACTTTATGGCCTTTACCCACGACGTTCTTTGTCATGCGCAGCACCTCCTTCAGCTTGCCCGACTCCCCCTCATAGCCGGCGTCGGTCATCAACGGGTGGTTGGCGATCTGCCGCAGCTTGGTCAGGCCCTGCAAGAGCATAAACTGTGTGTTACCCGGGCCGTTCTCCTCCAGGCTCGTCAGGATCTTGTTGCGGTAGTAGGACTTTGTCTCCTCGTAGGCATGCTCCTGCTCTTCCGTCATTTTGCAGAAGGTGGTGTGCTCAATCTTCTCCGGCAGCTCTTTGGCCACCTGCGACTTGTGCCTGCGAAGTATAAACGGCTTGATCAGGGCGTGCAGCCGGCGCGTTTTCTGCTCATCCTTCTCCTTCTCGATCGGTTTCAGGAACTCGTTGCGGAAAAAGTGCTGGTTGCCCAGCAAGCCAGGGTTGATAAACGACATCTGCGACCACAGGTCCATGGTGCTGTTCTCCACGGGCGTGCCGGTAAGTATAAGCCTGTGCCGCGACTTGAGCGAGCGCACAGAGCGCGAGGTGTTGGAGTCCGGGTTCTTAATCGCCTGCGACTCGTCCAGTATAATATAGTCGAAATAGTAGGTTTTCAGCAGCTCCGCATCCAGGCGCACAATGCCGTACGAGGTCAGGACCACATCATAGTTGCTGAACAGCTCCACGTTTTTATCCCGGTACGTGCCGGTGTAGTTCAGGATGCGCAGGTTGGGCGTAAACTTCTGGGCCTCATTCACCCAGTTGTACACCAGCGAGGTCGGCATTACCAGCAGCGAAGCCGACTCCGCGCCGTTCTCCTTCCGGTGCTGGAGCATCGCCAGCGTCTGCACTGTTTTCCCCAGGCCCATGTCATCGGCCAGGCAGCCGCCGAACTTGTAGTTCTGCACAAAGTGCAGCCAGTTGTACCCTGCTTTCTGATACGGCCGCAGCTCCCCCATAAAACCCGCCGGCAAAGGCTGGTCTTCTATGGTTTCGAACTCGCGCAGCTTCTCCAGCTTTCGCGTCATGGTCACGGTGGCGAGGTTGCCGTTCTGCAGGTCGTTTACCAGCGCCATGTGGTGCTTTTTCAGCGTCAGGTGCTCCTCGCCCTCCGAAAAGGCAAACAGCTCAATGTACTGTGTAAACCACTCCTCCGGGATTATCGCCACCTGCCCGTTAGGCAACAGAAACTCGTTATTCTTTGTCAGGATGTGGTTCTTCAGCCTGATAAAAGGCACAGAGAACTCACCGAAGCGCACGGTGCCGTATATGTCGAACCAGTCGTTCTTTTCGGTGATCCCCACATCCAGGGTAATCTCACCTATAAAATAGTTTTTACCGCTCCGCACGCTCTGCTGCACGGTAAAGCCCTTCTCCTCCAGCCCCTGCAGGTTGCTGTTGAGCCACGAGAAGGCTTCGCTCTTCTCCAGCACCGCCTGCCCGTTCCTTACCTCCAGCGCACGGTTGTTCAGCTCCTTCACAAACTCCTTTTCGTGGTTGGCGTCCCGGATCAGCTTATGGAAGATGTAGGAATCCTGCGTTTTTTCCATACTCACGCTAACGCGTTTTGCCTCCTGCGCCTGCACCATGTAGTCGCCGTACTTAAACGACAGGTCGAACAGGATCTTGCTGCTCAGCCCGCTGCCTCGCTCTGCCCGCCCATCACCGTTTCCGTTCACCTTAGCAGCGGAGGCCTCTGCGGCAGCAACCTCTGAAAAGGTCAGGTACGGGGTTGGCTCATACTTCTCATCATTGATGGCGAAGCCTTTCGGGCGCACATCGAACTGCTCTACCAGCGGCGCGACGAACTTGCGGTAGTAGTTTTCCTCCACGGAGCGCGGCACCACGATAAAGCGCTTGTTCAGGAACGGCTGCAGCTTTTTGCCGTCTACGTTCTTCTCAAAGCTGTAAACCACGTCGTTCAGCATCAGCCAGGCAGGCTCGTAGCACACCAGGGCGGCATTCTTATACTGAAAGTCCAGCTTTTGGCCGGCATACCTTATGGTCGGGAAGTAGTGGGTGTTATCGGTGTTGCGCATGAAGTGAAACAGCACCGTGGCCCGCTCCGGCGCAATGCTGATCCGCTTCCAGGTTGGCTCACCGTCCTTGCCCATGATGTAGGTCTTCTTGTCGTGGCGCAGCAGCTCCAGAATCTTGCCCATGCGGCACTGGATGTAGTGGCTGATGGTTTCCTGCAGCGCTTTATCGCCCTTTTCCGGGTCGTACACCTTCAGGAAGAAGTCCACAGGCGACACTTTCTTGGGAGAGAAGCGCTTCAGCACAGCGTCCTGCTGCACCTGATCTATCAACTGAATAAGCTTGAAATCCTCTGCATTGAGGCGTGATGAGAACTCATCGGCGTTCTTGGCCGAGATATTCTGATGCTGCAGCGTAAGCTGGCCCTTAGAATTTACCTGTACCACAAAGGACTCGAACAGATAACCCAGGTATTCGTGCTCAAAGAGCGAATAGATTACCTGAAAAGGCTGCGTGGTAGAAACTTTCATGCCAAAGACATTTTTAGGACTTCAAATCTACTCCAAAGGGAGAATATTTCCTACCAAAAACGCGCCTTTTAACTTGTACTTTAGCAGGATTTACCAAATATCAATCAGAAACAAATACGCATAGCAATTGTTCTCGCAACAAAGCAATTGTACTGTGGCAGGGGAGGGGAAAGGCTAGATATTTTCTGTTACCGACAGGGCTGCCGCTTTGTTTGCCGGCCGGATAGAAACCAGCAGTGTAATGATGATGATGGCCAGGCCGGTGAGCACAAAATCCTCTATTTCCATCTTTACCGGGTACGCCTCCACCACAGACGTGGCCATGCCCATACTTACCAACCCGAAGGTCTGCTGTAGGTTGCAGATGAGCATCCCCAGCGTAAGGCCATAGGCAGCCCCGATACAGGCCACCAGGGCCCCCTCCAGTAGAAAAATGTTCCGGATGGTCTTCGCCGTGGCCCCCATGGAGGCCAGGATGGCTATGTCCTTTTTCTTATCGATCACGAGCATGGAGAGCGAGAAGAAGATGTTGAGGGAGGCGATGCCCAGTATAAAGGCAAAGGTGATGAACACGAACAGCTTCTCCACCTTCACGGCCCGCAGCAGGCTGGTGTGCTGCTCGTCGGAGTTCTGCACCTTAAAGCCCTCGCCCAGCATTTGCTGCAGCGCTTTCTTTACCTGCTCCACCTTAAAGCCGCGCTCTACCTTTAGCTCCAGGGCGGTGCGCCGGCGGCCGTACTCCAGTAGCTCTTCGGCAAAGTTGAGCGGCACAAAAACGTAGGCATCGTCGTACTGGCGCTCTATGGCAAAGATACCGCCGGGCAGGATGTTCAGGTTGTTAAAGGAGCCCTCTGGGTTGAGCGGGTTAAACTTAACGTTGCGCGGGTACAGAAACTGCAGCGGCACAAACTGGTTGGAGGGGTGAATCGACAGCTGATACTGCACGCCGCGCCCCACCAGGGCCCGGTACGCGTTCTTCATGTACAGGTCGCTGCTGCCTTCCACTACAGCCGAGTCGATCTCGTTCTGCTCAAAGAAGTTCTCGCTCACGCCTTTCATCTTCACCACCATCTGCCGGTCGTTGTAGCGCAGCAGGGCGTTATCCTCTATCACCTCCGACACCACGGCTACGCCCGGCGTGTGCCGGATGCGGTTCATAAACTCGGTATCGGTCTCGAAGGATTTGCCCTCGGCGGCGGTGACCTTCAGGTCCGGGTCAAAGCTGGAGTAAAGCTCACGTATAAGATCCTCCAACCCGTTGAAAACAGACAGCACAATGATAAGGGCCGCCGAACCAACGGCAACGCCGATCATCGCGATATTAGAGATAATACTGATGATGTTCCTCTTCTTTCTGGAGAAGAAATACCGCTTCGCTATCAGAAAAGGGACGTTCATCTATTTCCTATTCGTTTTTAGTTGATGGCTGTTGATGCCTTCTTGGCAACATTTGCTGCGGTGCAACAGCCGTTGCCAATGTTTCACCATCCTAACTTACAACTTGTAACTCAGAACTCTAAACTACAATAGCTATTTCCAGGCCTTTACAATCAGGCCGGTGCCGGACGGGTGGCTCCCGTTCACATCTCTCCAGTTCAGCACCAGGCTAAACGGAAAAGTAACCAGGTAGTAGAACGGCAGCAGCACAAAGAAAGCCTTGGACGCGTTCAGCATCAGCAGCGGGTACTTCATGGACAGGCGCCAGGAAATCTGCCCCGGCTTGCCATAGGAGTAACGCGCCTGCACCTTGCTAAAGCCGGCCAGTTTGAGCTTGTCTTCAATCTCTTTGATGTTGTAGCCATCGCGTACGTGCTCCTCGATAAAAGAGGTTTCGTCATCGCCGTGCACGTCGGAGCCGCCCTGGTCGGAGGGGGTAGAGATCAGCAGCATGCCACCCGGGCGCAGCGAAGCGTGGAAGTTCTGAAACACCTCCACATCCTCCAGTATGTGCTCCATCACATCCACCGACAGTATCAGGTCGTAGCTCTCGGGCTGGCGGAACTTTACAAGGTCAGCGATTTTAAACAGCACATTGTAGCGGCCAATGGCACGCATAAAGCGATTGCAGTCGGATACCTGCTCCTCCTTCACATCCACAGCCAGAATGTTCCACTTGCTGCTCATGCCCGAGAGGTAGTAGGTGTACTGGCCAAAGCCGGCGCCTGCATCCAGGATATGCTGCTCCTCTCCGCGCCGGTTGGCGGCCCACTCCCGGAGCTCTTTGTGCACGTGCCAGGCACGCAGCAACAGCAGGTCCAGCATGTTGTAGAAAACGCGGCGCAGAAAAGGGGTCTTGTTAAAGGCGTTGCCAAGCACCCGCTTTATAGGATCGTACTGCATAAGGGTGGTGTGTGCTGCTAAAAGCTACTTGTTAGGGTATGTTGCCTCGTCCTCGTCGTCTTCACCAGCCGGCGGGATCTCCAGGTTATCAAACAGTTTATCGATTTTGGCGGCGTACTCGGCCGTGTCATCCAGGTAGAAGATCAGCTCCGGGATAATGCGGGCCTGGTTCTTAATGCGCTGCGCCAGCAAGTGGCGGATAGTTTTGGAGTTGGCACGCACCTCCTGCAGCACGCTCTCATTGTTCTGTGCCATCATCACGCTCATGTATACTTTGGCCACGCCCAAATCAGGGGACACGCGCACCACACTCACGGATATGTAAGCGCCTCCAAACAAGTGCGGGACCTCCCGTTGGAAGATCTCCGCCAGTTCTTTCTGAATCAGGCGCGAAAATTTCTGTTGTCTTTTACTTTCCATACGAAGATGCAAATATCATATTAATTTCGCATTTTTACCCCAAAACCGCCTTACTCATTTCAAGTTTGGCGCTTTCTGTAGACGCTGCTGAGGCTAAGGCACTTGCTGTGCCGGCGCCAGCCCCTGTACTGTTCGCACAAACAGGGTGGCTTGCCGGTGTGCCTTTTATCCTCTGCCGGGCGTCTTTTTTCTGTTATGTAGTTCTTTCTAACTCCGTCTTTCCTTGATTAGTTACTTCCGTAGCATACTACCCTCCCGACTGATTGTGCTGATTCTGCTGTTTTTGGGGCTCCAGTTGCCACTGGTGCTGCTGGGCATACCCGCCACGGCCCCCGAGCTGCTGCACATGCTGGTGGGGGAGCGGCTGGCTGACGGCTACAGCATGTACCGCGACATCTACGACAACACGGCCCCGCTCTCGGCGCTGGTGTTCTGGCTGCTGGATGTTGTGGCGGGCCGTTCGTTTCTAGCCTACCGCCTGACGGCCATGGGGCTGCTTCTGCTGCAGGCGCTGCTCTTAAACAGCATCCTGAACCGGCACAGCGTGTACGCCACCAAGAATTACCTGCCGGCCTTGCTGTACTTAGTGCTGGGCAGCCTCTCGTTTGAGTTTAACATGCTCACCCCGCTGCTCATCGGCAACACCTTTCTCATACTTTCGCTCCCCTACATTATCACGCTCTCCCGCGAAGGGTACGACAACAGCCGGCTTTTTGTGGGCGGGTTTATGCTGGGGCTGGCGGCGATGAGCTACTTGCCGCTGGCGGTCTTTCTACTGGTGGGCACCTTTGCAGTTATCTTCTTTGCCTCCAACACCTTCCGCAGTTTTCTGCTCATGCTCTGCGGCTTTGCCTTCCCGTACGCGGTGCTGATAACCTACTACCTCTACACCAATACCGGGCAGGAGTTTATGGAGATGCACCTGCTGCGCCCCTGGCAACTACAGGTGGCGTTCCTGCGCCCTCCTTCCGATGTCGCCAAGCTTATGGCTATTCCGGCGGCCATACTTCTGCTCTCCCTGCTCAGTGCCGCCTCTCTGCCGCAGCGCCTGGTGTTCCAGGTTAAGTTTCAGCAGCTGATGTGGGTGTGGCTGGTGGCAAGCCTGCTGGTTATTTTTACCCGAGATGAGATTTCCGTGGCCACGTTCGTACTGGTGCTGCCGCCCATCGCCTATTTCGGGCAGTTCTTCTTCACCTCCGTTCGTAAGGCCTGGCTGCTGAACCTCGTGTTCCTGGTTATGCTGGCCGGGGTGCTGCTCCTGCGCTACAGGCTGGCGCTGGGCATTAACCGCTTCCTGCTGCTGGATGAATCGCCGTTGCTGCTGCCAGAGCAGGCCCAGACACCGGTGCAGAACAGCACCGTGCTGGTACTGGGCAACGACATCAGCTACTATATGCAGAACAAGCCCATCACGCCTTACATAAACTGGCAACTGGCGCAGCGGCATTTCAGCAAGCTTGACGAGTACCAGGCGGTGTTTCAGCTGCACGAGAACTTCAGCCACGAAATGCCCCGCTACATAGTTGACAAGGCAGGTTTGATGCCGGAGCTAAGCCATAAGCTTCCCGACACTTTCGGCAGGTATGCGCAAACAGAGCAGCCGGGCATTTACAGGCTAAGATAGAAAGAGCCGCTTCGTGAAGCGGCTCTTTCTATCTTTAAGCATTTATACTTTAGCAGGCGGCGATTTTGTTCACCCTGTTCAGGTGGCGGCCACCCTCAAAGGCTGTTCCCAAAAACGTCCGCACCATCTCCTTCGCCACTTCCTCCGACACGAAGCGGGCCGGAATACAAAGGACGTTGGCGTTGTTGTGCTCGCGGGCCAGCTTTGCCAGCTCTACCTCCCAGCACAGTGCCGCGCGTATTTCCTGGTACTTGTTTGCCGTCATGGCCACCCCGTTGCCGCTACCGCATATCAGGATGCCGAAATCAGCCTCTTTGCTAACCACGGCCTTTGCCAGCGGGTGCACGTGGTCCGGATAGTCTACCGAGGCGTCTGAGTCAGGGCCGAAGTCCTGTACCTGGTGGCCCAGCGCTGCCAGCACCTCCTTTATCATACCCTTGTAAGTATAGCCGGCGTGGTCGCCGCCAATTGCGATGTTAAGTGCCATTATTCTTGCGTGTTATTTTCGTTAAGTCGCTTCAAATCCTTTTTACGGATAGAATGCGCGATTTGTATACTTGCCTCGTACAGCAGCATCAGCGGCAACGAGATCAGCACCTGGCTCACCACATCGGGAGGCGTGATAATAGCGCCCACCACCAGTATGATGATCAGGGCATGGCGGCGGTACAGCTTCATTGTCTCCGCAGTTATCAGGCCCGCCTTCGTCAGGAAGTACACGATCACCGGCATCTCAAACATAAAGGCGCAGGAGAGGCACAGCGTGGTAAGCGTGGAAATGTAAGAAGACAGGTCGAACTCATTTATAATCGTGGGGTCAACCTGATAGCCTGCCAGGAAGTTGATCGAGATCGGCGATACCACATAGTAGCCAAACAGCAGGCCCATCGCAAACAGGATTCCCACAAAGAACACCGCCCCCTGCGAGCTTTTTCGCTCCTGCGGATACAGGCCCGGTCTTATAAAGCGCCAGATCTCCCAGAAAGCATACGGGAAGGCACAGGCCAGGCCCAGCACGGCAGAAACCAGCAAGTGCATGGCAAACTGCCCGCTCATCTGCCGGCTCTGGATCGTAAAGCCCATCTCACTAAAGCACAAGGCGTCCGTTCCAAACTTCTGCCCCAGCTCACACATCACCCTGTAGCTCAGGAAATCCGTGCGGGAGGGGGCAAGTATAATGTCGTGGAAGACGAAGCCTTTTGCCAGAAAAGCGATCGTAGCAAATACAAAGATAGAGCCCAAGGCCCTGATGATATGCCACCTCAACTCCTCCAGGTGGTCCATAAAGGACATCTCCTGCTGCTGCTCTTCCTCTAAAAAAGATTGATCCATCAAAGGCCGTTCTCCTATTCTCTAGTCTTAGTAAGCAAAAAGCGGATACTCCTGCATCCAGTTGTTTATATCGCTGCGCACAGCCGCAATTTTGCTGTCATTGTCATTGTTTGTCAGCACGGTGTCGATGTACTCCACAATGCGTGCCATGTCCTGCTCTTTCAGGCCGCGGGTAGTAATGGCAGCTGTGCCCACGCGCATCCCTGAGGTCACGAACGGAGACTTGTCATCAAACGGCACCATATTTTTGTTGATGGTGATATCCGCTTTTACCAGCGTGTTCTCGGCCAGCTTCCCCGTGATACCCTTTGAGCGCAGGTCAATCAGCATCATGTGGTTGTCTGTACCGCCGGATATAATGTTGTAGCCGCGGTCGTTAAAAGCCTTGGCCATTGCCTGCGCATTCTGCCGCACCTGCTTCACATACGTCAGGTAGTCGGCAGAAAGCGCCTCGAAGTACGCTACGGCCTTCGCTGCGATTACGTGCTCCAGCGGGCCACCCTGCGTGCCCGGGAATACTGCCCCGTCCAACACCGATGACATCATACGCGTTTCACCTTTCGGCGTCTTGAGGCCAAATGGGTTCTCAAAGTCTTTCCCCATCATGATCATGCCGCCACGCGGGCCACGCAGTGTCTTGTGTGTCGTAGTGGTGACAATGTGGCAATGCTCAAATGGATTGTTCAGCAGGCCACGGGCGATCAGCCCGGAAGGGTGGGAGATGTCGGCCAGCAACAGGGCACCAACTTCGTCGGCCGCCTGGCGCAGCTTCTTGTAGTCCCAGTCGCGGCTATAAGCAGAGGCGCCGCAAATAATCAGCTTAGGGCGCTCGCGGCGAGCCGCCTCCACCACTTTATCGAAATCGATGAGGCCCGTCTCCTGCTCCACGCCGTAGAAGCTCGGGTTGTACAGCTTTCCTGAGAAGTTAACAGGAGAGCCGTGGGTCAGGTGACCGCCATGAGACAGGTCAAAGCCCAGAATCTTATCGCCCGGCTGCAGCACCGCCAGCATAACCGCTGCGTTTGCCTGCGCGCCGGAGTGCGGCTGTACGTTTACCCACTCTACACCAAAAAGCTCCTTGGCACGGTCAATTGCCAGCTGCTCCGACTGGTCTACCACTTCGCAGCCACCGTAGTAGCGCTTACCCGGCAGGCCTTCGGCATATTTGTTTGTCATCACGCTGCCCATGGCCTGCATCACCTGGTCCGAGACAAAGTTCTCAGAGGCGATCAGTTCAATACCGTGTGTCTGGCGTGTTTTTTCCTTCGCAATCAGGTCAAATATAGCTGTATCTTTTTGCATCAGTTTGAGTTAGGTTTAGTAAGCGCCCAAAATTAAAGTATGCGCCGGAATAAACCAATGTTTCAGAAGTTTATATACGGGGCTCCTGCAGCCGCCAGATTTACCCGGCCTGCGCATTTGTTCCCTCTTCCTAAAAAAACAGAGGCCCGGCGCTTGCGCACCGGGCCTCTGAGCTATGCCGTGTTTCAGTACTACTCTTTCAGCACTTTCACCTGGTATACCTGTCCGTTCAGCTCTACCGTCAGCACATACATGCCTTTGGTTAGCTTATCGTAAACCGGCAGCTGTACTTCGTTCTGGCCCTGGTGCAGCTCTATTACCTTTGCATACACCTTTTTACCAGAAATGCTGTGCAGCTTCAGTGCAGCCTTACCTTCTACCTCTGCTGTAATAAATACTTTCGAGTTGTAGTTGATAGGGTTTGGCGCTACCAGCAACTGCTGTACCAGCTCTCTGGCTTTTACGGCCACTGCTACCACTTTGCTGTAAGAAGAAGTGCCATCTAGGTCTACCTGCTTCAGGCGGTAGTAGCGTGTGCCGCTCTCGTTGCCCAGGCTGTGTGTGAACCCGTACGTTGTGCGAACAGTGCTGTTAGTCAGTTTGCTGTTAACACGTCCCACTTTTACGAAGCCGCCTACTCCATTCAACGACATCTCCACCTCAAAGTGAGAGTTGTTCTCTTCAGAAGCCGTCACCCATGTCAGCTGCGCCTTTTCGCCCTGAACGGTAGCGTTGAAAGACACCAGCTCTACTGGCAGTGGCGTAGTCGGAGGAGTAGAGTTACCCGTTACGGTTACCGACTTGGTTACAGCGTTCGTAGCTGTGTGACTGATACTGCTTACATAGAAGTCTTCGTCTGCAGAGCTAAACTTCACATAAACCGTAGTTGGCGCAAGTGTGTTATCGGCAGGCTGAGCTAACGTTAACGAGCCGCCAAAAGTCACACCGTCAGCAGATATCAGGAATAGACCTCCTCTCGGAGCCGTTACTGTCACCGCGCTTTCCAGGTTCGTGGCGCTCACGGTATAGGTCTGCACTGCCGATTCTTCTCCAGCCTTAGCCGTAAAGTTCAGTTCGTTTGTGCTTACCGTAATCACCGGAACAATCACAGTAAAGGTCTGGCTGCTTACCGCGGCAGGGCCTGCCAGCGTGTAAACTGTCACTTTTCCTGTTGCGGCGCCTTTCGGCACTACTACACTCAAAGAAGCACCGTCAGCAGATTCAGTAAACTGAGAGGTGGCAACGCCGTTGCCAAACTCCACCTTACCAACATCGTGCAGGTTCACACCTTTAATGACCAATGTAGAGCCAATCTTGCCTGACGTAGGAGTCAGGTTATCAATGATCGGGCTTGTTACAACAAAGTCTTCTGTGTTGGTCACAGTGCCTCCTGGCGTGGTAACGGCAATTTTGCCGGTACGGGAGCCTGTTGGGATCCTTGCCGTTAACGTCTCATTGTCTACTCTAACCAGGTTTGTCGCTGTTACACCATTCACAGTTACGCGAGTCGCGTTGATCAGTGACATACCTTTTATCGTGATGCTTGTCCCAAAAGGACCTTCTTTGACACCCGGTTCGCCGGTTACATAGAAGTCATAGAGCTCTGGTATGATTTTGTAGCTGGCGCTTACTCCTGTGCCACTCAGTGTCTCCACACCAATAGAGCCTGTTCTGGCTCCTTGTGGAACTGCCAGTGTAAGCACAGTTCCAGATTTGGATAGTAAGTCTGCAGCCTGCACTTCTACATCATCAGCTGTAGAGGCTGCATTCGGTCCTCTGAAAACGACTTTGATGAGATCTTCAAAGTATGATCCAGTGATTGTAATTGTTTCTCCGACCTTACTTCCTTCTGTTGGTTCAATACTCGTGATAAAAGGAGTTAGAACTGTAAAGTCCATTTCGCTTATGGCTGTTCCGCTTGGAGTCGTTACACTGATTCTTCCTGTTTTAGCCCCGACAGGCACAGCAACAGTAAGCTGGCCATCAGTGTTTACAAAGAACATTGTCGCATCTACATCTGGCGCGCTGCCACTCAGGAACGTTACTTTCGTTGCATTTGTAAAGTACTGCCCATTAATAGCAAACATTGTTCTGTTTACCTGGCCTTTCTCAGGAGAGAAGCTCGTGATAACCGGCGCTAGCACCGTGAAGGTTGGGCTGTTATCTGTGCCGCTTGGAGTTGTTACCGCAATTGGTCCTGTCTTGGCTCCTGCCGGCACTTCTACACTTATCTCTGTATCACTTACAACCGAGAAGCTTCCAGTGCTCAGCACCACATCGTCAGCGCTGGTCGTCACGTCACCAAGGAACGTTACCTTTGATGCCTGATCAAAGTACTGGCCAGTAATTTTTACAACAGTTAACGCCACGCGGCCCTCGGTAGGGTCGATTGTCATTACATCTGGCGCAAGCACGGTAAAGTTAGTTGCCGAGGCACCCGTTCCGCTTGTTGTGGTAACCGAGATAACCCCGGTGTTTGCGTCTACCGGCACCTGTACTGTAAACGACGTTACTTCGTCCCCCGTAGGGTTAGTTTGTCCTTCGCTTGATATACCAACAGATGCTCCGTTAAAGTTGATAGAGACAACATTTTTAAGGTACACGCCACTAACTGTAACTTCATCTCCAACTCTTCCCTGTGCAGGAGTAAACGTAATCTGCTCCGGAACCAAGGTTTTAAACGTCTCTTCGCTTTCTCCGGTACCGCTTTCTGTTGTTACAGAGATTGGAGCTACGCTTTGGTTAAACCTGGCTTGCGGCACCATGGCAACTAGCTTTGTTGTCTCTTCACCGGCCACTGGTGTAAACGTTGCTGTCACTTCGCCAAACTTCACCTCTATGTCGGTTCCCTGGAAGTAGTTACCAACAATCGTCACCTCTGTTCCAGCATAGCCTTCATTAACGGTGTTCTCCGGAACATTTACATAGACATCTGTGATTTCAGGAGACAGTACTTTGAAAAGGCTTTCGCTACTGCCACTGCCACTTGTGGTATAAACCGTAATCACACCCTCACCTGCGCCTGCTGGCGGGTAAGCTGTAATCTGTCCGTCATTGTCTACAGTGAAGCTTGCAGACGTTACACCGTTGAACATTACAGAGTCGGCACCAGTAAAGTATTGCCCCGCAATCACCACCGGCTCTCCTACAAATCCTTCTGTTTTATCCAACCCGGTGATGCTCGGTGCCGGCACCTCAAACATAGTGGACTCTATACCCTCCATGCCTTCTGTGCTAGCAGTACCGGCAGGGTTGGTGATGGTGATAAAGCCTTTTGCTGCATCTTCAGGCACGATTGCCGTTATGCTATCGCCATCTGCGGTAACAGTGTAAGAAACAGCATCTAAGTCGTTAAACTTAACAGCGGAGATATCCGTGAAGTTGTTACCTGTAATCGTTACCTCTGTACCTACCGGCCCAACTTTAGGGCTGAAGTCGGCAATTTGTGGCGGCAGAACAACAGTGAAGCTTTCTGTGCTTGTAGCCGTTCCGTTTGCTCCTGATATAGTAATTGTACCTGTGGTAGCATCTGCCGGCACAAGCACCACTACCTGCGTTGCGGAAGCAGACACTGGGGCAACGGCAGCGCTGGCGCCAAAGGTGACACCGTCAATCTGACTTAGCAGTTTACCGGTAATCGTTACCTCTGTACCCACCAATCCTTTTACTGGGTTGAATCCGGTAATTAATGGCGTCGTCAGAACAGTAAACTCACCCTCGCTAACACCCGTACCGGCTGCGTTTGTTACGGCTATTACACCGGTCACTGCGTTCGGGGTAAGTGTTACCTTTATTTCCTTATCATCTACAAACGTGTAATCTACGGCCTCACCTCCAACAGTCACAGCTGTAACGCCCGTAAAGTTATCGCCAGTGATGGAGAACGTATCTCCGGCACGGCCTTCTGTCGTAGCGAAGGCTATGTTTATCGGGTCAAGTATTACCGTCAGTTCTTCTGTGCTTGTGGCTGTGCCTGCATCAGTCGTTACACTTACAGCACCCGTCGTCGCACCCGCAGGGATAGCCACTGTCAGGCTCTGAATTCCGTTCTCTTCTGTTACAACCGTAACGTTTGTGAGATCAGCAGGAATATCGTTGAAGAACGTTACAGCCGTAGCGCCCGACAGGTTTTGACCTATGATCGTGATGTTATCTCCTACGATTCCCTCTGCAGGAGAAAGGCTGCTAATGTATGGTGTTGGGTCTACCGTAAACTCACTTGGCGTTAGGGCACCTGTGGTTCCTGTACCGGCAGCGTTCGTAACAGCCAGTTCACCAGTAACGGCCCCTGTTGGCACCACCACCGTTATTTCTGTATCTGTTACAGAGGTGGTCGCCACTGATAGGTCGTCCGCACCGTTCTCGCTCAGGCCTAAGAAGGTTACCTGCTCAACTCCGGTAAACCCTGACCCTGTGATGGTAATGACATCTCCCGGGCGTGCCGTAGTAGTGAAGCTGGCAATAACAGGAGTCTGATACACAACAAAATTTTCTGTGCTAGTGGCTGTGCCACCCGGAGTGGTAACGCTTAGCGGCCCTGTAACAGCACCCTGTGGCACCGTTACCCTAAAGCTTGAGGTTCCATCACCGTTGTCTACCAGTGCAGCACCTGTTACATCTATCGTAGCATTATTTGCAAACGCCACCTGCGTTACACCTTCGAAGTTTCTGCCTGTAATGGTTACTTCAGTGCCTGGAGCCGCTTCTGTGCCTGCCAAGCCAACAGCCGGACTAAAGCTGGCGATTACCGGAGCAGGGATAAAGGTGAAGGTACCGGTACTGGTTGCAGTACCGTTCAGGCTTGTAAGCTTCAGCTTACCTGTTTTAGCAGTAGCGGGCACATTTACCACCAGTTCTGTATCGCTGCTTGCTGGGGAGGCAACATCCACGGTAACGTCGTCCGAGGCATCCGCCTCAACACCCAGGAAAGTAACCTTTGTAACACTTGACAGGCCTGTGCCTGAAATGGTAAGCGCAGCATCAGTTGCAGCCGTAGCAGGGGTAAACTCTGGAGCAGTAAATGCCGGGGCAGGTACTGTGAAGAGCGCAATGCTTTTACCTGTGCCTGCCGGAGTAGTAACAGAGACCTTTCCGGTTGTGGCACCCAAAGGAACAACGGCCTTTAACTGTGTATCGGAAACGGAACCCGCTACGATGGAGCCTGTCACCCCGTTAAAGGCGACTTCTGTCGCCCCTGAGAAGTATTGACCGTTAATAGTAACAATGGTGCCGGCCGCACCAGACAACGGCGACAGCTTTGTTGTGATAACAGGCGCATACACTGTAAAGTCAGTGTAGCTCTCGCTCGTGCCGCTTGGCAGCTCTACCGCAATTTTACCTGTTGGGGCACCAGCAGGCACATTAGCTATAATTTCTGTGTCTGAGTTAACACTCACTACAGTGGCAGCCACACCTCCGAAGTACACTGCTGTAGCACCTGTAAAGCCGCTACCTACGATCGTTACTGGGGTGTTAAACCCGCCCTCTGCGGGAGAAAAAGAGAAAATCTCCGGAGCCACGGCAACTTTGATAGCATCTAACAATAAGTTAGCATCCGTCCGCCCTGTCATCCTGAATCGCACATGCGTTGTGTTTTCAGGCAGTGAGTAGGAATAGCGGCTTTGCTCATCCTTCGATTGCCCGGAGATAGTGGCCAGCGTACTGCTGTAGTCCACACCGTCTGTAGAGCTTTCCACAGTCATGCTCGTGCTATACGTCTCTTGCGTGGTCGCCGCTTTCAGTGAGAAGCTTAGGCGTGCCCCAGCAGGAACGGCACCAAAGTTTACTGTCACGACAGACGAAGTGCTCTTAAACTGCGCAGAGCCGCCACTTGTGCTCGGGTCCAGTTCGGCGCCATCCGCGCTTAGGCCCGCTGTAGCAATGCCAGCCTGTGCTCCCTTAGCCCAGGGGCCATCAAAGGAAGCCAAAGCCGGTGCCGCTGTTTGTGCGAAGCCCTGGGTTATGAGACCAGTCAAGAACAAACACTGCAGCAGCAGCGCCCTGAGGAGTCGGTGAATAGGGGGATTGTAGAGTTGTGCCATAGCTCGAGTTAAAATATGTAATTAAAATTCTTTATTGTGCTTATCTATATTTCTGTAATTGCCACAAAATAAGATAATTTATCTTTCATTTTGACAATTTATTGTTCAATTTTTATGTGAAATTTAGTAACATCTTTATAAAAGCATATATTAATCTTGGTCGCTTACTACATCACAACTGCTGCATTTTCTGCCAGACAGAACTACAGCACCACACATACCCGCCACATGGCCAGCACCAGTGTTTATACATCTGTTTTAAACGTCTATTTAGAG
This sequence comes from Pontibacter actiniarum, assembly GCF_003585765.1. Lineage (NCBI taxonomy): Bacteria > Pseudomonadati > Bacteroidota > Cytophagia > Cytophagales > Hymenobacteraceae > Pontibacter > Pontibacter actiniarum. The sequence goes on from NZ_CP021235.1 coordinate 3,973,281, forward strand.
GTAAAAATATAGTGAAATTTAAATTTATCACTTCTCTCAGAAGAATACAATATACTGTAGCACAATTTTTTAGGAGCCTTCTTGTGGGATTACAAGAAAAAGCTATACGCGCAATGTTATTCAGAATGAATTAAACTTTTCGAGGAGCAGCAGCCGGAACGGGTTAGCTCTTCCGTGCGACAGCATAAGGGCGATCCAGGTTGGGCTGGACAAAAAGCTCCTGAGAGTCCAGGTCGAGCGCAACCAGGTTGCCGTAGGCGGCGTTTTTGTAGTAAACACAGCCAGCGTCCAGGTTCAGTTGGCGGCTTTTGTGCGCCACCGACTTTTTGATGGCATGAAGGGCCGTGGGCGTGTGGCCGTGCAGCAGGTTTTTGCTGTTGATTTTACCCCAGTCTACCTTGTAGTCGCGGATATTAAGCATGGCATCCTTGTCAGAGAATATATTTCCCTGCCTAAAATCGAAGCCAGCGTGCACCAGGTAGTAGTCGGGCAGCTCAATGTAATAGGGGAGGCTTTTCAGAAACCGCACATACTTCTTGGGCAAGTCTTCGAAAGCATCGATGCTAAAGCTCTGCAGCAGCAGTTTCTTCTCTGTAGCCGTCAGGCTGAGCGCCTTTTCGCCTTTCTTGGCAGACTTCAGCAGCATCTGGTCGTGGTTGCCGCGCAGGCAGTGCACCTGGTAACCCTGGCTTTGCAGGTGCAGCACATAGTCGATAACACCTTTTGAGTCCGGGCCTTTGTTTACCAGGTCCCCGAGCAGGTACAGCTCGTCTGTCTTCTGTAGTTGAAGCTGGTCTTGCACCAGTGCCTTAAGGGTACGGGCACAGCCATGTATGTCGGTAAGGGCGTAGCGGGCCATGGTTTATGTTTTGCGCTGCCAGAGCGGCAGGCAAAGATAGCACATAAAAAAAGGACAAGCACCTGTTTTTGCAGGTGCCTGTCCTTTCATCTGTGTTAGGTACTTCTAATTATACTTGCCGTTGTCAATCTCGGGCTTGTTGGTGTTACGGTTCGGGTTGTTCTTCATGGTGTTTTCACCCGCCGCATCGTCCGGTCCGTTAGTATGCTTTTTCTTCAGCTCTTCGTGCTCAGCGCGTGTCTGGCTTGGGTCCACCGGCTTTCCGCCAGCGGCTTTGTCCTGACCGCGGCCTGTTGGTTTTCCTTCGTTTTCTGAGCTTGGCTGTGTGTGCTTATATGATGGCATTTTTTTCCTCCTTCTTATTTAATTCAACATCACGGCCCAGGCAGTTATACTTGCCCGGCCTTTCTTCTACTTCAAAATCTATTTACGAGCCGCGGCCTTCTTCCTCCGTCCGCAGGTTATCCTTTGGCGGGACACCGTCGTCGGAAAAGTCGTTTACTCCGGTGGCGCTGGGGCCGTTGCCAGCTGTATCGCTGCCAAAGCCTTCCTTGCCGTCGCGGTTTCCGAAACCACCGCGCTGGTGCTCGTTCTTAGGCGGGTCTGCACCCGGTATTATGTGCCCGGCGCGCATTTCCTGCTCACCGGTATCTTCGTCTATCTCTCGGAAGCCCCTCTTGTTTGGGCTCTGGTTCTTTAGATCTTCCTTCTTATTTCTATCTTCAGCCATAATTGTACTTCTTTTGGTTAAGGTGGCGCCCTGTTGGCAGAGCGCCTGTAAGTAGTTTTACTCTTTTCTGGCTGCTTAGGTTTAGGTAGTTACCATCTCGCCGCCGTTAACGTGCAGCATTTCGGCAATAGTATAGGTAGAATCCTCTGACGCGAGGTATACATAGGCCGGCGCCACTTCTGACGGTTGCCCCGCGCGCTTCAGCGGTGTGCTCTGCCCAAAGCTCTTCACCTTGTCTTCGTTAAAAGAGGCCGGGATAAGCGGCGTCCAGATCGGGCCGGGGGCCACGCCGTTTACGCGTATCTTCTTGTCTGCCACCATCTGCGCCAGTGTGCGGGTAAAGGCCACGATGGCTCCTTTGGTAGAAGAGTAATCGAGCAGCAGTTTGTTACCGTGGTAAGCCGTTACAGATGCCGTGTTGATGATGGCACTGCCTTCTTTCATGTGGTTGAGGGCCTCCTTCACGAAGTAGAACATGGCAAAGATGTTGGTAGTAAAGGTGCGCTGCAGCTGCTCCGCGCTTATGTCCCGGATATCATGCTGCTCGTGCTGCTCCCCGGCGTTGTTCACCAGGATGTCCAGCTTCCCGAGCTCCTTTACCGTGCGCTGTACGGCCTCTTTGCAGAAGTCTTCACCGCCCACGTCTCCGGCGATCAGCAGGCACTTTCGGCCCTCCTTCTCCACCATGCTTTTGGTGTCCTGTGCGTCTTTGTCTTCCTCCAGGTACACGATGGCCACATCGGCCCCTTCGCGGGCAAAATGCACGGCCACCGAGCGCCCGATGCCACTGTCGCCCCCCGTAATCAGGGCCACTTTATCTTTAAGCTTGCCGCTGCCTTTGTAAGAGTCTTTGATAATCTCCGGCTCCGGAGTCATTTTATACTGATCGCCGGGCTGCTCCTGCCGCTGCCCCGGAAAAGATTTCGGTTTGTTTTCCATAGTTTTCATAGCTTTAAACACATACCCCACAGGGGTAACGTTATAGCTATACGCCGGCAACAAAAGCCATGTTACCGGCCGGCGCAAAGTATAAACGCGAATCAAAGTATAAACACGACATAAAAAAGATGTGGCAGGAACAGGACAATAAGCTCAGCAGCAGCCTTACCTTCAGAGACTTTAAGCAGGCGATGGCCTTTATGAACGAAGTGGCAGACGTAGCCGAAGAGATGGACCACCACCCCTGGTGGAGCAATGTGTACAACAAGGTGGAGATAGAGCTGACTACCCACGACACCGGCAACACCGTCACGGAAAAGGACCACCGGCTGGCGGCGCGGATCGAGCAGATTTACAGGGACATCACGGGCTCTGAGGCTTAAACCTTGAGCCGGCGTAGCAGCGCCTGGCGTAGCAGCAGGAGCGTATTGCCGGCCAATCGCCTGCCTTACGCACATGGCCGCGCGCCCGGAACTCGAAACTCAGCACTCCTTTTCGTATCTTTACCCCATGCAGGAACAGGAAAAAACGAATTTATACTTGGTGCCGACGCCCATCGGCAATCTGGAGGATATCACCCTACGCGCTATTCGGGTGCTTAAAGAGGTGGATGTTATACTTGCCGAGGACACGCGCACCAGCGGTAAGCTGCTGCAGCACCTGGGCATCGAAAAGCGCATGCACAGCCACCACCTCCACAACGAGCACAAGGCCACGGCCCACCTGGTGGACCGCCTGAAGGCAGGGGAGGTGATGGCCCTGATCTCTGACGCGGGCACGCCGGGCATTTCGGACCCCGGCTTTTACCTGGTGCGGGAGTGCCTCAAGCACGACCTGAAGGTGGAGTGCCTGCCGGGGGCCACGGCTTTTGTGCCGGCGCTGGTGAAATCCGGCTTTAGCACCGACCGCTTCACCTTTGAAGGCTTCCTGCCGTTGAAGAAAGGACGCCAGACGCGCCTGCAGAGCCTGGCGGAAGAGGAGCGAACCATGATTTTCTACGAGTCCCCGCACCGCCTGCTCAAGACGCTCACGCAGTTTAAAGAGTACTTCGGAGCCGAGCGCGAGGCCTCTGTTTCACGTGAAATCACGAAAATGTTCGAGGAAACCATCAACGGAACTTTAGAGGAGTTGATTGAGATTTTCAATAACAAAGCCATCAAAGGAGAGTTTGTACTGGTGGTATCCGGGGCGCCCAAGGGCGGAAAAGCCGATAAGGAGTAACATGAAGAACTACATCAAAAAAATAACGCTGGCTTTGCTGCTCAGCCTTTTTACCCTGCCAAGCTGGGCACAGTTTGAGGAAATGCAGCTTTCGCCGCAGGCAAAGATCAGCCTCATCACCTGCTCCAGCGGGCCGGAGCTTTACGCGATCTTCGGGCACAGCGCCGTGCGCGTTAACGACCCCGCCTCCGGCCTGGACATCATCTTCAACTACGGCACCTTCGACTTTAACGAGCCGAACTTCTACCTCAAGTTCGCGCGGGGCAAGCTCAGGTACAAGCTCTCGGTGGCGTACTTCCGCGATTTTGTGTACAGCTACTCCATGGATAACCGCTCGGTGTATGAGCAGGAGCTGAACCTGACGGAGGCCGAAAAGCAAAAATACTGGGCCTTCCTGACAAACAACTACCTTCCGGCCAACCGCTTTTACCTCTACGACTTCTTCTTCGATAACTGCGCCACCCGCATCCGCGACGGTCTGGAGGCGACCTTCCCGAACCAGCTGGCCTTCAACATCAGCCAGTTCGACAAGGACTACAGCTTCCGTAACCTCATTGACCTGTACCTGGGCCCACAGCCTTGGGGCGACTTTGGGATAGACCTGGCTCTGGGCGCCCGCATTGACCAGGAGGCCACCCCGTACCAGTACATGTTTCTGCCGGAGTACCTCTCCAAAGGGTTTGCCAACGCCACACTGGCCCAAGGCGGCCAGCCCAAGCCGCTGACCCTGGAGCGCAGGGTTATTTTTGAGCGCGACCCCATACCGATGGAGGCCGGGTGGTTTACACCGCAGCTGTTGCTGTGGGCTTTCCTGCTCGTAACAGTGGCCCTCACGGTGGCGGATTTTGTGAAGCGCCGGCGCAGCCGCGTGTTCGACATGGTGCTGTTCTTTCTCATGGGCCTGCTGGGCATCGTGCTGCTCCTGCTTTGGTTTGCCACCGACCACCAGGCGACAGCCTACAACTTTAACCTGCTCTGGGCAGTGCCGACACATGCGGTGGTAGCCTTTTTCCTGGGCCGCCAGGTGCTCCGCGAATGGGTACGGAAGTACATGCTGGTAACGGCCATACTTGCCGCTGTGGTGCTTATTGGCTGGCCGCTGTGGCCACAGCTGTACCACGCGGCCTTTCTGCCATTAGTGGTGGCACTGGCACTTCGGGCGGCTTATACCGTATGGTTCTCTAAAAAGGCCACGGCCGTAGTCACAAACCAAAGTGTAGAACAGAAAATATGAACCTACAGGAAACAGCGAACAAACTAAACATACTTTGCCGCAGCGTCGGCACGTTTATAAGCCAAGAGGGCGAGCGCTTCGACCGCTCCAAGGTGGAAATGAAAGGCTTTAACGACCTCGTGTCTTATGTAGACAAGGAGGCGGAGAAGCAACTGGTGGACGGGCTGCAAAGCATTCTGCCCGAGGCTGGCTTTATCACTGAGGAGGGCACCGCCACCACCCGCGGCGAGCGCTACAACTGGGTCATCGACCCGCTGGACGGCACAACCAACTTTACCCACAGCCTGCCGGTTTACTGCGTGAGCGTGGGCCTGCTGGACGGCGACAAAGTCGTGCTGGGCACTGTGTACGACCCAAACCGCGACGAGTGCTTCTGGGCCTACAAAGGCGGCGGCGCCTACTGCAACGACACCGCCATTAAGGTGTCTGACGCGCCCGCGCTGAAAGACGGCCTCATCGCCACCGGCTTCCCGTACCATGACTTCGGGCTGACGCAGCAGTACCTGCAGGTGCTGGGCTCTTTCATGTCTAAATCGCATGGGGTCCGCCGGATGGGGTCTGCCGCCATTGACCTGGTGTATGTAGCCTGCGGGCGGTTCGAAGGCTTCTTCGAATATAACCTGAACCCCTGGGATGTTGCGGCAGGCGCCGTAATTGTGCAGGAGGCAGGTGGCAGGGTCAGCAAGTTTACCGAAGACGGGGACTTTGTGTTTGGCCGGGAGATTATCGCCAGCAACGGCCATGTGCACCCGGAGATGCAGCAGACCATCGCCGAGTTCTGGAAAAAAGACCTGGACTAAACTTTTTATACCTCAGCAGAGTTTTAATGTTATGATACAGCAACTCCTCATACTGCTCATATTTCTGGTAGCAGTGGCCTATATGGGCCGCATGCTTTACCGCAGCTTCGCAGCCAAAAGCGGCTGTGCCAAAGGCTGCGGCGGCGCCTGCTCCACCATTGATTTCAAGAAAATACAGAAGGACCTGGAGAAGCAGCAGGCAAAGGCCTAAAGCCCCTGACCGTTGCTCCAGATACAGTTTTCGTGCATCCCTTTGTATCTAAACTTTCTTTTTGCGTATAGTTCAGTACTTGAGTTTGTAACCACTTAAATAAGATACTATGCAAGATAAAGTTGAAGAAAGATCTTTAGTGAACGTACTTAACCGCCTCCGCAAGGACGGCTTTAAGCATGATTTTAAAGTGTCGGACGATGGCAAACTGCGTACGATGGACGAAAAGGAGCAGTACAGCCCAGAGGAGGTGCGTATTGTAGACCACTACCGGTTCGAAGGCGAAAGCAACCCGGATGACATGTCGATCCTGTATGCGCTGGAGACGAAGTCTGGCCTGAAGGGCACCATTTCAAACTCCTTCGGCCCTTATGCCGACGAAAAAGTGGACACGTTTCTGAAGCAGGTAGAGGACCTGGGCAAAAACCTGGATAAAGACGATAAGTAACAACAGAAAGGGCCGATACGATATCGGCCCTTTCTGTTGTTACTGTTTCTGCATCAGCGAACCTTATTGGCCATTGCCGCTCAGGCCCTGGCCATTTTTTATGGAAGCGGAAATGGTTTTGAGCTCCTCGCTTAGCTTTTCGCCGCCCTTTATACCGAAGTCGAGGGTGCGAATCGGGAACGGGATCAGGATATCATTGGCATCGAAGGCTTTCTTGATTCGGATGATGGCATCGCTTTTGGCCCCAACATAGTCCACCTGGCGGCTGTAGCTGATCCAGAAGCGGGCTTTAAAGTTGATGGAGCTGTCGCCGAAGGCATCGTACATCACCTCAACGTCACGCGTCTTCACACGGTTCTTCACATCCTGCAGCGCCTCTATCACAACCTGCTGCACCTGCTCCAGGTCCTCGGCATACGAAACGCCTACCTCCACATCTACCCGCCGCACCCCATGGACCGAGAAGTTGGTCAGTGGGTTTTCGAACACCATTTTGTTCGGCAGCTTCACCAGCTCCCCTGTCACCTTGCGGATATCCACGGTGCGGAGAGTGATGCGCTCAATGATGCCGAAGTAGTCGTTGGTTTCAATCATATCGCCCACACCGAAAGGTTTCTGCATGGCAATGATCACCCCGGAGATAAAGTTGGCCGCGATATCCTGAAAGGCGAAACCCAACGCCAAACCGATGATACCGACACCGGCTAAGAGCGAGATAACGACCTTGTCGAGGTTGAGCACATTCAGCACAAAGAAGAAACCCAGAACAAGCACCCCCAGATACACCAGCGTCGTCACCAGGTTATTTAGCGCTGCGCTGTGCGAGAAGCGCCCCATCACGCGATCCACGGTGTTGCGCACTACTTTGGCAATGTAAAAAGTGAGGATGAGCAGAACGAGGGCCACAAACAAGTTTGGCAGCATCAGGATGATATCATCGCTCCAGTCCTCCAGCTTGCTCCACAGCAGCGCTACCGTTTCATTCAGATCTTTCATATAGTTCGAAAAGGTTGTTTCTCTTTTAGCCAGCACCCGTTAACCGGCACGAGGTTCAGGCCCATACTTTTGTGCCTTCCGTACAGTTGCGGCACATCTCTACTTCGCTGCGTGAGCGTAGCAGCGTTTGCCGGAACCGCCCGTACTTCTCGCCGCGCCATACTTGGGTAAAGCTCTGCTGCTGCAGGTCGCCCTGCCTGTATTCAGCATCCTTGTCAAAGCAGCAGGGCACCACCAGCCCGTCCCAGGTTATTACGCAGGAGTGCCACATCTTCCAGCAGTGGTTGAGCAGCTTGTTCTTTATGCTGTAGCTGCCGTCGCCGTTGTTGCGGTACCTGGAGTAATAGTCGATGGTGGGGATGAGCGGGGAGCCTTGGCCGTAATCGTAGATTTGCGCGGTTTTAAACACCACCTCGTCCACGCCCAGCTCCTTTGCCAGCTCTTTTACGTCCTCCAGCTGGTGCTCGTTGGGCCGCACCACTAAGAACTGAAACATGATGTGCGGTGTTTTCGAGTTCAGCGCTTTTTTCCACTTCACCACGTTTTTTGTCCCCTCCAGCACCTTTTCAAGTTTTCCGCCCACCCGGTAGGCGGCATAGGTGTCCTGCGTGGTGCCGTCTATAGATACGATCAACCTGTCCAGGCCGGATTCCACTGTTTTGCGGGCCGTCTCGTCATCCAGAAAGTGCGCGTTGGTAGATGTGGCCGTGTAGATGCCCCGGTCAGAGGCGTACTTTACCAGCTCCAGCAGGCTCTTGTGCAAGTACGGCTCCCCCTGAAAATAGAAGATCAGGTACATCAGGCGGCGGTGCAAGGCATCGATGGTGCTTTTGAACAGCTCGTCCTGCAGCATGCCGGTGGGGCGGGAGAAGGAGCGGAGGCCGCTGGGGCACTCGGGGCAGCGCAGGTTGCAGGAGGTAGTCGGCTCCAGCGAAATGCTAAGGGGGTAGCCCCAATGCCTGGCTTTTCCGGTAAGTTTGGAGTACAGGTAGCTAGCCACCACCTGCAGTGCGTTAAACGCGCGCAGCGGTGTCAGCTTCGATAGAAAGTTAAACCCATCCGTTAGTTGAAGTGCCATATACAGGACGCAGGAGAGGCAGCGGCTAACCAACAGCCACCGCCAAAGAATTAGGGGTAGCCACAGTGGCTACCCCCTAATTTATACTATCTGGCGCTAATGGCCAAAAAAGCGGCAATTTAGTACCTGAAAAGTGCTTTTACACTAGCACCCCCGTTGGAGCTTTCGGCCAGCCCGTTGTAGCTGCTTACAAAGACCTTACCTCCCTGCGCCAGCGTTTTCGTGGCAGCCAGGTTTATCAGGTCGTCGTCGCCGCGCTGGTACTCGCTGTGTATCTCAGCAGTGGCGCTCTTGGCGTTGTAGCTGCCCCACACCGGCTCGCTCGGTGCGATAAAGAGCGTGTCCACGCGGCCATGCACTGCCTCGGCGGCCACGGTGGCAATGTCTTCGGAAGTCGCCCCGGTTCCGGCCACGTTCTGGTAGCGCGTCAGCGACTCCGTGTGGCTCTGCTGCATCATCGGCTTCACAATCTCCAGCGCTTTCTCGTGGATGTTCTTGATATTGATCAGGTCCGCGTTTTCGTCTACCGGCACGTTCTCCGGCACAATGTTTTTGTAGTTGCTGGTCTTGCGGTAGATAGCGCAGTAATGGTCTATACCGGCAAGCACCAGTGGCTCGTGGGCATCATGCAGGATCTTCTGCAGGCTGTTGTCTACATCGTTCAGGAACTCCCGCACGCGGTCATGCTGCTGGTCGCCCTTAGAGAAACCACTGGGGTTGCCGAGAATGTTGGTGCCGTTTACCGTGGTTCTGCTGGTGTTAAAGTCCTGGTCGTTGCCCTTCACGTCAAACTTCAGAGACTCGTTCATCGACTCAGGCACGAACGAGCTGATGTCAATCGGCCTGATTTTCTCGATGGTCGCCTCAAAGAAGCCGATCTTCTCGCGGTACAGGCACAGAATAAAGAAGCGCCCGTTCTGGCTCAGGATCGGCAGCATCGGCGTGATGTAGAACTGATCCAGCACGTACACCACGTCCGGCATGGTGATAGGCAGCGTGTAATGCGCCGAGTAGCCTTTGGTGATAAACACGGCCAGCCCCTCCGCCTGGTGGCGCCAGAAATTGTTATCGTTCAGCAACTCTTCGGCTGGTTTCATGTATTCCTCGATCTCTGCCTCCGGCACGTCGTGCCTTTGCAGCAGGTTGCGGGCTTCTCTGATTTTGTTCTTGAAGAGAATATGGTCCTGACCATTGAGTGTTTCCTTGCCTGCCCGGTGCGTGGGAATGTATATAGAGATGCACAAGGCGTTCTGTGTGTTGTTCTGCACATTAAGCAGCGTCTCAATGTCATTCTTATTGATTAATGCCATATGTTTAGTGGTTAAAGTAGAGTATCATTACTTGTTTTAAATCCTGTATAAAATAACCTCTGAAACGTGCAGAGGTGTAGGATTTAAGTACGCAGCAAAACAAGCAACGGTTATTGGAACCCTACTTACGGGGCTGGCAACTGGGCAGCGCACGCAAAAAAGCCCGGCTCCTTCTCAGGGGCCGGGCCAGTACCGGTCAAAGCCAAACATAGCCGCTAGTGCAGGGAGGCCTGCCGCAGCTCCAGGTGCTGCAGCATGTCGTTCACAGCCTCCGGGCTGCTGGGGCGGCGCGCTTTCAGGCTGATAAAGCGTCCTTTCTCGTCGATCAGAAAGTATGCCGGCACATCCTTCAGGTTGTAGCGCTGCTGCAGTTCGGCAGCCGCGCCCCCGGCAAACAGTTGTTCTCCCTGCAGCTTCCTGTCCTGCACCTTCTTCCGCCACTGCGCCTCATCCGTATCCAGGGCCACGTTCAGCACCACGGCCTTCTTCCCTTTCAACCTGGCGATGAGCTGCTGCAGGTTCGGCAGCTCCATCTGGCAAAGGCCGCAGTCGCTGCGCCAGAAGTTTAAATACACCAGCTGGCCCTGAAAGTCGCTCAGCGAAACCGTGTCACCGCTTATGCGCCGGAGCGTAAAGTCCGGGGCAGGGCTGCCGATGGCGAAACTTTTGTTGGCACTGTAGCTTTCGGCCAAATACGCGTTAAGGGCGGCATCCTTGCTCTTGGAGGTAAAATCCTGTAACATCTGCTCTGTATAGGCCAGGTGCCCAAACAGGATAGACTGCTTCAGGATCTGCGCCTGTGCCATCAGGCGTGCCTGGCCCTGCAGCCTCTGCGCCGCAACCTCGTAGCTGGCTTTGTAAAACTGCGCGTTTGCTTCGCCATAGCCGGCCTCCTGGGCAAAGTAACCCGTGTAGCTGCGGAGAAAGCTCACGAAGGAGGGGCTAAGCCGGTTGGCCGGGCGCTGCATGTCCAGGTTGTTCAGGTAAGTATAAAAGCCTGCAGAGGGCTTGGAAAGAGCCACCTGCAGCGACTGCTGCCGCAGCGGGTGGTAGCTCAGTTTATCCTTGGCGTAGCTAAACTCCATCTCAGCCAGCAGGTACTCTTTAAACTGGCCCGACACCGGGCTCTTGGCGGCATACTTCTCCAGGCTCTTCAGCTGGTCCTCGCGGCGGTAGTCCAGAAATTCGGTGAACTCCTGCTCATTCAGCTTGATGTTCTCGGGCAGTACCTGGTAATCCTCCTCTTCGTCGAAACGGTTGGTGTAGGCCACCAGGTAATTGTTCTCGTTCGCCCCTTTGCCGCTGTACTTCAGTGTTTTCAGAAACTTCTCGCCGTTAAAGGTGAGCTCCAGGGCATATCCCGGCTCCAAGTACACCTGCACCACCTCGTCGCCGTGTAGCAACTCGGCCACCATGGCACCCTCCAGCGGTACTTCCATCCGGAAGCTGTCGCCCTGCAGTGCTACTTCCGTTTTCACCTCCTCCGGAATCAGCGGGTTAGGGTAGGTAATGAGCTCCAGGTAATCGGAGAGGGGCTTGTTGATCTTGCCGCTGATAACGGCTTTGCCCTGGGCCAGCAGTTGGGTAGCAAAGAGCAGGAGCAGGGCAGGCAGCAGCAGAGAGAGCTTTTTCATGGGGCAGAGGTATTATCGCTTTGGCGTAAGATTTATTGGATTACTACTAGTTGCGCGCGCTGGCGCCGCACGGCAGCCGCAACAACAAGCCCTTGAACAGCAACGCCCCGGAAGATAATTCCGGGGCGTTGCGTTTTTCTATACTTTATCAGAAAATCCAAATAGCACCTTCTTTAAGCACAAGCCGCTCTACCCGAACAGGCTGCTAAAGACTTCCTCCAGGCGGCCGTAGGCATGCACGTTAATGGAGAACTTGCTCAAATCCACACCTTTCTTGTTATACTTGGAAATGTAGATGTCTGTGAAGCCCAGCTTTTCGGCCTCTGTGATGCGGTTCTCCACGCGGTTTACAGCCCGCACCTCGCCCCCCAAGCCCACCTCTGCGGCAAAGCAGGCGGTGTTCGAGATCGGCATGTCCTCAAACGAGGAGAGGATGGAGGCACACACCGCCAGGTCCAGCGCCGGGTCTTCCACTTTCAGGCCCCCGGCAATGTTCAGGAACACGTCCTGCGCCCCCAGGCGGTAGCCGCCGCGCTTCTCCAGCACGGCCAGCAGCATGTTCAGGCGCTTGGCGTCGAAACCGGTGCTGGTGCGTTGTGGTGTGCCGTAGGTAGCAGGGCTTACCAGGCTCTGCACCTCTATTAGCAACGGGCGGTTGCCTTCCAGCGTGGCCCCGATAGAAATACCGCTAAAGGCGTCCTCGCGCTGCGAAATCAGGATCTCCGACGGGTTGCTCACTTCGCGCAGCCCTGAGCCCATCATCTCGTAAATACCCAGCTCGGAGGTGGAACCGAAGCGGTTTTTTGTGGTGCGCAGGATACGGTAGGTCATGTGGCGGTCGCCCTCAAATTGCAGCACCGTATCCACCATGTGCTCCAGTATCTTCGGGCCGGCCAGATTCCCTTCTTTGGTGATGTGGCCGATCAGGAAAACCGGCGTGCCGCTCTCTTTGGCAAACTTCAAAAGCTCGGCCGTACACTCGCGCACCTGGCTGACGCTGCCCGCACCCGCCTCTATGAAAGAGGAGTGGAGGGTTTGGATGGAGTCGATGATCAGCACCTGCGGGCGAATCTGCTCTACCTGCTTAAAAATATTCTGCGTACCGGTTTCGGTGAGGATAAAGCAGTCGGAGGTTTGGGCCAGGAGGCGCTCGGCGCGCATTTTAATCTGCTGCTCGCTCTCCTCTCCGCTCACATAGAGCACCTTCAGGCCGCGCAGGCTCAGGGCGATCTGCAGCATCAGGGTACTTTTGCCAATCCCCGGCTCGCCGCCGATCAGCACCATGGAGCCCGGCACAATGCCGCCGCCCAGTACCCGGTTCAGTTCCTGGTCCTGCGTAACAATGCGCTGCTGCTCCTGATAACTGATATCGGCAATGGGTTTGGGTTTGTTGGACACCTGCGCAGAGCTGGTGCCCACTTTCCAGGCGGTGGTAGGAGTTACCTCCTCGCGCTGCACCACCTCTTCTACATAGGTGTTCCACTCGCCGCAGGCCGGGCACTTGCCAATCCATTTGGCTGACTGTGCGCCGCAGTTCTGGCAGAAGTAGGATGTTTTTATCTTAGCCATTAAATGTTGTTAGTCGTGTTTCGGTGATCGTTCCTCAGATGTATCCCCATCTATCCAGAACAAAATAAAGGGGCAGAAAGATCAGTTTCCTGCCCCTGCTGCGCAGGTTTTCTGCCTTACGCATGCATCTCCTTCTGCTCCAGCAGGCGTGGCAGATATCCCTGCTGCAAGTACGTACCCGTGCAAGCCTGGCGGCTATACTTCCTGCACCACAGCCGCCTCCTTAAAGTATACCCTGAACGTGGTCCCTTTGCCGAGCTCGCTCTCTACCTCAATCTTGCCGCCGTTGTTTTCGATAATGCGCTTCACAATATACAGGCCGATACCCGTGCCCTCCACATGCGAATGCAGGCGCTTGAACATGCTGAACAGCTTGTGCTGCTGCTCTTTCTTAATGCCGAGGCCGTTGTCCTTCACCTCCAGCACCACATAGCCCTCTTGCAGGTAGGTGCTGATGCACACCTCAGGCTTTCGCTGCGGCGCTTTATACTTGATTGCGTTACTGACCAGGTTATAGATAATGCTGCGCAGGTTTTTGCGGGCGTACAGGATATTCTCTACCTGCAGGTCTGTTTTAAACACAGCGCCGGCTTCCTGCACCATGCCACTGATATCAGCGGTAATGTCCTGCAGCATGTGCTCAAACGAGAGCGGCTCCACGGATGAGTGCAGCTCCTTTTGCACCTTTGTGATTTCTGCCAGGTCGGCGATGGTGCCTTTTAGCTTGTTGATGGCGTTCTGCACCATATCCAGCACCTGCATGTCCTCCGCCTCCAGCTTGCCCTGCAGGATGTCGCGGAGGAGCGTGGCCAGCCCCTCCATGTTGGCGATCGGCGACTTCAGGTCGTGCGAGGCGGTGTAGACAAAGTTATCCAGGTCGTTGTTGATGCGCAGCAGCTCGTCGTTTTTCCCGCTCAGCTCGTCATTGGTCAGCAGCAGCTCTTTTCGCGCATTTACCAGCTCGGTTACCTCTACGGCAAACACAAGCACGGCCTCCACCTTCCCGTCCGGGTCAATCAGAGGCTGGTACACCAGGTTGAAGTAACCGTACACCACTTCTCCGCTGTTGTTGCGGTCTATCGCCGTCGAAACCTCGTTGCCGATAAACGGCTGCCCTGTCCGGAAAACCTCCTCTAAGCGCCCAAAGAAGCCGCGCCCCTCCTGCTCGGAGTGCGCCTCGTAAATGGTTTTGCCCACCAGCGGGCGGTTGCCGTACAGTTTGCGGTACTGCGGGTTGGCCAGCACGTACTGGAAGTCCGGGTGGCGCACCAGGCCCACCACTGCCGGCACCTCCAGGAACAGCTTCTGCAACAGCTCGGCGTTCTGCTTTACCTTGCGCTCCGCCTCCTTTATCTCGGTAATGTCGATCACAGAGCCGATGTAGCCCAGGAAATCGCCGTTTGCCCCGAAACGAGGCGTGTTGGTGCCCACCACCCAGCGGTATTCCCCGTCGAAGCGGCGCATCCTGTACTCCACCCGGAACACCACCTGCTCTTTTATCGCTTCGTTTGTTAGCCTTTCCTTTTCCTCGATATCGTCCGGGTGCACCACCTCTTTCCAGCTCATGTTAATGGTGTCTTCGAAGCTGATGCCGGTAAAGTCGAGCCACTGCTTGTTAACGTACAGGAAGTTGGAGGCGTCATCCATGACCTTGATCATCACCGGGGCACTGTCGGCCATGTTCCGGAACCGGGCCTCGCTCTCGATAATGGCCTGCTGCGCCTGCTTCTCATCGGTGATATCGCGCACCTCTATGATGGCATAGCTCTCGCTGCCGCTCTCCACGATCGGCTGCACGGCGCACATCACATTGAACATCGTCCCGTCTTTGCGCACAAACATGTCCTCATAGGCGCGCATCGGCTTGTTTATAGTCAGGGCGCTACGGATCGGGCACATGGACACCGGGTAAGGCGAGCCGTCGGCGTACTTGTAGTGCACCATGTCGTGCAGCGTTTTCTCCTGCATCTCCTCAAACGTGAAGCCGGTCATTTCCTCGGCTGCCGGGTTCATAAAAGTACAGTACCCTTTCTCGTCTATGATGAAGAGGGCGGCCGTGGCGTTGTCGGTAATGGTCTGCTTCAGGCGGTTGGAGCGGCGCGTGTTGGAGAGCGACCAGATGATAAAGAACATCAGGAAGCTGATAATGCTGCCTCCCAGAAGTATAAAGTATGGGAGCTCAGAGTCTGCGGACCTGCTAAAGCCGGCTTTGGCCGATATGTAGAGGCGCCAGGTATGGTTCCCGATCGTGATGGTGTTCAGTTCGCTGTACTCCCTGTCGTGGTCGGTGTGGTAGTAGAGAGTGGAGTCGGTGCTGAACAGCAGGTCTTCTTTGGCCAGCTTGCTGCCATCGTACACCTCCACATCCAGGTCCTGGAAATCATCCGTGAGCACGGCCATCATGAGGTCTTTGGCCCGGAAGGGGCTGTACACATAGCCTTTGATCAGCCGCTGGCGCTCCTGGATAGACTCCGGCTCTGCATTATTCTCATACACGGGCAGGTAGATCAGGAAGCCCGCCTGCTCATCTTTACCTGTTTCCTGCATCAGCCTTACCTTGCCTGACATGGCCGGCTGCCTGGTGTCGCGGGCAATGCGCATGGCCGACTGCCTGACGGGCTCGCTGAACATATCATACCCGAAGGCCCGCAGGTTGCGGTCAGAGAACGGCTCCAGGTAAACAATGGAAGTATACACATCCCGCTTACCCTCCGGGTATATGCCGTAGTTCTTAAAGCCCTCTTTCCGAATCATCTTAACGTGCGCCGGAACGTTGTCTGCATTGAGCACCACCGCATAGCCAAAGCCCTGCATGCCCGGGTAGTTCTCCTCCAGGTTAAGGGTTTTGTAATAGGTGTGCCAGTCCTTGCGCGTAACCGTATCAGCAGAAATAAACAGCGCCTTGCCTCCGATCAGGATCTGAATGTAGTCGCGCATCCGCTTATTGATGGACTCCGTCACCTGCTCGGCCCGGAGGGAGAACATTTTGGCGCTTCGCTCCTCTGCCTTCTTCTTAGTTTCAGAATAAATAAAAAAGGTAAGCAGGAAAATGAGCAGGAAAGAGAAAACCGCAATAAAATAATCTCTTATAAAGGAAGCCAGTCTGGCGAATTTCATGCGTTTCGGATTAATGCCAAGGGATTATTAGAAATCTTATAACCGCAACAGCTGTTGCAGGCCACCCGGCATATGTTTCTGTTCTACTTCAAATGTATGAAAATTCAAATCCACAGCCAATACAAAAAGTTCAATTCAGGGGCTCAAATAAAACCTAGGCTCCTGATAAATAGCCTGTACCCAGTTTGATATGTGGGCGCAATTGCGTATTTTTCTTTTAGCTTAAGCAGCCAGCCACCGGCAGTTTCGAACAGCTTTAAGAACTCCCCTATGAGAACAATGCAACAATGGTTTGACGAGTACGGCCAAAGCCACCAGAACCATACGAACAAGCTTATCCACTGGGTTTGCGTGCCCTTGATCTTCTTCAGCGTTATTGGGCTGCTGGCCAGTATCCCAAGCGGGGCCCTGAAAGCGCCTTTCCCGCCTCAGGTGCAGCCGTATGTGCACTTCGGCACGGTGGTGGTGGCGCTGGGGCTGCTGTTTTACCTGCGCCTGTCGGTAGGGATGTTTCTGGGCATGGCGCTGGTTTGCGCAGTGGTACTGTGGGCCGTGCACGCGGTGCAGGCGAGCTTCGACACGCCGCTCTGGCTTATCTGCCTGGTTATCTTCGTGCTGGCCTGGGCCGGGCAGTTCTACGGGCATAAAGTAGAGGGCAAAAAACCGTCCTTTCTAAAGGACCTGCAGTTCCTGATGATTGGCCCGGCGTGGTTACTGGGTTTTATCTATCGGAAATTGGGGATACCGTATTAACTTTGCGGTGTCAACACTTACCCTATGCTGGAGATTCTCAAAAGCTTGCTGATTGCCTTTTTTGCCGTTGCCGTACTGCTGCCGGTTGTTCGTTTCGCGTTGCGCCGCCTGTCACCGGCACCTCATGCACCGGCTGTTTCTGCCGATGAGGCGAAGTATCTCCAAAAGCAGGAGCTAAAGCTTACTATTGCCTATTTCTTTTTCGCCTGCCTTCTGGCGGTGTTCAGTTCCGGATCGCTGGCGCTGCTCGCCAGCATCATCCACGCCTCCAAAGAGCAGCTGTACGTGCTCACGCCTAACTTCCGGGCTCTTTTTGCCCCGGGGCTGCTGCTGGGCCTGACACTGGCGGTGCTGCCGCTGCGCCTGGTGCAAAGCGCCCTGTTAGGCCACGACTATGACCTGTACAAAAGCTACATGAGCAGTGTGGAGGGCCACAGGTCGAATAGAATCTACAACGTACTGCTGGCACTGATGCTGGTAATCTCGGGTTTGGTAGCCTGGTATGCCATGCGCTGGCACGTAACCATAAATGAGCAGCAGGTGAAGATATCGAACCTACTGCTGGAGCAGCGCTCTTACCAGATGCAGGATATCCAGACGATTCATTTCCTGGGAGAGGAAGGGGCTTACCTGATCACTTTTAACGACCAGACCACCGTAAACACCTCTTACCTGAAGCCTGTGCCGCTGGAGATGATAGCGCTGCTGTCGCAGCAGTCTGGGCAGCGGGTGATCCGGTAAAGCATTCTTTGCCAACCAGGCAAGTAAGGCAAGGCTGCTTTTGGGGCCTTGCCTTTTCTTTTTTCCTCATCCAGGTGCCGCTTCTTTTCACCTGTTGCCCGGGTGCCTTGGCGGTGTGGCCTTTGCTATTTGTAAAGCATGGAGCCTACGCTACAGTAGTTCAGCACCGTACCGGCAGTTCCTTCCTGGTCACCTCCCGGTTAGCGCGCCAGACCGGGCCGACTAGTAGAGAAGGGGCGCAATACCTCCAGCACCTGCCTCCGCTGGCACAAGGCCCCACAATTCTCTTTCCTTCGAAAAGCCTCTTTACAGAATATTTTATAGTTTTGCTACGTACAGAGTAATCCTATAAACCAAACATAAACTGACATGCAAGTTCGCGTAGAGAAAGACACGATGGGCCCTATCGAGGTGCCTGCAGACAAATACTGGGGCGCGCAGACACAGCGTTCGAAAGAAAACTTCACCATTGGCGGCCAGCGTATGCCGCAGGAGGTGGTAGAGGCCTTTGCTATACTTAAGAAATCAGCCGCACAGGCTAACGCTGAGCTGGGCGTACTGGCGCAGGACAAAGCCGAGATCATCTCTCAGGTATGCGATGAGATTCTGGAGGGCAAGCTGAACGACCAGTTCCCGCTGGTGGTGTGGCAGACAGGCTCAGGCACACAGTCGAACATGAACGTGAATGAGGTGGTAGCCAACCGCGCACACGTACTGCTGGGCGGCGACCTGATGGATGAGAAGAAGAAAATTCACCCGAACGACGACGTGAACAAGTCGCAGTCTTCTAACGACACCTTCCCGACAGCCATGCACATTGCCGCTTACAAAAAAGTGGTGGAGCACACGCTGCCAATGGTACAGAAACTGCACGACACGCTGAAAGCGAAGTCTGAGGAGTTTATGGACGTGGTGAAGATTGGCCGCACGCACCTGATGGACGCCACGCCGCTGACGCTGGGCCAGGAGCTGTCGGGCTATGTGAAGCAGCTGGAGTACGGGATGAAGGCGCTCAACAACACGCTTGATCACCTGAAAGACCTCGCGCTGGGCGGATCTGCCGTAGGTACAGGCTTAAACACGCCGGAGGGCTATGCAGAACTGGTAGCGAAGAAGATTTCTCAGTACGCGGGCCACGAGTTCCGTACGGCTCCAAATAAATTCGAGGCGCTGGCCGCACACGATGCCATGGTAGAAACTTCTGGCGCGTTGAAGCAGCTGGCTGTTTCCCTGATGAAGATCGCCAACGATATCCGTTTGCTGGCTTCTGGCCCACGCTCTGGTATTGCGGAAATCACGATCCCGGAAAACGAGCCGGGCTCTTCTATCATGCCGGGTAAGGTAAACCCAACGCAGGCTGAGGCCATGACCATGGTTTGCGCCCAGGTAATCGGTAACGACGTGGCCATCTCGGTTGGCGGCATGAACGGCCACTTCGAGCTGAACGTGTTTAAGCCGGTGATGATCTACAACCTGCTGATGAGCGCCCAGCTGATCGGCGATGCCTGCGACTCTTTCGACAAGCACTGTGCCGTGGGTATCGAGCCAAACAGAGAGCGCATCAAGCACAACCTGGAGAACTCGCTGATGCTGGTAACTGCCCTTAACCCGCACATCGGGTACGACAACGCCGCCAAGATCGCGAAGAAAGCCCACAAAGAGGGTACTACGCTTCGCCAGGCAGCCATCGACCTTGGCCTGCTTACCAACGAGCAGTTCGACGAGTGGGTGAAGCCAGAAGACATGATCGGCAGCTTGAAGAAGTAAGACGTTAGATAGTAGACGTTAGACAAAAGATTTATACTTGTGCGGATAAAGGAAAGGCAGCCCCACAGGGGCTGTCTTTTTTTGTTTTAAAAGGTACTAATTGAATATACATAATAGTATATTCGGTAATACGATTACGGTTATCTGCAGAAATCAACAGTAAACCGTATATTATTACTTATATACTTTAGTTACCCAACATTTGATGAAACAGACTATACTAATATTAATGCTTTTGATTCTTGGATGTAACTCCAAGGAAAAGAGGATTATAGCCTCTGGTGAAATAATTGATCGGACCTATTATTCCAATCAGCTTGATTAGAATATTGATATTCCAGAAGAATATACTGTTGAAACTGACGACAAACTGGAACAAAGTACGGATCTGAGAAATAGAATGATTACAGCTCCAGAAGGATTTAAAAACGTGCCCACTGACTTAAATTTAATCACGTTTCGAAAAGGTCAGGACAACTTTTTCAGTTCTTCAGTAACTTCAATGAACAATACAAATCTGACTTTTCCAAAACTACAAGAAGCTTTAGTCAGGACTATAAATCAGACTTATTCTAATTTGAAGAACACACAATACAAATTACAGACATCAGAAACCACAATTGGAGATATAAGTTTCAATAAAATACAAATCCAGGTTTACGATAAAACTACAGGTGAATTAATTATTAAGCAAGACATTTATAATTCTTTAGTTGATAATAAAATTTTTAGTGCTTCAATTAATTATAACTCTGAAAAAGAAAAAGAAGTTATGGAAGAAGTTTTCTTTAAATCGGTAAAATCAAAAAAACGTTGGGTAACAATATATAAAAACAATGCTTAAACCTGTCTCGAATCGAAAGTCCGTGCTTGCTTGCAACGCCTGATTGTTCTGCGGACAATCAAGCTCGCCGGCTCGCACAGTTTTTATATGAGACGTTGGCGGTCATGCTAAAGCTATAATTCAAATGGAAATGGGTAATGATAAAATTGAAAATAACCCTTCTTATCAGAAACTAAAGAAGGACTTACAGGGAGCAGAAGCTTTTCATACAATTGCAAAGTTCCTTTCTGTTTTAGGAATTAAAAATGAAAAGGTAGACGAAGCGTTTAGTGCTTTGCCAGAAATGAAAAAGCAACTGGAACTTCTCTCAAAAAGCCCTGATAGATTTAACGAACACTTTTCTAAGAGTGGCTGGATTGCACACGAATCTATGAACTCAGATTTGATGCTAACTTCAATTGAGTTAGCTGAAAAAGGTTGTTTTGAAGTAGCAGAGCAAGGATTAGTAGATTACTACAGCTCAGATAAAATGCAATGGCTGGTGCATCAACTTAGAAGAATCGAAGCTTTTTCAATTAGATATAATTTCTTTCTACTTGCTTATGAAGATACATTAGCAGAACGATATCATTCAGTAGTTCCAAATTTACTAATGATGATTGACGGTGCAGTTAATGACATCGACAAAGAAAAAGGATTTTTTGCCGAGAAAACAAATTTAACAGCTTGGGACTCTATAGCGGCTCACAGTACTGGATTAACGGCACTGAAGACTATATTTAGCGATAGCAGAAAAAAAACAACAACTGAAGAAATGCTTTTACCATATAGGCACGGCATCTTACACGGCAGAGATTTAGGATTTGCAAATAAAACAATTACAGCTAAATGTTGGGCAGCTGTTTTTGCAATAAAAGATTGGGCATTCGCCTTAAAGCAGGGAAAAGGAAATCCACCACCACCAGAACCTAATTTATCATTTACTGAAAGTCTTTCTCAATTGAAGCAATCGATAAATGATTATTCGGAGAGTAAAAAGAAAACAGAGGTAGTCAGTCGAAAGGTTGGAGAATGGAAGCCAAGGCAATTAACTGTTGGTGTTGACCTTCCTGAAAATGGCAGCTCCTCTGATTATGAAAGCTTTACACCAGAACAGGCTGCCATTAAATTCATAGAACTTTGGAATAAGAAAAATTTTGGTGGTATTGCCCAACAAATTCATCAATTCTCAAAGGCTCCCATTAATCTCAAAAAGGAGGCAGGTAAGGTAAGAAAAGCTTTAGAGGGTAAATCAATCAAAGATTACAGAATAGTAAAAATTATTGACTGCTCACCAGCAATTTCAGAAGTTACTTTAGGAATCTCAATTTTATTTAATAATGAGCTATTTGAAAAAGAAATCACTCTTCGGCTCATCTATGAAGGAGATAATTATGAAATCCTAATATTTGGAGATAAGGGTGGGCAATGGAGATTTATTGATAGCTTTTTTCATCAAGTTGAATACTTATTCTAATATTTATGACAAAGAAATGGAATAAGCAAAAAGCGCGAACCGCCAACACCACCCAAAAAGCATTAAAAAGCTTTTTAGCCCAACCGTTAAGCATCATATAAATAATGAAGAAGCTCTTTTAGATGATATAAGAGCCGTAGATATGGTCTATGATAAGGCTATAGAAAAAGAGTTTGATGTAGTTAGGACGTATCATTAACTTATAAACTATGTTCGATCACATAGACTTTCAGACTTTATAAGCTTTGACAATGACTTTGGAGTACATGAGAATGGGAAAGTAGCGCTAAACTTCTTTCACAAAAGCTTACTATTAAAGCCTTTCACCCCGATAGAAACTATCCAAAACGAGTGCTTGAACTCTTACATAAAGCTTGAGATCAATATTAAGTTGCAGGACCAGTTTAAGTAAAACCTCATACCCAACACTGCTGGAGCCTCTTTACTGAGCTCTAAACCGCTTTAAAGTAAAGAATAAGAAGTAGTTCTTATTGAAGGCAATGTATCACCTGAAAAATCAGTATTAACCTAGGATAATTCGTACAGCATACCATAGAACTTGGTTAAGAGAGGCCACTCCATCAAGGCATCTACCTGAACATAAAGCTCACATCCTCATGACTGAGAACAATAAAACGATACTAGAAAAAGCGAACGCGGCAGTTACTGCAGGCGACAATGAGGGGTTTCTATCTTTCTGCACCGAAGATATAGAGTGGACATTTGTAGGTGACAAAACCATACAAGGGAAGGAGGCCGTTCGACAGTGGATGGCAACGGCATATATAGAGCCTCCAAAATTTAATGTAGAGAACTTAATTGCCGAAGGTGATTTTGTTACGGCTCTTGGCACGATCAGGTTGAAAGACGAGAACGGAAAAACGGCTGGCTACTCATACTGCGATGTATGGAGGTTTCGCGACGGTAAGATGACAGAGCTTAGAGCCTTCGTCATCAAAACAGAGTAAAGGTGAACACTCATGACGGGGCGTAGGCAATTAGGAATAGCCACTCCCGCTAATGCGAGCTTGTAGATCGTATTCATATTCCTATCAAAAGAAGAAGCACGAGCTAAAAGTCTGCCCCAGCAAAAACAAAAATTCAAGTCGATAACATACATCCCGCAAGTTTAGCAACGGCGTAACTTATGGGTATACTTTGCAGCCAGTTTGTAACTGGCATTTCATTCCCTTCTTTATACTTCCGCAAGTTGAAAACTTGCCTCCATTTCCCCCACAAGTTACCGTTGCACTCAAACTTGCGGGATATAAAGAGGATGTAAAGAGATGCTCAAGAGCGGTTTGGGAAGTCAATACGCTGACTAAAACAAGATTAGCAGCCTTTCAAAGCAGGGGCTTTGGGCAGAAGTATTATGCTTGACCTCCTGCAAAAGCTGATACCTGTAGTAGGGTACGCTTCACACCGGCTTTTCAACAATTAAGGAGCTGTACCGTTATTGTTTGAGAAATCATAAATTAACAAACCGGCTTATCCCCCGAGGCCAGTGGGTTAGTAACTGTGAACGGCATCATACAACGGGAAACAATGAAGATAAACAAGAACCTTTTAGTAGCTGCTTTACCGCTTGTTGGAGCAGCAGTGGTCTATAAGTGGAGCACCTGGAAAACTGAGCTTGTAAAGGCGCTGATAAAAAGGCAAAAAGAAAAAGGAGATTACAACCGCTTTATCAAAAACTTCCCTGACCCACCTGAAAGCCTGCACAAGAAGTATACATTTGAAAAAATAGATATAAGCGGCGCCCGCGGCTACTGGATAAACAAGGCAAAGGCTAGTAAAGGCGTTTTGGTATACTTACACGGCGGCGGCTACGTGTTCGGCCCCCTGGAAGTACAGTGGAAATACATTGCCAGGATGAGCGACGAAGTGGGCATGGCCGCGGTGGTCATCGATTATAAAATGGCCCCGGAGCATCCTTTTCCGGCGGGGCTACACGACGTGGAAAAGATCGTTACCACGTTGCAGGCTGAAGGAGCCATACCCGGAGCGTATTATATGTTGGGCGATAGTGCCGGAGGAGGCATGGCAATAGCTGCAACAAACCTGCTGATGGAGAAAAAGGCACCTCT
Source organism: Pontibacter actiniarum (assembly GCF_003585765.1). Lineage (NCBI taxonomy): Bacteria > Pseudomonadati > Bacteroidota > Cytophagia > Cytophagales > Hymenobacteraceae > Pontibacter > Pontibacter actiniarum. The sequence goes on from NZ_CP021235.1 coordinate 3,997,075, forward strand.
CCCTGAAAAGCTGATCCTGATGTCGCCATGGCTGGACCTTTCGATGCGTAACCCAGCCATAGCGTTTACAGCGGATAAAGACATCATGCTTCCGCTGGAAGAGATTAAAAACTCGGCTAAAAAGTATGTGCCGGATGGAGACTTTCAGAACCCGCTGGTGTCGCCTCTCTATGGAAACGTAGCAGGCTTGCCGCCAACACTTATCCAGCTCGGCACGGCCGAAGCGTTTTTGTGGGACAACCGCAAGTTTGTCCAGAAGCTAACCGAAGCAAATGTAGAAGTGCAGTATGAGGAATACGCTGAGATGTTTCATGTGTTTGCTTTGGTCCACATGCTAAAGGAAGGCAGACAGGCGCTGAAGTCGCAGGTACGTTTTCTGGAAGGGTAGGAACTGCTTTGCTCTTGCCCTGGGTTGTTATGGATTGATGGTAGTTTGTACCTGGCGCTGCCTTCTTTATACTTCCGCAAGCTGAAAATCTGCGGCCATACTTCGCCACAGGTTAGCGCTATGCTCATACTTGCGGGACGGATGTGGCACCAAGACAAGCAAGAATGGCAGCTACACTTGTGCTGACTTCCTGCTCTCACCTTTTACTATGAAGCACACCAGATTAACCGACGCATTACACAGGCTGTTCTATGAGGCGTGGGCGCTGTATGAGCAGGCTTTTCCTTTGGAGGAACGCCGGCCTTTGCCCTGGCAGCTTGAGATTATGCCCCATGCCAGCTACCACTTTGAGGTGATACTACAAGAGGAGGAGCTTATCGGTATTTTGCTCTGGTGGGGCTTTGACGAGGTACGCTACGTAGAGCATTTTGCCACTGCTCCGGCGCTGCGTGGCAAGGGGTACGGCAAGGTCATACTACAAGCGTTTACAGACCGCGACACTCGCCCCGTGCTGCTGGAGGTTGAGCCACCAGAAAGCAAGGTCAACCGCCGCCGCATCAGGTTTTACGAGCGTAACGGCTTCTGCCTGAACCACCACTTTTACCAGCAGCCTCCTTACCACCAGGGGCAACCACCGTTAACGCTGCGACTCATGTCTTACCCCACACCTATCACGGCCGGGGAGGCAGCTGCCTTTGCGCGCCGGCACCACCCGCTCATTTACCGTACAGCACAGTAGAAAGCTTTTTACTGTACCTATAGTTGGCGCTGCCCTGTACAGAAGCTGCTTATACTTATATTTGCGTTGTTAAATTTTTTACCGTTGCATTTAGCCTGCTGCGACGTTCCCATTCAGGCTCTTTTACCCTCATGCCTCCTAACAAGAAATCTCACCCGAAAGAGAAATCCGGCCTGCACCCGCGCAACAGGCACCGCGCCCGCTATGACTTTAAGGAGCTTGTTAAAAGTTGTCCGGAGCTAAGGCCCTTCGTGCAGGTAAACGCTTACAACGATGCATCTGTCGACTTCTTTGACCCCAAAGCGGTTAAACTACTGAACAAGGCGCTGCTGGCGCACTTCTACGGTATCCGCAACTGGGACATCCCGAAGGGTTACCTTTGCCCGCCCATACCTGGCCGAGCCGATTATATACATCATGTCGCAGATTTGCTGGCTGCCACCCACAAAGGGCAAATCCCTAAGGGCAGCAGAGTAACAGGCCTGGATGTTGGGGTAGGGGCAAGTTGCGTGTACCCGATCATTGGCAACAGGGAGTACGGCTGGTCTTTTATCGGCACAGACATTGACCCTGTTTCTGTTCAATCATCCCGTAAAATTGTGGAGGCTAATACTGCTTTAAGCGGCAATGTGGAGCTACGGCTTCAAAAGAACCCGAAAGATGTCCTTCAGGGTGTGCTAAAGCCAGGGGAGCAGGTTGATTTTACGGTTTGTAACCCTCCATTTCATGCCTCGTTGGCAGAGGCACAGGCCGGTAGCGTACGCAAGCTTTCTAACCTGAAGCAGCAGAAGGTGGCAAAGCCAACCTTAAACTTCGGAGGGCAGAAAGCAGAACTGTGGTGTGAGGGAGGGGAGCTACGGTTTGTGCGGGATATGGTGTTCCAGAGCCGGCACCTGGCAACGTCCTGCCTGTGGTTTACCACACTGGTTTCGAAGCAAGCAAACATCAAAGGCATTTTGCAGGCACTAAAGCAGGTAAAGGCCTTTGAGGTACAGACAATAACCATGAGCCAGGGCAACAAAACGAGCCGCCTTGTAGCCTGGACGTTCCAAAACAAGGCCCAACAGGAAGAGTGGGCAAAGGAGCGGTGGCAGGCAGAGGCAAGGGCGTCTGAGCACCGGTAAAGGCTTTCAAAGCTTACGGAGAGCCTGTTTCATGGAACCCAGGTGGCGCACCAGCCAAGCGGCACCTGGGTAAACAGCACAACAAAGGCCTGCCAGGCGGTAGTGGCAGAACACCATACTACCGCCTGGCAGGCCTTTGTGCGTCGCACGCTTTATGCGGCACGGGTACTCTTTGCTCCGGCGCGCGCAGCACGCCTGTCTCATACTTTACTACCAGTGGTACAGCTCAAAGGGCACGTTTTCCCAGGTAGTCTTATCGGTTGCTTTCACCTGCATGGTACCGTTAGAGGTCAGGGTCACGTTTTTGAGGGTGTAGAGCCCCTCTTTAAGGTCGGCGGGTATGGAAAGGCCTTCCACTTTGGCCTGCGGCGGAATGCCGGCCCCGTCGCCGCTCGTCATGGTTTCCAGCACCTCAATGGATTTCATGGGGCAGAAGTACAGCACCATCTTCCCGCGGCTTTTCTCCAGGCGCACAGGAGACAGGTTCGCCATCACTGTTTCACCGTGAGAGAGTTCCCCTTCCTGCATTCTCTTCTGCAACACCTCCGGCTGCGAAGAAGACGTAATAATTACCTGCCTTGGCTCTCGGCCACCTGAAGATTGATCCTTGGCACCGAATAGATTTCTAAAAAAAGAAGTGTAAATGTTCATAGTGCTTAACTTTAAGGTATAACTTGATTTGATTGGATCAACTGCCTTCGTCATGCATCAGGTTGATGTTGCCGCACGCTGCCGCTGTGTACCGGGCTTATTTTCTGAGAACGGGCATACTTCTGCTCTTGTTCTTCTTGAACCTCTATAAGTGATTATGTATCAGTTTTTTGATGCGAACGGAGCAAAAACAACGGCAAACGGCACCCTGTGTTATAAGGCATTCCTACACCCTGTGTTTAGCGCCTGTGAGCAGGGCATAGGGCAAGGGCCAAAACTTTCCGGCCTTCATCGCTGTTCTTAAAACCACACGTATAAAAAGCAAACCAGAAAAATAACCCATGAAAATAGCCAAAGCCCCCTCAGAGTATAACAAGCTTACCCCGGAGGAAGCCCGCATTATCGTTAACAAAGGCACGGAGTACCCGGGCACCGGAGAGTATGAGCACAACAAAGCCGAAGGAGTGTACCTGTGCCGCCGCTGCAACAACCCGCTCTACACGTCAGAGTACAAGTTTGAGTCGCACTGCGGCTGGCCGAGCTTCGACGATGAGATAACCGGGGCCGTAAAGCGCGTGCCGGATGCCGACGGACGCCGCACCGAGATCGTCTGCGCCAACTGCGGAGGGCACCTGGGCCACGTGTTTGAGGGCGAGTACCTGACCCCGAAAAACATACGTCACTGCGTCAACTCCCTCTCCATGAAGTTTGTGCCCGTGGAACAGCTGGAAAAGCAGTAGCCGGTACGGGTAGCTGCTGCAAATTACAGGCATAAAGCATGGTCCGGAACCAGAAGATAAATTCGGCGGAGCGGCAACAGGAGCAGGGTGTGTACTCGTGCACGTGCTGCGGGGAAGCCTTGTTTGAAGCCAGCAAAAAGTTTGACGTTGGCTCCGGCTTTCCCAGCTTTTGGGCGCAGATAGGAGCGAACGTACAGCACAAGCCGCTGGACACGTACGGCCGGGAGCGCATCCAGCTCCTGTGCCACCAGTGTGGGCAGCACCTGGGCCACCTCTTCGACGATGCCCGAACGCCCTCGCTGGTGCGCTACTGTATTAACCGGGAGGCCGTGGCACTGGAGAAGGAGAGGGAAGAGAAATAACGCCGGCTTAACCGGCACAGCTAATTTGGCGGCGGCTCCCGGCCTTCCGGAGCAGCACTTCCTGGGCAGCAGGCGACAGGCCGAGGCTGCTAACCTCGTGCAGAAGCTGCTCTTTGGACCCGTACCCGTAGAGGTAGCCGTTTACGCGTGCTGCAGCTGTCGTGTTTAGCAAATCCTCCGTCTCCGGGTACAGCTCCTGAAGCTCCCCCAGGATGTCCGGCTGCCGCTGCAGTTTGTACTTCTGGTGCCGTACTTCTGCCAGGAAAAACTCTTTGAAGGGATAAATGGCAGTATAAACCTGTTGGGCCTTGTTTGCCTCCAGTTGCCTTTTGTGCTCCCAGGCCAACGCTTCCTGCGCCGGGGTGTGGTAAAAAACGGCAGAGGTGTACTGCCGCTTCCAGGGTGGCTTTGTGGGGTTATGGTTGGCGAAGAAAACGTGCAGGAGGTCAGCGTAAGAGATTTCGCCGGGGTTAAAATCCAACTGCAGGGTTTCCATATGATCTGCCAGCGCCCAGTAGGTGGGGGTTGCAGTGGTGCCGCCGGCGTAGCCCACCCTTGTACGCACGACACCTGCCATGGCACCAAACAGGGCATCGGGGCTCCAGAAGCAGCCCATTGCAAACGTGGCTGCCTCGGTAGCTACAGCTGCGGGAAAGATACTGGCCTCGGGTTTAGAACTCATTTATACCTTGGGATTATACTTTTCTGCTTCATTCGCTTTAGCTTAGTGCAGGAGCCGGCAAAGTATAACTAGGCCGGGCTGCCGCACCGTATACTTAATTTAACCTGGTACACCTAGCTTTGTTGCGCAGGCAACGGGGCTGCTGTACTTTAAAACGATACAGATACATGGAAATAGCAACATTCGGCAACGGGTGCTTCTGGTGTACAGAAGCCATCTTTCAGGATTTGAACGGGGTGGAGAAGGTGGTTTCGGGCTATGCCGGTGGCCAGGTAGAGGACCCTACTTACAAGCAGGTGTGCTCCGGCTCCACAGGGCATGCAGAGGTACTCCAGATTTCCTACGACCCGCAGGTTATCAGCTATGCGGAGCTGCTGGAGATCTTCTGGAAGACCCACGACCCTACCACGCTCAACCGCCAGGGGAACGATGTGGGGACGCAGTACCGCTCCGTTATCTTCTACCATAACGAGGAGCAAAAGCAACTGGCCGAGAAGTACAAGCAGGAACTGGATGCCTCCGGTGCCTTCCCCGATCCCATCGTGACGACCATAGAGCCGATGACCAAGTTCTGGCCAGCCGAAAACTATCACCAGAACTACTTTAACACGCACGGCGAGGAGCCCTACTGCCGGTTTCTGATTCGCCCGAAAGTGGAGAAGTTCAGACAGGTGTTTAAGCACAAGCTAAAGGCTGAGCACAGCGGCAGCTAGCGCTGCCGCCGCTGTACTGTTTTACCCCTGTGGCAGCACCGGGAGCGGTACTTTGTTTGCTGCCAGGTTGGCGCCCGCTGGAGGCACAGGCTGTTGCTTTAACTCCAGCGGCCCTGCACAAGTATAACCCGGGCAAAACTCCGACTAACTTCTGATATCCCTTGCGCACCTACTTCAAGAAACGCTACAACAGCTTTAAGTTTGCCTTCCAGGGCCTTGTCTCCGCCGTCAGGTCAGAGCCGCACATGCGCCTGCACCTGCTTTCGGCAGTCGGTGTGGCGGCGGCCGGCTTTGCCTTCGGCATCACCAAAACGGAGTGGTGCCTGGTGGTGGGGTGCATCGGGCTGGTGGTAACGGCAGAGGTGCTCAACACGGCCATCGAAACGGTGGTGAACCTGGTGTCCCCGGAGTTTCACCCGCTGGCAGGCAGGGCAAAGGACCTGGCAGCCGCTGCCGTGCTGATAGCCGCTATTGCGGCGGCAATTGTAGGCCTCATCGTTTTCCTGCCTTACGTTCTGTCTTTTGCCGAACTGTACTTCGGGGCCGAAACCACAGTGTAACGGTTAAGCGGCGACAGTACTGGTCGGGAGAAAAAGATGTTTTAAACCTCAAATTGCCTAAATTGCACCCGTATGAACAAAGAGCAACAGGCACCCTCCTTCAGAAGCAGCCTCTGGGCAGTAGCCTTTAGTGCCTGCCTGGCTGTAGCGGGTTGCAAACCTGCCGACACAACGGCAAGCACCGCCACTGCTGCACAGGCACACCCGGACTGGCTAACCAAGCTGATCGGGGAGCTGGAGCTGGAGATGCCAGCCAATCCGCCGGCCAGAATTTACAGCTATACTTATAACGGCCAGCAAGTATACTTCCTCACCGGCAGGTGCTGCGATGTGCCCAGCAAGCTGTACGATGCCCAAGGCAACGTGCTGTGCGAGCCGGACGGAGGCATAACGGGTAGGGGAGACGGCCGCTGCACCGATTTTTTTGAGCAACGCCAGAATGAAACCATAGTTTGGGAAGATAAAAGAAAAAGCTAACACACATGACCGGAAACGACGTACTGAAGAACCTATCAGAATATAACATCTGGGCAAACAAAACCATGCTGGATGTATTCAGCAGCCTGCCTGAGGTACCTGCCAACGCGCTGCGCCTGCAAAGCCACGCCCTAAACGCGCAGGCCATCTGGATTGCTCGCATTACCGGCACCGAAAGCCCTGTGAAAGTATGGCAGGAGCACAACCTGGAGGAGCTGAAGAAACTGCACGAAAGTGCTTCCTACAGAATCGCGGAGCTGGTGGCCAACGCAGACGAAGCAGAGTTCAACCGCCTCATCGACTACACTAACAGCCAGGGGCACAAGTACAGCACGCGCGTACTCGATATCCTGACGCACGCCTTTAACCACGCCACCTACCACCGCGCACAGGTTGCCACCGACCTGCGCAAAAACGGCCATACCCCTCCCAACACAGATTACGTTACCTACGTGCGTGAGCTGATGGGCCAGGTATACTAGGTATTTGACGAAAGAACTCCTTGATGAAGGAGAAAGGACAAAAGAGAAAAATAAAAGAGGGCTCTTCTTTGAGAAGAGCCCTCTTTTATTTTATGGCAGAATTTCAACGTGTTCTACAAAGCCAAGTTTCTTTGTCTATTAGTCCTTTGCCAAAGGCACTACTCCTGTGGCAGCTCCACCACGCCTAAGTCTTTGATCTGGTCCTGCGACACGCTTACGTTCTCCACCGTTTTGTTGTGCAGGTCGCCCTCGGTGTAGAACTTAACGGTATACGTACCCGCCGGAACGCCCTTGATCAGGAAATCGCCGTTTTCGTTGGCGTACCCGCCGATGGTGTCGTTGGCAGCTGAGATAACGTAGATGCCGGGCTTGTATGCAGCAGGGGTTACCTGGCCTTTAATGCCTCCGGCAATCGCCTTGGTAATGGTGCGTACCACCGGCTTCAGGTTATAGCCACCGTTGCCCTTCGGCACCACAGATTTGGCTGCATCAAAGTCGAGCAGCACCATGTAGGTTACATCATCCTCCAGGTCGGCATTCAGTTGCAGCTTTACGCCTGAGGTTTGGCCGCTTGGTGTTTTCAGCTTCACCTCCGTGCCGTCTTTCAGCACCACAGAGTTATCGTCGCCAAGTATAAGCCGGATCTGGGAAATGCGGCCCACAGGCAGCTCTGCACTGGCTAGCAGCGTGTCGCGGCCGTTGGCAAAGTCCAGCAGGTTGTATACCCCCGGGTGAATCTCATCCAGCGTTATCCAGCCGTTTTCCTCATCGCCATCGCCTTTGTGCACCTGCACCGATTCGATCTCAACGTTAACCTTGGCATAGTCGCCCGGCGCGTCGGTCATGCGTACTTCCATACGGGCTGTGCCGTCGCTATCACTGTCGCTGTCGCAAGAGCTGAACCCCATCAGCCCGCTCAGCAGCAAAGGGAAAAAATACTTTTTCTTCATAAGTAATTGCACTAGTTAAACACACTATGCTTAAAGGAAAGCTCCTTTTACAGACCTAAACGGAGGAAAGTTGCACTTTAATATATAGTGAACAAAAAATAAACCCCAGCAGAAGAAATTCTTCTGCTGGGGTCAGGGCAACGCCCGCAGGCAGGGCAGGCTTGCGGGTGTCGCCTATTGATTTTTAGTTGTGTCCGGCTGCGCGGCAGGTTTGGTCAGGCCCTTCAGAAAGCCCCCCACTTTATCGGCGGCCTGTTTCTTTATCTGCTGCTCTGCCTCCAGGCGCTTCTTCTCCAGCTCTTGACGCGCCCTCTGCTCTGCCTCCAGCTTCTTTCGGTTCAGCTCGGCCTGCACGCTATCCTGCAGCTGCTGCTTCCGCTCTGCCGCCTCCTGCTTCACCACGTTCAGTTTGTCTTCTACCACCGTCTTCACAATGTCGGTTGCCTTTTCTTTTACAGAGCCGCCAGCCAGGGATATTCTAGGGTTGCTGTAGGTTCCCTCCACGTTCAGCTTCAGGGTAACGCGCTCAGTGTTACCCAGGCTCTGGCCGCCCAGCAGGTTCGTTAAGCTGGCATTCAGTTGCTGGCCTACCTTTCCGGTCGGCACGTTTAGCGCGGTTACATAGTCTATGCTGCCGTCTGCCGCCGTGCTGCCGCCCACCGTCATACCCATGTTTCCGACGTTCATGTCAAAAGGCTTCACCACCAGCTTTCCGTCCACAATCTCCGCGTCTATCACCTTGTTCTCCACCACAAAGCTGCGGAGCTCTTCAAAGTTGGTCAGGTTGCTGATCTTCTCTACAATCGGCACATCGCGCACAGCGGCCCGCAGCACCTTAATAACACCGGTACCGTCCAAGGTCTGGAAGACCGGCACCATGTCTTGCCCAAGCTCACCGGCAAAGGCAAAGTTGGTAGAGAACTTACCCTCCAGCACTTTGGCGATAGGAGCGAAGGCCTGCACCGTGTTAAAGGCGCTGAAAGCCTCTTTAAACCCGAGGTTCTGGATATCCAGCTTCATGTCGAAAAGCGGGCGCAGCAGGTCCTGCGTGTTATAGCTTCCGCTGGTGGCAAAGGTACCGCCCAGCGTATTGAAGGTTACTTTATTCAGCCTGGCCACCTTGTCCTTCACCTGCACCTGGCCGCTCACGTTGTTGAGCTTGAGGTTAGAGTACAGCACCTGCTTGGCATCGATATTCATGGTCACGTCCATGTTGGCAGGCACCTCCACCACACCTTCTGTAGATGCATCCGCAGGGGCTCCCTCATCATCCACCATCCATTCGTTCACATCGAAGCGGTTGGAGCTGATGTTGAAGTTGCCGCGCAGCGACTGGTTATCGGCCAGGGCATAGCCCAGGTAGTTCGACACAGAGCCGCTAGCCGCGAAATCGCTCTTGCCCAGGTAGCCGTTCATGTTCTGCAGGTTAATGCGCTCGTTGTTAAAGTTGGCGTTGGCGCTGGAGATCTTCATCCCCTGCGGCAGCTCCTCGCTCACGAAGTGGAGGTCATTGATGGCCATGGTACCGTTTGCCGTGATGTTGTTGTACTTCTCAGCCTCCACATCGCTCAACTTACCTTTCGCAGCGATGTCGGCTTTAATACGGCCGGACACCGTCATGCCTTCCTGCGGGAAGATCTTCGTTAGCTTTGTCAGGTCCAGGATACCCTTGATGCGGCCGTCGAAAGCAGGTTTGTCTACCCCCACAATCAACATACGGCCCTCCAGCGGCTCCCCATCCAGGCTCATGTTAAAGCGCTCCACGTTGATGCGGGTGTCGTCGGTGTTGCCGGTGGTGTTAACCACATTGGTTACCATGTTCAGGTTCTGAATAGGCGCCGGAAAATCTTTGGACTTGATGTAGCCGTTGATCAGGTTCAGGTCCGCGTCGATGACCGGCATGCGCGATTCGGAGTAGGTGCCTTTGGCGTCTGCATCCACTTTCAGCAGTCCGCGCAGCGTCAAGCCCTCAATCGGGTACACCTTCGTCAGTTCGGCCAGGTCCACGTTGGCCTTCACGTTGCCGTCCACCTGCATCACATCCAGGCCATTGATCAGGACCCTGGCATCGATCGGGTTCTTGCCCAGATCCACGTGGAACTGGCGCACGGCGATGTTGGTGTTTTGCGGTGTGCCGTCTTTGCTCACCACACTCATATCCACGTTAATGTTGCGGGCCGCCTCCGGCAGGTCCGGGTACTTGAACATACCCTCCGCTATCTTCAGGTCCACACCATAGCCGGGCATCAGGGTGTCGATCATGCGGCCCTTCAAGAAGCCGTCGAAGCTCAGCTTGCCCGCTGTTTTAATATCCTCAAACTGCTCACTGTACATACCCGGCACCACCGACAGCACATTTCGGAAATCTGTTTCGGTAGCGCTGAAGGTCAGGTCAAAGTCAATGGCCTCCTCCGGCATCAGGATAGTACCGTCGAACTTAAACGGAAAGGCATTTACCCGGATGTTGTTGTCCTTGAAAGTATAAAGCGATTTCTCCAGGTCTATGGCCATGGTCACATCGGCGTCCAGCTTGGCGTTCTCGAGGTAGTTCACCCCGTCAAAGGTCACCGTCACGCGGTCTGAGGTCGTCTCCGACACCATGTCGAACACATCCTGCTCAAAGTCACCGCTGCCGGTATGCTGCACGTTGTAGGCGGCAAAGCCAAACGGAATGCTCAGGTCGTCGTAAAAGATGGTGCCGTTGTTGACCTCCCAGCCTTTAATGGCCATGTTGAAGTCTGAGGCGGCGGTATCAGCCGCTGTAGCGGCCGTGGTGTCTTCTATAAAGATATCCCAGTTGGCCTTGCCGCTTTTCAGCACCAGGAGCCGGATTACGGGCTCTTCCAGTTCGATGGAGTTTACCTTTACCTCATCCCCGAAAACGCTGAAAAGGTTTAGCCCCATGCGGAAGGAGGGGATCTTGGCCAGCGTGTCGGTAGCGAAGGAATCCTGCCCTATCACCGTGAGGTTCTCCACGCCCAGCGAAAGGTTCGGGAAGTTGCGCAGCAGCGAGAGGCTCACATCTTCTGTTTTGTATAAAACTTTGGCATTGATATTTTTTGCGATCTCTTTGTCTAGGGCCTGCTTGATTTTATCTTTGAAAAGAAGCGGCACCAGCGCCGCTGCGGCAAACAGCAGGGCCAGGAAGATAAAAAAGCCTATGACTACTTTTTTCATGTTTTGTGGCAGTAGTTTGGGTGTTGAAATTGATACTATAGCTAAACTAGTTAATTTATAGCTAAAACCGTGCTAATTACGTTTAGCTTTTAATTTGTACATACTTTAACTGTAGCGCGAAGAATAGATTGCACAGCATGGGCAGAGGTTTAAAGAAATTATTTTTGTTGTACATCGCCTGCCTGAGCGCCTGCTGTGCCGCCGCGCAGGATGTGCAGTATACGCAGCAGTACGCAAACCGCCTGTACCTGAACCCCGCCTTTGCCGGCATCAACAGTGGCTGGAGCGTAGCGCTCTCGCACCGGAAGCAGTGGCCCGCCCTCAACGGCTCCTTCATCACCAACTCCCTTGCGGCAGACCTCCGCATACCTGATTCGAAAAGTGCAATTAGCCTACTGCTGCAGCAGGACCGCACCGGCATCGGAGGACTACAAAAACTACAGGGCAGCCTCGCCTACGCCTACCATACGAACATCAGCAGCAGTTGGTCGGCCTCCGCGGGCCTGCAGGCAAGCGTGGCGTCGCTCCGGGTAAACTACGGCAACCTGGTCTTCGGCGATCAGCTTTCCGACAACGGCATGGTGGCCGTAACCTCGGCAGAAGTAAATCAGTTTCAGCCAAATACTTATGTGGATTTCACGGTAGGCGGCCTCGTGTACTCCGACCAGTTCTGGGCCGGCCTAACGGCGGCACACCTGAACAAACCCTCCTACGGCTTCGGTGAGCAAACGGAGCTGCCCCTGCGCTTTACGGCCATTGCAGGCTATAAATTTTACGCCAGGTCATACGTAGAGCAGGGAAATCTGTTTGAACTGAGCTTTTCTCCCACCGCCACCTACATACATCAGCAAAGTTCTAAAAGATTAGATTTAGGGCTGTATACTAATTACACACCGCTTACGTTAGGTTTTATATACAAAGGAGTACCCGTCATCGGGGGAACTAACCAAGACCAATCCTTGTCAGTAATAGCAGGCCTGCAGCTAAAGCAGCTAAAGGTGGGCTTTAGCCATGATGTTGGCCTGAAAGGGTTGAGCAGGGAAGTAGGCGGAACAAACGAAATTTCACTCATTTTTGAACGCAGGGCTATTAACAATTTGTTTAGAAGCCGCTTAAGCGACAAATTTAACAGAAACATTGTTTGTCCGGCATTCTAATATTATTTATAATTGCACATTAATCTACGTTACAAGAACCTTATCTTAATTGGTTACTATTTTATGAAGTTAATCAAGTATTTATCGGCTGCGGTTGTGGGGGGCTTCCTGTTGACCGCCTGCTCAAAGGGCGGCCAACCGACAAGCACAAACCCAGGAGACTATAGCTCTGCCACCGGCGCTGAGTATGGCGAGGACGAAGAGGCTTTCGATGTTGCCGACTATGCTGAGTTTCCGCAGGGGCCGGGCCTGATCTTTATTGAAGGTGGCCGTACGGTGCTGGGCTCTATGGAAGAGGATATTGCCATGACCCGCGACAACGTGGAGCGTACGGTAACGGTAGCCTCGTTCTATATGGACGAAACCGAGGTAGCAAACATTCACTGGCTGGAGTACCTGCACGACCTGAAGCGTGACTCTCTGCCAGAAGTATACCAGGCGGCTTTGCCAGACACAACTGTGTGGTCTCGCCAACTGTCTTTCAACGACCCTTACGTAACGTACTACCTACGCTACCCAGGCTTCCGCTTCTTCCCTGTAGTGGGTGTGAGCTGGCTGCAGGCAAACGACTTCTGCGTATGGCGTACGGCTAAAGTAAACGAAAACCTTGCTAAAGAGGCCACTGGCGGTGGTGGCAGAAGAGGCCTGTTTGGCCGCGGTGGCGGCGACGAAGCGGTAGAAGGCGAAAAGCCGTCTATCGAGTCTGGCTATGTACTGCCGAACTACCGTCTCCCAACAGAGGCAGAGTGGGAGTACGCTGCACAGGCCATGATCGGTACGCAGTACTCTGAAGACGAAAACCAGAACAACCGCCGCCTGTACCCATGGGATGGCCACCAGGTGCGTAACCCGTATGGCAAAGAGATGGGTAAGTTTATGGCTAACTTCAAGCGTGGCCGCGGTGACTATGCCGGTATCGCCGGTTCCCTCAACGACGGTGCGATGATCACGGATTATATCTACGCTTACCCGCCAAACGACTTTGGTCTGTATAACATGGCCGGCAACGTAAACGAGTGGGTACAGGACGTTTACCGCCCGCTTTCTTACCAGGACGTAGAAGACCTGAACCCTTTCCGCCGCGATGGCTACCTGGACGAGTCCAACAACTACGACTCCAGCGAAGGCTACCATTCTTTGGTTAACGATGAGGTTCGCGTGTACAAAGGAGGTTCTTGGAAAGACGTAGCATACTGGTTGTCTCCGGGCACACGCCGCTTCATGGCGCAGGACTCGTCTACCGCTACTATCGGTTTCCGTTGCGCCATGATCAACGCAGGCTCAAACAGATAGAACCACAGTAACATACTATACAAAAAGCCCGGAAGCAGTTCCGGGCTTTTTACATTTATACAATACATGAGCAAGAACACACAAGGGCATAAAATCATCTTCCGCTTCCACAGCGACTTGTTTGGCAAAGAAATCACCGAAACGCTTTGGGCACTGGAGGTGGACGCCAGCCAAAATCTCTACCAGATAGACAGCATCCCGACGTTTGCGCCACTTATAGCCACCGAGGATGTTGTGCGCGCTGAGTTTGACGCCATGGAGGAGGGCCTGCTTTACAAGGAAACAGTAACCCCGTCGGGCAACTCCACCATACAGGTTATCCGCCAGAACGAAGACACGCCCCTGCTGGACCTGCGCAAACGCTTTGCGGAGCTAGGCTGCGTGTCAGAAGAGGTGAACGAAGACTTTTTTGTGCTGGAGGTGCCAATGAACGTGAATTACGCCGTTGTGAAGGAAGTGCTGGATGAGTTGGAGGAGCAGGAAGAGGTAGAGTATGCAGAGCCATCGCTTTCTGATGTGCACCGCGAGCAAACAGGCGGATAAGCATAGGAACCGCCTCTGGTGCAAGCGTCCGCTCGTGCCGCTTACCGCTGTGGTGAAAGTATACCTGCTCGGATGCAGCAACGGCTGTTGTGGCTTGTGTAAAAGCCATTTGCGAAGGCATAAACGTACGAGCATGCCACATCACACCGCCTTGGTGAAGTATGCGTAAAGTTAGTTCTGTACAAGTAGGCCAAGCAGGCGTTCCGGCAGAAACGGCCACACGAAACAAAAGAAACTACAAAAGGGGATGCCGGTAGCGGCATCCCCTTTTGTAAGCTCAGGCCTGCAGGCAAGGCGGTTATTTCTTCTCCACCGCCGGCACCAAGCCCAGCACTTCGCTAGTATAGCCTCTTATCTTCTCCAGCAGCTGCGGGTTATCGGCAAGCGACTGCCCGTAGGAAGGAATCATCTCCTTCATCTTCTTTTGCCACTCCTCCGTATTCAGGCGCTCCATAAAGCAGCGCTCCAGAAGCCCCAGCATGATAGACACAGCCGTAGACGCGCCAGGGGAGGCACCCAGCAAAGCAGCCAGCGTACAGTTGGCACCACTCACCACCTCTGTACCGAACTCCAGCACCCCGCCTTTTTCAGGGTCTTTTTTGATGATCTGCACCCGTTGCCCGGCAACCTCTAGCTCCCAATCCGCTGCCTTGGCATCCGGGAAGTACTGCCTCAAAGCTTCCAGCCTGTCCTCCGGCGACTGTCGCACCTGGTCGATCAGGTAGCGGGTCAGGGCCAGGTTCTTTATCCCCGCCGACAGCATGGGGCGCAGGTTGTTTGGCTTGATAGACTTCGGCAAATCAAAGAAGGAGCCTTTTTTGAGGAACTTGGTAGAGAAACCGGCATAGGGCCCGAACAGCAGCTCGCGGCGGCCATTGATGTAGCGGGTGTCCAGGTGCGGCACCGACATAGGCGGCGAGCCAACGGCAGCTTTACCGTATACTTTGGCGCGGTGGCGTTCGATCACCTCGCGGTTCGTACACTTCAGCCACTGCCCGCTTACCGGGAAGCCGCCGTAGCCCTGGCCCTCCGGAATGTCTGATTTTTCCAGCAGCGGCAGGGCTCCTCCTCCGGCACCAATAAAGACGTACCGGGCGTACACGTTCCGTTTCTCACCTGTTTTCAGGTCCTTCACCCTCACGCGCCAACGCCCGTCCTCCCGCTGGCGCAGTTTCCGAACCTCATGGCTAAAGTGCATCTTAACGCCCGCTTCCTCCTGCAGGTGCTTAAACATGCTGCGTGTCAGGGCGCCGAAGTTCACATCCGTCCCCAGGTCCATGCGCGTGGCGGCCACTTTTTCCGATGCGTCGCGCCCCTCCATAATCAGCGGCACCCACTCCTTTAGCTGCTCCCGGTCCTCGGAATAGATCATGTCGTCGAACAGGTGGCACTTTACCATGGCCTCATAGCGCTTGCGCAGGAAGTTCACATTATCCTCGCCCCACACGAAGCTCATGTGCGGTATGTTCTTAATAAACGATGTCGGCAGCTCTATAATGTTGTGCTGGATCAGGTAAGCCCAAAACTGCTTCGAGATCTCAAAGGACTCGGCAATGCGCACAGCCTTGGTCGTATCGATGGAGCCATCGGGTGTTTCGGGGGTGTAGTTCAGTTCACAGAAGGCAGAGTGGCCGGTCCCGGCGTTGTTCCAGGCATCGGAGCTTTCGGCGGCAGCTACGTCCAGCCGTTCAAAAACCTCCAGCTTAAGGTTTGGCTGCAGTTCCTTCAGCATCATGCCCAGCGTGGCGCTCATAATTCCCGCACCGATCAGCACGACATCCGGCATATTCTCTGTATCGTCTTGTTGTCTCATATTAGTTCCTCAGGTTTAAAGTACGCCCGCAAGGGCAGCAACAGCTTTAGAATAGATTACGGGAAAAAAGCCTTTTTTGATAAGAACCGGCCCAACCGCTTTGCCAGCCACGGGCACAAGCACCCAAAAGAAAGGTTAGGCTGCCGCGATGGTGGCTACGCTTACCTCTGCGGCTCCTGCCGCCAGCAAGGCCACGGCACAGGCCTCCAGCGTCGCGCCGGTGGTCATCACATCGTCCACCAGGAGCACGCGCTTGCCCTGCACCTGCTCCGGCTTTGCCACCCGAAACACCTGCTCCACATTCTGCCAGCGGTCAAAGCGGCTTTTGCGGGTTTGGGTTCCGGTGTCGGCAGTGCGGGCGAGCACCTGGCCATGGCAGGGCAGCTGCATACTTTGGCCCAGCCCGCGGGCAAAGCACTCGGACTGGTTATAGCCACGGCGGCGCTGTTTGTGCTTGTGCAGCGGCACCGGCACGATCAGGTCAAAGTGCTGGCTGTAGGCGTAGTCGGAGAGGAGGGAGCCGTAGCGCTGCCCCAGGTGCTCCCCCAGCTCCTGGGCGCCTTTGTACTTGAGTTGGTGCAGGAGCCGCTGCACCCGCCCCTTCGGTATAAAGTGCAGGTAGGAGAAGGCAAACCGCACCGGCACCTTACCCCAGAACCTGCGCTGCAAAGGGTTCAGCTCGGTTGCCCCATGCACGTGGAAATCGGTGTACGGCAGCTTTACACTACAATTGGTACAGACGTAGTGCTCACCCCGCGCCAGCGATCCGCTGCAGGCGTAGCAGCTTTCCGGGAACAGCAAACTGAGCAGGTCTTCGAACATTGGCCAGCGTGTGCGGTTTAAGGTATTCTAATGATTTTGACGTAACTTTATACTTGGACTAAATTAAAAGCCATCCATAACAAGAATACCTAACAATGAGCTTAGTAGAAGAATTCAACGACTACCGTACGCGCATGAACGAGCGCATTATGTCTTACGACAATAAAGTGATAAAGCGTTTCTTTAACCTCGACACCAACACCTACATGGAGGGTGCCCTGGATGTAAAAACGAAGGAGATGCTGGGCCTGGTGGCCTCTATGGTGCTGCGCTGCGACGACTGCATTAAGTACCACGTTGGCAAATGCTACGAAGAGGGCGTTTCCGACGAGCAGATCATGGAGGTTTTCTCCATCGCTAACCTGGTGGGCGGCTCCATCGTGATCCCGCACTTCCGCCGTGCCGTAGAGTATTGGGAAGAGCTGAAGGAGCGCGGCTCAGCAGAATAGGTTCTTAACGGCGACAGAGTTTGGTTGTTGGTCTGCCTGCTTTAGCCACTCAGGCACCAACAGCCAAACAACTTAACAAGCAAAACATGTACGATAGCGACAACCTGGAACATAACTGGACACAGCTGCGGGCTGACCTGATGAAGCGCTTCGGCAAAAAGCCGGACATGAACGCCATCCTGTTCCTGATCGGTATTCAGGAACTTGGCATGGGCGTTCGGGAGTTTACCAAAGAGGAGAAGCAGGACCTGATGCACATTGCCACCTGCCGCGTCTTCGCCGAATCCGGTTATTACGAGTTCTCGGGCCGCGACGAGGATGGCTGGCCGCACTTCAAGGCTGTTAAGCCACTTCCTTTCGCAAACCTGAAAGAGCAGGAGAAGATGCTGAAGTGGCACGTAATCGAGTACTTTAACCGTGCCGACGAAATTCGCACGCCTAATCCGTAGCACCTCTTTCCTGTCACGGCCTGCCGGTATACTTTATGAGAAACAAAGTTCTGAAGTTTATACTCCTCTCATCCCTCTTACTTCTTACAGGAGACTCGGAGAAGAGCAAAGGTCGTGATACTTGATACAGAGTACGTGCTACGCCATTATATACACCCATGAAGATTATTACCTATAACGTTAACGGCATTCGTGCCGCCCTTACCAAAGGCTTTGGCGACTGGCTCAAAGCCGCGAACCCGGATGTGCTGTGCCTGCAGGAAATAAAAGCCGATGAATCTAAATTCGACAAAGCGTTGTTTGAGGATATGGGCTACCATGTATACCTGCACCCGGCTGTAAAGAAAGGCTACAGTGGCGTAGCGATCCTTTCCAAAGACAAGCCGCAGCACGTTGAGATTGGCTGCGGCATGGACTGCTACGATGTGGAAGGCCGTGTGATCCGCGCCGATTACGGCGATGTGTCGGTGATGAGCGTATACATGCCTTCCGGTTCCAGCGGAGAGGAGCGCCAGGGCTTCAAGTTTCAGTGGATGGATGATTTCCACGGCTATGTAGGCGACCTGAAGCAGACGCTGCCAGGGCTGGTGGTAAGCGGCGACTACAACATCTGCCACAAACCCATCGACATCCATAACCCGAAATCCAACGCCAAGAGCTCCGGCTTCCTGCCGGAGGAGCGCGAGTGGATGGGCAAGCTGGTGGATACCGGTTTTATCGACACGTTCCGCCACTTTAACCAGGAGCCCCACAACTATACTTGGTGGAGTTACCGCGCCGGCGCACGCAACAAAAATCTGGGCTGGCGTATTGATTATAACATGGCAACTGACAACCTGCGCGACCGCCTGAAGCGTGCCGCCATACTTACCGAAGCCAAACACTCGGACCATTGCCCCGTGTTGCTGGAGCTGGAGTAGGGCAGGCATACTAAAATAGCTCTGTCGCAGTTATACTTTTGAATTTGATGCAGGTGCTACCCTTTGGCACACAACAATTTAGCTGTAATTGACTATCTTACGAAACAGCCGCCATGCCTTAACCTTGTAACAGCGAGATATGAAACATACCGATGCACTCGATCAGTTGCTGCATCAATTGCAGGAGTTCAAGCAGAAGTTCTACCTCAACATGCTGTTGCGGGGGAGCATCTTTGCGGTTGGGCTCCTGCTTTCTGTTTATATCGTGTACAGCCTGCTGGAGTACATGTTTTACTTCCCGGAGTATGTACGCGCCTTCCTGCTGTTCTCTTTTGTGGCAGCGGTTGTGTATGTGTTTGTGCGGTGGATCGCCCTGCCTGTTTCGGCGCTTACGCGGCTGCGGCGGCTCCTTTCCGACGAGCAGGCGGCACAGCAGGTAGGGGCTTACTTCCCCGAGATACGCGACAAGCTGCTGAACGCGATCCAGCTGCAGCACCAGGACCGCACCAACGAACTTATCCGGGCAAGCATTGACCAGCGTAGCCAGCAACTGCTCTCCTTCAGGTTTAGGGAGGCCGTTACCTACAGCGAAAACAAACCGCTCCTGAAGTATATCGCTCTACCTGCACTTGCCGCTGTGCTGATCATGCTGGTGTACCCGGCCATTTTTGTGCAGGGCACCGAGCGCATCATCAACTATAAAACGCACTACACCCCACAGGCCCCGTTTAATTTTCTTGTAAAGAACGATGCACTGCAAACCTACAGGGGAGAGGATTTTGAGCTGCAGGTGGCCGTGGTGGGCGAGGCCGTCCCCCGCGAAGTGTACATCAACTATAACGGCCGCCGCCAGCAACTAAGCCAGCGCGCCGACGGCAGCTACACGTACACGTTTAAGCAGCTGCAGCGCCCTGTGGACTTTCAGCTGGAGGGCTCCGGCTTCTTCTCCGACAACTATACCCTGGACCTGCTCTCGCGGCCCAACCTGAAGGATTTCCGCATGCTGGTGCAGTACCCGCAGTACCTGAAGCGCAAACCCGAGGAGATCCAGAACACGGGCAATGCCACTGTGCCCGAGGGCAGCACGATTACCTGGAATTTCTCCACCTCCGAAACCGACAGTGTGAAGCTGATTTTTGAGGAGCCTGCCCAACGTATAGTAGCGCAGAAAGACGGAGACACCTTTGCAGCCAGCAAAGACATTAACCGGAGCCAGAACTACAGCATTTCGCTCCGCAACGAGCACAGCGCCAATAAAGGCGAAATTAACTACCAGATCACCACCATCCCTGACCGCAACCCGCAGATCAGCCTGGAGCAGTTCCAGGACACGGCCCTGTATTCTTACCTGGTATTGGGAGGCGATGTATCGGATGACTACGGCCTAACGCGCCTGGCGCTGTTCTATCGTGTCAGCAATGCGAAGAACCCGCTGGCTAAGTATACAGCGCAGGCCTTGCCGCTTAACAGGCAGCAGCCGAGCCAAACCTACTATTACCAGTGGAACACTGCTGCGCTTAACATGCAGCCCGGTGATAAGCTAGAGTACTTTGTGCAGGTGTGGGACAACGACGGCATCCGCGGCCCCAAAAGCACGCGCACGCGCACCTTCGAGCTGCGCCTTCCTGACAAGCGCGAGCTACAGAAAGAACTCGACAGCAATTCGCAGTCGGTGGCCAGCCAGATGAGCAAAACCCTTGAGCGGGCAAACCAGCTAAAGCGCGAACTCGCCAAGTCCGAAGATAAACTCAAGACGAAGCGTGACCTGAACTGGCAGGACAAAAAGCAGCTGGAAGACCTGGCCACCAAGAAAAAACAGCTCGAGCAGGACATTAACTCCATGAAGGAGCTGTTCGAGGAGCTCAATAAAAAGCAGAACATGCTTAACGAGCCTAACAAGCAGCTAGCCGAAAAGGCGCAGGAACTGCAGAAGCTCATGAACGACCTGCTTGACCCGGAAACCAAAAAGCTGTACGAGGAGCTGGAGAAGCTACTGCAGCAGCAACAGCCAAACGATACGGAGCTGCAGAAACTGCTAAGCAAGCTGGACAACCGGGAGAAGAACCTGGAGCGCGAACTGGAGCGGGCACTGGAGCTGTTTAAGCAACTACAGTTTGAGCAGAAGCTCGACAACGTTGCCCAAAAGCTGGAGGAGATGGGAGAGAAGGAGCAGCAGCTGGCCCAGAAGACAGAACAGAAGCAAGAGAACAACGAGCAGCTACAGGAGCAGCAGCAGGAGCTGCAGCAGGAGTTTGAAGATGTGAAGGAGCAGCTGAAGGAGCTAAAGGAACTCAATGAAAAGCTGGAGCACCCCAACAGCATGGACGAGCAGCAGCAACAGCAGGAGCAGCAAAGTATAGAGCAGCAGATGAAGCAGAGCCAGGAGCAGCTCCAGAAGAATCAAAACAAAAAGGCCAGCGAATCGCAGCAGAAAGCGGGCAAGCAGTTGCAGCAGATGGCCCAGCAGATGGAGCAGATGAAGAGCAGCATGAGCATGTCTGGCATGCAGCAGAACCTCGACAACCTCCGCGACATCCTGGAGAACCTCATCACCCTGTCTTTTGACCAGGAGGAGGTGATGAAGCAGCTACGCAGCGTGAGCCAGAGCGACCCGCGCTTTATTGAACTGTCTCAGCAGCAGCTGAGCCTCCGCGATAATGCCCAGGTGATTGAAGACAGCCTCTTTGCCCTTTCCAAGAAAGTGTTCCAGATCGAGTCTTTCGTTACCCGGGAGGTGGCCGCCATGAACCAGAGCATGGACAACAGCATGCAGGAGCTGCGCGACCGCAACCTTGGCAAGGCCACGGCCCAGCAACAGCTCGCCATGACAAGCATGAACAACCTGGCTCTGATGCTAAACGATGCCCTGAAGCAAATGCAGCAGGCCATGCAGCAAATGCAGGGGAGCATGGCCGGAAAACAGAAGGGCAACAAGCCGCGCCCCGGCAACATGGGCGAATTGCAGCAACAATTGAACAAAAAAATAGAAGATCTGAAAAAAGGAGGCAAATCGGGTAAGGCACTTTCTGAAGAATTAGCTAAATTGGCTGCGGAGCAGGAGGCTCTCCGGAATGCCATGAAAGAACTCGAGAAACAGGGCAAGAAACCTGGCGAAAAGGGGCAAAATGGCGATCTGGGAAATATTGGCAAGATGATGGAACAAACGGAAACTGATCTCGTTAATAAACGTTTGACCGAGCAAACGATCATGCGGCAGCGAGAAATACTGACGCGTTTGCTGGAGGCAGAGAAAGCGGCCAAGGAGAGAGAATTGGACAATAAGCGTGAGGCGAAGACAGCACAGGAAATTGCCCGCAAGGTTCCGCCGTCATTCGAGAAGTATTTAAAGGCAAAAGAAAAACAAACGGAGCTACTCAAGACTATACCTCCTGCACTGTCACCGTACTACAAGCAAAAGGTAAGCGAGTATTTCCAGAACATAAGCAAATAAACAGCACCTATTTTTACACTTAACGATTAATATGAATCAGGTTAAAATTCAGATTCCTTCTCTAATCGAAAACATCAGAGTAATAGAAAGCTTTATCGACAACTCTAAAGATGAATTTGAGTTTGAAGATGACATCTATGGCAACATCATGGTGGCCGTTACGGAATCTGTGAATAATGCGATACGTCACGGCAACAAATTCGACAAAGACAAGAACGTTTATCTGACGCTGCAAGTAGAGGAGAACACCTTAGTTTTTGAAGTAGCCGACGAAGGCCCCGGCTTTGATTACGAAAACCTGCCCGACCCAACTTCTCCGGAGAACCTGGAAAACCCTGGTGGCCGCGGCATTTTCCTGATGCGTAACCTTTGCGATGAGGTAAACTTTTTAGACGAAGGCAAAAAAGTACAGCTAGTTTTCAACATACTCCCTTCCCAGAATGGATCAACCAATTGAGTTCTTTAGCGAGGATATAGAGTTTGAGCTAGAAAACCCAGAGCAAGTTTCAGAGTGGATCGCCACAGTAATTGAACAGCACGATTATGAACTAAGTAACCTTACCTACGTTTTCTGCTCCGACAACTACCTCCACCAGATCAACCTGGAGTATCTAGACCACGACACGTTAACAGATATTATCACCTTCGATAATGCCGACGAGGAAGGCATCATTGAAGGTGATATTTTTATAAGCGTAGACCGCGTGCGCGACAATGCGCAGGACCACCACACTTCTTTCACGGATGAAATGCACCGCGTGCTCATACACGGCGTGTTGCACCTGCTCGGGTATAAAGATAAGTCCGAAGAGGAAGAGACACTTATGCGCAAAGAAGAAGATTCTTCGTTATCTTTGCGAAAGTTTTAGTCTCTAACGGAATTACCAACCCTCTGTAGATGTTTCACGTGAAACATCTCGAAAAACAATCAGAATACATGTTTCCAGAATACGATATCATTGTTGTTGGAGCTGGGCACGCAGGCTGCGAAGCCGCGGCGGCCGCAGCTAAAATGGGTTCAAAGGTGCTGTTGGCAACCATGAACATGAACACGATCGCCCAGATGTCCTGTAACCCGGCAATGGGTGGCGTGGCCAAAGGGCAGATCGTTCGTGAGATCGACGCCCTAGGAGGTATGAGCGGCATCATCACGGATCAGACCATGATCCAGTTTCGCATGCTTAACAAATCAAAAGGACCGGCCATGTGGAGCCCGCGGGCGCAAAGCGACCGCATGCGTTTTGCAGAGGCCTGGCGCCTGAGCCTGGAGCAAACAGAGAACGTGGACTTCTGGCAGGAGATGGTAACAGGCATCGAAACAGAAGGAGGGAAGGCCGTAGGAATACGCACCAGCCTGGGGATAACTATCCGCGGAAAAGCTGTTATATTAACCAACGGCACGTTTTTGAATGGAATTATCCACATCGGCGAAAAGCAAATGGGAGGGGGGCGCTCGGCAGAGAAGTCAGCAAAAGGCATTACCGAGCAACTGGTGGAGCTGGGCTTTGAAGCAGGCCGCATGAAGACCGGTACCCCGCCGCGCGTAGACGGACGCTCGCTTGACTACAGCAAAATGGAAGAGCAGTTCGGAGACGAGAACCCCAGCAAATTCTCCTACACCGACACACAGCCACTGGCACAGCAACGCAGCTGCTACATCACGTACACCAACCCGGAGGTACACGACATCCTGAAGACCGGCTTTGAAAAATCTCCGATGTTCCAGGGCCGCATACAGGGTTTGGGCCCGCGCTACTGCCCCAGCATAGAAGATAAAATCAACCGCTTCGCCGACCGTGATCGCCACCAGATATTTGTGGAGCCGGAAGGATGGAACACGGTAGAGGTATATGTGAATGGTTTCTCCAGCTCATTGCCGGAGCACGTGCAATACGAGGCGCTACGAAAAATAGAAGGTTTTGAGAACGCAAAAATGTTCCGCCCAGGCTACGCCATCGAGTACGACTTCTTCCCGCCAACCCAGCTGAACCTGACCCTGGAAACAAAGCCAGTGGAGAACCTCTACTTTGCAGGCCAGATAAACGGCACCACCGGTTATGAAGAGGCCGCGTGCCAGGGATTGATGGCCGCCATAAACGCCCACAATAAGATAAACGGCAAAGAGCCATTTGTACTGAAGCGCTCCGAAGCATACATAGGCGTACTGATAGACGACTTGGTGAATAAAGGGACGGACGAACCGTACCGCATGTTCACCTCCCGCGCTGAGCACCGCATCCTGCTGCGCCAGGACAATGCCGACATCCGCCTGACAAGAAGAGGATATGAACTGGGCCTGGCTGAGGAAAGCAGGTTGAAAGCAGTGGAAAAGAAGGTAGCGGAGACGGCCGAAATCATAGCCTACTTAAATAACAAGCCACTTGAGCCCGGAGATATCAACAGCAAGTTAGAGGAATTGGGCTCCGCTCCGATAACAGAGAAGCAGCGTGCTGGCCAGCTGATAAAGCGGCCTAACGTAGAGATTGAAGACATCGCAAAAGCAGTTCCGGCGATAGGCGAGTACCTGAGCAAATTCAGGAAAGAGAGCGTGGAGCAGGCGGGTATCTCAGTGAAGTATGAAACCTACATTGAGAAAGAGTACGCCATGGCTGCCAAGATGAGCGAGCTGGAGAACTATAACATCAAAGGCAAGATTAACTACCGCGACATACCTGCGTTATCTAAAGAGGCGAAGGAAAAGCTGCTCAAAGTAGAGCCTGAAACAATTGGCCAGGCCTCCAGAATAAGCGGCGTTTCGCCGGCAGACATATCGGTGCTAATGGTATACCTAGGAAAATAGATGAGCTACGAAAGACTGGAACAGTGCCCAATCTGCGGCAAAGAAGAGTTCAAAAATTTTTTAGTAGTAAATGACAACGCTGTATCGAAAGAGAGCTTTGTGATTGTGGAGTGCGAGAACTGCTCGTTCAAATTCACCAATCCAAGGCCAGAAGCCGCAAGCATAGGACAGTACTATGCCTCTGAGGATTACATTTCGCACAGCAACATCAAAACGGGAATTATCAACAGAGCGTACCACGTGGTACGCTCTATTACCATAAAGCAAAAGGTCGAACTTATCAACAGGCAGTCTCCGGCAAAGGGAAGCATTCTAGACTATGGCTGTGGCACCGGCACGTTCCTGTCCGCTTGTAAAAAAGACGGATGGGAAATAAGGGGGGTAGAACCAAACCAGAAGGCCAGGGAAATAGCCTCAGAAGAAACGGGAGAGATCATAGCCGCCAGCCTGGACGATATACAGGGCGAGAAGTTCGAAGTGATCACGCTGTGGCACGTGCTGGAGCACATCCATACGCTGAACGAGACAATGGCCCAGTTACTGGAGTGCCTGCAGGAAGACGGAACACTGATTATAGCGGTGCCCAATGCAGACTCCCACGATGCGCAGGAGTACAAGGAAAACTGGGCGGCCTATGATGTGCCGCGCCACCTGTACCACTTCACGCAGGGAACGATGAAGCGCTTCCTGAAGAAGCATAAAATGAAGCTGGAGGAAGTACTCCCGATGAAGTTTGACGCGTACTACGTGAGCATGCTAAGCGAGAAACACAAGGAGGGAAAGACTAAGATGCTTAACAGTGTGGTGAACGGTTACCGATCCAACAGCTATGCAGAAAAGAACGGCAACGATTATTCGAGCCTGATTTTTATAGCAAAAAGAAAATAATAGCACCAACTTTACGTGCAGTATGAAATAGGCAGACGCGAGTTTGCCTATTTTGATTTATAGACCCAAAACTCATGAAGCTATTAAAAGTACTTGTAGCAGCAGGTGTGGTGACAGGCATGGCCTCCTGCGCTACCCAAAACCCTCCACAGGGAGGGCCCAAGGACGAGACGCCCCCGACACTGGTAAGCAGCACCCCGAAAGACCAGCAGCTGAATGTGGATACACGCACGGTAAGCCTGACGTTTGATGAAGAGGTTCAGCAGAATAGCTTACAGAAAGAGCTGCTCATCACCCCGAATATCAACAACCCGTACCAGGT
This sequence comes from Pontibacter actiniarum, assembly GCF_003585765.1. Taxonomy (NCBI): domain Bacteria; kingdom Pseudomonadati; phylum Bacteroidota; class Cytophagia; order Cytophagales; family Hymenobacteraceae; genus Pontibacter; species Pontibacter actiniarum. Next base: position 4,023,027 of record NZ_CP021235.1, read on the forward strand.
AAAAACAGATAAGAACACGTTGACCCTGGAGTTCGAAAAGCCTCTGATGGATAGCACGACCTATACCTTTAACTTCAGGGAGGGCATAACAGATATTACAGAGAAGAACAAAGCGCAGGGCCTGCGGCTTTCATTCAGCACCGGCACATTTATTGATTCGAGCCGGGTGAGCGGCAGCGTGGTGAGCCTGCTGAAGCAGACACCGGAGAAGGATGCAATCGTAGCGCTTTACCAGGCAGGCGATACGCTGAGCATCCGAAAGAACAGACCCTACTACCTGGCCAATACAGACGCACAGGGAAACTTTACGCTGCAAAACGTGAAGGAAGGAAGCTACCGCATGTACGCACTGGTAGATAAGAACAACAACACCTACTATGACACAGAGGAGGAAAGAATAGCCTACCTGACGGAACCAATTACCATTACGCCCACAACAGATTCTGTAAGGCTGCAAACGGTTCGGATCGATACAAAGAAGCCCATACTACTGGCACGGGAAAAGTATACAGATCGGTTTGTGGCAAATTACAACGAGGGAGTGCAGCAGGTAAGAGCTACAGATCTTGCTACACAAGACACCCTAACGACAAAGGTAGGCACGGACGGAAAGGTCGCATCCTTGTTTAAAACGCCTGGCTTCAGCGGAGGCAAAGCCATCCTTACGGCTGTGGATTCCTCAGGGAATATAGCGGTAGACACTCTTGTGATCGCGTTTGAAGGGAAAAGATCACAGCGTGTAAAGGGCGCGCAACTGAAGGTTATCAACACGGGGCAGAACGGAGGATACCGAATAGGGCAGGAGGTAATGCTGGAGCTACAGACACCTATAAGGATAACAGGCAATGCACCGCTAAAGCTAATGGCCGACACAACCGTAGTACAGGAGCTGCGCTATCCTGAACAGGTAAGCCTCGACAGAACAAACACAGAGCTCCGCTTTAATCTACCGAACATAAACAACCGCATAAAACAGGTAACGGTGGTGCTGGACAGCACGGCAATTCAGCCGCTGGAGGGCGAGCCTCTCTCCTTTCCACAACTGCAGTTAAGCGTGGCAGAAGGCCGCGGCACCGGAAGCCTGAGCGGCAAGATTAACACGGAATACAAGTCGTACACACTGCAGCTCCTAAACAGCGAGTACAAAGTTATAGAGCAGCAACCGGGGAAAAGCACATTCAAGTTTAGAAATGTGGCGCCGGGTAACTATATCCTGCGGGTGCTGATAGACGAAAACAACAATGGCAAATGGGAGAAGGCGGATCCAGAGTTTAAGCAGAAGCCGGAGCCAGTATACATTTATCCTAGCCCAGTAGAAGTGCGTGCGAACTGGGAAATAGAAGACCTGAACCTGGAATTCTAAACCAAAAGAGCAACTAGTAACACAAGGAAAAGGAGGCACCAGTCTGCCTCCTTTTTTTATTTAGTACCTGTGCATAACTAAACAAGAAAGCCCCAAGAAGTGATTAAATGGAAGAAAAAGGAGGAGAAGGTTTAGAAGCAAAGAGGAACAAATCCACAAAGTAAAAGAATCAAAAGGTGTATTAGCTTAAGTAAGACATGACGAGGAACAAGGCGAAAAGAACTTGTGGAAAGCTCAACCGATAAGAGCAGAAATGCTGGTGGAAAACCAACTACAAAAGAGCAGAGGATAAAAGAAAGGAATAAAAATCTCCATACACGACAGCAGCAAAAAGGCACGTATCGTAGCTGAAGATAGCCAAAGCGACAGCACAGAAAACCGACAAATAGAGAAACAAAAAGCTGCTGAAAAATTCGACAGGAAAAGATCAGAAAGGCAAAAGCGCATAAGAGCGGCACCGGCAGTACAAGAGAAAAAGATCAGCAAAAAAAGTAAACAACTCCCCAAAAAAGCGGCGCTCCGGTTAGCCACGAGAAAGCCAAGCTGTGTCTGCAAAAATAAGTTGAAGACAGAATCGTATAAAGGCCAGTCGCAAGAAAGCCAGAAAGCTATCAGCGAGCTTACCGGATCTACAGGAAAACGCCTCATCTCCTTGAGCCAACCTAAAGGCCTCTCAAAAACATTTTTCTCGCGGCAAAGCTCTTGGCTCACCTAAGGCGGCATTTACTTCCTTCTGCAGATGTTTCCTTTCCGAAGGCTTCTCCCCTGTACCGGAGCCCTTACAAACTGCTCCCGCAGCGCCATAAAGACGGCCAAACTGTCGGCCACCTAGGATAGTTTCTCCACAAGTTCAAAAAGCCAGAACAGCTACTGTGACTTGCCGGCATGGCTAGCCGGCAGGAGCACCTGTAGGGAAAGTCGCTGCAGTGAAGAAAATGCCTCGGCCAAGTCTCGGGCTGATCTTTTTTTGCCACGGCTGAGAGCGACTTATTGATGGTGGCGGCAAGAAACTAAGCGTCAAGTCCGGGTAACTACACGCTGCAGGCGCAACCTTAGTTTAGCAAATACCCGCTCAAAGACTCCCTGCCGCCGTCACTCCTGAGCCGGGCGTACACTGTCTGCCAAGGGCCGAACTTCTCGGCAAGACTCACCAGGAACTACCAGAACAAAGGATTTAGAAGATGCTGTTGAGCACCTACCTATCTTTCCGGCTGGGCCTGCCTTTTCCGTCTTCCCTGATCATTGGCTGCAGCAACTCAACATCAACCAGCTCCCAATGCCGTTGCCTTAGCACCTACCTGCCGTAACACATCTGCTACCTTACTTCCCCATGTTACAACCACAGCATACTTAATAAACCTCCGCTCTTCGGACACAGCCTAGAATCATCAAAAGCTGGAAAACATAGCAGACTAAGCAAGCAACAAGACCTGTGCCGCCAGTAAGAGAAGTTAGCCTCTACCCTTCATAAAATATTGGCTCCGCCACAAACTTCAGCAAACGCAGCAGCAGAAATTTCTGAACCCAAACTGGAAAACTCCCGAAGTAGCTTCGCTCGCCAGGCCGGCTCTACCTGTGCAGCGAAAAGGGCTGCAGACAAAAGTCAATAAGTATGGCTACTGCTTTCGAACGTGTATGGCAACGAGAAAGCAGCTGCACAGAAAATCAAAAAGGATGATGATCTCAAGATCCGTGGGAAGGACAGAAAATCGAAACAGCAGTGGCCGCAAATTCAGCCTTACTCCTGTCGTTAGTCGACCACAGCACTTCACCAGTCAGATTTCATACTTCAGTTACCGCTATAAACGGCGCTTCAGCCACACCATAATTCTAACACTTAGATGAAGGCACAGACAAAATCAGCATCAAATCCATTTAACATAAAAGTTTAACACGAAAGGAAAAGTACTGAGCCAGCACAAGCTTCAGAACCTGCCGCCGCCACACACGCTGAACGGGAAACACAGGAAAAAGAAGTCGAATGAGAGACAAAGCGTTTCCTTTGAGAGGAGCAGTGCTAACAAAAACTGTAGGCGCGGCTGAAAGAAAATTCAAACACAGGACCAGCGCCACCCTCTCTTAGCTGGCCAACTGCACATGTAAAATGGAGGGCGGAGGTAACAGTAACCTTTTACCGGTATACATGTGTAATAGGAGAGAAGGGCAAAAAAGAAGCAGATCTGAGTCGGTAAAACAACCGCCGGGTAAAGTTTTTTGATAATCCACAAAGCTGTGGTTAACTGTGTGGAAAAGGGTGGGTAACAATCAGGATAACTTACACACCCATAAATTACACACCGAAAAAGGACTTACACAGAGGGTAAAAAGTGGATACCGGTGTATAATTTCCCCTACACAAAGCTGTTTTCCACGTTCTTGTGTTCTGTGTATAAAGAAATACACATAAAAGGGCAAAAAGTGGAAAAGATGGCTAAGAAGCTGAGACAAAAAGAAATGATATGCACAGTCAGCAACAGGATGTGGTGAAAAACTATCCGGGAGTAAACAAGTTATAAGCACTACACAAACCTGCGTAAAGTTTTCAACTTATGAACAGCCCTAGAAACAAAAGAAGAATCTCTTTAAAAAATTAAGCTAAAAAAATTATTAGGTATCGAAATGTGTGGAAAGGTGCGTAAAGGGGCTTGTGAAATGGAATCCCGCACTTACACAAGAAGGGTATACAAAAAGAAAATCTATATCTTTAAGCTGAAGAAAGCAGAACACAAGAAAAAAGAAGCATGCTGAATAAGGTACATTTATCGCTTCCGCTGGAGGAGCCGGTGGTAATTTTTACGCTGGTGCTTCTGATCATACTGGTGGTGCCAATCATTCTGGGGCGGTTCCGAATCCCGGGCATAGTCGGGCTGATCGTGGCCGGGGTAATCCTGGGCCCAAACGGGTTCCATATACTATCGCGTGATGCAAGTATAGAGCTGTTCGGAACAGTGGGCCTGCTCTACATCATGTTCCAGGCAGGCCTTGAGATTGACATGATCGATTTCAAGAAGTACAAGGTCCGAAGTTTGGTGTTCGGAACGCTCACGTTTATGATCCCGATGGTAATCGGAACGCTGACGTTCCTGTACCTCCACGGCTATGACATAAAACCAGCTATACTACTGGCCAGCATGTTCGCCCCGCACACCCTCCTGGCGTACCCCATCATTAGCAGGCTGGGCCTGAGCAAAAACGAAGCGGTAACACTAACCATAGGAGGTACGCTTATAACAGACACCGCTGTGCTGTTCGTGCTGGCGGTCATCATTAACTCCACGCACGGCAGTACAAGTGTAGGATTCTGGGTGTGGATGGTGGCCCAGATGGCTATATTCGTGGCCGTGGTACTGTGGCTGTTCCCGAAGATCGCCAAGTACATGTTCAAGCAACTGGAGAGCGAGAAAGGGGCCCAGTATATATTTGTACTGACGGTGGTGTTTGCGGCAGCGTTCCTCTCGGAGGTGGCAGGAATGGAGGCGATCATCGGAGCCTTCCTGGCAGGGCTGGCCCTAAACCCGCTGATCCCGCACGCCTCGGCGTTGATGAACAGGGTCGAGTTCGTAGGCAACAACATCTTCATCCCCTTCTTCCTGATCAGCACCGGCATGCTGGTGGATCTCAAAGTGCTGTTTACCGACACCAATGCTATTCTCATAGCCGTCACTATTATTATACTGGCTCCGTTGGCAAAGTATGCGGCGGCCTATGTTACGCAAAAGCTGTTTAAGTTTAGCGTACTGCAGCGGAACCTGATCTTCGGGTTGAGCAGCGCCCACGCGGCGGCAACGCTGGCGGTAGTGCTGGCGGGCTTTGATATTGGGTTGTTGGGAGAGAGTGCGCTGAACGGAGCGGTTGTGCTGATCCTGGTGTCAAGTATGGTGAGCTCCTTCTCGACGGAGAAAGTGGGGCGGAAGCTGGCCATTCTGGAAAGCAGGAGAAAGCCGGACATCAGCGAGAAGCCGGACAGGATACTGGTGCCTATCGGTAACCCACAGACGATAGAAAGCCTGATCGACCTGTCGGTGATGCTGAAGAACCCCAGCCACAGAGAGCCTATCTATCCGCTGGCAGTGGTGATAGACAACGAACACGCCGAAGAGGAAATCTACAAGAAGAATAAGATGCTGCAGGAGGCGATAAAGCATGCCTCCGCATCGGACAACGATGTGAACCTGGTGAGTAAGATCGATGTGAATGTATCCAGCGGTATACTGCGCGCCATAAAGGAGCTGATGATTACGGAAGTGGTGCTGGGCTGGAACGCGAAGATCACCACACGAGACCGCATCTTCGGGACTGTGCTGGATAACCTGCTGGACAATACAGAGCAAATGATCCTGGTGTGCAAGATCATCCAACCACTGAACACCACGGGCCGGTTGATAGTGGTGGTGCCAACAAACGCCGAGCTGGAGAGAGGCTTTATGCGCTGGATCAGGAGCGTGAAGCTACTGTCGACACAGCTGGGGGCGCCCATTGTGTTCCGTGGCCGCAGGCGTACGCTAAACAAGCTTAAAAGCGTGATCGCTGACTCAAAGCCAACGGTAGAGGCAGAGTACGCCCCCTACAACAACCTGAACGAGTTCGCCACCACCAAATCTGACCTGCAGAACGATGATATGGTGATTGTGATATCGGCCCGAAAACGAACCGTTTCCTATAACAGCAACATGGACTATGTGCCGCGCGTGCTATCGAGAAACTATAAAAACAACAGCTTTATCGTAATCTATCCGGAGCAGTACCCGGTGTACCAGAACGTACCGATCAAACCGGCTTCTTATTCGGGCAACGAGGGGGAGGATGTATAAAGCCCCACGCTGTTGCAGGGAAAGGTTCCGGTGAGAAAGTTCAGGCAAGTAAAGGCGAGCGCGGTTAAGACGAGAAAGCACTGGCACAAAGGCAGAAAAAGAAGCTAAAAGAGCAGGAGGAAAGCGAAGAAACTGAATAAAAAGTTAAACCTAAGAAAAGGGAATTCGCGTATCTTTGCACATAAAAACCACAAGATAGATCATGATCAACAAAGACATCAGGTTAGGCAAGGGGCTTGGCAAGATCAAGTTTGGCCTGACAATGGACGAAGTAGAAGAATTGTTAGGAGAACCTGAAGAAGTAGAGGAATCTGATGAGGAGGACGAGTTTGAGCATCAGGCCTGGAACTACTGGGAAGAAGGCTACTCGCTATACTTCGATAAAGAGGACGACTACCGCCTGAGCTGCATCGAAACAGCCAACCGTGAGGTTCAGATTTGGGGAGAGCGTGTGTTTGAAATGAGCAGAGAGCAGGTTCTGCAGCTCTTCGCCGACAACAACATCACCAACCCGGAAGAGGAAGAGGCTGAGACAGGCGAGACCCGCATTTCTTTTGAAAAGGAAATGATCGACCTGTACTTCGACGAAGACCAGCTGATTGCGATCAACTTCGGTGTGTTCATCAACGATGACCTGGAAGTTGTTTGGCCAGAGAAATAAGCAAGAAAGCATTTATAAAAGAGAAGCCCCGGCCTATACATAGGCCGGGGCTTTTTTGTGTACGCTCGCCAAAGAACGCCTTGTGAGCAACAGAACCAAAGGTTGCTGCATCTGCTGTGTAAGCGGGATACAGGTCTGATAAAAGCAAAAAAGCCCGGCACAGGTGCCGGGCTTTGGAAAATTAAAGGAAGGGGATCTTACTTAAAGAAGAAGTTCATTAGCTCTTCCTGGATAACCGGGTTGATGGACACGGCAAGAATAATTGAAATCACCAGGCCGATGGTAACCGACAGAACGTCTTTTCCGATCAGGTTAAAGGTTTTGGCAAACTTCACAGAAGAGTCGTGGGCACGCAGGCGCATTCCCAGTTCACGGCCGGCCAGCAAACCAACAAACACCCAGGTGGTACTCATCGGCACATTATTAACCTCTTTGAAGTAGTAAAGGATGATGGAGTACACTAGGTCAATGATCGTTGCGCTGCGTACATCGCGTACTTCAGATTTCTCGTTGATGATGTTCTGGATCTTCTCTCCGCGTCGGTAGAACATGAAGCCAAGCCCTATGAAGATAAAGCCGGCAAAAGCAGCGAACTCCCACACACCGAGCTGGCGAGGCAGGTAAACCGCCACGTTGGCCAAGTCCTGCGCAAGCCAGGTATGCCACAAGAAGCCGCTGATTACCCATTGCGCCACAATCCAGGAGCCGTGTGCCTTACCTTTAACAAAGCGCTTGATAAGCTTAGACAAGGCCAGATAGATGATAAAGGCAGCTATAAACGCGGCCACGTAACCCATCAAACTCTTACTAACCATACTTACGATTGCGCCGGAGCTAACCGTAAACACGCTCAGGAGCATGAAGGTAGTGGATACCGGAATACGGAAGCGGGTTAACAGCAGCAGCACGATTGGCGCGGCCAACTGCAGGTACACAAAGTTGTCTATCGTTTGGTCGAAGCCTTTGGAGGACAAGCGTTGGTAGGTAACATCGCCATCGAAGGCATACCAGCTGTAGAAAACGGTGCCCAGGAAAATAGAGCCCATAAAGAGCCACTGCCAGTACCATTTCTTATCCTCGTTGGATACGATAAAAGTACCTATCGTCTGAATACTGTCGTTAGCGATGGCAGAGTAGCCTGCAAAGGCAAAGCCCACCCACATGGCAATGGAAGCGTAGGGATACACTAAGCCGGCAAGAATGAGCGAGAAGGCAATAAAATAGAGGAAGTTCTTTTCCTTGCGAATGTAGATGTCAACCTGCTTGTACCGTTTCCGGAACTTGTACGGCTGGATAGGGGCTACATTTTTTTTGGCTTTTTTAACTTTGCCCATTATAAAAGGATTGGTAATAAATTAAAAAACGGCGCAAGTTACTTTAAAAAAAGCAGGGGCTGGGTAAGGCAGTGTTAAGAAATTGTTAACAGACGTAACACAGGGCGGCAAAGTTACCGCAGGCCCCTAAAAAGCCTGATTTCAAACTTTGTAGGGCGGCAGAGGCGACAGGAAACGAAAATCACTATCTTTACTTTGGCAAACACATCAGCTAAAACGTAACTTTGCGCTATGGCGACACAAGAAAAAACACCTGTAGAAAACGCACAACTGAAAGATATCATCTCGCACGCGAAGGAGTATGGCTTCATATTCCCGTCCAGCGAGATCTACGACGGTCTGCAAGCCGTGTATGATTACGGGCAGATGGGCGTAGAACTGAAGAATAACATCAAGAACCTGTGGTGGAAAAGTATGACGCAGCTGAACCAGAATGTAGTTGGTTTAGATGCAGCCATCTTTATGCACCCACTGGTTTGGAAGGCATCAGGCCACGTGGATAGCTTCAACGATCCGATGATCGATAACAAAGACTCCAAGAAGCGTTACCGTGCCGATGTACTGATAGAGGAAAAAGCCGCGCAGTACGAGAAAGAGGGAGATGTAGAAAGAGCAAACGCACTGACTGCTGAAATGGGAAGGCTGTTAGAAGCTGAAGACCTGGAAGGCGTACGTGAGCTGATCATCCGTGAAGATATCAAGTGCCCGATATCCGGTACTGCCAACTGGACAGAAGTTCGCCAGTTTAACCTGATGTTCTCTACGCAAATTGGTTCTGTGGCAGAAGATTCCCAGACGATTTACCTGCGTCCGGAAACAGCCCAGGGTATTTTTGTGAACTTCCTGAACGTGCAGAAAACAGGCCGTATGAAAGTGCCTTTCGGTATTGCACAGATCGGTAAGGCCTTCCGTAACGAGATTGTGGCGCGTCAGTTCATCTTCCGTATGCGTGAGTTTGAGCAGATGGAGATGCAGTTCTTCGTGCGCCCTGGCACGGAGATGGAATGGTATGAGCAGTGGAGAGACACCCGCCGTAAGTGGCACGAAGCAATCGGCGTTCCTACGGATAAGCTGCGTTTCCACAACCACGACAAGCTGGCGCACTATGCAAACGCTGCCCTGGATATAGAGTTTGAGTTCCCATTTGGCTTTAAAGAGGTAGAAGGTATCCACTCCCGTACTGACTTTGACCTGACGCAGCACCAGGAACTGAGCCGCAAGAAAATGCAGTACTTCGACAACGACCTGAACGAGGATGGCAAGCCGTACGGTAACTATGTGCCTTACGTGATTGAGACGTCTGTAGGTGCTGACCGCCTATTCCTGATGGTGCTTTGCAGCGCTTACCAGGAAGAGGAAATTACAGAAGGAGAAAGCACCAAGCACCGTACGTTCCTGAAGCTGCACCCAGCGCTGGCTCCGGTTAAAGCCGCTATACTTCCCATCACGAAGAAGGATGGTCTACCAGAAAAAGCTACGGAGATCTTCGAAGAGCTGAAGTATGATTTCAACATCATCTACGAAGAGCGCGACAGCATCGGCAAGCGTTACACGCGCCAGGACCTGATCGGTACCCCGTTCTGTATCGCCGTAGACCATCAGACACTGGAGGATAACACTGTAACCGTTCGTGACCGTGATACACGTGAGCAGGTGCGTATGCCAATCAGTGAGCTGCATGGCTACATCAACAAAGCCGTTAGCTTCAAAAGTGTATTTGAAAAACTAGCTTAAGTATATTTATACTTAAAGCCAATATAGGAGGCAGCAGGGAATTAACCCTTGCTGCCTCTTTTTGTCTGTGGAAAACGCATCCCATACTTACAGAAGATATTCTATTTTGTAAGTGTTAAGTAATTAACTTCCAGTTAGTTGCAGAGCGTGATAATGTAGCTATTTCAACACTACTGGGTTATTAGTTCTCTTAAGTGAAAAGTATTTGCTGAAGCTCGATTTCAGTTGGACATAATAACCTTAAATAGGTTTCAAATCACCATCCTCTCTACAAATCCGAAGAGGCTCTTGTCTAACACTTGTCATTTCAGGTAACACAGTTCTTTAAGTGCAGTAGTTATGTTAAGTATTAAACAAGCACTTGTTGTTCATAAATAGCTTTAATTAGGTGCAATTTATATAGATAAGCAGGAATATTAGGTGATTTTTCCACAGGCGAGATAGCCTCATACCTTGTTGTTTTAAGCTTAAACAAAGAGTTATTGAGGCTTAACCAAACCAGAAGTCTGGCAGGAGAGGAGGTGCGTACATAAGTATGAACCAAATTCTAAACGACATGTCAGACAGTAAGAAAGACAAAGACAAGGACCCCTGCTGGAAAAATTATGAACAGGTAGGGATGAAGGAGAAGGATGGAAAGCAGGTACCGAATTGCGTTCCTAAAAACAACTCCAGCAGCAGTTCCAAGAAGAAAAGCTAAGTCAACAGCTATACAATTTGCACAGAAACAGCCCTGCCAAAAGCGGGGCTATTTTGTTTTTAATCAGCTTACACCGGTTTGCCTGGTTTTCTCTCTGCCCGGTCTATGTTTAACGGTTGATGCTCTGTAGGGTGCGCAAAAATTCCGTACCTTTGCCGAATTGTTGTAGCCGGACCATGTGGAATAAGATTGCCATTTTTATTATCAAGAATAGGCTAAGGCTGATGTTGGTCTTAGCCGTGCTTACTGCGTTTATGGGGTACCATGCCCGCAACGTAGAAATGTCGTACGATTTTGCCAATGTGGTGAGTCCGGACGACCCCGACATGCAGTACTTCAGCCGCTTTAAGCAAACTTTTGGCGAAGACGGAAATGTGCTGGTAGTGGGGATGCAGGATAAGAGCATCTATCAGCTGGAGAAGTTTAAGCAACTGCAGGAGCTAACACAGCAGGTGAGCAAGGTAGAAGGCGTAAAGGGAGTAATTGCCCTGCCAAGCCTGGTGCAGGTCGTAAAAGACACGGCCGAGCGCAAGTTTACCACGCAGAACATTTTTGCCCCTTTTCCGCAAACCCAGCCCCGGCTCGATAGCCTGCTGCAGGTAGTGGAAAACCAGAATTTCTACAACGGGCAAATCATCAACCAAAAAACAGGAGCCACGCTGCTGGCCATCACCGTAGATCCGGCCTACCTCAACTCTGCCCGTCGTGTAGAGGTGATGGATAATATAGCTGCGCTGACAGAGCAGTTCACAAAAGACACAAAAATACAGCTGCACTACGCTGGTCTGCCCTACGTGCGTGCTGTCATGACGACCAAAGTAGCATCTGAAATGAAGCTGTTCCTGGTGCTGGCCCTGCTCGTAACAGCTGTTACACTCTTCATCTTCTTCCGCTCGTTTTATGCGGTGCTTATCCCGATGCTGGTCATCAGTGTGGTGGTGGTATGGGTGATGGGCACCATTTCGCTGTTCGGCTATAAAATATCGCTGCTCACCGGTCTAATACCTTCTATCATCGTGGTCATCGGCATCCCGAACACCACCTACCTACTGGCCCGCTACCACTTCGACTACCGCCGCCACGGTAATAAGGTGCTGGCGCTAACAAGGGTAATAAGCAAAATCGGTCTGGTAAATCTGGTGAACAATGCTACCACGGCCATTGGCTTTATCGTGTTTACCTTTACGCATATCGCTATACTGTATGAGTTTGGTGTGGTGGCAGGTATCAACATCTTTGTCACCTTTATTATAAGTATGATTCTGGTGCCGGCGCTGTTTTCTTATTTGCCGCCGCCAACCGAGCGCCAGCTGCGCCACCTCGATGCGAAGCCGCTGAACAAGCTGCTGGAGTTCTTCGATTTTATCGTGCACCGCAAGCGTCCGCTGGTCTACTTCTTTCTCACACTTATACTTGGCCTCTCCTTTTGGGGCATCTATAAAGTGAAAACGGTCTCTTACATGGTGGACGACCTGCCGGAGGAAAGCAGTGTGAATGCCGACCTTGCCTTTTTTGAGCAGCACTTTAACGGGGTGATGCCGCTGGAGATTATCGTGGACACAGGAAACAAGCAAGGCGTGATGCGTTTGCCGAACCTGCGCAAGCTGGCCGAGCTGGAAGGCTTCCTGCACACACAGCCTATACTTTCGGCACCTATCTCTGTGGCTGGTTTGGTGAAGACAGCAACACAGGCTTTTTACGAAGGCGACCCTAGCTCTTACCGTCTGCCAGACAATACGGAGCGTAACTTCATCTTCAGTTACCTAGCCAAGCAGAACGATGGCGCGAACCAGAAACTGCTGCGCGCCTTTGTAGACAGCACCGGCCAGAGCGCCCGCATCTCCCTAAAAGTGGCAGATGTAGGTTCCCGCCAGCTCGACACGCTCATCAACAAAAGAATTAAGCCACAGCTTCGCGAAATTTATGGTGGCGAAGGCGTGACCGTAGCAGACGAAGGAAATACGATGCGCTTTACCCGCGACGATAGCGGTGCCGAAACAACCGTAAACCTGACGGGCACCACACTGTTGTTCATCAAAGGAAATCAGTACCTCATCAACAACCTGCGCTCTAGTTTGCTATTGGCTTTCGTGTTGGTAACTTTTGTGATCGCGCTGTTGTTTAAGTCTGTCAGGGTAGTCGTAATATCGCTGATACCGAACATGATACCGCTGATTATAGCTGGTGGGTTGATGGGGCTTTTCAACATACCGCTGAAGCCAAGTACAGCGTTAATTTTTAGTATAGCACTGGGCATTGCGATAGATGATTCGATCCACTTCCTGGCCAAGTATAGATCGGAGTTGCACGCCAACGGCTTTAACGTGAGCAAGGCCATCACGAGCAGTTTGATAGAGGCAGGCACAAGTATGATTTATACTTCGCTGATACTGTTCTTTGGTTTCGTTATCTTCGCCTTTTCGGAGTTTGGCGGCACCAAGGCGCTGGGCATATTGATGTCGGTAAGCCTGCTGATTGCTTTGTTTACAAACCTGATTATCTTGCCTACGTTGTTGATGAGTTTTGACAGCGGCAAGTACATACATGAACCGGATGCCCTGATTGAGGGCTACGAAGAATATTACGACGAAGACAGCGACGCTGAGCTAGACTTGGCACAGCTTCGTTTGAAATTAGATCAAGAGGAACAAGAACCAGAAAATGGTAAAGTACAACGAGTATAAAAACCTAAACTACGCCAAAGTAGGCGAAGATGTACTGGAGTTCTGGAAGAAGAACAACATCTTCGAGAAATCGGTGGCTACCCGCGAGGGCAACGCCCCGTTCGTGTTTTACGAAGGACCGCCTTCAGCAAACGGTAAGCCGGGCATTCACCACGTGATGGCCCGTGCCGTGAAAGATATTTTCTGCCGCTATAAGACCCTAAAAGGATTCCAGGTAAACCGTAAAGGTGGTTGGGATACACACGGCCTTCCAATTGAGCTGCAGGTAGAGAAAGAGCTGGGCATTACGAAAGAGGATATCGGCAAAACCATTTCGGTAGAGGAGTATAACCAGCGCTGCCGCGAAACGGTAATGCGTTTCAAAAACCAGTGGGACACGCTGACCGAGCAGATGGGCTACTGGGTAGACCTGAACAACCCGTATATCACCTTCGAGAACGAGTATATCGAATCTTGCTGGGCGTTGCTGCGTAGGCTGTACGACAAAGGCTACCTATACAAAGGTTATACCATCCAGCCTTTCTCTCCGGCAGCCGGCACCGGCCTTAGCTCACACGAGCTAAACCAGCCAGGCTGCTACAAAATGGTGAAGGATACGACCATCGTGGCGCAGTTCGAGGTGAAGAAGATCACCCGCAATATGTTCCTGTTCGAGAACGAGGACGAGAAAGTATACTTCCTTGCCTGGACGACTACGCCTTGGACGCTGCCTGCCAATACAGGTCTAGCCGTAGGCAAAGGCATCAAGTATGTGAAGGTAAAATCTTTCAACCCATATACCTATGAGCCAATCTCGGTGGTATTGGGTAAAGATCTTGTAGGCCGCTACTTCAACCCGAAAGCTGCTGACCTGGCACTGGAGGATTTTAAGCCGGGCGACAAACTGATTCCTTTCAAGGTAGTGGAAGAGTTTACGGGAGCTGATCTGAACGGTGTGGAATACCACCAGTTGTTGCCATACGTGCAGCCAGAGAAGCCAGCTTTCCGCGTAGTGATCGGTGATTTCGTAACGACAGAAGATGGTACCGGTATTGTGCATATCTCGCCAACCTTTGGTGCAGACGATGCCCGTGTAGCGGCCCAGAATGATATTCCGTCGCTGCTGGTGCTGGATGAGAACGGCAAGCTGGGCCCGATCGTGGACAGGCAAGGCCGCTTCGTGAAAGAGATCACAGACTTTGCCGGCATGTACGTGAAGAACTACAACGGTGAAGACGAGAATGGGGTAGACTATAAGCCAACAGATGTTAAGATTGCCATCAAGCTGAAAGAAGAAGGCAAGGCGTTTAAGGTGGAGAAGTACGAGCACACCTATCCGCATTGCTGGAGAACAGACAAGCCAGTGCTATACTACCCACTGGATAGCTGGTTCATCAAAACCACGGCTGTTAAGGACAGGCTGATTGAGCTGAACAAAACCATCAACTGGAAACCAGAGTCTACGGGTACAGGCCGTTTCGGTAACTGGCTTGAGAACCTGGTGGACTGGAACCTGTCGCGCTCGCGCTACTGGGGTACGCCGCTACCAATCTGGAGAACAGAAGACGGAGAGGAGGAAATCTGCATCGGCTCTATTGCAGAACTGAACGAAGAGATCGCTAAAGCTGTGCAAGCTGGCGTGATGGATGCTAATGTGGAGGTGAAAGACCTGCACCGCCCGTATGTGGACAACATTATATTGTTGAGCAAGTCCGGTAAGGCAATGTACAGAGAACCAGACCTTATCGACGTTTGGTTCGATTCTGGTGCGATGCCTTATGCACAGTGGCACTACCCAATCGAGAACAAGGAAATCTTCGAAAAGAACTTCCCTGCGGACTTTATTGCCGAGGGTGTAGACCAGACACGTGGCTGGTTCTTTACCCTGCATGCGCTGGCTGTAATGCTGGAGGATAGCGTTGCGTACAAGAACGTAATCGCGAACGGCCTGGTGCTGGACAAGAACGGCAACAAGATGAGTAAGCGCCTAGGCAATGCCATTGATCCGTTCGAGATGATCGGCCAGTATGGTCCGGATGCTGTGCGTTGGTACATGATCGCGAATGCGCCGCCTTGGGATAACCTGAAGTTTAACCCAGATGGCGTGGTAGAAACGCAGCGTCGATTCTTCGGTACACTGCAGAACACCTACTCGTTCTTCGCGCTCTATGCCAACCTCGATAACTTTACCTATGCAGAGGCTGATGTGCCGTTGGCGCAGCGTACGGAGTCGGATCGCTGGATCATCTCCAAGCTGAACACGCTGGTGCAGGATGTAGATAGCTACTATGCTGACTACGACCCAACGCGTGCTGCACGAGCCATCCAGGATTTCGTGGTAGACGACTTGAGTAATTGGTACGTGCGCCTGAACCGTAAGCGTTTCTGGAAAGGCGAGTACAACACCGATAAAATGGCCGCTTACCAGACGCTTTATACTTGCCTGGAAACAGTGGCTAAACTAGCTTCTCCGGTGGCTCCGTTCTACGCAGAGCAGTTGTTCCTGGATCTGAACAGCGTAAGCGGCAGGAACGAGGTAGAGTCGGTACACCTGGCCCTTTACCCAGAAGTTGCGGAAGGTGCTATCGATATGGATCTGGAAGAGCGTATGCAACTGGCACAAACAGTATCTTCTCTGGTGCACTCGCTGCGCAAGAAAGAGATGATCAAGGTGCGTCAGCCACTACAGCGCATCCTGATTCCGGTACTCAACAATAGAATGCGTGCTCAGATTGATGCTGTAGCCGACCTAATCCTGAGCGAGGTGAATGTGAAGACGATCGAGTTCATCGATGATACGTCGGGCGTATTAGTGAAGAAGATCAAGCCTAACTTTAAAAAGCTGGGCCAGGTATTCGGACCGAAGATGAAGTTGGTAGCCGCCGCCGTACAGCGCATGGACCAGAACGACATCGCCACGCTGGAGCGTGAAGGTGGTTTTGAGGTGATGCTGAACGACGAGGAAACTGCCGTTCTGACGCCGGACGATGTGGAGATTTCTTCTGAGGATATCCCGGGCTGGTTGGTTGCCAGCGAAGGCAAGTTGACAGTAGCGCTGGATATCACGCTGACAGAGGAACTGAAGCAGGAAGGTATTGCCCGCGATCTTGTAAACCGTATCCAGAATCTGCGCAAGGACACAAACCTGGAGGTGCAGGACAAGATTCATATCCTGTTACAGCGCAGTATGCCGGAAGTAACAGCGGCCATCGAGAACTACAGCGACTATATCTGTGCCGAAACGCAGGCTTTATCGCTGGATACAGTCGAAAACCTGGAGAGCGCTACGCTGCTGGATATTGACGAGTATAAAGTATACATTCAGATACAGACGGAGAAAGCATCCGTATAAATAAGAAGCACCCGTACACGTTGCGGGTGCTTTTATACTTTAAGAAGTATATTGCAGCAGCTTTTGAGTTCATACTAGCGTCTAAAATCTAAGGTCTAGTATCTAAAGTCTGTAAAGAGCTGCTTAACCAACAGATATGAAATACCTGAAATATTACCTGGCTGCACTAGCCGTAATCCTGGTGGATCAGGCTGTGAAGCTGATCGTGCACTACAACATGGAGATGGGCATGCCCGGCGAGATCCATTTAATAGGCGATTGGCTGAAGCTGCACTATACCCTTAACCCAGGTATGGCCTTTGGTGTGGAGTTAGGCTCAGACTATGGCAAACTGATCCTGACGCTGTTCCGCCTGGTGGCTATGTTCGGTATCGGGTATTACCTCTATTACCTGGCCAGCCACAAAGCTCCGAAAGGCCTTATCTGGTGCATAGCGCTTATACTTGGCGGGGCTATCGGTAACCTGGTAGATAGCACCTTCTATGGTGTTTGGTTTGATAACGCACCTTATGGCTCCTCTACACCTTGGTTTCACGGGCAGGTAGTGGATATGTTTTATGTAGACATCTGGGAAGGCATCGTTCCAAACTGGGTGCCTATACTTGGCGGCAAGCCAATGTCGCTGTGGCCAATCTTTAACGTAGCCGACTCGGCCATTTTTATAGGTGTTTTGCTGATTCTGTTCAACCAGAAGCGCTTTTTCGGAGAGCATCCAGAGCCAGCACATCAATCACGAATGGAAAGAGAAAAAGGTATCTAAGTACATACAAGTGTAAAGAAGTATAAAACAAGAGCGGCTGCCCTATCAAAGGCAGCCGCTCTTGTTTTAAGGCCTCGCGGTACTCTAAGGTCCGCGAGCGTCTGGGGCTACAGGGCAATAAGTGAATAAGTGAATTTGAATAACTGAATTAGAAATAAGTGAGAGTTTATACTTGGTTTTCCTACTTCTAATGCGGCTCATCTTTTACCTATTGCTTCTGCTTGTCATCCTGTAAGGATCTTGTGGGCAAGCCGCCAAGGCTATCGTGCTCCAGTAAGATCTTTCCAAGATGGCAATAGGGGATAGTGCAAGTATAAAAATCGTCAGCCAATCATATAGAATTCACTCAATCACTCATCCACTCATTCAAAATTAATACAGGTGCACACTCCCGGGTCTTCTGCTTTTGCGGAGCTTACAAAATGCTCTTCTCCTCCAGCGCCTTTCGCAATTTTTCCGGCGAAGTAAAGTGAACCGACGCTATTCCCAGCTTCTCGGCTGCTTTCACGTTGCGCAGGTTGTCATCAATAAAAATGGCCTCAGACGGATGCACATCGTAGCGCTTTAGCAGCGTGTGGTAAAAAGAGTCGAATGGCTTGCGGTCTTTCTCGGTACCGGAAACCACCACGCCGTCAAACCAGTTCAGGAAGTCAAAGCGCTCCACAGCAATCGGCCAGGTCTCTGCCGACCAGTTGGTAAGGGCATAAATATTATACTTGCCGCTTTCCTTCAGCTCTTTAAAAATCTCAACAGTACCCTCAACGGCACCTCCCAGCATTTCTTCCCAGCGGCCATAAAACGCCTTAATGTTCTCTTCCTGCTCCGGGTACTGCGCCACAAGTATGTCTGTCGCCTCCTGTAAAGAGCGTCCGCCGTCCTGCTCCTCGTTCCATTCAGGCGTGCAGATGTTCTCCAGGAAGTATAGCATCTCAGCCTCTTCCTTGAAAATTTTACGATACAGGTAGTGCGGGTTCCAGTCGATCAGGACGGCGCCAAGATCGAAAATGATAGTTTTAGTCATGTGTGTGATGTTTACGCTACTTTGAATGCTGAATAATTAACTAACTGTTGCGACATCAAAAGGTTAGTTCCAGACCTTAAGCGTGAAGCATGGGAGTGCATGGTTAGTTTAAATGGCAAAGCTATACAGCGAGCTGTTACAAGCATAGGTTCTTATAAAACTAAGTGCCTGTAATTAGCAGGTATACACGTTTATTTAGATATATTTAATGCTTTTTTGCTGTAAAAACTTTCAACTTGTCTGATAATGAAATTAACCAAACTGATAGCCGTCGCCATGTCTGTGAGCCTCTACTCGTGCAGCTGCGATGATGTGGACCTGGGTAAGCTGGAGTTTACCAACGAGCTGACCTCTTTTTTGCCTGCTCCACCAGTGCAAGGTAAAAGCTACTACATAGCAATGGATACTATTCATCAGAAGATGAGCTATGTAAACCCCGAAGGTAGTACAACAGTGGTAATCCCTGTAAAGAAGATAAACTACAGCGGCAAGTTTGACCTTAACTCCTGCAAAGAGTACTATACAGCTGAGCAGAAAGTGTTCTTAAGCCAGGTAAACGGGCAAAACCCGGTAAGGCTTACGCTAACGTACAGGAAAGACGCGAGCACAGACCGCTTCAATAACACAATCAGCAAAGGCAGTGTGGGGGATGTGTTAGAGTTTACCGTTGGCTACACCAACACGTTTCCTGAGCCAGTAGCAAACGGTACGTCCAGCATCAGCAGCTATGAAACAGTTCGCACGTTTCTGTTCAGTAGTGCAACAACCGCTACCTTAGACCATTATACTTACAAGCAGGAGTTTTTGCCGGCCGTGGCCCTGAACAGCGTACAGCATGAAAACGTGTATCACCTATACCTTAGCTCCCCCAGCCAATACAGGCCTGAGGACCAGTTCTTCCGCGACCATTACCCGGCGCTAGACTACATAGAAGGCATTTATGTAAAAGAAGGAGCCGGAATTGTATATGCTTACAGCTTTAAAGGCAAACAGATCTCTGTTGCTGTTGAGTAGCTGCATACAAAAAGCTATTTTTACCTAAAGCCCATTTGCACTTCCTTTGAAAACCACGCCCATACTTCATGTCTCCGATTTAAGAACCGCCTTCTCCACGGACCATGGCAAGATTACAGCCGTAGATGGCATCGCCTTTGAAATATACCCGGGCGAAACAGTGGCTATAGTCGGGGAGTCCGGTTCGGGTAAGTCTGTTACGGCCCTCTCTATGCTGCGGCTGCTTGAAGCGGCAGGAAGCATAACCGGCGGGCAAGTCGTTTTCCAGTCGGAGGAGTTGGGGCAGGTAGACCTGTTGCAGCTACCCGAGAAGCAGCTGCTGCAGCTGCGCGGCAACGAGATCAGCATGGTTTTTCAGGAGCCGATGTCATCGCTGAACCCGGTTTACACCTGTGGACAACAGGTGACGGAAGTGTTGCTGCTGCATACAAGTTTATCTAAAAAACAGGCCAAGGAACACACAATAGCGCTTTTTGAGCAGGCAAAGCTGCCACGGCCGGACAAGATTTATGAGGCTTATCCACATGAGATTTCGGGCGGGCAGGTGCAGCGCGTGATGATTGCCATGGCCATGGCCTGTGAACCAAGCCTTCTGATTGCCGATGAGCCCACCACTGCCCTGGATGTGACGGTGCAGGCGCGCATGCTGCAGCTGATCGACGAGCTAAGGGTGAAGGATAATACCGCCGTGCTCTTCATCACGCATGACCTGGGTGTGGTGGCCGAGATCGCAGACCGGATTCTGGTGATGTACAAGGGCAAGATCGTGGAGCAGGGCAGCGTGCTGGAGGTCTTTAGCCAACCGCAGCACCCGTACACAAAAGGCCTGTTGGCCTGCCGGCCCACGCTTTCCGCTACACCGCAGTCCGTCCTTCCAACCGTGTCGGACTTTATGGAAGAGGATGCACAGGGCTGCGTTCTTGAAAAGCCGCTAACCATGCCGAAGGACTCGCTGCCAGGCACCGTGACCGGCAACTCTGCCACTGTTGCCGGTAAAAGCCCGAATAAGGCAGACAGGCCTTTGCTGCAGGTGGAGGATCTGAAAGTGTACTTCCCGGTTAAGAAAAGCTTTTTTGGGCGCTCCACCGCCTATGTGAAGGCGGTGGATGGCGTCAGCTTTAGCGTATGGCCCGGTGAAACCATTGGCCTGGTAGGGGAGTCGGGCTGTGGTAAAACCACGTTGGGCCGCAGCTTGCTGCACTTGATAAAGCCATCGGCGGGCAAAGTTATCTTTGGCGGGAACGACGTGGCCCTGCTAAGCCCCGCAGAGCTGCGCCAGAGCCGCCGTAACCTGCAGATGATCTTCCAGGACCCCCAGGCCTCGCTCAACCCGATGCACACGGTTGGCGAAGCTGTTATGGAGCCTATGCGTGTGCATAAACGCTACGCCAGCGATAAAGAACGGCGGGTAAAGGCAACGGAACTACTTGAAAAGGTGGGGATTACGCCGGGGCAGTTCCACTGTTATCCACATGTGCTTTCGGGGGGGCAGCAGCAGCGTGTTTGCATTGCCCGGGCACTGGCACTGCAGCCAAAGTGCCTCATCTGCGACGAGGCCGTGTCAGCATTAGACGTGTCGGTGCAGGCGCAGGTGCTCAACCTGCTCAACCAGCTCAAGCAGGAGTTTCAAATCACCTGCATCTTCATCACCCACGATCTTTCGGTGGCCCGGCACATGTCGGACCGTATCCTGGTCATGCACCAGGGGCGAATCGTAGAGCAGGGCACGCCGGAGCAACTGTTCTTTAACCCACAACAGGAGTATACTCGTACCCTTATAAATGCCATTCCCAAGGGAGAGCTGGAGGATATAGCGGCAGCACAGAAGAAGCGGGAGCAGATGAAGGCGGGGCCAGCGTAAAACCTGCCCCTTTACATAAGGTCCTGTTATTCAGTTTTAAAAGGTGCGATTAAAAACTTTATCAACTATGGATCAAACAAATTATGTATCGGATTGGGAGTTTTATTTCGGCAACGTAGATAACATGCTTGGCTCTATAGCGGTAGACCTGGGGCTAGCGAAAGTAGCTCCACTTGCTGACCAGCCGCATGTGGTGTGGGTGTCCATCAAGATAATTGATCCGCGTCCTGATGGCCTTTCTTCTATGCAGGAAACGATTGTGTTGCAACAGATAGAAGACGACCTGGAGGGGGAGCTGCATGCCAACCACAACGCCACCTATGTGGGCCGCTCCACCTCCAACGGGCACCGGAAGGTGTACTTCTACCTCGGCGACATCACCGACTATGATAAAACGATTTCGACGGTCATGCGCGGCCACTCCGGCTATACCTACAGCTTCGGGACCAAAGAGGACAAGGGCTGGAACGGGTACTTTAAAATGCTGTTTCCGGAGCCGGAGCAGTACCAGAGCATCCGGAACAGGAAAGTGATCGACAGCCTGGAGGAGCACGGCGACAACCTGAGCAGGGAAAGGGCGATCCACCACTGGATTTTCTTTAAAACGGAGGCAGACAGGCAAGCCTACGTTACCGGTGTTGAGCAGGAGGGTTTTTCGGTGGTTGCCAGCGACTACGACGAAGAGCTGGAGGCGTACCCTTTCCGCCTGCACATAAAGCACACCGACAAGGTAGACTGGACAAGTATAGACAAAACGGTGCTTCACCTCTGGCGGCTGGCCAAGCAGCACAACGGCGACTACGACGGCTGGGAAACCTCTGCCGAGACAGCGTAAAACCGCGCAGCAGGTTCATCCGAAGCAAAACACACCGCAGAGCAGAAGCCCTTGGCCCGCCCCGTGGCCGGAGATTAAAAACACTGGCGCAGCAAACGCGGGTAAGCGGAAGCAGCCGTGTAGGGCCGCAAATCAGAAGGAGTACGCACACGTGCGAAAGACACCCTCGCTCCAAATCCTGCTATAAAACCTCTTATATAGAAAATTCTCTATAAATTGAACACGAATTACACCGCACTTTAGCCAAAGAGCCCTCAGCGGCGTATAGTATCTAAACTATTAAAGCTAAAGTTTGTACATGGGTAAAGCGCCGATCGTGCAGCAGCCCCATTGACACCAAATTTTATACATGAGAAGTAAGAAAGACAAAAAAGGCGGCAGAGAGAACGAGAGCCGCAGCGAAAAAAGCCACAGCGACAGAGGTCGCTCCCGCAGAAGAGGAGGCGAATCATCCTCCAATCGCAAAGAATCGGCCAGAGAAGCCTCAGCCAGAAAAGAGCCTTCTAACCGCAAGGGCGCTCCGAAATCTGCCAAAGCCGTTGTTCTGGAAGTATTTTCAAACAGCCCTGACGCCGTGTTCACGATGCGCCAGGTTACCCGCCGCCTGGGCGTAACAGATAAAGCCGGAAGAGAGCAGGTGCAGAACCTGGTAAAAGCGCTGGTGCGCGAGAACAAACTGCTGCCTGTAGATGATGACAAGTACATGATGAACCTGAAGGTGGACATCATCACGGGCCGCGTGGACTTGGCTAACAGCAAATACGCCTATATTGTATCTGAGGAGCGCGAGGAAGACGTGCGCGTGCACACCGAGCACCTGCAGTACGCCATGGACGGCGACCTGGTGAAGGTGGAAGTGCTGCCCTCCGTGAGAGGCGGCCGCCAGGAAGGGGTAGTGGTAGAAGTGCTGCAGCGGTCTCGCTCAGAAATGGTAGGCCTGATGGAGCTGTCGAAGAACTTCGGCTTTGTTGTGCCTGACTTTAAGCGCACCTACTTTGATGTTTTCGTTGGGGAGCGCCACTTAAACGATGCCCAATCCGGCGATAAGGTGCTGGTGCGCATCATTGAGTGGCCGGATAAGCCGGGCAAGAACCCGACCGGCGAGGTAATCCGGGTGTTTGGCCCTGCCGGAGAGCATGAAGCCGAGATCCATTCCATTATGGCGGAGTTCGGCTTGCCGTTCGAGTTCCCTGAAAGCGTAGAAGAAGAGGCGGAGTCCATCTCCGACAAGATACCGGCAGGTGAGATCGCCAAGCGCCGCGACTTCCGCGACGTCACCACTTTCACCATTGACCCGGCCGATGCCAAGGACTTTGACGATGCCCTCTCTATCCAGAAGCTGGAGAACGGCAACTGGGAGATAGGGGTACACATCGCCGATGTAACGCATTATGTAACGCCTAGAAGCATTCTGGAGAAAGAGGCCTTCCACAGGGCCACGTCCGTGTACCTCGTGGACAGAACCATTCCGATGCTGCCGGAGCGCCTTTCGAACGGCCTCTGCTCCCTCAGGCCAAACGAAGAGAAGCTCACCTTCTCCGTGGTGTTTGAGCTGGACGAAAACGGCAAGCTGTACGACACCTGGTACGGCCGCACCATCATTTACTCCGACCGCCGCTTCGCCTACGAGGAGGCGCAGGAGCGCATCGAGACCGGCGAGGGCGACTTTGCCGAGGAAATCAACCTGCTGAACAACATCGCCAAAAAACTGCAGGCCAAGCGCTTTAAGAACGGTGCCATTTCCTTCGAAACAGTGGAGGTTAAGTTTAAGCTGGACGAGAACGGCAAGCCGCTGTCGGTGTATGTGAAAGAGCGCAAAGACGCCCACAAGCTAATTGAGGAGTACATGCTGCTGGCCAACAAAAAGGTAGCAGAGTTTGTGTACAACCTGAGCAAGGGCAAAAAGCGCCCGACCATGGTTTACCGTACCCACGGCAGCCCGGACCCGGACAGGCTGAGCACGTTTGCGCTGTTCGCCCGCAAGTTTGGCTATAAAGTAGATCCCGAGGGGGATATCTCAGAAGAACTGAACCACCTGACCAAGGAGATCGAGGGCAAGCCGGAGCAGAGCGTGCTGCAGAACCTGGCCATCCGCACCATGGCCAAAGCCAAGTACAGCACCG
The DNA here is from genome assembly GCF_003585765.1 of Pontibacter actiniarum. NCBI lineage: Bacteria > Pseudomonadati > Bacteroidota > Cytophagia > Cytophagales > Hymenobacteraceae > Pontibacter > Pontibacter actiniarum. Next base: position 4,047,259 of record NZ_CP021235.1, read on the forward strand.
AGCCGGAAGGCCACTTCGGGCTGGCCTTCGCGCACTACTCGCACTTTACCTCGCCAATTCGCCGCTACCCGGATATGATGGCCCACCGCCTCCTGCAGCACTACCTCGACGGCGGCAAGTCTGCCGACCAGGAGGAGTACGAGGAGCGCTGCCGCCACTCCTCTGAGATGGAGAAGCGCGCCGCCGACGCCGAGCGTGCCTCTATCAAGTACAAGCAGGTGGAGTTTATGAAGGATACGATCGGAAATCAGTACAAAGGCATTGTTTCCGGTGTCACAGAATGGGGTATCTTTGTGGAGATCGAAGAGAACAAGTGCGAAGGCATGGTTCGCCTGGCCGACATCAACGACGACTATTACGAGCTGGACGCCGACAACTACCGTATCATCGGCCGCCAGACCAAGCGTATTATCTCGTTTGGCGATGAGGTGCTGGTGGAGGTGAAAAGCGCCAACATGGCCGATCGCACCATTGATCTGGACCTAATCGAGACACTAAAACAACATTAAGTATCCTGTGGATATCAGCACCCTTTCTGAAAAGATAAACCATACGTTGTCCACGCTCCGCTACGGTGAAAACCCGGCGGAGCTTTACGAGCCGATCCGCTACATCATGGCGCTGGGCGGCAAGAGAATCCGCCCGCTGCTGGTGTTGCTGGGCGCAGAAATGTTTGATGAGGATGTGGAGAAGGCCCTGCTGCCCGCTGCGGCGGTAGAGGTTTTCCACAACTTCACGCTCATGCACGACGACATCATGGACAAGGCTCCGCTGCGCCGTGGCCAGCAAACCGTGCACGAGAAATGGAATGCCAACACCGCCATACTGAGCGGCGACGTGATGCTGGTGCGTGCCTATGAGCTGCTGCTGGGCGTAGAGCCGGGTAAGCTGGCACTGGTGCTGCGCCTGTTTAGCCGCACCGCCGCCGAAGTATGCGAAGGCCAGCAGCTGGACATGAACTTTGAGCGCCGCGAGCAGGTGAGCAGGGAAGAGTACATCCACATGATTACGCTGAAAACGGCCGTGCTGCTGGGCTTTAGCCTGGAACTCGGAGCCATACTTCAAGGGGCACCTGAAGCCGATGCAGAGCACCTGAAGGCGTTTGGCGATAACGTGGGCATCGCCTTCCAGTTGCGCGACGACCTGCTGGACGTGTACGGCGACCAGACCAAGTTCGGCAAGCAGGTGGGCGGGGATATCCTCTCCGATAAAAAGACCTTCCTGATGCTGACGGCGCTGGAGCAGGCAAACGAAGAGCAGCTGCACGTCATCAACAACTGGCGCAACCAGCCGGCCGACTGCATCGCGGCAGACAAGGTGAAAGCTATCACCGGCATATATGATCAGCTGGGGGTACGCCAGCAAACCGAGCAGCAGATTGAAGTATACTTCCAGAAGGCTATGCAGCACTTCGATGCTGTTCAGCTGCCCGAGGCGCGTAAGGCTGCCATTCGAGCCTTGACACTCCAGCTAATGGAGCGGGACAGCTGATGCCTTGAAGGCCTGTTGCACAGTATGCCTCCACACAGCCACTCCTGTACCCATTCAAATTTCAGTTACCCAGTCATTCAAAAGTAGAACATGAGCGTTACCATTATCCTGATTATCATCACCGTTGGCGTTTCGCTGTACGCCTGGCAGAACGAGGGCCTGATGCACAGCTGGATCTTCCAGCCCTACGCCGTGCAGCGCGACAACTCCTGGTACCGCTTCTTAACCTCGGGCTTTCTGCACGCGGATTTTTCGCACTTGCTGTTTAACATGTTTACGCTGTACTTCTTCGGCGATGTGGTGGAGTATGTCTTTAAGTCGGCTTACGGGCCCACCACGGGCATACTGCTGTACTTGCTGGTGTATTTGGGCGGCATTATCGTATCGGACATCCCTACCTACATCAAGCACCGCAACGACCCGCCTTACCGTGCCTTGGGGGCATCTGGCGGGGTGGCCAGCATTGTTTTTTCCAGCATCCTGTTCTTCCCGACGCTGGATATCTGCCTCTTTGCGTTCCTGTGCCTGCCAGGCTTTATCTTTGGCATCCTCTACATGATGTACTCATACTTTTCCGGGAGGCGCATGGCGGGCAACATCAACCACGACGCGCACCTGTACGGGGCGCTGTATGGCTTTGTGTTGAGCTTGATCCTGGTGCCGAGCGCGCTGCCAAGCTTTGTGGATCAGATTGCCGGCTGGCGCCTGTTCTAACACAGTCCGGAAGGGAATTGCACTTTTAGTGGCAGGTTAGAGCGCTGTTTTTTCGTCTGTAAAGGGGCAAAGTACGTATACAGTGCTGTATACCCCTTACTACTATGGCGCTATCACAGAACCGTACTTACTTAAAAATGATCTTAATTGCACTGTTTGCCTTATGTTGGCAGGCAGGGCAGGCCCATGAGCTGGCATCGCCTGTGCGGCAGGAGCGTACTTCCATGATGGAGTACCTGCTAAAAGAGCGCCCGCTGCTGGCCGATCTCATCACCAAATCGGGGCTTACGCCGCTGCTTTCGGGCAACGGCCCGCTGACGCTGCTCGCCCCGCCCGAAAGCGCCCTGCAGCGTATAAAGCAGGAGCCCGCAGAGCGTTTGCGGGCCATTCTATCGGCCCACATTCTAAAGGGGGCTTATGGGGAGCGGGACCTGAAAGACGGTGCCACGCTTCAGTCAATTAGCGGTGCCGGTATCACTGTTTGCCGCAAAGACAAGTATACTTTGTTGAACGGGGTGCGCATTCTGGGCCCTGACCACCAGGTGAAAAACGGTGTCGTGCACGAGTTGGGCGATGTGATCAGTATATAGATAGGGCGGTACTACATTTGGGCCTGAAGCGGTGCGGCCTTATGCTCCGGCTCCGGCTGCTCAGTGCAACTAAAGCTTACGGATTAAGCCGATATCGCTGCCTCTTCTTCTTTAAGTGCTAGAATTAACTCCTATAGTCTAAAGCAGCAGGTGCTTTTCTGCGTATGTATAGAGTGAAGATGTACAGCGCAGAACAACATACTACCCCAACCAGCTCTAAAACACTGATAGCACAAACCAAGTGCTATGAGCTGCTGTACGATTCCTTAAAAAAACAGGATTTACCTCATCATCAACGGCTTCTGGAAAAGTAAGAGCTTTGTGCCGGAGTTCCTCCCCGATGTGAAAAAAGCCCTGCTGCTCACGCAGCCTAACTTCACACTCGTGAACGACCTCCGCAACATGATTACGCACCCACAGTCGGTCATGAGCCTGCACGTAGCGGCCCAGACGCTGGTAAAGGAGGCCGGAATGAAAAAGGGGGCTAACATAGCACCCACCGACCGTATCGCCACCTTGCAGGTAGACGACACCCTCAGCCAGAGCCATCTCCCCCTCAGAACCTTTACCTCTTACAGCGAAGCAGAGCTGTGGCTGGATAGCCAGTAGCATCGTAACCCGCACATTTACATGGCAGTACCGGGCCGCTGGTGCTGTAACCGTATGCAGGCAAACTAAGTTATAGTACCTACAACCCTGCCTGCCGCCGCCTGTTCATGACGCGTGCGTGGTACTGGTGCCGGTTTATCCAACTGCAACTTCGCGCCTATGACCGTTGAAATCGCCATTGTGCTAGGGATAATTGTGCTAGCGGTTATACTTTTTGTAACCGAGCGCTTCTCTATCGATACGGTGGCCATCCTGATCATGGTGCTCTTCATGCTCTCCGGCATCCTTACGCCCGCTGAGGGCCTTGCGGGCTTCAGCAACCCCGCTACCATTACGGTGGCCTCCATGTTTATCATTAGTTCGGCTATTTTTAAGTCGGGGATGCTGAACGGAGTAGGGCTGGGGCTTACCCGCATCGGGCGCACCAATTACCTGCTTTGCCTGCTCGCGCTGATGCTTATCGCCGGCACCCTTTCCGCCTTCATAAACGACACCGCAGTGGTGGCCCTGCTGATGCCGGTGGTCATCCAGGTCAGCAAAGACATAAAGGTGAGCCCCTCCAAACTGCTTATTCCGCTCAGTTTCGGCGCTCTGATGGGAGGGGTCTGCACCCTTATCGGCACCTCCACCAACATACTGGTCAGTGGTATTGCCCAGGCGCAGGGGGAGCGGCCGCTGGGTATGTTTGAGTTTGCGCCTGCCGGTGTGTGGTTCCTGCTGGTGGGTGTCGCCTACATGTTTTTTATAGGCCGGCACCTGCTGCCCAGCCGCAAGCTGACCGAAAGCCTTTCCGAGGACTTTGACCTGGGCGACTACCTGACAGAGGTTGTGCTGCTGCCGGAGTCGCCGTCGGTAGGGGTGCCGCTGCAGCAGTCGAGCCTGGTGCGTGACCTGGACATTGAGGTGATGCAGGTGACCCGCGGGCAGGAAAAGATGCAGGTGTTCCCCTCGTTTATACTTAATGAAAACGATGTGCTGAAAGTGCGCATAGGAGTGGAGAAACTGAAAAAGCTGAAGCAGGAGCGGGGCCTGAAGCTGAAGTCAGAGCGTAAGTTCCGCGACGAGGACATGAGCATGAGCGACAGCAAGCTCTACGAGGCCATTGTTACACCGGGGTCCTACATGGAGGGGAAATCACTGAAAGAACTCAACTTCAGATCCTACAACTATGGCGCCTCCGTGCTCGCCATCCGCCACCGCGATGAGATTGTGCACGAAAAGCCTACCCACGTCAAGCTCTCCGCCGGGGATGTGCTGCTGATTGCCGCCAACAGCAGCCAGGCAGAGAAGCTGCGCCAGAACGAGGACCTGCTGATTATCTCCCAGACCGAGCGAAGCCCGTTTAACTACAGCAAGATAATTCCGGTGCTGCTCATCAGCGTAGGCGTGGTGCTGGCCGCCGCGACAGGCCTGGTGCCGATTGTGCTGAGCGCACTGGCGGGCGTGGTGCTGCTGATCATCTTTAGGTGCATCCGTGTGGACGAGGTGTACAAGGCCATCGACTGGAAAGTGATTTTTATGCTGGCGGGGGTGCTCTCTATGGGGGCGGCACTGGAGAAAACAGGCGCCGCCAGGTTACTTGCTGATTACCTGATTTACGGAGTGGGCGAATATGGTCCGAGGGCCTTGCTGTCTGTGTTCTTCTTTATCACGTTTATGACCACAAACTTTATGTCTAACAACGCCACGGCGGCCTTACTGGCGCCCATTGCCATTGTTACGGCACAGGAGTTAGGCGTGAGCGTCCGCCCATTCCTGATGGCTGTGGCCTACGCAGCCTCCCTCAGTTTTATGACGCCCATGGGGTACCAAACCAACACGATGATTTACGGCCCCGGCAACTACCGCTTTTCCGATTACCTGAAAGTGGGTACTCCGCTCAACATCCTCTTCTGGATACTGGCCTCACTGATCATCCCCGTCTTCTTTCCGCTGTAGCAGAAGGTGTTCCACGTGGAGATGCTTGATTTTGAGGGAGTGAAGGTGTGAGCTTATTTCTGAACATTTTTTCTCGCTTTGGCCAGCACAGGCACTTTCTCTGTGGTTTCAGTTTTAAGATGTAGGACGGATGCTGCTGGTGCCTCCAGCAGTTTCCAGTACTACAGGTACCCCCTTGCCTGCAACTGGAACAGCTCTGCATACTTGCCGTTCTGCGCCAGCAGCTCCTCGTGCGAGCCCAGCTCCTTTAGCTGCCCTTGCTCCAGGAACAGAATCCTGTCGGCCATACGCACCGTGGAGAAGCGGTGGGAGATAAGCACGGCAGTGCGGCCTTCTATCAGCTCCGAAAAACGCAGAAACACCTCATGCTCGGCACGGGCATCCAGGGCAGAAGTCGGCTCATCCAGTATCAGCAGTTGGGCGTCGCGCATGTAGGCGCGGGCCAGGGCAACTTTCTGCCACTCCCCGCCAGAGAGGTCCACGCCGTTGTTGAAGCGCTTGCCCAGCACCTGCTCATACTTGCCCGGCAGGCGCTGGATAACCAGATCGGCAAGGCTTTTCTGGGCAGAGCCCTGTATCCGCTCTTTATTCCCGATGTTGCTGATCTGGCCGATAGCGATGTTGTCGGAGGCCGTCATCTGGAAGCGCACGTAGTCCTGGAAAATAATACCCACCTGGTGGCGCAGGTCGTTCAGGTCATACTCGCGCAGGTCTACACCGTCTAAAAGTATGCGTCCCTCTGTTGGTTCGTAGAGCCTTGCCAGCAGCTTTACCAACGTGGTTTTGCCTGCGCCGTTCTCGCCCACCAAAGCCATTTTCTCCCCGGCCCTCAGGTGAAAAGACAGGTGCCGAACCGCCCATTTTTCGGAGTTGTGGTATTTAAACCCGACGTTCTCAAACGTAAAGCCCTGCTGTATGGGCCGTGGCAGAGGTAAGGGGTTGTCAGGCGGTGTAATCTGTGGCTGCAGCTCCAGGAAGTCGAACAGATCCTGGAGGTACAATGCACTCTCTGCGATTTGGGAGAACCGCGTCATGATGCCCTGCAAGAGGCTACGCATGTTACTGAAGGAGCCGGCCAGAAAGGTTAAGCTACCGACTGTAATCACACCGGCCACTGTTTCGAAGAGTATAAACACGTAGGCTCCGTAATAGGCCAGGGTGCCGAGCGCAGAAAGGGCGCTGCCCCAGAAGGCCCGCTTCATGGTAATGCCTTTGTTCAGCAAATAGTACCTATCCGACAGCTCTTTGAAGCGCCCTGCCAAGAAACCGGAAAGGTTGAAGGTTTTGATCTCCTTGGCCGTTTCATCGGAGGCGCCTATGTAGCGGAGGTAGTCCAGCTCGCGGCGCTCGGGTGTCCAGGAGCGGGAGAGGGAGTAGCTGCGCTCGTTAAAGTGCGTCTCGCCCAAAAAAGAAGGGATAACCGCGATCAGCAGGATACCTATGAGCCAGGGGTTAAAGGCAATTAAACCAACGGCCAGAAAGGCAATGGTGACAATATCCTGCAGCTGCGAGAGCACCTGCGACATGAGCACCACCCGCGTTACCGTTTGCCGGCGTGCCCGCTCCAGCTTGTCATAAAACGTAGCGTCTTCAAACTGAGCCAGGTCCAGTTTGGCCGCATGCTCAATCAAAGCCACGGAAGTGCGGTTCGAGAAGAGGTCGCCCAGCAGGCTGTCCACCAGCGAAATGCCCCGGTTGATGAGGTCAGAAAGTACGGCCAAGCCTAATTCCAGTGCCACCAGCGTCCAGAGGTAGGTAAGGCTGCGGTCGCCTGTTACGTCTATCAGCCGAATCACCTCATCTATAATCAGCTTGCCCACATAGAGCATAGCCAGCGGCAGGGCGGCCTTTACCAGACGCAGCAGCAGGTTTGTAACGGTAAGGCCGGGGCTGGTGTCCCACACCATCCGGAAAAACTTGGGCAGGTTCTTCAGGGCACCCGCCTGTTCGCGCAGGCTTTTCTTCTCCTGCTGTGTCTGGTTGTCTCTTGTTCCTTTCTTCGCTTTACTCATATTTTTTTAACGTGCGGTACTTTCACCTGGCTATAGCTATACCAGCAGGAGGAGATTATGTTTTTTATAAAAGTATAAGATTCGGCCGGTTTCCAGGCTGTGTTACAGCAAAACCAAGGTTAGACCCTATGCAGGAGGAGGAGCCGTGGCGGCGTGCCGAGGCTGATGCGGCCCCTTAAAAGCGCGGCGCCTGCTCATTTAGTATCTGAAACAGCCTTTTTATAGTATGATAGCAGTATATGACACGGTATCTGCTGTACTTCCTGACGGGCGTTGCCACGGCAACGGTTATACTTTTCTTCAGAGGCTATGTGTTAGTGCCTCAAAACGTATATTCTGACGTAGCGCTGCGAGCGGGGATGGTGCTGTTTGGGCTGGCCTCCTGGTTAACGCTCTTCCGGATAAAGCCCGGGGCGCTGCTGGCGCTGCTCTGCTCGCTGGCACTGGTGCCCTGGCTGGCAAGGATAGGGCTGCGGATATGGGAGGCGGGTTCAGATGCGCCACAGGTCGTGCAGATCATTCATGTTGCTGTCTCTGCGCTGGCGCTTTTCTCCTTGATCGTGAGTGCCCGCTACACGTTTAGCAGAGGCTCCTGGCGGTCTGGCACGGCGGCACCCGGCTTTATCCTGAAGCTCCTCCTCATGGTTATACCTGTGGCGGTGGCCGTATCGTGGCTGCTGGTGATGAACAAAGTATAGCTCCGCCACAGCAAAGGCTCCTGCCATAGCTAGCCTATCGTGGTGTTGGCGCCTAGTCAGGCCAAAAAAGCGTAAATGAGAAAAGCCCCGCCATTTAATGACGGGGCTTTCTCTCACCTTAAAACAAACTAAACTAATCTAAACTTTATCTAACCTTATCTTTAGTAAAATATACTTCTCTTTTAGGGCAGCGGCACGTGTTTTACCGTTTGCTGCTTTAAACTAATGGGGCGACGCAAAAGAAAAATATCAAATTTATCCCGGTTAGGCTTGCGTGTTAATTTTGTGTTAACTATATTAGCCTTCCGATAATGTGTCCCCCTTAATTCGGGTGCAAAATTACTCCTTTGATCTCTATTACAAAAGAAAAATCACAAAAGATTTTTCACCCTCTCCTGTATGCTTTTGTTTTAACTTGTAATGCTTTGGTTATAACCATTTTATGAGTTTGCCAGGGCGTAGGTTTTTTACTTAACTCGCTTCTCTTTTATCGGCCACACCCGCCTTTTGCGTTAAAACACCAGTAACACCCCGCTTATTGCAACTGCCCGCCTGCCGGAAAACCACCTGACACAGAAAAAGCAGGGGAGCCCCCTGCTTTTAAAGTATGCGGTTACGTTCCGAAACGCTTAGATCATGGCAACGGTTCTGTTGCTTACCTGCACGCCGTAGGTTTTCTTGTAGTGCACCTTGCGCTCCAGCGCCTCGATAACCGGCTCGGAGAAGTCCACGCCTTCCATTTCGCTGGCATCGGGGAGTGCGCCCGGGCTGAACACGTTAATCTCCATCAGCTTGTCGCCCACAATGTCGAGGCCCACCAGGAACATGCCGTCCTGGATAAGCTTTGGCTTCACGAGCTCCACCAGGTCCAGCATGCGCTGGTCTACCTTGGCAGCCTGTGCCGAGCCGCCCGCATGCATGTTGCTGCGGATGTCGTCTTTGCTGTTCACCCTTCTGATGGCGCAGTACTTGCCTTTGTGCTGCAGTGCCTCGCCGTTCATCACAAACAGGCGCACATCGCCCTCTGAGGCCTCCGGCAGGTACTCCTGCGCAATTACATAGCCGTCGCGGCTGATGGCCTCCACAATCTGGTTCAGGTTGGTGGCGTCGTCCTTCTTCACCATAAACACACCCGACCCGCCGGAGCCTTGCAGCGGCTTTAGGATGATGCTGTTTTCCTGTTCGTTAAAAAACGCCTTAATCTCCTCCTTGTCGCGGGTAATGAGCGTGCGCGGGCGAACGGCTTCCGGAAAGTGCTGGAAGTACATTTTGTTGACCGCATCGGATAGCTTGGTGGGGTCGTTGAGTACAATCACATCGTGGCGCAAGGCCAGCTGGCCAAAGATAATGCCCGCGTTCTGTGCCCAGGCGCGTCCCTCTCCCTCCGAAGACGGGTCGTTGCGGAGCATGAGCACATCCAGGTCCGGGGCGGTTACGCGTACTTTGTTAGCCTTGTCGCCCTGGAGCGCCTCCAGGTATGTGGCGCAGGATTTATATTTGTGCTTGGGGTCTGCCTGCACGGCTTCGGCGCCCATATAGCCATCGGGGTAGTAGGCCAGGTCGCCCACGCCCATCAGGTACACGGTATGGCCTTTGTTGTGCATGCGCTGCGCCAGGAAAATGGTGGTGTAGGAGGCTTTCTCGGTATGTATATCGTTTACTACGAATCCTATTGTCATGTGGTGTTGTTATACGTTGGTTGATGATACGGTCGGAAGATTACAGTAAGTTAAATACTGAAATGCCGCTTTTTAGTTGTTCCAGCTTCGGTTTGATGTTCTCGTCGAGAAGGTAGCGCGGTTTGATGGGCACCGGGCGGAGCACATTGCGGTACATCAGCTCCTGCACAATCGGGATATAGTCCTGCCGGATTTTACCGATGAGCAGCGGCTCCAGCTCGTGGCCCTCCTTCAGGTAGCTGAGCAGGTGCACCAGCCCCCGCAGGTACACGGCATCCTTGGTGAGGCCCCCGCCGCGGTGCACGCGCATGGTTACGTCCCAGGCTGTTTCATCGTCGAAGTGGTACGCATCCTTTAGCCGCCGGAAGTTATCTACAAAACTGCAGCCCTTGGTGAGGTGGTAGACTGAGACCACGCGTGCCGCCAGAATCCGCATTCGCTCCTGGTCCAGCCCGCCCACGAGCCACTCGCTCAACACCGCCAGGCCCTCCTGCAGCTCCTCGTAGCCGGGGCTGCCCACATAGAGCTGGTGCAGCGGCTGCGCCTTTCCGTTGAAGTAAGTGAGAATGTGTGTGCCGACCTCGTGCTGGATCAAGGCCTGGGCGCGGTGGCGCGGTATTTTGGCGTCGGTGCCTACGTTTAGCCGCCCTTTGGAGACGATCAGCCCCACAACGTCGTCGCGCACGTCCACACCCGAGTCCAGCGCGGGGTACTGCTCCTTCAGGAACGCGATCTCCCGCTCCGCCTGCGCCACAAACTCCGGAAGGGGAATGAGGTCGGTGTTCACATCGCGGGCCGGCGCTGGCAGGGCCGCTAAAATGCCCTCTGCGACTTTCAGCAGCTGGTCGTCCACGGTGCCGTAGAGCTGCATGCTGCTGTACAGAAAGTCGGGGCTGTTGCGGTCGGCCAGCATGGTCAGCATCTTGTCCAGCTCGTGGCGCTTGTCGCGGAACAGGTAGCCCAGCGTCGGGTCGTCTACTTTCTCAATGGAGATGTTGTAGAGCTTCCGCTTGAGCTGGTCCGCGTCAATGGGCATGAGGCGGTAGTGGAAGGTAGGCTGCTTTTTGAACCTAGCCTTCTTAAACTCTGCCCAGGCCTCGTTGTTGTTCACCGGCGTTACCAGCAGCAGGAACCGGAACTGATCGCTGATGCTGGTCAGCTGCTTGTCGATGCGCCACACCACGCGGTTCACCGCCTGCCGCCCCAGCGCCTGGAAATGCACGGGGTGGTGCGTGGTCTGCACGCTTACAAAGTCGAAAACTGTTTTTTTGATGGCGTTGGCCACTTTCTCGCGGAGCGTGCGCAGCAGCAGGGGGTAGATTTTGCCGGTGGCGGTGTTTTTGTAAACCGGCTTTAGCTGCAGCCCCAGCATCAGTACGGCGTGCTTTTTAAGGTCCTCCTCGGGCATGAGGCAGCGTGGCTCCTGCAGTAGCTGCTCGTTAGAGCCCGTTTCCACAGAGGTGCGGATGTCGCTGAGCTTTACGCCCTGCAGCTCCTTTACGATGGCCTGCACGGTGGTAGGCAGCTGCTTCTGCGGGCCAAGCACTTTGAACAGCGGAACGTCTGCGGCGCTTGTAGGGGCGGCCATCAGCTCTATGATCATAAAAGCACCGAACTTGTCCGCCATGCTTTTGGCTATACTTTGCACAAGAGGCCGCAGCTCCTCCGTACGCTCCTCGTGCGAGATAATGTAGGCGGCGTTGGCTTTCAGAAAGTCGGCGGTGGGGTGGTCGGGCTGGCCGGCAGGGTGGCGGAAAAGCACCAGGAAGGGCAGGGGCCTGTCGATGTAGATCAGGCCGCCCTGCGGCAGCCGCCGGTGTACCTGCTTGCCGCGCTTCAGACTGCGGGTGATTTTCTGGATAAAGCTGTCGGTTATACTTTCAATCATTCCTAATTTATATGTAAAGACAAAGGCGGTTGGGTTACGGGCTATTTGGCAAAGGACTTTTGACAAAGGACAGGAGGGGCATTAGAGAAAAGCTCTTGCCTGTCGAGCGCGCCTTTACTGCCTGTTACGTGCCACGCGGAGCCTCCTTTGTCCTTTACCTAGCAGTAGTCCTTTGTCACAACAAAGCTATACCTGGCACACCTGTGCCAGTGCCTCCTGCACGGGTTTGGTGCTTTGCTGCAGCGCCTGCTTTATCTCCTGTACCTGCTCCTGATCCGGCTCCCCGGTCCACTCATCCATAAAGAACTTCTTAAACTCGATGCTCATCACGCACACTTTGTCGCCGAAGGTGTCGTGGATCCAGCGCATAAAGTGGCCGCCCTCAAACTTGATGTTCTCGCGCACGTCCAGTTTTCGGCCCTGGTAATTGTAGTTGCCCAGGCTGTGGATGAGCGCCTCCACCACCGGTGCCCACTTTTCGCGGTTCATGTTGCCCGTGCCGATGTTTACCTCCGGGTTCTCCTCCGGGTTGGCGGCAGGCCCCTGCGGCCCCTCGCGGCGGTGGTTATAGGTGTGCAGGTCGTATATTACAATGCAGCCGTGCTCCTCAATAAGCTTTGTCAGCATCAGCTTTACATCCTGGTAAAACTTCTCGTAGCGCATCATTGACTCCTGCGCCATGTCCTCCGGCAGGTCCTCTTTCCATACCTGCAGGCCCCAGGCGTCGTCGGGTGTGCGGTAAATGGCTTTTTCGGGCGGGCGGTTCAGGTCGAGTTCAAAGCGGGAGTAGTGGCCCACCACCTGGTTGTCGGTAATGCCCACCCACTCTGAGGTGAAGGGGTCCTCCTCGCGCAGCCGCTCGTCTGAGGTAAGGTTAAAAAGGCTCTTGAGGTTGTGGCGCACCTGGTGGCCATCGTGGATGGCTGTGGCTACCAGGGGGCTGTTGCCGCGGCTGAGGGTATAGTATACTGTATCTACTTTTGTCTGTGTCATAGCGTTTCTGTTGTGTACAATTGTACCCTTTCCGACAGCTGAAGGTTGTATCGGGCGGCTGCTGCGAAGTTCTGCTTTGAGCTTGGCGGCGGACTGCCTATTTTTGTCTCTCAAACCCATAACACATGGCAACAGACTATACCGCGCAGGCCGAGGCGCTTAGTACAGAGCAACTGCAGGGCGTACTGCACATGCACACGCAGTATGAGCCGCAGGCCGTGCTCGCCGTACTTGCAGAGCTGGAGCGCCGGGGAGTGCCCGTGGCGCAGCCGGAACAGCTGAAGCAGGAGCTACTGCAGGCGCAGGAGCCGCCGCAGCCGGAAACGCTGGCACAGAAGGGCAGGGGCTTCCTGCAGGTCTTCGTGCCGAAGCCGCACTACTTCGTCACCCCGATCCTGCTAAACCTGAACCTGCTGGTTTTTGTGGCCGGGGCGCTGCTTGGGGTGCACGTGCTGGACCCGGACGCAGCGCGGCTGGTGGAGCTGGGGGCAAACTTTGGCCCCTACACACTCACCGGTGAGTGGTGGCGCCTGCTCACAAGTATGTTTTTGCACGGAGGGCTGGTGCACCTGCTGTTCAACATGGTGGCGCTCGTAAACATCGGGACGCAGCTGGAGGCCCTGGTGGGGCGTGTGCAGTTTGTGCTGGCGTACGTTCTCTGCGGCCTGGCGGGCAGTGTTGTCAGCCTCTGGTGGACCAGCCCCGAGGTGAGTGTGTCTGTGGGAGCGTCGGGCGCGATCTTTGGGATGTTCGGGATGCTGCTGATGGTGCTCCTGCTGGAGCGAGAGCTGGACTGGAAAAGCAAGCGCGCCATCCTCGGCAACATGGTGTTTGTGATCGGCATTAACCTGGCCTACGGCATGCGCGGCGGCATCGACAACGCGGCCCACATCGGCGGGCTGTTGGCGGGGGTGGTCTTCGGCAGCGTGCTTTTGCTGCGCTCGGGGCGCTACATCACCCAAGCGTACGGAGCAGTGGGCAACGCCATTACCGTGGCGGCTGGAGCGTTGGTGTTGTTGGTATGGTTCCTGCAGATTCCGTTTACGGGCACGGTGCGGTATGTGTATGTGATGGAGGAGGTAGGGGAACTGGAGCGATCTGCCCTGGAGGCCGCCCTGGCCCTGGATGCTGCGGGCGACACGTATAAGCCGGAGGAGGTGCTGCCGCTGCTGGAGCAGGGCGTCCGGGCATGGGAGGCGAGTGAGGTGCTGCTGGAGAGCGTAGACGACGCCCCGGCTGGCGAGGAGAAGCGCGTTGCCACCATGCTGGACTATGTGCGCCTCCGCAAGCTGTCGTACCAGTTGCTGCACGATGACATGGCGGCTGGCCGGCCGCTCATGCACCCCAAGCAGCAGCAAATGATGTCTGCCATCAGTCATTTTGCCGCGCAGCTGCAGGGCCGCGATCCTCGGGAGGAGCGGTAGAAGGCAGCGGCCAGTGCAATGTTTTTTACTGCCAAAGAAGAAAGTTGGCCACAAAAACAGCCTTAACACAGCCTATAAAAATATGTGCAAACATCATTTGGATTATAGAGGAAGAACTATGTAACTTGATGAGAGGCAATATAGTATTACTACATTGTACCCTACCATGATAGCTTATGACAAAGTTATACAAGCCTTCTCTCTTGATTGTGAGTGTACTGCTGCTGGCCTTACTCATGCACTTCCTACGTGAGGGAGCCGTCCAGCCGATGCACCTTCTGAGCCCGGTGCTGCTCTTTGCAGCGGGTATTGCGGCGGGTGTGCTGCTAAAGCCGACGGTGGCAGGCTGAGCGGCTTGCATTTAGGCCGTAGCCTTTTACCTTTGCAGCCATGGCTACTCCCCAACACCCCGCAACTAAAACCTGCCCCAACTGCGGAGCAACAGTACCTGCAGGCGCTCCCATGTGCCCGGAATGCGGAGAGCCACTGCAGACCAACGGCACCCCGTGGTACAGCAATTTAACCCCCACCGAAGTCTTTCTGATGATCCTCGGGAGTATCATGCTGGCAATAGGGCTGGTCGCTGTCTAGGCTGTTAAAAGTTCCCCGCTTCCTCAACCGTTGCGCCTGCCTGCGCGACGCTTCCACCTCTTCACCGTTCTGCAAGTACAGTTTCAGGTTGCCGCTGAATCAGGGTTCTATGCGCCTAAACCTGTTTCAGGTTGATGGCCTGCTGCGGCTGGCTCTGAAGAAAAGCTTTGGGGCGAGGCGCTGGCTCGTGTCGTTGAACGTTCGCTGGATCAGGGGCTTTGCTTCCGGAAAGTACACGCGGGTGTAGTTGCCTTTGCCGGTTACCGCTCCTTTGAAAGCAGTAGGCGTATACTTTGGGCAGGCCTGTACTTGCCTGAGCACCAGCAGGGGCGCCGGTATACTTGCAGGGGAGGGTTTGATAAAGTTTTTCACCATTACATGTTGGCGAATGGTTTATACTTGTGGCTGCTTTCCTGGGCAGGTACAGCACGGCTCCTGTCCAACAAAGTATGCTGAATGGTTGTAACGTATGGCGAGTGGTAGAAACAAAGAAATAGGAGTGGCTCCTGACAGAAGCCTTGGCAGGTACAGCCTGGTGCAGACGCTCCTGCACCCGGTTTTTATACTATGCCTGATACTGGCATGTGCCAACCAGGTGCTGGAGCTAAACAAAGTATACATCTGGCCACTGCACACGCACGCAGATGATTTGCTGGCGCTGCCGCTTACGCTTACTGTTGCGTTGGCTGCTGAACGTGCCTACTTCAGAAATCCCTGCTTTACACTTCCGTTGCACTATACTTTGCTGGCCGTGCTTCTGTTTAGTGTCGTGTTCGAGGGGCTGCTGCCGCTGCTGCACACCAGGTATACTGCCGACTGGTGGGACATACCTGCCTATGCCGTCGGGGCGCTTGTTTTTCAGCTAACCCTAAACAAGCCTTTAAGAGGGGTAGTAAAATAATTTATTGTTTCTGTTATACTTTAGCGTGTATTTACTATCTTAGATCAAGCTTTCTGTGCCTTATGCCGGTACTGCCGTAGATAGATAGCGCCTTCGCTGTGCCTGCCCTGGCTAGCCGGGGAGCCCTGTAGAAAGCAGAGCCGTTTTATGCGGAGGTATAAACCTGCTTTTTCCGGACAGAGGTGGCGCAGGCCAGGCGGGAGTAGCGCGGGGAAGGAGTGAATTTTTTGAGCCCCGAGGCAACCTTTCCTGCGCTGCTACATCTTTAGGTGTATAGGCAGCAGCTAGAGAGGCTGCTGCCAGTGACGCATCATCAATCAAACTACGCACATAACTATGAGCATTAAAAAGATTTACACAGCTACGTTCGGCGTTTTTGCGCTCGCTTTTTTGCTGTTCAGCACATCAGCCGTAACAGCGCAGTCGCTTCGCGGTAACAAGCAAATGACCACCCAGAACAGAAAAGTGTCCGGCATCAAGGGGATTGATGTGAGCGGCGGCTTTGTGGTGGAACTGACGCAGGGCAGCAACGAAGGCGTGCGCCTGGAGGCCGAGGAAAACCTCATCGACAACATTAAAACCGAGGTGCGTAACGGTATCCTGCACATCTACAACGACAAGAGCATCAGCACGAATAAGGGCATGAAGGCGTACGTTACCCTAAAAGACCTGGAGCGCATCGACATCAGCGGGGGGGTGAAGGTAACCGGCAACTCCAACTTTAAAACGCCGTCCCTGAAGATGGACATGAGCGGCGGCTCACACGTAAAGCTGACGGTAGACACCGAAAAGATAAACGCTGACATGAGCGGTGCCAGCAAAGTGGAGCTGCTGGGCAAGGCCGACGTAATGCATATGGAAATGTCCGGCGCATCGAGGGTAGACGCCTCTGAGCTGGAGGCGCGCGAGGTGAAGGTGCAGGCCAGCGGCGCCAGCAATGTGAAGGTGTTCGCCAAGGAAGCACTGGATATAAACGCCTCCGGTGCCTCGGCAATTTACTATAAAGGCAGCCCGAACATCACCTCAGATGTGTCGGCGGCGGCCAGAGTATCCAGGCTGTAAAGACAGCATAAGCTACTGCTGCAAAAAAGCAGCCTCGGTTCGGGGCTGCTTTTTTGTTGCCTATCCTTTCAGCATGCCTGCCCGTATAGCTAAACTGCAGAAAACGAACCTATAAAACAGTAAAGCTATGAGCGACTCTAAAAAGACAACAGACCATAAAGAAATCAAGAAGTGGGCCGAGGAGCATGGTGGCGTACCCAGTGTGATCAAAGGCACTGAAGACGACGGCGGTGGGGAAGGCGTGCTGCGCATTCACTTCCCGAAGAAGAGCGACGATAACAGCAGCTTCGAAGAAATCAGCTGGGATGAGTTCTTCAAAGAGTTTGAGAACAGCAAGCTGGCCCTGCTCCATGATCCGGATGGCGTTTTTAACAAACTGGTAAGCCGGGATTAACGCAAAAAAGGGGCCTGTGCTATACTTGCACAGGCCCTTTTTCCTTGTAACAAAGTTACTTCTTCTGATGCTGCAACAGCTTTAGCGTGTGGTTTAGCAGGCTGCGGTCGCCCCAGGGGCCGTGGCTGGGTACCACTACCTTTGCCTCCGGGTACCGCTGCTGCAGGTTCTGAATGGCGAAGGGCCAGTTTTTAAGGTCTGCATCAGCCACGTTGCCCAAGTTGTTCGCCTGAAGGTCTTTCACGAGGCACCCCCCAAACAGGATTTTTTGCCTGGGGAGGTAAACCACCACGTTGTCAGCTGTGTGGCCGCCGCCGGGATAGTATACTTCAAAGGGCTGTTTCCCTACCGTAAAGGTGGTATCCGTCTCAAACACAATGTCCGGGGCTCCCTTTTTATTCGCAACAGCTAGTATTGCCGTCAGCTCCGAAGCGGCAAGCGGAATGGCCTGTGCCTGCAGCGCCTCAGCTCCGCCCATTTTATCCTCATGCCAGTGAGTGGCCACGCATACCGTTACAGGCTGTTTCAGGTTGTCCGCTATCCACGCCAGCAGGTGCTCGGTGGGTGCGTTGCCCCAGCCGGTGTCTATTAGTACAGCGCCTCCTTTTGTAGAAACCACCAGGCCGTGCGAGGGGTACGTTACGCCGCCCACTTCGCTGTAGGTTGTATGAACGTACACGTTGGGCGCTATTTTAGTAACCTGTAGCTGTTGCGCCTGCGCCAGCAAAGTACAGGCAGGGCAGAAGAGCAAGAGGCATAGGAACGGGCGCAGCAATCGCTTCATAGGTGCTGAATAGGTGCTGAAGTAAATTAACGAACAGGTGCCGGTAACACAGGCAGACTCGCATGGCCGTCCTTGTCAGCCGACTGCACGGCAAAGAAATAATTGTCTTTAGAGTATGGCAGGGTAGCTTTGGTGTCCGTCACATAGAAGCGCTTCTCCCAATTCGGGCTGCTTGTTTCGCGCATCAGTACATAATAGCCGGCAGGCTTCTTCCCTTTGCTCGGCGCCTCCCACTGCAGGTCGGTTTTGTTCGTCAGGTTATAGGTTAGAACGCCTACCTTCTCTGGGGCGGCCGGGGCCCATGCCAGGCTGGCCATAGTGGCCAGGTTAACACCGGCATTCTTGCGCAGGTACTCGAAGTCCATAAACTCAACCAGGTCGCCGTACTGCTTGCCGTCTTCTTTGCGCACATCCTGGTGCTGGTGGTCAAAGTCTTCGTTCATCTCGCTCATGCGCACAGCGGTGTAGCCTTGCCTGTTGAAGGGCGTATGGTCGCCGCCGCGCAGAAAGCGGTCGGTGCGGTGCACCAGTACCACATCCATCTGGTCAACGTACTTCTCGCCAACCAGCTCCATGTAGCGGGCCAGGTTGCGGCTCGGGCTGTCGCTCTCGGCGCCCAGTATCTTGCGCAGGCGGGCCTGCTCTTCGGTTTCGTTGGCCGGCGTGCCTTCGCTGAAGATGCGCACTTTAGTGTTATCATGCAGGCCTGTCTCGGCAGAGTAGGAGTTGCCCACAATATCATTGTTCTGCATCGCCACCAGGTTCCAGCCTTCTTTCTTGGCGCGCTCGGCTAAATGGCTGGAGCCGTACAGGCCCTGCTCCTCTCCCTGGAAGGCCACAAAAAGAAGCGTAGCCGGGAATTTATGGGGAGCCATGACGCGGGCCATCTCCATCACCATGGCCACACCGGAAGCATCGTCGTTGGCGCCCGGCGCTTTGCTCTTGGCGTCCATCACGTCGGTTGCCCTGGAGTCGAGGTGGCCGCCTACAATAAACACGCGGCTATCGTTCGGGTCAGTGCCCTTGAGAACGGCCATAACATTTGCCATCTCCGTGTCCTGCGGCACGCGGCGTCCATCGGCCGGCACCACAAAGCGGTCCATTTCCACGGTCATGCGGCCGTCAGCGGTTTTGGCGTACTTTTCAAACTCAGACTTTACCCACTCGCGGGCTGCGCCGATGCCTTCTTTCTTGCTGGTAGTGGTGCTAAGGGTATGGCGTGTGCCGAAACTTACCATTTTACGTACCAGCTGCTCCAGGTTTTGGGCGGAGATCTGGTTCACCATCTGCTTGATGTCATCGTCCTGGCGAACTACTTCCTGGGCTATACTTTCTGTGGGGTTAGCTATGGGGGCTCCTGCCAGCAGCAGTAGCGCCAGCAGAGGTTTAAGGGTAGATTTAGTGGTCATATGTATGTTTAAGGTGTACGATCCGTGTTACAAGTTACAAAGGAAATGGGAGAAATAGGAGCTTTAGCGTTTGGGGGTTGTAGGTGTTTGCACCGGAGGAGTGTCTGTTTGAGTGACATTTGCTTCTGCTCCGCTCGCATTTCTGGCGCCCGTCCTGGCCTCACTCTGGCGAAAGCATCCGCTTGTACCTTGTACCTAGTCGCCCTATGGCGCAAGTCTTCGAACCTGGGTCTTACGATGATGTTGCGCCTGTGACTCGACTGGCATGCAAAGCCATACTTACAGCTGACGTACAAAACAACTTTCTGGCGCATGCGTCCGCTTGTGCCTTACTGCCCCCGCTTATACTTTCATTGCCTTTGCTTTCCTCGTCCTCGTCCTCCTGCTGGCGCAAGTCTTAGACTTGTGTCCTACTATAGTGTCGAGTTTGCAACTCGACTGGCTCGCAGAGCCATACCTGAATAGCCTTGGCCATACTTGCATGGCCTCTACTTTCTATAACCTCGAACAAGCTATCCCCTTTCTAACTTCCGTTCATCCTGCAGCTCCCACACACTTAGTGTTTCATTTTATACTATAGAGCGCTCATGCCCGCGAGGGCCCGTCTTCCCGCATCGCGCAGGGAGCTTTTCCTGCCGGGGTAGGGGCCCTCTTACTTGTGCCTCGGGCTGCCTCGCTCGCGCTCGTCACCGGGAAAACTCGCATAGGCGCTCTTTTCGAGGGCCCCTACCCCCACCCAAGGACTGGGATCAATTCCGGTAGCTACTGCTTTTGCTGTAGAACCTATTATTTTCTTACTTCTGCAGCTTTTTTTAAGGGCGCCCGGGGATGACTTTGTACCCTCCCTTCAACCTCTTGCAGGAGGCAGGGAGAGACGTTTATCTGCACAGCTTCGGCTATGCATGAGGCAGCAGGACGGGCGGAACAAAAGAGCAGCGGGCCTTGAGAAACAAACCATCCGCAGGGGCTGAGCATACCCGTGAGGGCTTCGGCTAAAAGGCCAGTTGGCAGCGCTGGCTTTCGAGCAGGTGCAGTTCGGAGTCTACACTGAGGACTGTTTTGGAGTTGGCGAGTTCCTTTTCATAGCGCTGCGACAGTTCCCGGCGCTTAATGGCCTCTAAAAAGCGGCGGGCATCCTCCCGCGACTCAAGTATGAGCCCTGGAACCTGTGCAGGTTTATCATCATCGCCTTTAGCCACCATGGTAAAATAAGACGTGTTGGTGTGCTTTACAGTGCCCGTTTTCACGTTTTCAGCGATCACCCTAATGCCGACCATCAACGAAGTGTTGCCCACGTAGTTTACAGAGGCCTTCAGCGATACCAGGTCGCCCACATCCACCGGCTGAAGGAAGTGCACCCCCTCCACCGACACCGTAACGCAGTAGTTGGCCGCATGCTTTGAGGCGCAGGCGTAGGCCACTTTGTCCATCAGCGACAGTAAGATGCCGCCGTGTATCTTGCCGCCAAAGTTGGCGTAGCTCGGGATCATGAGCTCGGTGAGCGTCGTGCGGGAGTAGGAAACAGGGCGGTAGTTTGGAGTGGTGTTCATGGTGTAAAGATAGTTTAAGAGAACTATACGGGAGAATTACGGCCTCATGATACAGAAACAGTTATTCTGCCACAAGTATCTTCATAACGGCCGGGGGTGCGCCTGGCTCTAAAACGTGCAGAAAGTATAAACCCGCCGCCAGGTGGCGCACGTCGACCTCAGACTGACCCTTAAAGCTTTTCTGCAGAACGAGCTGCGCGTTCGGTGTGAAGAGCTTAAGGTTAGCGGCGGCCTCAGGAGCGGTGGCCTGCACGGTCAGGAAGGTGCGGGCAGGAATAGGCCAGACCAGCGGCAGGCGCTTTGCCTGTGCTGCTGCAGGCACGGCAATTATTTTGGAGTAAGTGGCTGTGCTGTCGTGGTCCAGCTGCTTAAGCTTATAGTAGGTAATTGTGCTCTGGTAGTTTGTGTCTGGGTACGTGTAGGTGATGGGGGTGTACACTGTTCCTTTGCCCTGCCTGTATCCAATCTTCCGCCAGGGGCCATTCCCGTCGGAGCGCCATACTTCAAAGCCTGCGTTGTTGTGCTCAGAAGCGGTCGTCCACTGCAGCTCCACCTGGCTATCCGACTTTCGGAACCCCTTAAAGTAAGCAAGCTCCACAGGCGTGGGGATAAGCCTGATCGTCTCTTCCATGTCAGCACCATCGCTACTGCCTCCCATAAACAGTACAAGCGCTTCCGGCCTTCCGTTCAGCGACTGGCTTGCGGAGGTAAGCGTTGCCCATCCGTCAGCCCGGGCACCCATGTACATCGTCAGTTCCTGCTGCTCCCCATCCAGCGCCTGGTCTTCGGACTGGCCGTGTGCCCAGCCATCGGAGGAGCCCCCGGCGAAGAGCGATGGGGCATATCTTTCTCCTTCTAAAGACTGCTCTTCGGGCAGCTGCGCGCTGGCCCATCCGTCTGAGCCGCCACCCTGGTAAAGCGTTAGATCCAAAATGCCGCCGCCCAGTGTTTGGTCTGGGGAGGCGCTGACGCTTGCCCCGTCGGCTTCACCTCCCTGGAAAAGGGTAAGCACCACGCTTGCTCCGTCTAAAGCACGCGACCCTGGCAACGTTGCCTGTGCCCAGCCATCGCTTCCTCCGCCGAAGAACAGCGACAGCACCAGGGTATCTCCGTTAAGCTGCAGGTTTACGGAGTTGGCCGTGGCGGCTCCGTCGGCCTTGCCTCCCTGGAAGAGAGTAACGTCGGTTGCCTCTCCGGTAAACGTTAGAGGTGTGCTTGTTGCTGATAAAGTATAACCGTCGGACTGCCCGCCGTTGTACAAAACCTGCGGCACCGGCTCGCCGGACAGTAGCGTTGGGGCGGAGAGCTGTGCTGAGGCGCTTCCGTGGCTGCTTCCGCCTTTGTAGGGCGTATACTCCTGTTCGTCCTGTGCTATAGCGGCACCGGATAGGCAGGTAAGTAGCAGCGTGTAAAGGAAGTACAGATGGAAACGCACCTGTTGCAGGAGGTTTAAAGTTAGATGAAACGCAATTGCCTAGAGGCCCGGAGCGGTGCGTACAGCCCGGAAGCCGTGGTCGTTGCCACGGGTGGCGTAGTTGTAGGTGGCCCAGCGCCTGTCGGACACGCGCAGGTCTGTTGCGGCAGCGGTAGAGGACCAGGAACCGCCGCGGAACCCGGCACCGGCGGCTCCTTTCACCTCGTTGGTGGCTCCGGTAGCACCGGGCCAGTCGGCGTTGTTTGCGTAGCCGTCACCGCTTAGCTCCCCGTCTCCGTGTGTGCCTGCAAAAGGATGTGCGGCCGCGTACCCCACGCTCACCACCCGCTCCCACAGGTTGCCGCTCAAATCCATGATTCCCCAGTAGGAGGCACCTGCCTGCTGCCGGTTAGAGGTTGCGGTGGCAAACATGCCTACACGCACAGGCCCCAGCACGCCCCCGTTGCCGTAGTTAGCGTTTGCGTTTAGCGTATTGCTTGCTTCCTCTGCGGTGCCGTCATTAGCAACCGCTGTTACTGGCAGGATGTAGTCCCCGTTGCCCCAGGCATACTCTCCGCCAATGGCGCCCATGTTACCGCGCGCCGCTTTTTCATACTCTAGCTCTGTCATCGGCCGTAGCCCGGCCCAGTCTGCGTAAGCGGCGGCATCTATCCAGCTTAAAAAGCTACAGGCGCGGTTTGGAGCCTGTGTGGTGGCATCTCCTCCTGTCCAGCTGATGGTGTTGCGGTTTACAACTCCGTCAGAGGCCTTGTTTGTTGTTCCGGTGGCTGTAATATCCAGCGTGTTTTTCTGCGGTGTGGTCAGCGTGTTGAAGAAATCAACCCACTGCCCCTCAGATACCTCATACTTCATGCTGTAGAAAGCGCTGAAGCCTTTTGGGAAAGCCGCTGGAATTGTGAAGGAGCTTCCTGTTCCTAAGCCCCACATGGAAGCCGTGGAGCTGGAGGTGCCCTGGGTATAGTAGTAGCTGTTGGAGGCGGCTGTGGTTACAGAAATGGCTCCCTCACTGGTGATGTCCCAGGGGCGCGTGTCGTTGCTGGCCGATCCTTTCTTGAACGCCCCGTTGGAGGTGCCGAAGTCCCCGGCGAAAAAAGCCCCCTGCGGCACGTACACCATTTCCACGGCAAACACCTTTACTGTAACCAGGGCCCCGTCGGTGAGGCCGTTGGCCGCGTAATCCCACTTCAGGCCCACGTCAGCCAGCGAGAACGTGCCTGAGCCAGCGGCAGAACGGTAAATAAAGGCACCCGCTCCGTCAGCAGGCGTGTCGACCTTGGAGCCTGTAGGGGCAGTGTGGCCGGTGGTTTTCAGCTTGGCGTGGTACCACTGCTGGCTTCCGCTTGGCTGGTACTTAACAAATACCCAGGCGGCGTCCCAGTTCTGCTGGCCCACCGACAGGCGCCACGAGTTGTCCCAGCTGATGTTAAAGCTAACCGTTGTGGTTTTGTCGGCTGTGTTCTGATTGCTCAGGTTCACATTGCTGACGTTGATGTTGTTTGTGTATCCTGAAAACGAGGTGAGGCAAACGAGGAGGGTAACTAAAAGCTGGCGCATGATGAGTGATTGTAATTCCTTAAATGCGCCGCAAAAGTATAGTAATCAACTATATGAACATAATTCGAAGTGTTGTCTTTCGTTATTCTGTTTGGATGGATGTTTGGGGATGATTAAATAAATATATTAAAATTTATATGTTCTGTTGCCCGTAGTTTTGGGAGCATTATGAAAAACAGTTGCTTACGGCTTTTGCCTGCAGCGGATGTACAAGGATAGTATAAATTGGGCTACGGCAAGAAAAAATTTCCGGAATGGGGCCAGGCAGCGCTGCTACAGGAAGACAACATCCTTCACCACGTCACGTCCCGCCTCTGTGTTCAGGATATCGATCACCTTGCTCTTAGACATGTTAAGCTCGTGCTTAAGCGGGGCAGACGTTAGTTTCACAAAAAGCTTTCCGTCCTTAAAGTATAGCTGCTGCGTTTTCAGGGCAATGGGTTTGCCCATGATCTTCTCCCAGTTTTGCACCAGCTGTACCTCGCTCAGCTTGCCATCCAGGCGATAGGCCTGCATCAGCGCCTTCAGGCTCTCTCCAATCGGCTGGATATCGGCCTTGCGTCTGTCAATCTCCTCTTTCTTCTTGTAGTAGCGCACGGGTTGGGTAATTATGAATTAGAAATTATGAAAGATGAATGGGAGTATAAATTCATGAACCTTAAAAATAGCATAGTGTAGAACAGCGTCAAAGAATAAATTACCTATTTGTGTGGGTGCTTTTTAGTCCATGTCCAGCTTCTAATGAAGTGGCATATGCAGTTAGTAATTTCGATCATTAGTTCTGTAGCTTCAAGTCTCAATTGATCATCAACAAAGAGATCCTCCTTGCTGATTGAGAATGCTATAGTCCTTTGCTCTTTATCCTTCAATCTCGTTGAATTGAAAATATGTTTATCGCTTAGATGTACAAAACCAGAAGTTTCTTTATAAACCTTTTCAACCCATGGGTAATCAATAGATAACTTCTTTACAAGGTAGCTATCATGCATTTTCGCACCTGCCGAATCCTTCAGATGGTTAATTTGTTCCCCACTTAAAACCTTCATTGCGAAGTCATGCGGGTTATCTACAATCCATGCTGCAGAGAATCTAAGTAAATTATCTAGATGGAGTCTTATCAAGTGTGCCGCACAGTTAAAGTTGTTAGCTCTTGTGAGAAGAACAAAACCACTTATAGTTGATAAGGTTCTGTTAAGAACAGCATTCGCTAATAAGTCAAGAGGATACATATTTTCATCATGAATCATCTCTTTTGCAGATTCAATCACTACTTTGTCTAATGACTCTAGCCTTTTTAAGCTCTCTTCTACCTCGTTGTTCATGATGGGATACATTGCTTTAGAAAAAAGTCAAAGTTGCCTAACAACCTACGACTTTCCAATCACCTTAACCTTCCCCTTCTTCACCTCAAATCTACGGATACTTTCCGAGAGGCCTTCGAGTATTTTGTCGGTGCGCTCCAGGTGGGTGTCTGTCAGGAAGATTTGGCCGAAGGTGTGGGCAGCCACCATTTGCATGAGTTTGGTGATGCGCTTCTCGTCCAGGCGGTCGAAAATATCGTCGAGCAGGAGCAGGGGCTTGTGGTGCTGCCGCTGGTCCATTACCTCAAAGTGCGCCAGCTTTAGGGCGATCACATAACTCTTCTGCTGCCCCTGCGAGCCGAAGCTCTTCACGGGGTTACCGTCCATCAAAAAAACGAAGTCGTCTTTGTGCGGGCCTACCGTGGTGCGCTGCAGGGCTGTGTCTTTCCGTTCGGCCTGCTGCAGTTTGTAGGCAAAGTCGTGGCCTTCCAGCTGGCTTTTGTAAGTAAGCGTTACCTCCTCGTGGCTATCGGAAATGTGGTGGTAGTGCTTCTGGAAAATGGGCACGAACTCCTGCAGAAAGCGCTGCCGCGCCTGCACCAGCTGCTGGCCGAAGGGCACCAGCTGCTCGTTTAGGATCTGCAGGTAATCGCGGTCAAAATAGTGGCGCTCGGCAAACTGCTTGAGCAGGGAGTTGCGCTGTTTCAGGATGTAGTTGTACTGGATGAGCTGCTCCAGGTACACGTGGTCGAGCTGCGAGATCAGGCTGTCGAAGTACTTGCGGCGCTCCTCGCTACCCTCGCGTATCAGGTCGGTGTCGTAGGGGGAGATAAGCACCACCGGAAAGCGGCCGATGTGGTCGCTGATTTTATCGTAGGGCGACTTGTTGTGCGTCACGGTCTTTTTCTGCCCCTGCTTCAGGCTTACCTGCACGGTGTGTTTGGCGTCGCCCACCTCAAAGCGCCCCTTCACCATAAAGAAATCCTCGCCCTGCTTTATACTTTGGGCATCGGTGCCGGGGAAGGCGCTTTTGGTCATGGAGAGGTAATGGATGGCGTCGAGCAGGTTTGTTTTGCCGCTGCCGTTGTCGCCGATAAAGCAGTTGATATGCTCCGAGAAGCTGAGCGCAGCTTCTTCATAGTTTTTGAAAAACAGCAAACTGATATTTTCGAGGAGCATTTAATTTCTACTTTGATATCTTTTTCCTTAATTTCGCATGCTAAACCGTTTGTGGCTTCTATATGCCGCAGCACGAGGCGGTTAAATGCCGCTCCATATAAACGGACATCTTAAAAACGCATAGACTATTACTCATGGCTGATACGAAAGATAAGGCAAAAGCGAAGTCGGCGAAAGCAAAGGTACAGGCTGAGCCAAAGTTTTCAAAGGAAACATATATGTGGTGGTATGAGTCGATGAAGCTCATGCGCCGCTTCGAGGAGAAGTCCGGGCAGCTGTACGGGCAGCAGAAAATCAAAGGTTTCTGCCACTTGTACATCGGCCAGGAGGCATGTGCCGCCGGAGCAGCTTCTGCTTTGGAGAAAGGCGACAAGTGGATCACCGCTTACCGCGACCACGCACACCCGCTGGCCCTGGGCACAAGCCCTAACGCTATCATGGCGGAGCTCTTTGCCAAGGCTACCGGCTGCTCTAAGGGCAAGGGTGGCTCTATGCACATCTTCGATAAGGAAGTAGGCTTTATGGGCGGCCACGGTATTGTGGGCGCGCAGGTGCCGCTTGGCGCAGGTATCGCCTTTGCTGAGAAGTATAATAACACCGGCAAAGTATGCATCTGCTACATGGGCGATGGTGCAACGCGCCAGGGTGCTTTCCACGAGGCCCTGAACATGGCCATGACCTGGAAGCTGCCTGTTATCTTTGTGATCGAGAACAACGGTTACGCCATGGGTACTTCCGTGCAGCGTACCTCTAACGTGGTAGAGCTGTACCAGCTGGGCGAAAGTTACGACATTCCTTCTGAGCCGGTTGATGCCATGGAGGTTGAAAATGTACACGAGTCCGTAGCAAGAGCCGCTGAGCGCGCCCGCGCTGGCGAAGGCCCAACGCTGCTCGAGTTCAGAACTTACCGCTACAAAGGCCACTCCATGTCCGACCCTGCCAAGTACAGAACCAAGGAAGAACTGGAAGACTACAAAGGGCGCGACTCTATTGAGTCTGTAAAAGCGACCATCCTGAAGAATGGCTGGGCTACAGAGGAAGAACTGGACCAGATTGATGAGAAGGTGAAGCAGCAGGTGGCGGAGTCGGTTAAGTTTGCCGAGGAGTCTCCGTACCCAGAGCCGGAGGAGCTGTACACGGATATTTACGTGGAGAGCGACTATCCATTTATTATGGACTAATTTAGATTTTAATCAAAAATTAGGAATTAAAAATTATAAATTAGATGTTCGGAATCTGTAAGTGTTGTTTCTAATTACCTTTGATTCCTAATTTTGAATTTCTAACCTATTACTACTGATGGCAAAAGAAACAGTAAAGAAACACAACGAGTTTGAGGAGCTGGTTGAGAACCCTGATGCACTGGCGGACCGCCTGGCGTACTCAGAGGACTTTGTGAAGAAGAACAAATCAAAGCTTCTCGGTGTGTTTATCGCCATCGCTGCTGTTGTTGTGGGAGCCTTCCTGTATTATAACTACCGCAGCACGCAAAATGTAGAGGCGCAGAACGCTATGTTCCAGGCCGTGTACTACTTTGAGGCCGACTCCCTGAGCAAAGCACTGAACGGCGATGGCCAGAACCCTGGCCTGCTGGAGGTGGCGGACGAGTACAGCGGAACGGATGCCGGTAACCTGGCTAACTTCTATGCCGGCGTAGCGCTGCTAAAGCAAGGGCAGTATGCCGAGGCGGTGGATCGCCTGCAGGAGTTTGAGTCTGACGATTACCTGCTGCAGTCACGCGCCTACAGCCTGACCGGTGATGCGCTGCTGGAGCAAGGTAAAAACAAAGAGGCCGCCGACATGTACGTGAAAGCTGCGAACCATAACGCGAACCCGTTCTTCTCGCCGCAGTACCTGATGAAGGCCGGTATTGCCTACGAAGCGGAGAACAACTTTGCCTCTGCCGCTGAAATGTATGACAAGATCATCACAGACTATGTGGCCTCTGCAGAGGTTTCTGATGCTAAGAAGTATAAAGCCCGTGCCGAAATGCTGGCAGGTGGCAACCAAGCTGAATAAGCGGGCCCAGGCCTGTATGTACAAAGCGCTTTTGCCTCCAGGCAGGAGCGCTTTTTTATTGGCACTCTGCCCGCCGGAGCGCAGGCAGGCGGCAGAGGCAGCGTAAGCATTGCCTGCCGCGAAACACGCATAACGAGTAACGATCAACGATAGAAAGTATGGCTACATCATTAAAGAACCTGAGCGAGTACAGCCAGAGCAAGTTTACAGACATCTCGGAGAAAACCTTTGGCATTGTGGTGGCAGAGTGGCACGACGATATTACAAACGTCTTGTGCCAGGGAGCCGTGGACACGCTGCTCAAGCACGGCGCCAAGAAGGAGAACATCTTCATCAACTCTGTGCCGGGCAGCTTTGAGCTGACGCTGGGGGCGCAGTTCCTGGCCCTGCAGGAGGAGATTGACGCGGTGATCTGCATCGGCGTTGTGATCAAAGGCGACACCAAGCACGATGACTACATCAACCACGCCGTGGCCAACGGCCTGACCAACGTTTCACTGAAGTTCAACAAGCCGGTGTCTTTCGGCTTGGTAACCACCAACAACCTGGAGCAGGCGCTGGACAGGGCGGGAGGCAAGCACGGAAACAAAGGCGTAGAGGCTGCCGCTGCCGCCATTGGCATGCTCAGCTTCTAAGGCTTTGCGCAAAAGGCGGGGCCCTTGTAGCTACCGTCTTTTATGCCTGTTGCATAAAGGCCAGCGGCACAAGCTAAACCCGTGCCGCTACGGTAAAATAAAAAAGCGCCCGCTTCAGAAGCTGAAGCGGGCGCTTTTCGTATCGG
The DNA here is from genome assembly GCF_003585765.1 of Pontibacter actiniarum. Lineage (NCBI taxonomy): Bacteria > Pseudomonadati > Bacteroidota > Cytophagia > Cytophagales > Hymenobacteraceae > Pontibacter > Pontibacter actiniarum. Next base: position 4,076,255 of record NZ_CP021235.1, read on the forward strand.
TCGGCCTGTCTTAAAAGCTGTAGCCGACCGTTAAGCCGGGCCTGAACCTCACACCGCTCCCCACCAGGTTCAGGAAGCCGAGGTCAAAGTCATCTTCGGTGCCGGAGTTAACCTTAAGGCTGCCGCCGTTCACGCCTACGCCCAGGAACAAGTCCAGGGAAATGCCGCTGTTAAAGATCCACTGGTTACCGGCTGCCACGCCGGCCCCTACAGGCGAATAGGTCGCTTTGTAGGTTTTCCCCTCTTCCTCGTCGTCTACAGTCAGCTTATAGTTCAGGATACGGCCGTAGCCTGCCACGTAAAAGCCGTTAGGGGCCTGCTTAGTGTCAGACAGGTAATACCGCACTTCCGGTGTAAAGCCATAGCCTTCAAACGAAACATCCTTATAAGAGGCCCCTGTTGTAAAGGCGCCGAACTGCGCGCTTACCTGCGGGGCAAAGGCATACTCCACAAAGCCCGAGGCCGTGAGCACGAAGGGGCTTAGCACGTTCGCCTTGATTACGGCCCGCCGGGGGGCCGGGGCTTGCCGGCGCACCTGTGCAAAGGCGGTGGAGGCCGTTAAGGCAAGTACGGTGGAGAGAAGTAAAGTGAGTCTGTTCATACACGGAACTTAAAGTATAAATAAGGAGTAACGGGTTTGGCCGTAGCGGCACATCTGCAACTATTGTTCCAGAAAGCCTGAAACGCTAAAACCAGAATATGAGGTAATTATCTCGGATAAAAAATTGTTAAATAATAGCCACAGATAGTAAAGTATTAAGAATACTCTTATTTTTGCAGCAAAATTAGCCTTTATGCCTTTTAAATGGAGGTATTGAGTCGAGATTTTTAAAGTGCAAAACCGGATTAAACTATATAGGTTTGTCTGATGTTATGCCGCTGAGACCCTTTTTGGTCTAAAAGAGTTGAATCCCCGGACAAGAGGTTAAAACTATAAGACAGACAGTTCTAATACAGTGTAATGAATACAAACGAAGAAAAACAGCGTTATTCCAAAGAGGAGCTTGCTGAGTTCGAAGAGATCATCCAGGAGAAGTTGACGAATGCGCGTAAAGAGGTAGCTTTTATCAAAGAAACCCTGAGCCGCCGCAACGACTCCGGCACCGATAACACAGCCTCTCAATCCAAAATGCTGGAAGATGGTGCGGACACTGCCGAGAAGGAAAGCTTGAACCAGCTGGCTTCACGCCAGATGAAGTTCATCCAGCAGCTAGAGAATGCTCAGATCCGCATTAAAAACGGAACCTACGGCGTTTGCATCGTAACAGGCAAACTTATCCCAAAAGAGAGATTGCGTGCCGTGCCGCATACACAGCACTCCATCGAAGCAAAACTTCAGCGTAACGATTAGTACTTTTACCCCTTGGATATTCTGCAAAACCATATTCAGGCACTCGTTTTCTGTGCCCAGTCGCCAATCAGTATAGAGGAAATCCAGCGCTGCCTTCAGGAGTCGCTCGGAATGGAGGAGATCCTGGTGAGTGACGTGCTGGAGGCCGTAGAGGCGATAAACGAACAGTTGGTAGCGCAGGGCTTTGCCTTCCAGATCTACGCGATCGGGGGCGGTTACCAGTTCCTGACCAAGCCGGAGTACCAGGATACGGTAAGTACTTACCTGAAGCACAAGTCAAAGAAAAAATTGTCAGCGTCTGCATTGGAGACGCTGGCAATTATTGCCTACAAACAGCCGGTAACCCGCAGCCAGATGGAGCAGATCCGTGGCGTGGGCTGCGACTATGCCGTACACAAACTGCTCGAGAAAGAGCTGATCGAAATAAAAGGCAAGGCCGATACCATCGGGCGCCCTGTGCTCTACGGCACATCGCAGAAGTTTATGGACTACTTCGGCATTAACCATCTCAAAGACCTTCCGCAACTAAAAGACTTCGTTACCGAAGAGAACACCATTGGCGAGTCTGCCGACTAGTTTACACACCCGATCGGGATTGAACTATAGTTTTACCAAATCCATTATTACTGCACAACCAAGGTACAGTAGCGATACTGCATCGATAACTACATAGCAATGGCAAAATTTAATGAAAGGCCTGATCGCGATAACGCGGGCACAGGCAGAAGAGGTGCTGACAGAGACCGCTCTGATAGGCCAAGCAACGACCGCGAAGGCAAAAAAATCTTTAACAGAAGAGACAAGTACGAAAGACCTGCAGAAGGGGGAGAAGGCCGTGAGCGCCGCTCTTTCGGAGATAGGGATAATAGAAGAGATAACGACCGCAAGCCTTTCAACAGCGACAGACGCGAAGGCGGAGACCGTCGCTCATTCAACTCTGATCGCCGCGAAGGTGGCGAGAGACGCTCGTATGGCGGCGACAGAGCTGAAAGAAGAGAAGGCGGTGAGCGCCGCTCCTTCAACTCCGACAGGAGAGAAGGTGGAGAGCGTCGCAGCTACGGCAACGATAGACGCGAAGGCGGCGAGCGCCGTTCTTTCGGAGGCGACAGAAGAGAGGGTGGAGAGCGTGGAGAGCGTCGTTCCTTCAACACAGACAGGCCGGAAAGACGCGACAACGACAGAAGAAGCTTCGGCGCTGACAGACGTGATGACCGCCGTGGCGGTGAGCGCGAAGGCGGCGAAAGGCGCTCTTTCGGAGGCGATAGGAGAGAGGGTGGCGACCGCCGTTCTTTCAGCAGCGACCGCCCGAGACGCGAGGATGGCGACCGCCGCAGCTATGGCTCCGACCGTCGTGACGACCGCAGAGGCGGCGACAATGACCGCCGCTTTAGCCGCGAGGGCAAGCCTTCGTTTGGCGAGAAGCGTGGGTTCAGAGAAGACAGGGGCGAACGAGGAGGCAAGAGTTTCGGCGCCAAAGGCCGCTCCGGCGACCGCTTCCGTGGTAACGAGGAAGAGCCGAAGACGCCAAACTACAACCTGAGCCGCTACAAGGATAACCCGCGCATCAAAAAGAGCAACCGCGAAGAGGAAAGTGACGGTACCGTTCGCCTGAACCGCTACATTGCGAATGCGGGCGTGTGCTCTCGTCGCGAGGCGGATGTGCTGATTGAGTCGGGAGAGATCAAGGTAAACGGCGAGGTAATAACCGAGATGGGCTACAAGGTGCAGCCTACCGATAACGTGTACTACGGCAAAAAGCTCCTGAGCCGCGAGAAGATGGTGTACGTGCTGCTGAACAAGCCAAAGGACTTCCTGACTACGACGGATGACCCGGAGGGCCGCAAAACGGTGATGAGCCTGGTGGCGAATGCCTCTAAAGAGCGCATCTTCCCGGTGGGCCGCCTGGACCGCAACACCACAGGCCTGCTGCTGTTCACCAACGACGGCGAGGTGGCGCAGAAGCTGACGCACCCATCCAACAATATCAAGAAGATTTACCAGGTAGAGCTGGACAAGCCAATCACCAAAGCCGACTATGTTAAAGTAGCGGAAGGCGTGGAGCTGGAAGACGGCAAAGCCGAGGTAGACGATGTGGCCATCCTGGGTGAGTCTAACAAGTTCCTGGGGCTGGAGATCCACATTGGCCGTAACCGCATTGTGCGCCGTATTTTCGAGCACCTGGGGTATGACGTGGTATCTCTGGACCGCGTGCAGTACGCCGGACTAACGAAGAAGGACGTGCCGCGCGGAGAGTGGCGCTACCTGACCGAAAAAGAAGTGATCCAGCTGAAATACTTCATGTAAGCACATGCGCAACGTCGCCATCGACATCGGGAACACCGGCACAAAGTACGGCCTCTTCGAAGGGGGAGCCATAGTGAAGCAAGGGTATTTTGAGGGGCAGGAAACGCTGCCGCCGGCCCTGCTAAACCAAACTTTTGACCATGCCATAGTTGCCTCGGTGGCCGCCAACGCACAAAGTATAAAGGAGAGGCTGTCTGTGACAGGTAAGCTATTGGAGCTTACCCCACAGGCAGCCTTACCTGTTTTAAACCTCTACAAAACGCCGCAGACGCTCGGCGCCGACAGGGTTGCCGCCGCCGTGGGGGCAAGTTACCTGTTCCCGGGCCGCAACTGCCTGGTGTTTGACGCAGGCACCTGCGTGACGCACGACTTCGTGGATGCGCAGGGCCGGTACCACGGCGGCGGCATCGCCCCAGGCCTGCAGATGAAATTCAGGGCGTTGCATACTTTTACCCAGCGCCTGCCGTTAGTACAGCAAATTGATGAAAATTTTCCGCTGACCGGGCAAACTACGCAGGAATCCATCCAGAGCGGCGTATTGGCCGGAAGTGTGGCCGAACTCAACGGGCTGATCCAATCTTACGCCGAAAAAGCCCCGGATTTGGTGGTTATACTTTGCGGAGGCGATGCAGGATTTTTTGAAAGTAACTTAAAAGGACGCATCTTTGTAATTCCTGAATTGGTCTTGATCGGGCTTCACAGAATATTGACACATAATGTATAAGACACTCCGAGTACTGGTAGGCTTCGCAGCGCTATGCCTGGCGCACACAACACAGGCGCAGCTTATCGGCAATACGCCTTACTCCCGCTATGGGATAGGGGAGATCAACGAGAACTACGGCAGCATACGTGGGGCGGGTATGGCAGGAGCAGGGATCAGTGCCGGCAACAGCTACCAGCCTAATACGGCAAACCCGGCTTTGCTGTACTACAACAGCATCACCAACTTTGATATGAGCGGTGCCGGGCAGATTAAGAACGTGGAGAGCGCCGATGCCTCGCAGCTGGACGGTAACGGTAACCTGTACAACCTGTCGCTGGTGGTGCCGATCTCCAAGCGCTGGAGTTCTGCGGTGGGCCTGCGCCCGTACTCAACAGTCAATTACGAGATTAACGCCTCTTCTGAGGTGGAAGGCAACCCGCTGGCAAGTATAAAACGCTCCTATGTGGGCGACGGGGGCTTGTCAGAGGCGTACTTTGCACACGGCTTCAAGCTGTTCGACGGCTTTACCGTTGGCGGTAGCGCTTCGTACGTGTTCGGTAACACCGTGCTGGAAACCTCCAGCAAAGTGGTGGACCCGGAGCAGGCTGGAACCGACTATATCAATGTTATCCGCGTGGACCGCACCTCCTTCAACGACTTCCTCTTCCGGGCAGGCGCTAACTACAGGCGCAAGCTGAAAGACAAGCTGTTCATGAGCGCAGGCGGTGTCTACAGCTTTGCCACCGACCTGGATGCCGAGCGAGACGTAAGCTACGAGCGCCGCGATGCCAATGCGACGCCATGGAACATAATCGCCGATGAAGACACCATCAACGGTTCCATTCACCTGCCGGCCAACTGGCGTGCCGGCATCAGCCTCGACAACGGGAACAACCTTACTGTCGCGGCAGACTTTACCACCTATGAGTGGTCTAAGTTCAAAGGCCTGGACGGCAGCAATGATAACCTGCAGGATAGCTACAAAGTGGCCCTGGGGGCAGAGTACACCCCGAACGCCAACGCCATCGACAGTTACTTCAAGCGCATTACCTACCGTGGCGGCCTCTACTACAACGACACGCAGTATCACCTCAACGGGGAGGATATAAAAGACATGGGTGTGACGACAGGCTTTACGCTGCCAATCGGCCGTGGCACTATCTATGATTTATATTTGTTAAACATATCGCTCGGCTATGGGCAGCGCGGCACCACGGACCAGGGCCTGATCAAGGAAAATTACTTCCAGTTTGGTCTGGGCTTCACCGTGAACAGCCGCTGGTTCCTGAAGCGGCGAATAGAATAGAACAAGTATAGCTAAATGTGAAAAGCCGTTCTTGGAGCGGCTTTTTTTATGGTACATGCCTGCCATGCCGCAGGCCGGAAACAATTAGCACAAAAATTGCTAACTTCACAGAAACCGCAGTTTAAGATGCGCATGAGAAACGGATGGATAGCCGGGCTAACCCTGGTGCTAACGGCAGTGTTTAGCCTCGGGTGCGAACGGGATATCAAAAACCCTGACGAGGAAGAGCGTTACACTGGCCCTACGATAGAGAACCATGACGTGACAACGCTCTACAGCGACTCAGCCAGGCTGATGATCAAGCTGCAGGCCCCTGTGCAGCAGGAGTTCGAGGGGGGCGAGGGCGTGTTTCCGAAAGGCTTCTACGTGGAGTTCTACGACGACAACGGAAAGCTGGAGTCTACCCTGCGCGGGAACTACGGCAAGCAGGAGCCGAACAAGAACATGTACACCGCCCGGGGCAACGTGGTGGTGAACAACCTGAAAAAGCAGGAAAAGCTGGAGACGGAGGAGCTCTTCTGGGACAGGAGCAAAGCCAAGATCTTCACCGATAAGTTCGTCAGGATCACCACGCCGGAAGAGGTGCTCACCGGAACGGGCCTCACGGCCAACCAGGACATGTCCAGGTACTCCATCAAAAAAGTAACGGGTAAGTTTAACTTCAACGAGCAATGAACCGAAGGCTTGTTTACATGATTCTGCTGTCGCTGGCTTTCGTGGCCATGGTCATTGGTGTGCACCGCAGCATTGTAGAGGATGACGTGCTGGGCAACTACTGGCTCTTTATGGTCGGCTTTGTCTTCTATATGCTCTACCGCTACACCAAGAAGAAAGACAGCGCCTAGAAAACTGCTGTGCCTGATTTAACATGATAGACCCCAGTCAGATCATACTGCTGCTCGTTGCGTTGCTGTTCTCGGCCTTTTTCTCAGGCATTGAGATGGCGTTTATGGCCGCAAACAAGATTCAGATCGAGCTGAGCGATAAAAACGGCGTGCTTTCTGGCCGTATCCTGTGGCACCTGCTGCAGCGCCCGGCCCGCTTGCTGGGCACCGCCCTGATCGGCAACACGCTGGCCCTGGTGCTCTACGGCTTCGCCATCGCGGGGGTGCTTCACCAGCTGCTCACGCTCTACCTGCCCGAGCCGCTGCAGTTCAACCTCCTGATCCTGGTGCTGCAGATCTCCGTTGCCTCGGTGGTCGTGCTGCTTACAGCGGAGTTCCTGCCGCGTAGCCTCTTTGCCATCAACCCCAACAAAATGCTGCAGGTGCTGGCCGTGCCTATCCTGCTGATGTACTACCTGCTGTGGCCGGTGGTGTACCTGATCGTGGGCCTGAGCAAATGGATGGCAGAGAAGGTGTTCAAGATCGAGTTTTCGGAGGAGAAGCCAGTGTTCGGCTTTACAGACCTTAATGCGTTCATCAAAAACCGCCTCTACCACCCGGAGCAGGAGCACGCCCCGGAGGTAGACCCGCAGATCTTCCACAACGCGCTGGAGTTCAAGACCGTGAAGGTGCGCGAGTGCATGGTGCCCCGCACCGAGGTGGAGGCCGTGGATGTGGAGAGCTCGGTGGAGGAGCTGCGGGAGGCGTTTATCAGTACGGGCCACTCCAAAATCCTGGTTTACGAGGATAGCATCGATAACATCATCGGGTACTGCCATCAGCTGGCCATGTTTAAGCAGCCGCAAAGTATAAAAGAGATCCTGTCGCCGGTTAGTATGGTGCCGGAGAGTATGCTGGCCAGTGAGCTGTTTGTGAAGTTTGTGTCGGAGCACCGCAGCGTGGCCGTGGTGGTGGACGAATTTGGCGGCACCTCTGGCATAGTTACTGTAGAGGATGTGATAGAGGAGATTTTTGGGGAGATACAGGATGAGTACGATGTAAACGACCAGCTGCTGGAGCAGATTATCCCGGAGAAGGGGCTTTACATTCTGAGCGCCCGCCATGAGATAGACTACCTGAACGAAAAGTATGAACTGGGCCTGCCCGAGGGCGATTACGAAACGCTGGGAGGGCTGATCTTTTCAGAAATAGGGGAAATACCGACGCCGGGCGATAAAGTAGAGGTGCCTCCCTTCACCATCACTGTCCTGACGATGGACGAGAACCGCATCGACGCTGTGAAGCTGCTAAAAAACGCAGATTTTCAGGCAGATGCCAAAAGCTAAACGAAGGGATAAAAATTTTGAATTTTAGCCTGATTAACCTTATTTTGCACAATCCTTTTATAAGTTAAATAAAGAATGGCATTAATTAACAAGATTAGAGAGAAGTCTGGTTGGGCTGTGGGCGTTATTGCCTTAGGCCTTGGTGTCTTCATAGTAGGCGGTGACCTGCTTGGGCCAAACTCAAGGCTGCTGGGTAACGATGCGAACGTAGTAGGCGAGATAGCCGGCGAAGAAATCGACTATCAGGAGTTTGACGCTGTGCTGCAGCAAGTAAAGGCAGACTACGAGAACCGCATAGGCCGCGCCGCCAACGAAGGTGAACTGGCGATGCTGCGTGAGCAGGCCTGGAACCAGCTGATCTTTAAGATTGCCCTACAGAAGGAGTATGACCGCCTGGGCCTGGAGGTAACAGACGAAGAGCTGGCCGACATGGTGCAGGGTAATAATATTCACCCGGCCGTAATGCAGGCATTCACAAACCCACAGACAGGGGAGTTTGACCGCAGCCAGGTGGTGCAGTACCTGCAGAACCTGGACCAGACCGGCACGCGTCCGATGTGGGTGAACTTCGAGCAGAGCATCGCCGCAGACCGCCTGCAGGGCAAGTATGCCAACCTGCTGAGCAAAACTGTCTACATCACAGATGCCGAGGCGAAGAACTACTACAAGGCGCAGAACGCCGCTGCAAGCATGAAGGTGCTGTACGTGCCGTTCTTCACTATCTCCGACTCTGCGGTAGAGGTTACAGACGCCCAGCTGAAGGATTACTACGAGCGCAACAAAGAGCTGTATAAGGTAGAGGATGGCCGCACGATCGAGTTCGTGACCATTCCGGTAGCAGCCTCTAAGGAAGACAGCACATACTATAACGAAGAAATCGCCACCATCACACAGCAGTTTGCCAGCGCACCAAACGACTCTGCGTTTGTGAATGCGAACTCTGATGTGGCCTATGACGGCACCTACCGCACACCGGGCGAACTGCCGGAGGAGCTGCGCAAGCAGTTGCCGCTGCAGGAGGGCAAGGTATACGGGCCGTACAACAACAACGGCTCTGTGGCACTGTTCAAGGTGATAGATGCCAAAGAGGCTGATAAGAGCGCGGCCAGAGCAAGCCATATCCTGATCCGCCCGGAAAACGACACGCCAGAGGCAAAAGCTGCTGCTAAGGAAAAAGCGCAGGACGTGCTGAACCAGATCAAGGGCGGCGCTGACTTTGCCCAGATGGCGGCACAGTATGGCACAGACGGCACTGCTTCCCGCGGTGGCGACCTGGGCTGGTTCCCGGAAGGCCAGATGGTGCCTGCTTTCGAGAAGGCTATCTTCAACTCTAACGGTACAGGCCTGCTGCCCAACCTGGTAGAGACAGAGTACGGCTACCACATTGTGAAGGTAACCGAGCCAAAGACGAACAACACCTACAAAGTGGCTTCTGTGGTACGCACCATTGAGCCAAGCGAAACCACACGTGATGCCGCCTATGCCATCGCCGACGAGCTGGCCGGTACAAGCAGCAGCACGGAGGAGTTCCGCGAGAATGTAGCGCAAAATAAGAGCCTGGTGAAAGAGGAGTCTGCCAACATCGGTAAAAACCAGGTGCTGGTAAACAACTTGGCAAACGCACGTGAGCTGGTGCGCTGGACCTATGCAAAAGATAGCGAGGTGGGCGATGTGTCGCCAGTGTACGAGATCAACGACCAGTTTGTGGTAGCCACCCTGACTGGCAAGCGTGAGAAAGGCTATGCCGACATCAAAGACGTTAAAGATGAGCTGACTGCCGCTGTGCGCAGCGAACTGAAGGCGAAGCAGATCATGGAGAAGCTGAACGGCCAGAAAGGATCGCTGGATCAGATTGCCGCGGCTTACGGTCCGGATGCCATGGTGAAGTCTGCTGACAACGTAACTTTCGCTTCTGCCGCCATCCCAGGTTTGGGTGTAGAGCCAGTGGCAGTAGGTAAAGCCTTTGGCCTGAAGCAAGGAGGCCGCACAGCCCCATTCGAAGGCCAGGGCGGAGTGATGATCGTGGAGCTGACCAACATGACCCCGGCACCGGAGATCAACGACTTCTCTAACGTGAAGGAGCAGATGCGCATGACGCGCTCCGGCCGTGCAGAGAGCAACGCTTTCGAGGCTATCAAAGAAAAGTCTGACATTACAGATAACCGCGTGCGATTCTTCTAGTCCACACGCGCTGTCGCAAAAAGAGCCGCTCCTGCAAAGAGTGGCTCTTTTTTTATGGCCAAAGTATAAATCACCCCCAAAAACAAACTGAATCAGTATATTGATAGTTAAGAGGTAAGGCACACAAAAGATGGTGGGCCTGTCGTTGTTAGAGAACTATGCGGATGAAGATACTTTATAGCTTACTGCTCTCCCTGCTGGTGCTGTTTGCGGTTCCGGCGGCACAGGCGCAGCAACAGGACCTGGAGCTGGCGCGGGAGTATTTCAGCCAGGGTGATTACGCCAAGGCCGAGGCGCTGTATGCAAAGCTGATCAACGACCAGCGGCTGTTCCACGTGGTGTACCCGGATTACCTGAAGACCCTGCTGGCCCGGCGCGACTACAAAGAGGCCGAGAAGCTGGTACGGAAGACGATGAAGCGCTACCCCGGCAACCCGGGCTACGAAGTAGACCTGGGGCTGGTGTACCAGGCGAGCGGCGATAAGGCGGCCGCCGAAAAGCAGTTTGACAGGCTACTGGAGAATATAAGCCCGGAAGCGGTGATCGCGGTAGCGAACGTGTTTATGCAGCACGACCTGTTCGACTATGCTGAAAAGACGTACCAACGCGGGCGCCAGCTCAGCAACGACCAAGCGGCCTATACCCGCCCCCTGATTGCGCTGTACGCCTACCGGCAGAAAACAGATAAGCTGATACCCGAGGTGCTGAACCTGCTGCAGGAGAACGAGAGCGAGTTGGGCTACGTGCAAAGCAGGCTGCAGAACAGCCTGCAGGAGGAAAAGAACTTCGACCTGCTGGAGAATGAGCTGATCCTGCGGGTGCAGCAGAACCCCGATAAGCTTGCCTACAACGAAATGCTCATCTGGCTCTACATTCAGCGCAAGGACTTCTACAGTGCCCTCATGCAGGCGCGCGCGGTGGACAAACGCACCCGTAGCGGCGGCACCCGTGTGATGGATCTGGGGGCCATCAGCCTGAAGAACGATGATTACCAGGGAGCCATCGAGGCCTTTCAGTACATTGTGGAGGAGTATCCGGAGGGACCGTACTACCTGCCGGCACGGCAACGCTTGATAAATGCGCGGGAGGCACAGGTGCAGAATACCTTTCCGGTGAGCCAGGCGAAAATCCAGGCGCTGATCGCTGACTACGAAGCGCTGCTGAACGAGGTGGGCCGGAGACCCGAGACGGTGGAGGTGCTACAGCACATGGCCGGCCTCTACGCCTTTTACCTGGATGATAAGGAGAAAGCCATTGCGCTGCTACAGGAGGCCATCAGCATGCCCCGCGCTGACCCGGCCCTGGTGGCCGACAGCAAGCTGACGCTTGGCGATATTTACCTGCTGAAGGGGGAGCCCTGGGAAAGCACGCTGCTGTACTCGCAGGTAGAGAAGTCACAGAAGGAAACGCCGATCGGGCATGAGGCGAAGCTGCGCAATGCCCGCTTAAGCTACTATAAGGGTGATTTTGAGTTGGCCCAGGCTCACCTGGACATCCTGAAGCTGGCCACCAGCCGTGAGATCGCCAACGACGCCATGGACCTGAGCCTGCTCATCACCGATAACACCGGCCTCGACACCTCCACGGTAGCGATGGAAGAGTACGCCGCCATTGACCTGCTCATCTTCCAGAATAAAATGCAGGAAGCGCTAACCGCGCTGGACGTCATGTTGCAGAAATACCCCGGCCATAGCCTGACGGACGAGATCTACTTCCAAAAAGCCTCCATTTATGAACGGAGGGGGGAGTTTGGCAAAGCCGTCGAGAACCTGCAGCAAATAGTAGGCAACCCGCAATACGACATCCTGAGCGACGACGCCCTGTACCGTATGGCCTATATTTATGAGGAGAACCTGAAGGAGAAGGAGAAAGCACAGCAGCTTTATAACGACCTGCTGGTAAAGCACCAGGGCAGCATCTACGCGGCAGAGGCCCGCAAGCGCTTCCGGAAGCTGCGCGGAGACGCGCTCAACTAGGCCGGCCTAGCCAAAAAAGATAAAGAGTATAAGTAAGAAAACGATGAAGAACCCATACATAATGAGGTCCAGCGAATAATTCTTATACTTTTCAAAAAACTGTCTGAATCGTTTCACTGCTGTTCCTGTTATACCAGGCAAAAGTACGAAAATAACCGCAAAGCGTGCGCGCCCGGAAAGAGGCCGCTACCCGAAATCATGTTAATTTAGCTACCTTTGCGGGAGAACAAGTATAGTGCAGTAAGTTTATGGAGAAAAGGTGGGTAATTAGCCAGGAGGCACCGGTGGAGGTGGTGCAGCAGCTTGCAGAGCAGCTGAAAATTAGTTCTACACTGGCCTCTATCCTTTGCCAGCGCGGCATCTGCACTTTCGACGAAGCCAAGCACTTTTTCCGCCCCTCCCTGCAGGACCTGCACGACCCCTTCCTGATGAAGGACATGGACCAGGCCGTAAACCGCCTGAACAACGCGCTGCACAGCAACGAGAAGATTCTGGTTTATGGCGATTACGATGTGGACGGCACCACCTCCGTCGCGTTGATGTACGGCTTCCTGCGCAACTATACTTCCAACATTGACTTCTACATCCCGGACAGGTACAAAGAAGGCTATGGCGTGTCGAGCCAGGGCATAGACTGGGCTGCAGAAAACGGGTTCACGTTGATTATAAGCCTTGACTGCGGCATAAAGTCTGCCGATAAGGTGGCCTACGCCTCGGAGAAGGGCATCGATTTCATTATCTGCGACCACCACCTGCCGGACGAGGATATCCCACAGGCAGTGGCGGTGCTGGACCCCAAGCGCGTTGACTGCCCTTACCCGTACAAAGAGCTCTCGGGCTGTGGGGTGGGTTTCAAACTGCTGCAGGCTTTCTGTATACAGAATAACATTGAGCAGGAAGAGGCCTACAAGCTGCTGGACCTGCTCGTGGTAAGCATCGCGGCCGATATTGTGCCCATCACCGGCGAGAACCGCATCCTGGCC